>NZ_JBIVTR010000004.1:0-259272 GCF_044756785.1 Streptomyces sp. NPDC091649 | reverse complement strand
GCGGGGGGGGGGGGGGGCCGGGCGGGGGGGGGGGGGGGGGGGGGGGGGGGGGCGCCGGGGGGGGGGGGGGGGGGGGGGGGGCCCCCCCCCCGCCCCCGTATCCGCCGGTCAGTGGCGGATGCTGGTCAGAAGTGACTACCAGCGATACCACCGGCCCCGTCGGCCACCGCTCGCGGTGGGACGGACGAAGAATCCTATGAGCCACAGCACCAGCACGATCACGGCTATCCACCAGAGAGCCTTGACCGCGAAACCGGCGCCGAAGAGAACCAGGGCGAGCAGAAGAACGAGAAGCAGGGGAACCATGATTATCAACCTCCGGGAATTCAGGTGCCCGCTTACGCTTTGCCTACACATGGAGGCTGCTGAATAAATTTCGCCGGCCGGTCAGGGGCCGCGGAGATCAGGCGGGACCCGGGCAGGGAATCGCTCACGTCCGGTGCTCGGGTCCGGCGCTCGGGGGCCGGGGGCCGGCGGCCGCGCCGTTCACGGAACCGGACGAGGGCGGCGCCCGCCACCACACGGACGCGCTGCCGTCGGGCAGCCGTCGGCCGGGCCGTCCCCCGGCGTGCGGCTGACGACCTTGATGTTGAAGGTGTGGGACCCCACCCCGCCCGCGATCCCCATGAAGAGGAACGCGAAGTGCTCCTGGCCGCGAGCCGTGGTGATGCCGCGAGGGAGCCGGGGGTCTCGCCCGGTCGGGGCCCGGGTCAGACCCCTGCCGGGGCCTTGGCCGGCGAGGCGCCGGGGTCCGTGCCGTCGGGGCCGGGGCCGCCGGGGGCGGCCCCGGCGGCGGGGGAGGCGGGGTGGGCGTCGCTCGTGGCGGCGACCGGGGACGGGGCCGGTTCCCGGGAGACGTTGAACTCGGTCAGCAGGTCCTTGCCGAAGCCGAAGAAGTACGTGGCCAGGAAGCCGGCGACGTAGCCCACCAGCAGGCCGCCCGCGTAGATCGCGATCGTCGAGCCCAGGCCGTGGTTGCCGTCGAGGAGGGGGAAGAGGGCCCAGCCGGACGGGCCGATGGCCGTCGAGCCGACCGTGTCGCCGAGCTGGTTGAACAGGCCGACGAAGCCGCCGCCGAACGCGCCGCCGACGCAGGCCGTGATGAACGGGCGGCCCAGCGGGAGCGAGACGCCGTAGATCAGGGGTTCGCCGACGCCCAGCAGGCCCGCCGGGAGCGCCGACTTGATGGTGCGGCGGATCGACTCGTTGCGCGGGAGGCGGAAGTAGACGGCCATCGCCGCGCCCACCTGGCCCGCGCCGGCCATCGCGAGGATCGGGAGCAGGACCGTGAAGCCCTGCTGCTCGATCAGCGTCGTGTGGATCGGGATCAGCGCCTGGTGCAGGCCCAGCATCACCAGGGGAAGGAACAGGCCGCCGAGCACGAAGCCCGCGCCCGCGCCGCCGTTGGACAGCAGCCAGTCGGCGAACGTGCCGATCGCGGAGGAGATCTCACCGGCCACGTACATCAGGCCGAAGATCGTCACCAGGCCCGAGATCAGCACCGTCAGGGTCGGAGTGACCAGGACGTCCAGCGCTTCCGGCACCCACCGGCGGCACCACTTCTCCACGTACACCGCGAGGACCGCCGCGCCCAGCGCGCCGAGCACACCGCCCTGGCCGGGGGAGAGCGTCTGGCCGAAGGCGTCGATGTCCGCGACGCCGGGGAAGACGATGATCGCCGCCACCGCACCGCCCAGGATCGGCGTACCGCCGAACTCCTTCGCGGTGTTGTAGCCCACGAACACCGCGATCAGCGCCATGAAGCCGGAGGCCATCGCCGCCAGCGCGGGCGTCACGGCGGGCAGCCACTCCAGATTGACCAGTAGGCCGCCCAGGCCCGCGATGATCCCGCAGCCGATGAGCGCCGGGATCAGCGGCACGAAGATGTTGGCGATTCTGCGCAGGAACAGCTTGAACGGGGTGGCGTTCTTCGCCTTCCGCTCGGCCTTGATCGCCGCGCCCTGCGCTGCCAGTTCCTCGGCGGACACGGGGGCGCCGCCACCCGGCGCGGACGCGGGGGCCGGAGCCGGGGCGGCCTCGCGGGCCTCCTCGACCAGCCGCTCGAACTCCGGGGTGACGCGGGCGACCGTGCCCGGGCCCAGGACGATCTGGTACGTGTCGTCCTCGACGACGCCCATCACGGCGGGCAGGGCCTTGAGCGCCTCGTCGTCGACGAGGGACCGGTCGTGCAGCCCGAGGCGGAGCCGGGTCATGCAGTGGGCGACGGAGGCGACGTTCGCCCCGCCGCCGACGAGCGGCAGGAGCGCGGCGGCGGTGGCGCGGTTCTTGTCTTCTGTGGCCATGGTGCTGGGTGCCTTGCTGTGCGGGGGGTGGGGAGCCCGGGGTGGGTCAGGTGGTGCGTGCGGCCGTGCCGGACACCCCGAGGGCGGCGCGGAGGTGGCCGTGGGACTCGGCGAGGAGCCGGGCGGCGGTGGGGCCGTCGACCCCGCCGAGGACGACGAGGATCGCGTTCTTGACCTCGCCGTCGGTGGCGGTGAGGGCGGCCTCGATCTCGGCGTCGGACGCGCCGGTGGCCAGGGAGACGATGTGCCGCGAGCGGGCGCGCAGCTTCTCGTTGGAAGCGCGGACGTCGACCATGAGGTTCCCGTACGTCTTGCCCAGCCGGATCATCGTGATCGTGGAGATCATGTTGAGGACGAGCTTCTGCGCCGTGCCCGCCTTCAGCCGGGTCGAGCCGGTGAGCAGTTCGGGGCCGGTGACGACCTCCAGGCCGTGTTCGGCGGCGGCGCCGAGTGCCGAGCCGGCGTTGCAGGAGAGCCCGACGGTCAGGGCGCCCCGGGTGCGGGCGTGCTCGACCGCGCCGATCGCGTACGGCGTGCGGCCGGAGGCGGAGATGCCGACCACCGTGTCGTCGGCGGTCAGCTTCAGCGCGTCCAGGTCGGCGGCGGCCAGCTCCTTGCTGTCCTCCGCGCCCTCGACGGCCGTGACCATGGCGGAGGGGCCGCCCGCGATCAGGCCGATGACCTCGGACGGGTCGGTGTTGAAGGTGGGCGGGCACTCGCTGGCGTCCAGCACCCCGAGGCGGCCCGCCGTGCCGGCGCCCGCGTAGATCAGCCGGCCGCCGCGGGCCATGCGCTCGGCGGTGGCGTCGATGGCGGCGGCGATCTGCGGCAGCCGCTCGGCGACGGCGGCCGGGACGGAGACGTCCTCGCCGTTCATGATCCGTGCGATCTCCCCCGTGGCCAGCCGGTCGATCTCGGCCAGCTCGGGGCGGAACGCCTCGGTGGTGAGGGTCGCCAGTTGGGCGCGCAGCTCGCCGTAGGTCTCGGCGGAGCCGGTGTCCGCGGTGCCGGTGTCCGCGCCGGTGGAGTCGCCGGCGCCGGGGGCGCCGGTGTTCGCGTCGGTGGTGGAGGTCATGGGGTGCGGCTCTGCTTTCTCGTTCTCGTACGCGTACGGGTGGTGCGCGGACCGCTCGGGGACGGTCAGCGGGTGCGCGGGTTGTGGCGGTGGGCGAGGGCCTCGTAGGACGCGGCCAGGGCGGGCGCGGCGGTCTCGTACGTCCGCTGCGCGACGCCTATGAACAGGCAGTCCACGACGAGCAGCTGGCTGGTGCGGCTCGACATGGCGGCGGGACGCAGCTCGCTCTCGCGCGCGGTGGACGTGGTGAGCACGTGGTCCGCGTACTGCGATACCGGCCCGTCGGGCCGGCCGGTGATCGCGATCGTGGTCGCCCCGCGGTCGAAGGCGACCCGCAGTGGCTCGATGACGTCGCCCGTGGAGCCGGAGTGCGTGATCGCGATGGCCACGTCGCCGCTGCGCAGCTGCACGGCGTTGGTCACCGCGAGGTGCGGGTCCATGTGGGCGTGGGCGATCAGCCCGATCCGGAGCAGCTTCTGTGCCAGGTCCTGGCCGACGAGGGAGGACGCCCCGACGCCGTAGACGTCGATGCGGCGGGCGGTCGACGCGGCGGCGACGGCGGCCCCCAGCTGTACGGTGTCCAGCCCGGCGGCGGTGTCGGCCAGGGTCTGCTGCTCGTCGTGGGCGAGCTTGGCGACCACGTCGGCGATCGGGTCGTCCACCGCGATGTCGGCGGTGACGGCGGGGGCCCGGCCGGACTCCTGGTGCGCGGCGAGGCCGGCCAGCGCGAGGCGCAGATCCCGGTAGCCGGGGTAGCCGAGGAGCCGTGCGGTGCGGACGACGGTGGCCTCACTGGTGCCGGTGAGCTCGGCGAGACCGGTGACGGTGAGGGCGGCGCAACCGGCCGGGTCTCCCGCCACCGCTTCGGCGACCAGCTGCATCGAGCGGGTCATGGAGGGGGCGAGGGTCCGGACCTTGGCGGCGAGGGCCGCGGGGGCCGGAGGGGATTCGCCGCTGAAACTTTCCTTCACGTCATGGGTCACATGTGAAAGATATTTTCAACCCGGGGGTCCGTCAACCCCTTCCGGTCACCACCCCCGGGGGGCGTTCCCGTGCGGGCGCACAATGGGGGCATGGAGTTGAACCCCCTGGAGCAGGCCCTGCACACCGCCCGCGCGCTCGTCATGGCCGATCTGGTGGCCGGAGACGTCGCCGAGGCGGACATCGTCTCGCTGGTCGAGGACGCGGTGACCCACCGGCGGTGGTGGGTGGAGCAGTGGCCCGAGGGCGCGGAGTTCGTGGCCGGCCTGATCGCCCAGGACGTGCAGGACGCGCTGCTGGAGCGGTACGGGCGGTGGCCGCTGTGCCCGGTGTGCGCCGAGGAGGAGCCGCACGCGCTGGAGGTGGAGCCGGAGCTCGGTCCCGACCCGCACTGGGTGTGCACCAAGGCGGCCGTGGCGGTGGCGCCGGTGGGGGCGCTGGGCGAGGTGCTGCGGCGGTGACGCTCTACATCGACCCGCCCACCTGGCCCGGCCACGGGCGCCTCTGGTCGCACCTGGTCAGCGACGCCTCATTCGAGGAGCTGCACGCCTTCGCCGCCGCGATCGGGTGCCCGCCGCGCGCCTTCGAGCGCGACCACTACGACGTGCCCGAGGCGTACTACGCGGACGCGGTACGGGCCGGGGCGCGGGAGATCGGTTCGAAGGAGCTGGTCCGGCGCCTCACGGCCGCGGGGCTCCGAAGGCCGAAGGGCCGGCCGGCGCCGGGCTGAGGGGCAGCCCTTAGGGCGCGTCCGCCGTGCGGCGGGTGGTGCGCGGGTCAGGGGCCGCCGCGCCCTTCACGACCAGCCGCGAGCGTGACCGGCCGCCCTCGCCGCCGCGCTGGAGGTGCAGCGCGACCCCCACCGCGGCCAGGGCCAGGGCCGTCATCGCCGCACCCGCCCAGGCCGTGGACGCGAAGCCGAAGTCCAGGTCGATCACCGTGCCGCCGAGCCACGGGCCGCTCGTGTTGCCGAGGTTGAACGCCGCCGTCGTGGTGGCTCCCGCCAGCGTCGGGGCGGCCCCGGCCACGTTGAACATCCGGGCGTTCAGCGCGGGGGCCGTGAAGAAGGCCGACAGGCCCAGCAGGAACGCCAGCGCGATGACCGCGGCCTGGCTGGAGGCGAACAGGGCCAGCGCCACCAGGAACACCGTGGACGCCGTGATGCCGCCCAGCAGCACCCCGAACAGGTGCGCGTCCGCGACCCGGCCGCCGATCACCGTACCGATCAGGGCGCCCGCCCCGAACAGGCCGAGAATCCACGGAACCCAGCCCGAGTCGAGTCCCGCCACGTCCGTGAGCAGCGGCGCCAGATAGCTGAACGCGCAGAACACCCCGCCCGCCGCGAGCGCGGTGATCACGATGGCCAGCCAGACCTGCCGGTCGCGGTAGATCGCCAGCTCCCGCTTCAGCTCGGGCTTCTTCTCGGGCAGCGGGATGTGCGGGATGCGCGTGACCACGCCGACCAGGGCCACCGCCGAGGCCGCGCCGACCGCCCAGAACGCCGAACGCCAGCCGAGGTGCTCGCCGAGGAAGGCCCCCAGCGGTACGCCCAGCACATTGGCGACGGACAGGCCGCCGATCATCACGGCCATCGCCCGGGCGCGCGCGTTCACCGGGACCATCGCGATGGCCACGGCCGCGCCGACCGCCCAGAAACCCGCGCAGGCGAGCGCGCTCAGCACCCGGGAGACGAAGAGGACCTCGTACGTCGCGGCCAGCGCACCGGCGACCTGGCCGAGGCCGAACACCGAGATCAGCGCGATCAGCGTGGTGCGGCGCGGCAGCCGGAGCGTGGCGACGGCCAGCAGCGGGGCGCCGACCACCATGCCGATCGCGAACGCGGATATGAGGAGCCCGGCCTGCGGGATCGACACGTCCATGTCGTCGGCGATCGGCGGGAGCAGGCCCGACAGCATGAACTCGCTGGTGCCGAGTGCGAAGACCGAGAGGCCGAGAATGTATACGGCCAGCGGCATGGGAGCGCGGCGGGAGGGAGAGTCGGGCATGACTCGTCCCAACGCCGGGAAGGGTGTCCGCATTCCCGGCGCCGGGAGGAGGAAGCGTGTGTTCACGTCCCCGTCATGCGGGAAGGGCGTGCAGCTTCTTGCCGTGCAGGGCGAAGACCCGCTTGCCGTCGGTGGCCACCAGCCAGGAGTGGTAGTCGCCTGACTTGTCGTTGAACGTCCAGCGAAGTGCGCCGGTCTTCGCGTCGAAGGCGTGGATGCCGCCCTGCTTGTCCAGGTCGGTGGCTCCGTAGAGGGACCCGTCGACCTTGACGAACTGCCGGGGCACCTGCGCGCTCGCGTCCTTGAGGGCCGTGGACCGCCAGACCTCCTTGCCGGTCCCCGGCTCGATCGCCCACAGCGTCCGGCCGCTGTCCGCGATGTAGAGCACGTCCTCCAGGAGGGTCGGCTCCCGGAAGACGGTGAACTTCTCGGCCCGCACGGACCACTTCTCGGACCCGTCGGACAGCGCGAAGCCCTGGAGCCGATCCCCCTGCGGGACGATCACCAGGTCCTGGTGGATGGCGAAGGGGCCGTAGCTCGTCTTCGTCGTCTTGTGCGTCCACACCTGCCTGCCGGTGGCGGTGTCGCGGACCGTGAGGTTCTTCTTGAAGTCGGTGTAGACGAGGTAGCGGCCCTGTACGGCGGCGTGGACGCCGTTCTGCTCGGTGCCGAGGTCACGCTGTTCCTTCCAGGCGACCTTGCCCGTGCCGCTGTCCAGCGCGGCGATCACGTTGGTGTGGGACGAGCCGTCGGCCTCCAGGATCTCGGCGATGACGTACACCTGCTGCGCGTCCACCGCGACCGGCCTCGGCTGCCGGTACTCCTTGCCGAGGCGGCTGCGCCAGGTCTCCTTGCCGGAACCGGGGACGTAGCCGGCGACACTGCCGTCGTACTTGCCGCTCTCCAGGTACAGAGTGCCGTCGCCGAGCAGCAGGGGCGCGCCGGGCACGGCGCCGTCCGGCAGCGACCACCGCTCCTCGCCGGTCGCGCCGTCGAAGGCGGCCAGCGGGTCACCGCTCGCGATGACCACGCCGTCGACGGCCACGAGTTCGTCGTTGTCCCCGTAGGTCTGCGCCGACGTCGACTTCGTCCACAGCGGCTCGGGGGCCCGGCCGTCCTCGGGCTTCTTCCCGTCCTCCGGGGAAGCGCCTCCGGACGGCGTGCCGCCGCCGGCCGGGCCTCCGGTCACGTCCTCGTCCTGGCAGCCGGTCGCGCCGGCGCCGAGAGCCGCCAGGGTGATCCCGCCCCCGGCCAGTCGCAGCACCCGCCGTCGCGAAGATCTGCCGGCCGTCGTGCCGTATCCCTTGGACATTTCGCTGTACCCCCGTGGAGTCGTCTGAACGGAACCTCGGCGGAGCCTGATCGGAACCCGACCGGAACCCGAGTGGCGTGCCGTCGCAGGGCGTGTGCAACTGCGATGCCGGTACGGTAGCCGCCGCCGGGAGTTCGTGGCCGGGACAGGGTCCGACCGGGACGACACCGTGAACGAACCGGAACATTTACCGGCCGACGGTGACAGGGTCCTGATCACGGCGAGCCGGTGAGGGGCCCGGCCGACGGGAGCCGTCACCCGGAGCCGGTCGGCGGGGGCCGGTCAGCGGGGGCCGGACGATGTCAGCAGCTCCAGCTCCGTCGCCAGATTGTGCCGGGCCCGCGCCTCCCATGCCGCCGCGCCGTACGGGGTGCGGAACAGCCGGGGCAGGCCCAGGAGCTGCCGCAGCACCTCCGCCCGGCCCGCACGGAACGCCTCGTCCGGGACGAAGCCGTACTCCTCCCGGACCCGGGCCGCGTACGTCCCGTACTCCTGCGGGCCGCCCGCCAGGACCGCGAGGTCGGCGTCGCACAGCACCTCGCCGTTGCGGTCGCCGTCCGCCGGGTCGTGCGTGACGGTGAGGCGGACCAGCCGGGCGGCCTCCGCCACCGTCGCCTCCGGCACCCCCGCCTCGGGCAGCGCGCGTTCGGCGAGGGCGGCGCTGCGCTCCTCGTTCTCCGTCCGGTCGGGCCGGTACACCGCGTCGTGGAACCAGGCGGCCAGCCGTACCGCGTGCACGTCGTCGGCGTACCCGGCCAGGGCGTCGACGCCGTCCAGGACGGCGATCAGGTGGGCGGTCGTGTGATAGCGGCGCTGCGGTTCGGCCCAGCGGGCGAGGAGGTTCTCGGCGTACGGCAGCGGATCAGGGCCGTCGGCCCCGGCGCGCGCGGCCAGCAGCGTGTCGTGCCAGCGGCCGCGGAGGGCGGCGTCGTCGTGCGGGCGGGAGCTGTCCGTCATGGGACGACTCTAGGGACCGTATTGAGTTCCGATCAATGGGTGGCTCGGGTGAGGTCCTTGAGCCAGATCATCGAGGCGCGTAGGTGGAGGCCGGCGAGGTAGCTGTCGGGAGACTTGTCGTACCGGGTGGCGATGCCACGCCAGGCATTCATCTTGTTGATCAGCCGCTCGACGGTTTTCCTCTCCTTAGCACGTCAGAGGGCCATGCCTCCCGTTGCGTCGATGACCTGGCCGGTTACCCAGCGTGCGTCGTCGGAGGCGAGGAAGGCCACGATGTCGGCCATGTCTTCCGGCCGCCCGATCCGGCCGAGGGCGGCAAGAGACGCCGCTTGCGCCTCGGCGTGCGGATCGCCCAGCAGGGTGGCCGCGCTGGCATCGGTGAGGACGGTTCCGGGGGCCACCGAGTTGACCGTGATGCCCCGGGGGCCCAGCTCCTTGGCGAGGGCGAGACTGAAGTTGTCCAGGGCTCCCTTGGTGGCGCCGTAGGCGATCATTCCCGGCGTGGCCAGGCGGGCCACGGAGCTGGAGATGTTGATGATCCGGCCCCCGTCGCGCAGGCGCGGCAGTCCCTGCTGCGTGACGAAGAACGGTGCACGCACGTTCACGGCGAAGACCTTGTCGAAGGCGTCCTCGGTCAACGACTCCAGGGATGCGAAATCCCCGATGCCGACGTTGTTGACGATGATGTCGAGCTTCCCGTAGGGCACGTGCTCCGTGCCCGCGGCGTCGAAGGCGGCCCAGAGGCGGGCCGCGTCGCCGCGTTCGCCCAGCCCCGCCTGGAGTGCGAAGGCCCGTCCTCCGTTCTTGCGGATGTTTTCGACGGTCTCGCTCGCCGCCGTCTCGTCGCGGGCGTAGGTGACGCCGACGGCGGCGCCGTCCTGGGCGAGCCGCTCCGCGATCGCCCGGCCGATGCCCCGGCTGCCGCCGGTGACCAGTGCCACCTTCTCCTCGAGTGCTCTTGCAGACATGGCGGAGGACCGCCTCCCGTTCATCGAATCGTCTCTTGAGGGCTATGGAGCGCCTAGACCAGCGGCTTGTGTTCGGGCCACCACCGCTGGACGGCTTCGACAGCCGTCGTCGGGCTGACGTTGAAGCAGAGCTTCGCGCCGGGTGCCAGCTCGTGGGTGGTGTTGACCAGCACCTCCAACAGCGGGGTCAGCTCCGGGTCCAGCCGGACGCCGGCGCCGATCAGCACGATGTCGTAGTCCTTGGCGGTCAACGCGGCGCGAAAGACCGCCTCGGCCGTGCGGCCGTAGTCGAGCAGGCAGACATCGACACTGAGGCCGAGCTCCTCGAGCCGAGCCCGGCCCGCGGCCATTCCGGCCCGGACCGCCTCGGCGTCGATTTCAGGGAACGCCGCCCGTGACGAGGGCGCGTCGTCCACCAGCGCTGGATCCAGTCCGACGTTGAGCATGGACGGGGACATGTCGGTGTACCTCCGGTGACCTGGGGTTTCTCGGACCCACGGTAGGCGCCCGGAGGTCGGGCGGCCCTCCCACATTTCTGGGATACCGTGGCAAGGGTGAGTTCCCCGGTGGTCCGGCGCGAGACCGTGCGCGACATCGAGGCGATCTGCCGTCTAGACCTCGACTCCCGAATACTGCGCCGCCGGATCGCCGACCGGCTGACACGCCTCATCCCGGCCGACTCCTACTGCTTCAGCACGATCGACCCGATGACGCTGCTGACCGCCGACCAAGTCAGCGCCGGGCTCGTACCGGAGGCGGCCGCGGCCGCCGCGCACAACGAGTACCTGGTGGACGACGTCCTGAAGTTCGCGGAGCTGGCCCGCTCCGAGGTATCCGCGGGCACGCTCGGTGCGGCCACCGGCGGTGATCCGGAATCCAGCCACCGCTACCGGACCGTGCTGCCGATGATCGACGCACGGCACGAGCTGCGGGCGGGCTTCGTGGTGGACGGCCGCTGCTGGGGCGTCGTCGCCGTCTTCCGCGGCGGCCGGAGGCCCGACTTCACCCCGGCCGACGTCGGCGTCCTGCGGCGGCTGTCCGCCCCGGTCGGTGCGGCCCTGCGCCGGGCCGCCCACCGGGCACCCGACGACACCGCTGCTGGCCCGTCCGAGGCCGGAGTGCTCCTGCTCGACCAGGACTTGCGGCTGTTTTCGGAGAACCCGGCCGCGAAACTCTGGCGGGACGAGCTGGGCCCGTCGCAGGCGGAACTGCCATCCGCGATCCTGGAGGTGGCCGCACGGGGAAGAGGCGCTGAGCTGCCGGCGTACGGACGCATCCGCGGCCGCTCGGGCCGGTGGCTCTCCGTCCATGCCTCGCCGCTGAGTGGTGGCCCGCACCCCTCGGCCATCGCCGTGACGGTACATCCGGCGCCGGCCGCCGACGTGGCCGAGATACTGCTGCTCGCGTACGGGCTTACACCGCGCGAGCGGGACGTGCTGGCGCGAGTCGTCGCCGGTCTGCCGTCGCGGACCATCGCCGTGGAACTGCACATCACCGCGGCGACCGTGCAGGACCATCTGAAGAGTGTGTTCGCGAAGACCGGTGTCCGCAGCCGCAGCGAACTGGTGGCGACGGTCCTGGGCCTGTGACCGGACGAGTGATGACTGAGTCAGGACGTGGGCGCCCCGCGCATCCGGCCCCCGGACCGCCTCTTGTCGCCGTGCTGAACGGTCATTAGCGTGCGCCCGTGATGATGGATCTCAACGCGGACCTCGGCGAGGGCTTCGGCCGCTGGGCCCTGACCGACGACGACGCGCTCCTCGCCTGTGTCACGAGCGCCAACGTGGCCTGCGGCTTCCACGCGGGCGACCCCTCCGTGATGCGGCGGGTCTGCGACGCGGCGGCGGCCGGCGGGGTGCGGATCGGGGCCCAGGTCTCCTACCGCGACCTGGCCGGGTTCGGGCGCCGGCCGATGGACGTGCCGCCCGCCGAGCTGACCGCCGAGACCGCCTACCAGATAGGCGCGCTGCGGGTCTTCGCGGAGGCCGCCGGATCGGCCGTCTCGTACGTCAAGCCGCACGGCGCGCTCTACAACCGGGCCGTGTGGGACGACGAGCAGGCCGCCGCCGTCGTCGCGGGCGTCCGGCTCGCGGGCGGACACCTGGCCGTGCTCGGGCTGCCCGGGTCCCGGCTGCTCGCCCACGCGGCCGACGCCGGACTGACCGCCGTGGAGGAGGCGTTCGCCGACCGCGCGTACACCGCACGGGGCACCCTCGTCCCGCGCGGCGAGCCGGGCGCGGTGGTGCACGACCCGGACGACGTCGTACGCCGGAGCGTCGGCATGGCCGTCGAGCGGGCGGTGACCGGGGCGGACGGCAGCCGGATACCCGTCCGGGCGCGCTCCCTCTGCGTCCACGGGGACACCCCGGGCGCCGCGGCCCTCGCACGCCGGGTGCGGGCCGCGCTGGAGGAAGCGGGCGTCGCGGTACGGGCCTTCGTGTGAACGGGCACGGCGTCGGCCCGGGCCCCGCGCGGACGGACGTCTTTCCGGGGCGGCCCCGCGTGCTGCCCGCCGGCCCGCACGCGCTTCTCGTCGAGCTGACCGACGGCGCACACGCCGAGGCATTCCACGCCGAGCTGCTCCGTCGCCGCGAGCGGGGCGAACTCCCCGACGTGACGGAGATCGTCCCGGCCGCGCGCACCGTCCTGCTCGACGGGATCGGCGAGCACGACCCCGGGGCCCGGGACCGGCTCGCCCGCGACCTCGCCGCCTGGCGGGTGGGGCCGCCACAGCCCCGGGACGGCGATCCGGTGGTGATCCCCGTCGTCTACGACGGCCCCGACCTCGACGAGGTCGCCGCGCTCTGGGGCGTCCCGGCCGAGGAGGTGGCCGCCCTGCACTCCCGTACCGCGTTCCGGGTGGCGTTCTGCGGGTTCGCCCCCGGCTTCGGCTACCTCACCGGGCTGCCCGAGGCGTTGCACGTGCCCCGGCGCACGACGCCGCGCACCCGGGTTCCGGCCGGGGCGGTGGCCCTGGCCGGGCCCTACACGGGGGTGTACCCGCGCTCCTCGCCCGGCGGCTGGCAGATCGTCGGGCGGATGCCGGACCCGGGACCCCTGTGGGACCCGGCGGGGGAGCCGGCGGCGTTGCTCGGGCCGGGGACGCCGGTCAGGTTCGTGCCGGTGGGGGCCGTCGAAGCGGGCGCGCCGCCCGCTCCCCGGGCGGACGGAACACCGCCACCGGTCCCTCCCCGGGCAGGGGGCGCACCGTCATCGGCCCCCCCCGGGCAGGGGGCGCACCGTCATCGGGCTCTCTCCGGGCGGGTGGCCCCGGGAGGAGCGGATGACGGTCCCCTTCCCCCTGCGGGTCGTGCGGGCCGGGGCGCTGACCACCGTCCAGGACGCGGGCCGTCCCGGCTGGGCGCACCTCGGGGTCGGGCGCGCCGGGGCTCTCGACGCGCCCGCCGCCCGGCTGGCCAACCGGCTGGTGGGCAACCCGCCGGACTCCGCCGTCCTGGAGACCACGCTGACCGGGTGCGCGGTCCGCCCGGACCGGCCGGTCCTGGCCGTCGTCGGCGGGGCCGGCTGCCGGGTGACCGTCGACGGACGGCCGGTGGCGTGGGGCGCGCCGGTGCGGGTCCCTGCGGGCGCGGTGCTCGACGCGGGGCCCGCCGAGGGCGGTCTGCGCGGCTACCTGGCGTTCGCGGGCGGGCTGGTGCCGGAGCCGGTGCTGGGCAGCCGTTCGGCGGACCTGCTCTCGGGGCTGGGGCCGGCACCGCTGAGCGAGGGCGACGTGCTTCCGCTGGGCGACCCGGCGGGGTGCGGCCCGTCGGCCGCCGGTCCCGTCCCCTGGCCGGGCGCCCCCGCCGAGCTGGTGCTCCCCGTCCACCCCGGGCCCCGGCACGACTGGTTCACCGAGGCGGCGCTCCGTACGTTCCTCACCGCCCCCTACCGGGTCTCGCCGCACAGCAACCGCATCGGGCTGCGCACGGAGGGCCCGGCGCTGGAGCGCTCCCGTACGGGCGAACTGCCCAGCGAGGGCATGGTCCTGGGCGCGGTCCAGGTGCCGCCGGACGGCCGGCCCGTCGTCTTCCTCAACGACCATCCGACCACCGGCGGCTACCCGGTTCTCGGCGTCGTCCCCGAACGGGCCCTCGCGGTGGCGGCCCAGGCCGTACCGGGGACCCGGCTGCGTTTCGTACGCGCCTGAGCACGGCGGCGGCCCCGGGTACCTGCCCCGGGACCGCCGCCGTGCTCAGGCCCTCCGTTCCTCCGTGCTCCCTCATGCCCCCTTGAAGGTGCGCAGCCGCAGGGAGTTGCCGACCACGAAGACGGAGGAGAAGGCCATCGCGGCACCGGCGATCATCGGGTTGAGGAGCCCGGCGGCGGCCAGCGGCAGAGCGCCGACGTTGTAGGCGAAGGCCCAGAAGAGGTTGGTGCGGATGGTGGACAGGGTGCGGCGGGAGAGGCGGATCGCGTCGGCGGCGGCGTTGAGGTCACCGCGGACGAGGGTGAGGTCGCCGGCCTCGATGGCGGCGTCGGTGCCGGTGCCCATCGCGAGGCCGAGGTCGGCCTGGGCGAGGGCCGCGGCGTCGTTGACCCCGTCGCCGACCATGGCGACCGAACGGCCCTGAGCCTGAAGGCGCTTGACCACGTCGACCTTGTCCTGCGGCATGACCTCCGCGTACACCTCGTCGATCCCGACCTCGGCCGCGACCGACTCCGCCACGGCCCGGTTGTCACCGGTGAGGAGGATCGGGGTCAGGCCGAGGGCGCGGAGCCGGCGGACGGCCTCGGCACTCGTGTCCTTGACCGCGTCCGCGACCTCCAGCACCGCCCGCGCCTCACCGTCCCAGGCGACGGTGATCGCGGTACGGCCCGCGGCCTCCGCGGCCTGCTTCGCCTCGGCGAGGTGGTCGGGGAGACGGATCTCCCACTGCGCCAGGAGCTGTTCGCGTCCGACGAGGACGGCGTGGCCCTCGACGATGCCCTGGACGCCGAGCCCGGGGATGTTCTGGAAGTCCTCGGGGGTGGGGAGGGGGCCGGTGGCGTCGGTGGCTGCGGTGGCGACGGCCTGGGCGATGGGGTGTTCGGAGGCGTTTTCGAGTGCTCCGGCCAGCCGGAGGGCTTCGATTTCGGTGGTGGTGGGGGTGGTGTGGGCGGTGTGGAGGGTCATGCGGCCGGTGGTGACGGTGCCGGTCTTGTCGAGGACGATGGTGTCGGCGCGGCGGGTGGTTTCGAGGACTTCGGGGCCTTTGATGAGGATGCCGAGTTGTGCGCCGCGTCCGGTGCCGACCATGAGGGCGGTGGGGGTGGCGAGGCCGAGGGCGCAGGGGCAGGCGATGATGAGGACGGCGACGGCGGCGGTGAAGGCGGCGGTGAGTCCGGAGCCGTTGCCGAGCCAGAAGCCGAGGGTTCCCAGGGCGAGGGCGATGACGATGGGGACGAAGACGGCGCTGATGCGGTCGGCGAGGCGTTGGGCGGAGGCTTTGCCGTTCTGGGCGTCTTCGACGAGGCGGGCCATGCGGGCGAGTTGGGTGTCGGCGCCGACGCGGGTGGCTTCGACGACGAGGCGTCCGCCTGCGTTGAGGGTGGCTCCGGTGACGGTGTCGCCGGTGGTGACCTCGACGGGGACGGACTCGCCGGTGAGCATCGAGGCGTCCACGGCCGAGGAGCCCTCGACCACGGTCCCGTCCGTCGCGATCTTCTCCCCGGGACGGACCAGGAAACGGTCCCCGACCTGAAGCGCGGCGGTGGGGATGGTCGTCTCGGCGCCACCGCGCAGGACGGTGACCTCCTTCGCCCCCAGCTCCAGCAGCGCCCTCAGCGCGGCCCCCGCCCTGCGCTTCGAACGTGCCTCGAAGTACCGGCCGGCGAGGATGAACGCCGTCACTCCGGCCGCGGCCTCCAGGTAGATGTTCCCGGCGCCGTCGCTGCGGGCGATGGTCAGCTCGAAGGGGTGCGTCATGCCGACCATGCCCGCGGTCCCGAAGAACAGCGCCCACAGAGACCACAGGAACGCGGCCGACGTGCCGACGGAGATCAGCGTGTCCATCGTCGCCGCGCCGTGTTTCGCGTTGGTCCAGGCGGCCCGGTGGAAGGGCCAGGCGGCGTAGGTGACGACCGGTGCGGTGAGCGTCAGGGAGAGCCACTGCCAGTAGTCGAACTGGAGCGCGGGGATCATCGCCATCGCGATCACCGGGACGGCGAGGAGGACGGCGGTGAGCAGGCGCTGGCGCAGGGTGGTGAGCCCGTCGTCGTCCGCGCTCTCCGCCGCCCCGGCCGCCGCGTCCGTGACGTGGCTCCCCGGGGAGCCGGTGGAGGCGGGCGGAGAGGGCGGCCGGGCGGTGTAGCCGGTGGCCTCGACGGTCGCGATGAGATCCTCGACGGACACGTCTGCGCCCAGGTAGGTGACCTTCGCCTTCTCGGTGGCGTAGTTCACGGTGGCCTCGACGCCGTCCATCCGGTTGAGCTTCTTCTCGATACGGGCCGCGCACGAGGCGCAGGTCATCCCGCCGATCGCGAGCTCGACCGCGGCGGTGTCGGCGTCGGAGCCGGCAGCGGTGGTGGCTGTGGTGGCGGAGTGCGCGGCCACGGGATCCTCCCTGAAGCTGTCCGTATACCCCTAGGGGGTATCTATTTCTCCTTCATGTATACCCCCCTCCCCCATGAAGTGCAAGAGATGCCCGCGAGGGAGGTGTCCGTTCTGTGTCGATGTGCGCGAGCTGTGCGTCACCCGTCTGCGGGGTCGGCTCGCGCGCCTTCGCGGTCGTACGTTCAGATGGAGGGCTGCGCTGTCCGTCGGCCACCCGTAGGCTGGCCATTGGACTAGACCTATAGCTGCGTATCGGAGGAATGGGGACCCATGAGCAACCGTGCAGTCCTGGAGGTGATCGCTCTCGACGCGGAGGACGCGGTCGCTGCCCAGGCCGGTGGTGCAGACCGCCTCGAACTGGTCACCGACATGGCCGCCGACGGTCTCACGCCGTCGCGGGAGACCTTCGCTGCGATCAGGTCCGCTGTGGACATCCCGCTGCGCGTGATGCTCAGGGTGGCGGACGGCTTCGCCGCCGGTGACATCGATGTACTGGTCGGCAAGGCACACGAGATGCGGGAGGCCGGGGCCGACGAGTTCGTGTTCGGCTTCCTCGACGCGGAGGGCCACGCCGACCTCGTCGCCGTCGAGCGGCTCGTCGCCGAGCTGGACGGCTGCCGGTGGACGTTCCACCGGGCGATCGACCGGGCCGCCGACCGAGACGCCCTGCGCAAGCAGCTCGCGGACCTGCCCGGCCTCGACACGTTCCTCACGGCGGGTTCCCCGGCCGGCGTGGACGCCGGCATCCCGACGCTCCTGGCCGAGGCGGCCCGTACCGGTGAGCCGGGATACGAGGCGCAGGTCCTGGTCGGCGGCGGCCTCCACCTGCACCACCTGCCGCGGCTCCTGGCGGCGGGGATCGACGCGTTCCACATCGGCGGCGCGGCCCGGCCCGGCGGCTGGTCGGCACCGGTGGACGCGGCCGTCGTACGGGAGTGGCGCGCGGCGCTGGACGCCTGATCCCGGGCTGCCCGGGAGCCGAGGAGGAGCCTGAAAGGGGTGAGGGGGCGGGGGCCTGAGGGCGCGGACGAGGGCCTGGGCAGGAGCCCGGAGGGGGCCGGGGAGCGGGCGGAGAGCCCGGCCCCCCGCCAGCCCCCGGCCCCCGGCCCCGCGCGGGCTCTCAGCCCAGCGCCTCCGGCAACGGGGCCGCGTGCAGCACCGTCAGGCCGGAAACCGCACGGGTCAGCGCCACGTACAGCCGCCGCAGCCCGGTCCGCTCGTCGGGCTCGCCGTCGACCACGGCCGCCGGTTCGTCGAGCACCACGTAGTCGTACTCCAGGCCCTTGGCGAGCGACGCGGGCACCAGCGTCAGCCGGGAGGCGGCGGTCGTCTCCTCACCGGGGGAGAGACATACGTGGCCGGCCGCCGTCAGGGCCGCGCCCAGCGCCGGAATCCGGGCGTCGGCCGCGATCAGCCCGATCGACCCCTCGTGGCGCAAGGACTCCTCGCAGGCGGCGACGGCGGCGGCGTCCAGACCGTCCGCACCGCCCGCCACCTCCCGCACGACGAGCGAACCGGGCGACTCACGCACCGACTCCACCGCCGCGAGCCCGGGCGAGATCACGGGCAGCAGCCGGGAGGCGTACGCGATGACCTCGCGCGGCACACGGAAACCGGCGGTCAGCTCCTCCACCACCGCGTCCCCCTTGCCCAGGTGGAACAGCGCCTCGGCCCAGCTCTCCGTGGACCATGGGGTCGTCCCCTGCGCGAGATCCCCGAGCACGGTGGCCGAACCCGTCGAGCACCGCCGCCCCACCGCCCGGTACTGCATGGGCGAGAGGTCCTGAGCCTCGTCGAGCACGACATGGCCGAGCGAGTGCGTACGGGCGACCAGATCACGTGCCTCGTCGATCAGCACGGCGTCCGCCGCCGACCACCTGGCGGACCTCACGCTGCGGGCGGGCTTCGTCCACAGGAGCCGCTTCTGCTCGTCCTCGCTCAGCAGGCCCTGTGCGTGCGCGGCCAGGAACTCCGCGTCGGACAGCAGCCGCAGCACCAGCTTCGCCGGGTCCACGGCCGGCCAGACCGCCTTGACGGCGGCCTTCACCGCGGGGTTCCGGGCGACCGCGTTCTGCACCCGGTCGTCGGGCGCCTCCCCGGCCTCCTCCATCCGTACGAGAACGGCGTGCGCGATCCGCTGCGGCAGCGCCTCGTGCGCCGCCCCGTACCGCATGTCGCGGGCCAGCAGTTCGTCGACCATCTCCTGGATCTCGTGGGCGGGTACCCGCCAGCGCCGGGACCCGCGCACCACGACGACGGGCTCGGCGGGGGCCGTCACATGGGAGCGGACGGCCCGCCGCAGCACCTCGGCCATGCGGGCGTCGCCCTTGACGACGGCGGTGGCCGCCTCGTCCTCGCCCCGGACCTCGACACCGGTGCGCACCAGGTCGTCGACGGTGGCCTGCTTCACCGCCAGCTCGCCGAGGGCCGGAAGGACCTGCTCGATGTAGTGCAGGAAGGAACGGTTCGGCCCGATGACCAGAGTGCCGGTGCGGGCCAGCCGCTCACGGTGCGCGTACAGCAGGTACGCCACCCGGTGCAGGCCGACGGCCGTCTTCCCGGTGCCGGGCCCGCCCTGCACGCAGACGGTGCCGCCGAGGCCGCTGCGGACGATCTCGTCCTGCTCCGGCTGGATGGTGGCGACGATGTCGCGCATCGGACCGACACGCGGCCGTTCGATCTCGGCCTGGAGGAGCCGGCTGGTCTGCGCCGCCTCGCCCGGATCGGTGAGGTGCTCGTCCTCGTACGCGGTCAGCTCACCGCTCGTGTAACCGAAGCGGCGGCGGAGCCCGACGTCGCGGGGGTTCTTGCGGGACGCCTGGTAGTACGGCTGGGAGACCGGCGCACGCCAGTCGATGACCATGGGGTCCCCGGCGGCGTCGTGGACGTGCCGGCGCCCGATGTAGAACCGCTCGCCCTCCGCGCCCTCGGCCCGCTCGCCGCCGACGGCGTGCAGGTAGTCGAGACGGCCGAAGAACAGCGGCGTGTGGGAGAGGTCGGCGAGCGCCTTGACGCGGTCGTCGATCTGGGCCTGGAGCACGGCGGCGTTGACCCAGTTCGCGGTGACGTCGCGGATGTCGAGGGCCTGGACGTCCTCGCGCATACCCCGCAGGGCGGCGCGGGACGCGGCGAGATGGGCGCGCTCGTGCGCCAAGGGGTCGGTGGCGCCGGTGGGGTCGGGGGTGGAATCGCTTTCTGCTACGTGCGCGGGCACGGTGTTGCCTCCGGCTCTTCAACGCAGGACGGCGGACCGCACGCGCTCCGGCGACAGGGCGTCACCGGGAGCCGATGGGTCCGCTGGGAAGGTTCGTCTCCATGGGTGCCGGCCGGTTTCCGTCCGGCCGGCGGCGCTCCCCCGGCTGCCGGCGCGTGCGGCGAGCTCCGGCGGTCGGGCCGGGAGCCCCCGGGGCCGGTACCACGGTGCGGGAGGCGGGCAGAGCGGCGATTGTAGCCACAGCGGGCGGCGCGGTCGAAACGGAATACGGGCCCGGCCGGAACTGGCGGTGCCAGGGGTACCCGTAGGGGATGCGGGAACGAGGCATGGCACCGGAGGGCTACCCGCCCGCTCACCGGGTTCCGTCTGCGGACCGACGCGCCCGAACGGGTGACGGGCGCACCATGGATACATGAGCACAGCCACTCTGAACCCACGCAGGACCGGCCCCGCGCACGGCGCGACCGCGGTCACCGGTCACCACCGACCCCACCGCGTCGGCGACGCGGTACGCGCCGTGAAGGTGTTCGTGACGACGGCGTTCGGCGTCGTCGTCCTCGGGGAGTACGCGGAAGAGGCGGGCGTCGTCGGCCGGGGCCGCTGAACACCCGCCCCTCCCGGCGGCGTCAGCTGCCTGCGAGCAGCTCGTCCGCGTCGACGATGCGGTACGCGTACCCCTGCTCGGCCAGGAACCGCTGGCGGTGCGCCGCGAAGTCCTGGTCGATGGTGTCGCGGGCGACGACCGAGTAGAACCGGGCCTCGTGCCCGTCCGCCTTCGGCCGCAGGACCCGGCCCAGCCGCTGGGCCTCCTCCTGGCGCGACCCGAAGGTCCCGGAGACCTGGATCGCGACGGTCGCCTCCGGCAGGTCGATGGAGAAGTTCGCGACCTTGGACACCACCAGCACGCTGATCTCGCCCTGGCGGAACGCCTCGAAGAGCTTCTCGCGCTGGGCGTTGCTGGTCTCGCCCTTGATGACGGGGGCGTCCAGATGCTCTCCCAGCTCGTCGAGCTGGTCGATGTACTGGCCGATGACGAGGGTCTGCTCGCCCTGGTGCTTGCGCACCAGCGCCTCGGTCACCTTCCGCTTGGTCGCGGTGGTGGCGCAGAACCGGTACTTCTCCTCCGTCTCGGCGGTCGCGTAGGCGAGCCGCTCGGAGTCGGTGAGATTGACCCGGACCTCGACGCAGTCGGCGGGCGCGATGTAGCCCTGCGCCTCGATCTCCTTCCACGGGGCGTCGAACCGCTTGGGCCCGATGAGCGAGAACACGTCCGACTCCCGCCCGTCCTCCCGCACGAGCGTCGCCGTGAGGCCCAGCCGCCGCCGGGCCTGGAGGTCGGCGGTGAACTTGAAGACGGGCGCGGGCAGCAGGTGGACCTCGTCGTAGACGACCAGGCCCCAGTCGCGGGAGTCGAACAGCTCCAGGTGCGGGTAGACGCCCTTGCGCCGGGTGGTCAGCACCTGGTATGTGGCGATGGTGACGGGCCGGATCTCCTTCCTCGTCCCGCTGTACTCGCCGATCTCCTCCTCGGTCAGCGAGGTCCGCTTCACCAGCTCGTGCTTCCACTGCCGGGCGGAGACGGTGTTGGTGACGAGGATCAGGGTGGTGGCCTTGGCCTCGGCCATGGCACCGGCCCCGACGAGCGTCTTCCCCGCCCCGCAGGGCAGCACGACGACGCCGGACCCGCCGTGCCAGAACCCCTCGACGGCCTGCTTCTGGTACGGCCGCAGCGCCCAGCCGTCCTCGGCCAGCTCGATCGGGTGGGCCTCGCCGTCGACGTACCCGGCGAGGTCTTCGGCCGGCCACCCCAGCTTGAGCAGGGTCTGCTTGACCTGCCCCCGCTCGGAGGGGTGCACGGCCACGGTGTCCGGGTCGATCCGGGCGCCGACCAGCGGCTGCACCTTCTTCGACCGGAGGATCTCCTCCAGCACGGGCCGGTCGGTGCTGGTGAGCACGAGCCCGTGCACCGGGTGCTTGGACAGGGTGAGCCGCCCGTACCGCGCCATCGTCTCGGCGATGTCGACCAGGAGCGCGTGCGGCACGGGGTAGCGGGAGTACTCGACCAGGGCGTCGACGACCTGCTCGGCGTCGTGCCCGGCGGCGCGGGCGTTCCACAGCCCGAGCGGGGTGACCCGGTACGTGTGGATGTGCTCGGGTGCACGCTCCAGCTCCGCGAACGGCGCGATGGCACGACGGCAGGCGTCCGCCAGGTCGTGGTCGACTTCGAGGAGCAGCGTCTTGTCGCTCTGGACGATGAGGGGTCCGGTCACGCGCTTCGGCCCTTTCTGCGGGGTGCGGCCACGGATGCGGCCAAACGTCCAGTGTGCCGCATCGCGGAGCGGGGCGGGGCGGGCGTGCGGTCAGCCTCCGGCCCGGGGCCTGCGCTGCGGCCCGAAGCGCACCGCGACGCCCGGGGAGTACAGCACGCTCACCGGCTCCCCGGCCGGCGCGGGCAGCCCGCCGGCCGCCACCAGGTCTTCGTCGCACTCCAGGAGCTCCGCCCGGTGCAGCGGCCACCGGGGGTGCACGTTGGGCAGGTACGCGGTCCGCCCGAAGAACGAGCTGTGCAGCGCCCACCGGGCGGTGAGGAAGTGCTCCAGGGGCGTCGGTTCGCCGATCGCGTCCCCCGCCCGCAGCACGATTCTGCTCCGGGCACCGCGAGGACCGGGCCAGCGGCGGGTGCTCGTGTACGTGAGGGTGTCGCCGGAGCGTGCGATGTCCATCCGGGACCACACGTACGGCAACCGGAACGCGGCCCGCGCCACGAGGACGGGGATCAGCCGCGAGGCGTCGAGGGACCGGAAGACGACCCCGCGCCGACCGCGCTCGTCCACGGAGTACAGCCGGACGTTGGTCTCGGGGAAGGTCCCGAGGTACGGAAGCCCCGGCAGCCCGAGCCCGCCCACCCGGTACATCCGGAACGCCACCAGACCCACGTACGTCGCCCCGTCGAAGGTGTCCGGCACCGTGCCCGGCGGCAGCAGCGGCGCCACGTCCGCCGGGTCGACGGCCCAGTGCAGGAACGCCAGGTCCAGCCAGGACTGGGTGAGCAGCGGCCGCATCGGTGCGGCGGGCGGGTCGGGCGAGACCGGCTCGGGTGCCACCGGTCGGGGCGACACCGGCTCAGGGGCGGGGCGGGCTGTGGCCATGCCCGCAGCATCGCAGACGGGTCACGCGTACGGGAGCCGAGCCGAGAGCGCGGGTCCCAGCCGGGGCAGGGACGCTCGCGGTTCTCCGCGAAGTGGCCCAAGCGGAGACGCTGGGGGTGCCGCGTGGGCGGCATGACGGGCTCGTCCGGAGCCACGCCATCCGCATGGGAGGGAAGACGCGCCGGGCCGTCCCTACCCCTTCCCGTCCTCCGCCAGCTCCGCCACCCCCGTGATCCGGTGCAGCGGGTACGTGCGGACCTCGTCCGCCGTGTGGTCGTAGGCCGTGACGAAGCCGCCCTCCACGCGGACCGGGGCGATCACGCGCTGGCTGGCCGCGCCGTCCGCGTTGACGTAGCCGATCCAGACCGCGGAGCCCGTCATCGCCGCCGCCTGGACCGTGGCCAGGGTCTCGGCGGAGGTGGTGCGGGGGAGGGAGCCGGAGGGGGCGGGGGAGGACGCGTCCTCGGGCGTCTCCTTGCGGACGACCGTGGCGGCCGTGTCGCCCGCGCGGATGGCCCGTACCGCCGCGCCGAGCAGCGTGGCGTCCGGCACCGGCGGGCCCTCGGGGACCGGGGCCGGGGGTGTGCGGGGCGGGGTGCGGCGGGCGCCGGCGCGAGTGATCAGGACGTCGCCCTCGGCGGATTCGGCGGCCGGTGCGTAGCCCATGTCGCGCAGGGCCTCCAGGAGGGAGCCGGGGTCGGACTGGGAGGCCAGGACCGTGGGGGCGAGGCGGCGGAGCCGGAGGCCGGTCGAGCGGCGGTCGGCCAGGATCTCGTTGAGGACCGCCTCGTCGTCGCAGCGCACGTACGCGGACGCCGAACCGATCCGCAGGTGGCCGTGGCGGCGGGCCACGTCGTCGATCAGGTAGCTCAGCGGCTGCGGCACCGGCGTACGGCTGTGCGCGGCCAGGAAGGCGTGCAGGTCGGCGGCCGCCTGCCCGGCGTCCAGCGCGCGGCGCACCGAGCCGGGCGTGAAGCGGTACACCGTCGCCCCGCCCTTGGACTCGACGTCGGCCAGGACCGAGAGGGTTTCCGCCAGTGGGCGTTCCAGCGGGCCCGGAGCCACCGCCGTCAGGTCGGCCTGGAGCAGGACGTGGTCCAGGGGCTCGGGGATGAGCGGTGCGAGGCGGGCCGCCGCCGCGCCCGGGCCCTCGTCCAGCAGCGCGCGGGCCTGGGAGGAGAGCGCGCCCCGGCCGGTGACGCCCAGCAGCTCCGCCTCGTTGAGGGCCCACAGGGCGAGGCGGGAGCGGAGGTCGGCCCCCTCGCCCGGGCCGGTGGCGGTGGTTCCCGCGCCGGCGGCCGCGGGGGTGCCGCCGCCACGCAACGGGCGTTCCCAGCGCAGCCGTCGCAGCAGCGTCTCGGCGTCCGGCGCGGCGCCCGGCGGGAGTTCGGCGAACAGGGCCAGGGCCCGGCGGCGTACGTCGGGGGCGGCCGAGCGGTCCAGCTCGGGGCCGAGGGCGGAGAGGGCCCGGCCCTTGGCGTCCTGGCCCCCGACCAGGCCCGGGCTCCGGGTGGCGGCGAGCCAGGCGGTGGCCAGGTGCGTCCAGCGGTCCTCGGCGGTCAGGTCGAGCCACTCGTCGGACGCGGGCGTCGGCGCGTACCGCTCGTCGGGCTCTCCGTCGGAGGCCAGCAGGCCCGCACCGTAGGCCAGTTCGATCCAGAACGCCGCGATCGGCTCGGTCACGTCGAGCGCGTTCGCGGCGCGCTTCAGCTCCCGTACGCTCAGCCCGCCCGCGCGCAGGATCGCCGGGCCGCCGCCGTTCCAGAGCTTCAGCAGCTCCTCGACCGTGGACAGCGCCGTGAACGCCTGGCCCGCCGCCGCCCTGTCCACAGCCTGTGGATCGCGTTCGGCGGCGGCCACGACGGTCGGGGGGACCGGTTCCGGCACGCGGTGCGCGCGTCCGGCGCGCAGATGGAGGGCCGCCTCGCGCGGCAGGACCACCGTGCGGGTGGAGACGGGCAGCAGCAGGCCCCGGTCGCGCAGCCACTTCACCGGGGGCGTCGGGTTGGGGGTGACCTCCCCGTACGGCGGGCCCCACACCAGCCGGTCCAGGACCGACAACGCCTCCACCGGGGCGGTGTCCAGCAGTTGCGCCATCCGCGTCCGGTCCGTGAACAGGGCGGCGAGCGCGGTGACCGCGGACACCGGGTCGTGCGTGGCGGGCAGCCCGGTCGCCGTCAGGATCTCCTGGAGCCGGCCCGGCGACATCCCGGCCGTGGCCTCGGCGACCGTGGGGCCCAGCCCCGTGGGGGAGGGGTGCTGCGGGGACGGGGCGAGGAGTTCGCGGGCGGTGCGCACCAGCCTCAGCCGGTCGTCCTCGCCCCAGACCAGGGCCTGTTCGCGCAGGGTCGACAGGGCACCCGGCAGGGCGGCGGTGATCGCCGCCCCCGCGTCGTCGCGCTGGTCGCCGTCGTCCAGCCCGTCGCCGGTGAGCAGCGAGAGCAGCGTGTCGTACGGGGCCGGGTCCGGGGCCACCGCCAGCGCCTCGGCGGTCTGCAGCGCGAACCGGTCCAGATGTTCCAGCGCGCGGACGACGGAGGCCCGCGTGCCGGCGCGTGTCGCGAGCTGGGTGATGTCGTTCGGCACCGGGTTGAGGAGGTCGGGGCGGGCACGCAGCAGCCCGGCCAGCGATTCGTCGCCCCGGGCGCGCAGGGCTTCGGCGAGCGTGCGCGGTGGTGTGGTCGTCCCCATCCGTCCCACGGTAGCCGCTGGAACGCTACCGTCGGGGCAGGGCCGGTAGAGGGGATGCACCGCGTGGGGATCGAGAGCGACCAGCTCGTCTACGACTACCTGAGCCGGGTCGGCGACCTGGCTCAGCGACAACAGCTGTCGTCGGGTGCCCGGATGCGCCTGGTTTCGACGCTCCGGGGCGAGATCGACCGGCAGCGCGGCACGGAACGGGCGGACTCGCCGGCGGCCGTGCGGCGCATCATCGGCAGGCTGGGCAGCCCGGACGAACTGGTCGCCGCGGCGGCGGAGTCCGCCGACGGCACGATCCCGCTGCCGTCCGCCCGGCCCCCGGCGGGGGCCGGCGGGCAACGGCGCACCCTCCCCGGGCCCCGGAGCGGGCTTCTCCGCAAACAGCCGAAGGAGCCCGCTCCGGGGCGGAGCGAGGACCGGGAGGGCCGGGCCGAGCGGCCCCCCAGGAAGCCGAAAGCCGGTTTCGGGCGGGGCGCGTCGCACCCCGCCCCCGGGGACGACGACGGCGGCGCTGCCGGCGACGCCGCCGACAGCGCTCCGCACGGCGTTTTTGGCGGTGACCCCGGCGGCGGCCCCCGCGGTGACTCCGGTGGTGACCCCCGCAGTGGCCTCGGCGGCGACCCCGGGGGTGGCTACGAGGGCGCCTCCGGTAGCACGCGGTCGGCCGCCGTGCCCCGCCCGGCTCCCGCCCCCGACGACGACGTCCTCCTCGACGCTCCGCACGCCCCCGACGACGTCCCGGCCCGCGACTGGCCCGACCCCTCCGCCCCGCACATGCTCGGCCAGGACCAGCGGGGGGACGCGGACGGCGCGGCCGACTGGTGGCGCCTGGAGCCGGGCCCCTTCGACGAGGGGACCGCCATCCCGGGGTTCTTCGGCGGCATCGAGGCCCCGGAGCTGCTCGGGAAGCGGCCGAGGCCCGGCGAGAGCGAGAGTGAGGCGGAGGACGAGAGGGGCGAGAAGGGCGAGAAGGGCGCAGCGAAGACCGGGAGGACCGGGGAGGCCGGGGAGACGGGGGACGTCGGGGACGCGGAGGGCGGGGGCGTCGCCGGGACCGCCCGGC
Source organism: Streptomyces sp. NPDC091649 (assembly GCF_044756785.1). NCBI lineage: Bacteria > Bacillati > Actinomycetota > Actinomycetes > Kitasatosporales > Streptomycetaceae > Streptomyces > Streptomyces sp. NPDC091649. Next base: position 233,009 of record NZ_JBIVTR010000004.1, on the reverse strand, counting down.
GGCGGCGCGCCCTGCGGCTCGTGAAGCTCCGCCGCCGCAAGTCCGTGGCGGTCGCCGCGCCCGAAGCCGCCGCCCGCGGCCCCCGCGGCGGCTTCGCCCACCCGCTGCTGCTCCTGGCCGCCGTCCTGCTCGTCGCGGGCGTGGTCACCGGTTCCTGGCTGCCGCTGGCGGGTGGCTGGCTGATCGCGTACAGCTCGCGCACCCTCTCCCGTACGGAGGCGAAGTGGGCGGCGCTCGGCCTGCCGGGCGTGGTGGTGGCCGGAGCGCTCGTATGGGTGTGGGGGCGGTTGGAGGGGCGCTGGGGCGAGCCGATCCGCGACGGCGCGATGCGGGACGTGCTGCTGGAGGCGTGGCCCGTGGTCATCCGGGTCGCCGCTCTCGCCTCCGCGCTCTACCTGTTGTGGCGGTCCCGCAGGCGAGCCGGCTGAGCCGCCCGGCCGGGAAGCCACCCGCACGGCCCGGCCGCGACGCCTTGCCGCGCCGGGTGGCGCCGAAGGCCGTGGGGCCCGCGAGCCGGCCGGGGGCGGGCCGCTGCCTCCGGCCTCCGGTGTTCGGCCGGGGCGGTACACGGCCCGCCCCGACGAGGCGGGCTACTTCGTCATGCTCGTCTCGAACTCCTCCAGGATCTTGCCGGCGGCGGTGTAGCCGATGCCCGCGATCCACAGGCGGTCGTCGACCTTGAAGACCTTGTCGTTCTCGGCCGCCTTCAGTTCCTTCCACAGGCCGCTCTTCATCGTCTTCGTCGTCCCCGCCTTGCCCGGGTCGCCGTACGTCGACGTGAAGATGACGTCCGCGTCCGCGAGGTCGATCCTCTCGGGCGACACGTCGTACGAGAACCCGTCCTTGGCCTTGTCCGTGATCGCGGGGCGGCCGGTGCCGATGTCGGCGAGGATCGAGCCGATGTAGTTCTGCTTGCCGTAGATCCGGATCTCCGCACCCTCGACGAAGCGGACGAAGTTGACGTCCGTGGCGGCGGCCTTCTCCTTGCCCCCGAGCGCCTTCGTCACCTTCGCCACCTGGGTGTCGTACGTGGCGAGGACCTTCTTCGCCTCGGCCTGCTTGCCGAGCGCCTCCGCGTGGACCAGGAAGTTCTCCTTCCAGGCGCTGCCGGTCGCCTCCGTCATCACGGTCGGGGCGATCTTGCTGAGCTGGTCGTAGCGGTCCCCGTCACGCACCTTGCTGGAAAGGATCAGGTCGGGTTCGAGCGCGGCGACGGCCTCCATGTTCGCGTTGGCGATCTTGCCGACCGGGGTGATGTCCTTCGTCTCGCTCTCGGGGAGGTAGGAGGGGAAACCGTCCTCCGACGCCGAGTGCGTCGCGCCGACCGGCCGGACGCCGAGGGTTATCGCCGAGTCCAGCTCGCCGGAGTCCAGGACGACGACCCGCTTCGGTGACGCGGGGACCTCGACGTCCCCGTTCGCGGTGCTGACGGTGCGCGTCTTCGCGGAGGAGCCGGCGGAGTCCGGGGCCGGGTCCGAGGAACCGCAGCCGGCGAGGGTGAGCGCGGCGGCCACGGCGAGGGACCCGGCGAGGAGCCCGCGGCGGCGGTCACGGAGGGGAGTTGTCATGTCACAGACCTTTCAGGGAGGGGGGAGCCGGCGGGGCCGAGGGAGCGCCGGGTACGACGGGAGACGGACGCGGGGCCCAGGGGGCGCTCGGCACGACGAGCGGTGACCCCGTCACGGGGTCCGGGACGATCACCGCCTCCAGGCCGAAGACCTCGCGGACCAGCTCGGCGGTGACGATGTCGCCGGGCCGCCCCTCGGCGACGATCCGGCCCTCCTTCATGGCGACCAGTCGGTCCGCGTACCGGGCGGCCTGGTTGAGGTCGTGCAGCACGGTGACGACGGTGCGGCCCCGGGTGCCGTCGGCGGACGGGGACGCCAGCCGGCGTACCAGGTCCAGCACTTCCACCTGGTGCGCGATGTCGAGATACGTCGTCGGCTCGTCGAGCAGCAGCAGGTCCGTGTCCTGGGCCAGCGCCAGGGCGATCCACACCCGCTGGCGCTGACCGCCCGACAGCTCGTCCACCGATCGGTCGGCCAGCGCCGTCACGTCGGTGCGGGCCATCGCGTCGGTCACCGCCCGCTCGTCCTCGTCCGACCACTGCTGCCACCAGCTCTGGTGCGGCTGGCGGCCCCGGGCGACCAGGTCGGAGACGGTGATCGCCTCCGGAGCCACCGGGGTCTGCGGGAGCAGCCCGATGGACCGGGCGATCTGCTTCGTCGGTATCCGCGTCAGCTCCGTACCGTCCAGCAGGACCGCCCCGCCGCGCGGCTTCAGCAGCCGGCCGAGCGCGCGCAGGGTGGTGGACTTGCCGCAGGCGTTCGGGCCGACGATGACGGTGACCTGCCCGTCGGGCACGGTGAGGTCCAGTTCGTGGACCACGGTGCGGTCCTCGTACGCCAGGGTCAGGGAACGCGCGGCAAGCCTGCCGGTCTGCCGCGGCGCGTCGGTCGTCGGGCTCATGCGATGCCTCCACTGCGGCCGCGGATGATCAGCCAGATCAGGTACGGGGCGCCGACCGCCGCCGTGAGGACGCCCACCGGCAGTTCGACGGGCGAGAACAGCTTGCGGGCGAGCAGGTCGCCGAGGACGACGATCACCGCGCCCAGCAGCGCCGAGGACAACAGGGGGATCTGCGCGGTCCGGGTCATCCGGCGGGCGATCTGCGGTGCGAGCAGCGCCACGAAGTCCACCGGGCCCGCCGTGCCCGTCGCCACGGACGCCAGGACCACGCCGAGGGCGACGAGCCCGAGCCGTACGCGCCCCAGGCGCACGCCCAGCGCGGTGGCGGTGTCGTCGTCCATCGTGACGGTGCGCTGCGCACGGGCCGCCCAGGCGATGGCGGGCAACAGGATCAGCAGCGTCCAGCCGATCGGCCCGGCCTCCGACCAGCCGCGCCCGTTCAGCGAACCGGTCATCCAGATCTGCGCCTGTTGGGCGACGAGGTAGTCGCCCTTGGTCAGGAACAGCGTGGTCACCGACCGCAGCGCGATGGCGAAGCCGATGCCGATGAGGACGAAGCGGGTGGCGTGCAGGCCGCCGCGCCAGGCGAAGACGTACACGAGGGCCGCCGCCGCGACGCCGCCGAGGACGGAGAGATAGGGCAGCACGGTGTACGAGGTGATGCCGAACGTCATCGCGCCGACGGTGAGCGCGCTCGCGCCCTGGCTGATGCCGATGATGTCGGGGCTGGCCAGCGGGTTGCGGGCCACCGTCTGGATCAGCGCCCCGGCGACCCCGAACGCGGCGCCCACCAGCAGCCCGACGACCATGCGCGGCAGCCGCAGTGTGCCCACGACCAGCTCGGCCGACGACGGCTGCCCGAGGATCACCTTCACGACCTCGCCGGGAGCGATGAAGCTCTCCCCGACGCAGAGGTAGGCGACGCAGACGGCGGCCAGCAGCAGGACGAGGACGGCCGTGACGGCGGAGGCCCGCCGGTGCAGCAGGAACCGGCCGCGCGGCCCGGCCTTCACGACGGAGTACCCGGCGGGCCGGACCCGCACGGCCGTGGGTGAGCCGTTCACGCGGGCACCGCCTTCCGGCGTACGAGAGCGACCAGGAACGGGACGCCGATCAGGGCCGTCATCACGCCCGCCGGGACCTCGCTCGGCGGGAACACGATCCGGCCGACGACGTCCGAGACCAGCAGCATCACGGGTCCGAGCAGCGCCGCCATGGGCAGCACCCAGCGGTGGTCGTCGCCGACGACCGCGCGGGCGATGTGCGGGACGGCGAGTCCGATGAACGCGATCGGCCCGGCGGCGGCGACCCCGACCCCGGTCAGCACGGTCGCCCCGATGCCGCCGACGATCCGGACCGCCGCGACGTTCTGCCCGAGCCCCTTCGCCACGTCCTCGCCGAGCGCGAGCGCGTCCAGGCCGCGGGCGACGGAGAGCACGAGGAGGGCGCCGAGCAGGAGGAACGGCCACACCTGCTGGACGACGTCCGACTCGCGCCCCGCGATGGAGCCGACCTGCCAGAACCGGAACTCGTCCAGCGCGGACGCCTTCGTGGTGAGCACGCCCATCGTCACCGACGTCAGCAGCGCGTTGATCGCCGCACCGCCGAGCGCGAGCTTCACCGGGGTGGCGCCGCCCCGCCCGCTGGAGGCGATGGCGTACACGGCGACCGAGGCGACGGCCGCTCCCGCGAAGGCGAACCACACATAGCCGGTGAGCGTGTGGACCCCGGCGAAGGCGATGGCGATGACCACCGCGACCGACGCGCCCTGGCTGATGCCGAGGATGCCGGGGTCGGCGATGGGGTTGCGGGTGATGCCCTGGAGCACCGTGCCCGCGAGCGCCAGCGCCGCCCCGACCATCAGTCCGATGAGCGTGCGCGGCACCCGCATCGTGCGGATCACCTCGGCGGCGTTGGAGTGCCCGCCGTGCAGCAGGGCGTCGACCACCTCGCCCGGGGGGATGGAGCGCGCCCCCACGGCGAGGCTCAGCAGGATCGCCAGCAGCAGGGCGACGACGGCCGCCGCCGTCACGATCGCGCGTCGGGAGAGGCGGGGGGCGCGGGGCGCGCGGGGTGGCGCGGCGGTCCGCACGGGCGCTGACGCTGACATTTCACCCAATCGGGACGGACACGGAACCTGAGGCAACGCGAGGGAACGCGAGGGGCACGGGGCCAAGCCTGGTAAGGCTTGGCTAAGTGCGCGCCTCAGTCTAGGCGGCCGGATTTCGGCGGCGACGGGGGCTTCCGGACCGGGCCGGCCCGGTCGGCACAATGGCAGACATGGCTTCCACGGTTCAGCACCCTCTTCCGCGCCCCCTGACGGTCGGCTTCGACCTCGACATGACGCTCATCGACTCCCGGCCGGGCATCGCCGCCGCCTACCGGGCGCTGTCCGCCGAGACGGGGGTGCCGATCGACGTCGAGCTGGTGGTGAGCCGGATCGGCCCGCCGCTGGAGACGGAGTTGGCGCACTGGTTCCCGGCCGATGAGGTGGACGCCGTCGCCGACCGCTACCGGGCGCTCTACCCCGACCACGCGATAGCCCCGAGCACGGCTCTCGCCGGGGCCCGGGAGTCGGTGGCGGCGGTGCGGGCGCTCGGCGGCCGGGCGATCGTCGTCACGGCGAAGCACCAGCCGAACGCCAAGCTGCACCTGGCCCACCTCGGGATCGACCCCGACGCGGTGATCGGCTGGCTGTGGGCGGAGGCCAAGGGCGAGGCCCTGCGCGAGCACGGCGCGCAGGTGTACGTCGGCGACCACACCGGGGACGTGCGCGGGGCGCGGGCGGCCGGGGCGCTGTCGGTCGCGGTGACGACGGGCCCGTGCGACGCGGCGGAGCTGCGGGAGGCGGGCGCGGACGTGGTGCTGGAGGACCTGACGGGCTTCCCGGCCTGGCTGGCGGCCTTCGAGGCGGACCGGACGGCGTAGGCGGGCGGGCCCGGACGGCGTAGGCAGGCGCCGGCTCGGGGAGGCGCGGGGCGGGCCCGGGCAGGGTCACGGCGGGCCACGCCGGTGTGGGCGGACCCGGGCCGAAGGATTACGTGGCCGAGGGATTACGTGGGCGGACCCGTGCCGAAGGTGTACGCGGGTGGCCCGGGCGGTGCGCGGGGCTCGGGGCCGCCGGACGCGCCCGGAGCCGCCGCCCACGGGTGCGCGGCCTACGGGTTCGCGGCCCGTTTCGGTGAATTGACCCAAGCGGAACGCACGACCCCCGCCCCGGCGATCAGGAACCCGACGCCCATCAGCATGCACACCGCGTACGCGACCGGAGGGAACGGGTCCGTGCCGAGGAACAGGGGGGCGACCGTTACCAGAGTGGCCAGTGCGCCGACGAAGAAGACGATCGCGCCGACCTGAACAAGCCGGTCGCCTGCGCCTGAAGGAGTAGTACTCACGCGACCAGGGTAGTTCCCAGCCCGGAGGAACTCTCCGGCGACGTCTTGTCACCGGCCGCAGGGCTATTAGCCTGGGACCGGGCGGGTCGCGGTGACCCGCTGTACTGCTATCCGGAGCCGTATCCCGGCTCTTCCGCACACCGACGAGTACGAGGACGAGGACAGACGTGCCCACCGGCAAGGTCAAGTGGTTCAACAGCGAGAAGGGCTTCGGCTTTCTCTCCCGCGACGACGGCGGCGACGTCTTCGTCCACTCGTCGGTACTCCCTGCCGGAGTCGACGCACTCAAGCCCGGCCAGCGTGTGGAATTCGGTGTGGTCGCGGGTCAGCGCGGTGATCAGGCGCTTTCCGTGGTGATCCTCGACCCCACCCCGTCCGTCGCGGCGGCCCAGCGCCGCAAGCCGGACGAGCTGGCGTCGATCGTGCAGGACCTGACGACGGTCCTGGAGAACATCACGCCGCAGTTGGAGCGGGGCCGCTACCCCGACAAGGCCGCCGGCGCGAAGATCGCGGGCCTGCTGAGAGCGGTCGCCGACCAGCTCGACGTGTAGACCTGGCGCCCGGACGTCCCGCCGGGAAGCCGACGATTCGGATTGCGGAGACCGGAAGGCCGGATCGTCAGTTCCCGGAGCGGGCCAGGCACCTCGGGCCTGCCCCCTGGACCCCCGTCCGCTGCGGGCGGCGTGGCCGAGTGGTGGAGGCCGGCCGCGTTCGCGATGGCCCGGACCATCGTCCTCGGCACGGGCCCGTTCGTTCGGCAGGCCGGGGCCCACGTCACCGAGGTCCGGGCACCGGCCCGGTCGGCGGGTGCGGGCGAAGCCCCCGACCGCTCAGGGGAACGCCAGCGCGTCCGGGCGCAGCGGCGGTACCAGTCCCTCGGCCGCCGCGCGGGTCAGCAGGCCGCGGACCGCCGCGTAGCCGTCCTCGCCGAGGTCGGCGGTGAACTCGTTCACGTACAGCCCGATGTGCTGGTCCGCGACGGCCGGGTCCATCTCCTGGGCGTGCTCCAGGACGTACGGCCGGGAGACCTCCGGGGCGTCCCAGGCCAGCCGGACCGAGCTGCGGACCGAGTCGGCCAGGCGGCGCAGGGTCTCCTCGCCGAGGGAGCGCTTGGCGATGATCGCGCCGAGGGGGATCGGGAGGCCCGTGGTGTCCTCCCAGTGGCGGCCCATGTCGGCGAGGTTGTGGAGGCCGAAGTTCCGGTACGTGAAGCGGGCCTCGTGGATCACCAGGCCGGCGTCCACCTTGCCGTCCCGTACGGCGGGCATGATCTCGTCGAACGGCATGACGACGACCTCGCCGACGCCGCCGGGGACCATCTCCGCGGCCCAGAGACGGAACAGCAGGTACGCCGTGGAGCGCTCGCTCGGTACGGCGACGGTCCGGCCCGCCAGGTCGAGGCCCAGCTCCTTGGTGAGGACCAGCGGACCGCAGCCCCGGCCCAGCGCCCCGCCGCACGGCAGCAGCGCGTAGTCGTCGAGTACCCACGGCAGCACCGCGTAGGAGACTTTCAGGACGTCCAGCTCGCCGCGCTCGGCCATGCCGTTGGTGATGTCGATGTCGGCGAAGGTCACGTCCGGCGCGGGCGCGCCGGGGACCCTGCCGTGCGCCCAGGCGTCGAAGACGAAGGTGTCGTTGGGGCAGGGGGAGAAGGCGATGCGGATCGCGTCCCCGGCCGGGCTGTCGCTAGCTGCGGTGTCGGTCGTCATGCCGGTTCCAACCTTCCAGTACGGGTGCCGTCTTCCCGAACGCGCCCGTGAGCGCCGCCAGCGCGTCGCCGATGCGCCAGGCGTCCCGGTCGCGGGGGCCGACGGCGTTCGAGACGGCACGCAGCTCCAGTACGGGCACCTCCGCCCGCGCGGCGGCCTCCGCGACCCCGAAACCCTCCATCGCCTCGGCCAGCGCCCCCGGGTGCGCGGCGAGCAGGGCGGCGGCGCGTTCGGCGGTGCCGGTCGCGGTGGAGACGGTGAGGACGGGGCCGGCGGCGGCGCCCGCGGCGGCCGCCACCTCCCGTACGAGGGCGGGCGGCGGAGCGAAGCTGTCCCGGCCGAAGCCGAGCGCGGTGACCGGCAGGAAGCCGTCGGGCGTGTCGGCGCCCAGGTCGGCGGCCACGATGCCGCTGGCCACGACCAGCGAGCCGAGGGGGGTCAGGGGCGTGAACGCCCCGCCGATCCCGGCCGACACGACCAGCCCGTACGGCGAGGACGCCGACGCCAGGGCGAAGGCGGTGGCCGCGGCGGCGGCGGCCGGGCCGGCACCGCCCGCCAGGACGTCGAACGCCCCGCTGCGGTGCAGCTCGGCCCCCGGCAGCGCCACGGACTCCGGGGCGCCCCCGAACGCACGCGTGACCGCGTCCCGTTCCACCGGGACAGCGGTCACGACCAGCACACGCACGGGTACAGCCTCAGGGTCGAGGACGGGGAGGGGCGAGAGGGAGGAGTGAGGGAGTGAGGTGGCTTTCTCCGCGGCGGAGTCAGTCCTTCTTCAGCTCGAACTGCCAGATGCCCGTGAGCTTCTTGCCCTTGGTCTCCACGATGGAGATGTTCGTCTTCTCGGACGGCTTGCCCGTCTGGCTGGCGAAGAAGGCGCTGCCGGGGATCGTCCGGTAGGTCTTCTCGAACGGCTCCTGCTCGGCCTGCTGGCCGTTGATGAAGAGCGTCCAGCCGTTCTCGGCGATCTCGGGGTCGACGCCGAAGCGGACCTTGTCGTCCATGGAGACCGTGATGGTCTTCTCGGCCTTCTTGTTCAGGCAGCCCTGGATCAGGGACTCCTTGATCGCATCGCCGTCGTTGTAACAGGCGGCCTCGGTGTTCACCGAGTCACTGCCGACCGTCACGGTGGCGAGCGGCGTCGGCTTGTCGCAGGCGGACAGGACAAGGAGTCCCGCGGACACGGCACCAAGAGCGACGCCGATTCGACGGCCCTTACCGGAGAAGAACGCAACGGTCATGGGCCGAAGGCTATCGGTCGCCTCCGCTCATGCCACGCGGGGGTGCGGCGTGCCGCGCCGCGCGGCCCCCAGGAGGCCCCGTACGGACGTGGCCGCGCCGAGGGCGAGGATGCCCGCGGCGACCGACATGCCGAGCGTCGCGTTGAGCGGCAGGGCGATGCCGATGCCCCCGCCGACGACCCACGCCATCTGGAGCAACGTCTCGGACCGGGCGAACGCGGAGGTGCGGACCTCCTCGGGCACGTCCCGCTGGATCATCGCGTCGAGCGACAGCTTGGAGAGGGCCTGGGTGAAGCCGGCGACCGCGCCGAGCACGGCGACCAGCACGGTCGAGAAGAGGGCCGTGGCGAGGACCGCCACGCCCAGGGCGAGTCCCAGCACCGTCGCGATGATCACCTCGGGGCCGCGCTCCCTGAGCCAGGAGCCCACCGCCGTACCGCAGGCGTTGCCGGCCCCCGCCGCCACACCGACGATGCCGAGCGAGACCGCCGCGCTCTGTCCGGCCAGCGGGTGCTCGCGCAGCAGGAACGCCAGGAAGAAGATGAGGAAGCCGGAGAGGGCCCGGTGCGCGGCGTTGGCCTGGAGCCCGTGCAGGACGGACCCGCCGACGGACCGCAGCCCCGGCGGCCGCTCCCTGGCCGCTTTCTCGCCGTTGCCGTTCCTGCGGAGGCCGGCCAGGGTGCTGCCCTTCCTCGCCGTGCCGGGAGCGGGCCGCGGCACGGTCTGCGCGTGGTGCGGGACGATCAGCCGCGCCCGGCGCTCGCCCTTCGCGGAGTCGACCTTGTGCGGCAGGGTGAAGGCGAGGAAGGTGCCCGTCACGAAGATCGCGCAGGCGCCGTACAGCGGCCAGGGGGAGCCGATCATCTGGAGGCCGGCCCCGATCGGGGCCGCCACCCCGGTGGCCAGCAGACCGGCCAGGGTGACCCGGGAATTGGCTTTGACCAGGGAGAACTTCGGTGGCAGCAGACGTGGCACGACCGCGCTGCGCACCACGCCGTACGCCTTCGACGAGACCAGCACCCCCAGTGCGGCCGGATACAGCTCCAGGCCCCCCGTGGCGACCGCGCCGGACATGGTGATGGCCAGCAGCGCGCGTGCCAGCATCGCGCCCGCCATCGCGGCGCGGCGGCCGTGCGGCAGGCGGTCCAGCAGCGGGCCGATCACCGGGGCGAGCAGGGTGAAGGGAGCCATGGTGATGGCGAGGTAGAGGGCCACCCGGCCCCGCGCTTCGTCCGTGGGCACCGAGAAGAAGACCGTGGAGGCGAGCGCGACCGTGATCATGACGTCGCCCGCGCCGTTCACCGCGTGCAACTCGATGAGTTTGCCGAGTCCGGATTCGCCCGCCCCGTGGGCGTGCGTCGCCTTGCGGATGGAGCGTGCGGTGCCGGTGAACGGGGCGCGCAGGGCACGGCCCGTTGCCCGTCCCGCCCTGCGGAGCGGGCCGGGACCGTCGTGCGACCTGGCGGCAGTCACCCCGTCATAGTGCCCCAACCCTGGCCGGTATGAACGGTGATCGGTCGTGGACGCGCGGGTGACGTCCTGTCGGGCGAGGGCGGTGGACCCGCCGGCCGTCCCACCCGCCGTCCCGCCCGCCACCCTCCCTGCCGTCGGTGTCGGCCGCCCGGCGGCGGGCGCGTCGGGCGCGGCTCGGCGGCCGCCCGCCGGCGGCTCGGTGGGAACGGATACGGCACGTTTGGGACGGGCAGGTGGGCGCGGAGCGGCGGAGAGGGTAGCGTGCGTAACGCGCCACCGGCGGTTGTTCTTGGCCGCGCGCCTCTCGGCGATCCCGCAGAATGGATGGCAGAAGGCGCGCCCGAGGCAGGCACAACGGGTGTGGACGTCGACGCGGCCCCCAGGTCCGCTCCGCCCGCACTTGTCTGGCCGAAACGGCAATCGTGCAGCAGCTGGCGCGCTCGTGAGACTGGCGTATGGAGAGAAGCGAAGACCTGTGAGTGCTGCGACGACGACGCGAAGCCGTACGGCCCGTACCCCCGTCCCCGACCGCCTGTGTGCCGAGGCGGTGGACCTCGCGCGCGCGGCTGCGGAGGAGGCCGCCGCGCCCGGTGTGGTCGGGGAGCATGTCGGCGTGGTCTCCGAGGGAGACCGGGTCGTCACGCACTACTTCGAGGCCAAGGAGCCCGGCTACCGGGGCTGGCGCTGGGCGGTGACGGTGGCGCGGGCATCTCGCGCGAAGAACGTCACCCTGGACGAAACGGTGCTGCTGCCGGGTGCCGACGCGCTCCTGGCGCCGGAGTGGGTGCCCTGGAGCGAGCGGCTGCGCCCCGGCGACATGGGTCCCGGCGACCTGCTGCCCACCGAGGCGGAGGACCTGCGCCTGGAGCCCGGCTGGACCGGCGAGGACGAGCCGCTGCCGAACTCCGTGGTCTCCTCGGAGCTGGCGGAGCTGGTCGACTCGGAGGACGCCGAGCTCACCGGCCGGCCGGTGGCCGCGACCAGCCGCGGGTCGATCGCCGCCGTCGCGGACGAGCTGGGTACGCGCCGGGCGCGGGTGCTGTCCCGGTACGGGCTGTACGCGGCGGCCGACCGCTGGGACGAGGAGTTCGGCCCGAAGACGCCGATGGCCCAGGCGGCCCCGGCGACGTGCGTCAGCTGTGCGTTCCTGATTCCGATGGCGGGCTCGCTCAAGCAGGCGTTCGGGGTGTGCGCGAACGAGTTCGGCCCGGCCGACGGCCACGTGGTGTCGCTGGCGTACGGCTGCGGAGGGCACTCGGAGGCCGCGGTGATGCCGACGCCGCCGAAGCCGGCGCCGCACGCGCTGGACACGATGCAGGTGGACGAGTATTCGCTGCGGGCGGAGCGGGGCGAGGGCTCCGTGCCCGCCGAGGCGGACGGGGCCTCGGAGGACCTGGGCCACTCCTGACGCTCCAGCCCGCTGAGGGGCCCGGGCTTGCGGTGCCCGGGCTTGCGGTGCCCGGGCTTGCGGTGCCCGGGATCATCGCGGGGTGCCCCGCCCGCCCGTCCGGCCTTTGAGGACGGAACCGTAGGTGGCCCCGCCCGCCCGTCCGGCGTTGAGGACGGAACCGGCGCTGTGGGGCGCGTGCCGCTGCGGGGCGCCGGGCGCCAGGGGGCTTCTCGGTGCACGCCCATCAGGACAGGGGTTCCGTCCTCAAACGCCGGACGGGCTGGGAATGCCGGGCTTGCCGGTCACCGTGAGGGCCTGGCGGGACGGCCGGGCTTGCCGGTCGCCGTGGGCGCCGGACGGCCGGGACGGCCGGACTTGCCGGTACGGCGGAGGCGGCGCGCGCGGTACCTTCGGGCGCACACTGGGCCACACAGGCATACGCGCCCACCACGAGCGGACGGAGTCGATGGCGTGAGCATGAAGGCGACCGAGGGGGCCGATCCGTTCGGGACGGCACGGCTGCGGCGCGGCGTGCTCGACGCGTGGGGGGCCGGGCCCGCCCGCTTCCGGGAGGACGCCAACGCCGAGGAGGACCTCGCGCTCGGCGGCTACCGCGACCGCCTCGTCGTCGAGCTGGCCCAGAACGCCGCCGACGCCGCCGCCCGCGCGGGCGTCCCCGGCCGGCTCCGCCTCACCCTGCACCCCGCCGCCCCCGGCGACCCCGACGGCCGCTGCGTGCTGGCTGCCGCGAACACCGGCGCGCCCCTCGACGCCACCGGCGTGGAGTCCCTGAGCACCCTGCGCGCCTCCGCCAAGCGCGAGGGCCACGAGTCCGCGGTGGGCCGCTTCGGCGTCGGGTTCGCCGCCGTCCTCGCGGTCAGCGATGAGCCCGCGGTGCTCGGCCGGCACGGCGGCGTGCGCTGGTCCCTGGCCGAGGCGCGCGAGCTGGCCCGGGAGGCGGCTGTGGGCAGCCCCGGCCTCGGGGACGAGCTGCGCCGCCGCGACGGACACGTACCGCTGCTGCGCCTGCCGCTGCCCGCCGAGGGCTCCGCACCCGAGAGCTACGACACCGTCGTGGTGCTGCCGCTGCGCGACGGCACTGCCGAGGACCTGGTGGCCCGGCTGCTGGCCGCCGTGGACGACGCCCTCCTGCTCACCCTGCCCGGCCTGGACGAGGTCGTCATCGAGACACCGGACGGCGCCCGGACCTTGAGCCGCTCGGTCCACGGCCCGTACACGCACATCGACGACTCCGCACACGGCCTGAACCGCTGGCGCACCGTCTTCCACCACGGCCCGGTCGAGCCCGCCCTGCTCGCCGACCGCCCCGTCGAGGAGCGGCTGCGCCCGTACTGGTCGGTGACCTGGGCGGTGCCGGTCGACGAGACGGGCGCCCCGCTCCACCCCCGTACGGCACCCGTCGTGCACGCGCCGACGCCCACCGACGAACCGCTCGGCGTCCCCGCCCTGCTCATCGCCTCCCTCCCGCTGGACACCGCCCGCCGGCACCCCGCGCCGGGGCCGCTGACCGACTTCCTGGTGGATCGGGCGGCCGACGCGTACGCGGAGCTGCTGGGCTCCTGGCGGCCGGTGTCGACCGGGACCATCGACCTGGTGCCGGGGCCGCTGGGCAAGGGCGGCCTGGACGGCGCCCTGCGCGGCGCGATCCTCGCCCGGCTGCCCCGGGTCGCGTTCCTTCAGCCCGCCGTGCCCCGCGACGCCTCCGCCGAGGCCGTCGAGCGCTGGGACGACTGGGAGCGGCGTACGGAGGACACCCCCGCGACCGGTCCGGACGCCGCCGCGCCGGCCGTGGACACCGCCGCCCTTCGGCCCGTGGAGGCGGAGGTGGTCGAGGGCGTCGGCGAAGGGACCGTCCGGGTCCTGGCCGAGGTGCTGCCCTGCCTGCTTCCCGCCGGGCTGGAGCGGCGCACCGAGCTGCGCACCCTCGGGGTCGCCCGCGTGCCGCTGACCGAGGCCATCGACCGCCTCGCCGGCCTGGAGCGCGACCCCGCGTGGTGGCACCGGCTCTACGACAGCCTCGCGGGCACCGACCCCGACCGGCTCACCGGCCTTCCGGTTCCGCTCGCGGGCGACCCGGACGACGAGCGGGCCGGCCGCCCGCCGCGTACGACGATCGGTCCCCGCCAGATCCTGCTGCCCCTGCCGGACGCGCTGACCGGTCCGGTCCTCGCCCGCCTCTCCCGGCTCGGCCTGAAGGTGGCCCACCCGGACGCCGCGCACCCGCTGCTGGAGAAGCTCGGAGCCCTGCCCGCAACGCCCCGCGCCGTGCTGACGACTCCGCAGGTACGGGCGGCCGTGGCCGGCTCCTTGGACGCCGGGGAGATCTGGGACGAGGACGCGCTCGACGGCGACGAGCTGGCCGAGACCGTGCTCACCCTGGTCCGGGAGGCCGAGCTGTCCCCCGGCGACGAGCCGTGGCTCGGCGCGCTCGCCCTCCCAGACGAGGACGGCGAACCCGCTCCCGCCGGTGAACTGGTGCTCCCGGCAAGTCCGTTCGCGCAGGTGATGCGCGAAGGCGAACTCGCGCTATGCGATGCGGAGTTGGCGGACCGCTGGGGCGAGGGGCCGCTCACCGCGTGCGGAGTGCTCGCCACCTTCGCCCTCGTGCGGGCCAACGACGTCGTCCTGGACCCGGACGAACTGGAGCCGCGCGAAGGTGACTTCGCCGAACCGGACGACGCCGGACTGCTGGACGCCGTCGACGTCTGGTGCGAGGACCTCCTCGACCAGTTGCCGGAGACCCCCGTGCCGCCGGTCGCCACCGAGATCGTCGCCGTACGGGATCTGGACCTGGTCGACGACGACGCCTGGCCGCAGGCGCTCGCCATGCTGGCCCGGCCGCCGCTGCGGGACGCGCTGACGCAGCCGGTGCGGGTGCTGCTCCCGGACGGGACGACGCGGTCCGTGCGCCCGTACACCGCGTGGTGGCTGCGCGACCATCCCGTGCTGGACGGCCGCCGCCCGGCCGGACTGCGCGCGGCGGGCGGCGACCCCCGGCTGGCCGGGCTGTACGACGCGGTGGACGCGAGCGGCTTCGACGACGCCGAGGTGCTGCGGGCCCTCGGCGTCCGCACCTCGGTGGAAGCCCTCCTGGACGAGCCGGGCGGCGCGGCCGAACTGCTGGGCCGGCTCGCCGACGAGGAGCGCCCCGTCACCGCCGTACACCTGCACGCGCTCTACACGGCGCTCGCCGAACTGGACCCGGACGAGGTGACGTTGCCGGACGAGCTGCGCACGGTGGTGGACGGGGAGGTGGCGGTGGTGGACGCGGCGGACGCCGTGATCGCGGACGCCCCCGACGTGCTGCCGCTGGCGGCGGGCCTGCCGCTGCTGCCGGTCGCCCCGTCCCGCGCCGCCGAACTGGCCGACCTGCTCCAGGTGCGGCGGCTCGGCGAGACGATCGAGGCGGGCGTGACGAGCGAGGGCGAGGAGCACCGCGTACCGGAGGCGGTCCGGGTCCTGCTCGGGCCCGGCGCCCCGGACGCGTACGTCGAGCACGCCGAACTCCGGGCGGGCGGCGTCGAGCTGGACTGGCGCCGCACTCCGGACGGGGTCGTCCACGCGGCGACCCTGGAGGGCGTGGCCGCCGGCCTGGCCTGGGCGGCGGGCCAGTGGCCCCGCCGTTTCGAGGTCGCGGCCCTGCTGGAGGACCCGTCCCGGACGGCGGAGCTGGCCCGGGACCGCTGGTTCGACTGAGACGCGCGCCGGCGGCGGGACGCGGTGCGGGACGGGCTTCACAGAAAAGTCACAGGCCCGCACAACCGTTCATGTGGTTCGCCTGTCTGTTCCGGTGAGCCAACAGGCTCACCGCAACACTGGAACAGACGGGTCCCGCCGGGCCGATGACCTGCCCCGGGGCCCCTTCTCCACTTGGGGACACATGCGTATGCGCGCCACCGTGGCAGCCGTTTCCGGCGCCCTGGCCCTTTCCGCTCTTGCCGTACCGGCCGTCCAGGCCGACGAGAAGCCGGGCGCGGGCGTGAGCCTGCCGTCCGGCGCCGACGTCTTCGGCGCCGAGTCCGGGGCGCCCGCCGCCACGGCCCGTGCCGCCCGTGCCGCCGAGAAGCCCGTGATCAAGAAGGTCGTCGTCAACGGCGGCAAGGACATCGTGGTCGGCACCCAGTCCAAGAAGAAGTTCACCATCGCGGTCACGGCCTCCTCGCCGTCCGGCATCGCCGACGCCTACGCCTACCTGTGGCACGGCCACATCGACGAGGTCGACGGCTACCTCGGCCCCGTCCAGGAGTACGGCAGCTGCAAGGTCTCGGCCGACCCGACCACGTCCACCTGCACGGTGACGGTCACGGTCGACCCGCGGTCCGACGACCTCTACACGAGCAGCCTCGCGGGCACCTGGAAGGTCGCGGCCGGAGCGCTCGCGGACACCGGCGGCGAGCAGGACTTCATCTGGAACGACGCCCAGTCCAAGGTCCGCGTCCAGCGCTTCTCCAAGCTGACGGTGAACGCCTCCCCGGAGCCGGTGAAGAAGGGCAGGACCCTCACCGTCACCGGAAAGCTCACGCGTGCCAACTGGGACACCAACACGTACAAGGGCTACACCAACCAGCCCGTGAAGCTCCAGTTCAAGAAGAAGGGCGCCAAGAGCTACACGACGGTCAAGACCGTCAAGACCAGCTCCACCGGCACCCTGAAGACCACCGTCAAGGCGTCGGTCGACGGCTACTGGCGCTACAGCTTCGCCGGCACGTCCACCACGCCGGCCGTCTCGGTCGCCGGTGACTTCGTCGATGTGAGGTAGCGGCCCGCCACACCGGGACAGCGACGCGAGAGCCCCCGGGAGGCCGAGCCTCCCGGGGGCTTTCCGGTGCCTGCGCCGGACTACGCGCCGAAGCGCCGGCCCACCCGGCGCCAGGTGAACTCCAGCAGGGCGGCCGCCGCCGCCGCGATGCCGACCGCCGTCCACGGCATCGGCGCGCCCACCAGCTTCAGCGCGAAGAAGTCCTGGAGCCACGGCACCACGAGCACGATCAGGAAGCCGAGCCCCATCGCCGCCACCAGGCCGATACGCCACCAGGTGTAGGGACGGGCGATGATCGCCAGGACCCACATCGAGACCAGGAACAGCGTCAGCGTCGCCGCGCTCGTCTCGGCCTGGAGCGCGCCCTCGCCGCTGTAGTGGTGCCGTGCCACCAGGTACGTCGCGAAGGTGGCCGCCGCCGCGATGACACCCGAGGGGATCGCGTACCGCATCACCCGGCGTACGAAGTGGGGCTGGGCGCGCTCCTTGTTGGGCGCGAGCGCCAGGAAGAACGCCGGGACGCCGATGGTCAGCGTCGACAGCAGGGTCAGGTGCCTCGGGAGGAACGGGTACTCCACCTGGGTGCACACCACCAGGATCGCCAGCAGCACCGAGTAGACCGTCTTGGTCAGGAAGAGGGTGGCGACCCGGGTGATGTTGCCGATCACCCGGCGGCCCTCCGCGACCACCGAGGGCAGCGTCGCGAAGCTGTTGTTCAGCAGCACGATCTGCGCCACCGCGCGCGTCGCCTCGGAGCCCGAACCCATCGACACCCCGATGTCGGCGTCCTTGAGCGCCAGCACGTCGTTCACCCCGTCGCCGGTCATCGCGACCGTGTGGCCGCGCGACTGGAGGGCGGCCACCATGTCCCGCTTCTGCTGCGGGGTGACCCGGCCGAACACCGCGTTCTGTTCCATGGCCGTGGCCATCTCGTCCGGGTCGGTGGGCAGCCGGCGGGCGTCCAGCGTGTTCTCGGCACCCGCGAGGCCCAGCTTCCCGGCGACCGCGCCGACCGAGACCGCGTTGTCGCCGGAGATGACCTTGGTGGCCACGTTCTGTTCGGCGAAGTAGGCGAGCGTGTCGCCCGCGTCCGGCCGCAGCCGCTGCTCCAGCACCACCAGGGCGGTGGGGGCGGCTCCGGCCGCCGCGCCGGGCGCGTTCAGCTCGCCCTCGGCACGGGCCAGCAGCAGCACCCGCAGGCCCTGCTCGTTGAGCCGCTCGATCTCGGTGAGCGTCGCGTCGTCCTCGGCCAGCAGGACGTCGGGGGCGCCGAGCAGCCAGGCGGAGGCCGTTCCGTCGGTCTCCGTGAACGCCGCGCCGCTGTACTTCCGGGCCGAGGAGAACGGCATCGCGTCCGTGACCGCCCAGCCCTCCGCGCCGTCCCGGTCCACCGGGTAGGCGTCGATGATGGCCTGGAGGCTGGCGTTGGGCCGGGGGTCGGAGGAGCCGAAGGCCCGCAGCACCCGCCGTACGTACACCTCGTCGCTCCCGTGCAGCGGACGGACCTCCGTGACGTCCATGCCGCCCTCGGTGAGGGTCCCCGTCTTGTCCAGGCACACCACGTCGACCCGGGCGAGGCCCTCGATCGCGGGCAGCTCCTGCACGAGGCACTGCTTGCGGCCGAGCCGTACGACGCCGATGGCGAAGGCCACGGAGGTCAGCAGGACCAGGCCCTCGGGGATCATCGGGACGATGCCGCCGACGGTCCGGGCGACGGAGTCCTTGAAGTTGTTGTCCTTCACGACCAGCTGGCTGATGACCAGCCCGATCGCCGTCGGCACCATCATCCAGGTGACGTACTTCAGGATCGTGCTGATGCCGCTGCGCAGCTCGGAGTGGACGAGCGTGAAGCGCGACGCCTCCTCGGCGAGCTGGGCGGCGTACGCCTCGCGGCCCACCTTGGTCGCGGTGAACGCGCCACCGCCCGCGACGACGAAGCTGCCGGACATCACCGGGTCGCCGGCCCGCTTGATCACCGGGTCGGCCTCCCCGGTGAGCAGCGACTCGTCGATCTCCAGGCTGTCGGCCTCGGCGACCGTGCCGTCCACGACGACCTTGTCCCCGGGGCCCAGTTCGATCAGGTCGCCGAGGACGATCTCGGAGGTGGAGATCTCGGCCGCGCTCCCGTCGCGCCGGACGGTCGGCTTCGCCTCCCCGATCACCGCGAGGCTGTCCAGGGTCTTCTTGGCCCGCCACTCCTGGATGATGCCGATGCCGGTGTTGGCGACGATCACGAAGCCGAAGAGGCTGTCCTGGATCGGCGCGACGAACAGCATGATCACCCAGAGCACGCCGATGATCAGGTTGAACCGGGTGAAGACGTTGGCCCGGACGATCTCGGTGACCGAGCGGGAGGAACGTACGGGTACGTCGTTGACCTCGCCGCGCGCGACCCGCTCCGCGACCTCGGCGGTGCTCAGACCGCCCGGCCGGTGGGCCGGCGGCGGTGGCTCCATGGGATGCACGGGGTCGAGTTCCGCCCCCGCGTCGATCATGGCCGGCCGGGAGGGTCCGGGGGTCTGCTCCCCGGAGGAATCGAGTGCCCGCTGCGTCATGGATCCGACGGTACGGGGGCGGGCGTCGGATCACCCGCCGGAGGGTCGAAGATCCGACCAGGGGAGGACGAAGTCGGTCCCGTGGTCGTACGGGAGCGTTCCCGCGGAGCCGGAGCCGGAGCCGGAGCCGGAGCCGGGGGGGGGAGGGGAGGGGAGGGCGGGGCGGGGCGGGGCGAGGGCCCCGGACTCGCTCCCGAGGTCAGACGGTCCGGCCGGAGGCGTCGGAGCGGTGGGAGCCGCCGGGGCGGCCGGAGCGGTCCGCCGGGGCGCCGCCCAGCGCGCTGTCGGCCGCCTCGGCCCCGGCGGCGTCCTTGGCCTCGGCACGGGCCGCGTGCCGCTTGATCGCGGCGTCGCGCCCGCGGACGTACCAGATGCCGATCAGGCCGAGTCCGGCGCCGGCCAGCGGTGTCCACACCCACCAGGTGTGGCCGCGGTCGGCGAACCAGCCGTAGAAGGGGAGCTGGGCGAGGAAGAGGACGAACCAGAGGATCGTGCCGCCGACGACGGTGGCGACGACCGGGCCCTCCAGGGGTTCGGGCGCCTCGTGCTTCGGGGTCCACTTCTCCATGCGTTCAGTGTATGGGGCCACCCGATCGGCGGGCGGCGGACCGGTCGGCGCAGGGGTCTACGCGCGGAGATAGCGATCTTCGCTTGATGTATTCATACTGAATCTGCTTTGAGCTGGCTCGAAATCTTCGTTCGAACGTCCAAATTCGATCGTTCTCCCCGCCAGGTCATCCCACCCGCTCCACCTCCGCGCCCTACCCCCCTACGTACGACTGAGGTCACCCATGTCCCCCTCGGCCACCGCTCCGGTCGACTCCCCGCCCCCTTCGGCTCCGCGGCCCCAGGGCAGCCTGGACCGGTTCTTCAAGATCTCCGAGCGGGGGTCGACCGTCGCCCGCGAATTCCGCGGCGGGTTCGCCACGTTCTTCGCGATGGCCTACATCATCGTGCTCAACCCGATCATCCTGGGCAGCGCGAAGGACATGTACGGCCACCAGCTCGACAACGGGCAGCTGGTCACCGCGACCGTGCTGTCCGCCGCGTTCTCCACGCTGCTGATGGGCGTCATCGGCAACGTGCCGATCGCGCTCGCCGCCGGGCTCGGCGTCAACACCGTCGTGGCGCTCCAGCTCGCGCCCCGGATGAGCTGGCCGGACGCGATGGGCATGGTCGTCCTCGCGGGTGTCGTGGTGATGCTGCTGGTCGCCACGGGGCTGCGGGAACGCGTGATGAACGCCGTGCCGAGGTCGCTCCGCAAGGGCATCGCGATCGGCATCGGCCTCTTCATCCTGCTGATCGGCCTCGTCGACTCCGGCTTCGTCTCGCGCATGCCGGACGCCGCCCACACCACCGTGCCGCTCCAGCTCGGCGCTGACGGCCACCTCAACGGCTGGCCGATTCTCGTCTTCGTCCTCGGCGCACTGCTCACGCTCGCGCTCATCGTGCGCAAGGTGCCCGGCGCGATCCTGATCTCGATCGTCGCCATGACGGCCCTCGCCCTGGTCATCGACGCGGTGGCCGGTCTGCCCGAGGGCGCGTGGGGCCTGACGACCCCCTCGTGGCCGGGCAACCCGGTCTCCGCGCCGGACTTCGGGCTGCTCGGCGAGGTCAGTCTGTTCGGCGGCTTCGCGAAGGTCGGCTATCTGACCGGCGTCCTGTTCGTCTTCACCGTGCTGCTGTCCTGCTTCTTCGACGCGATGGGCACCATCCTCGGCGTCGGCGACGAGGCGAAGCTGATGGACCGGAACGGCAACTTCCCCGGTATCAACAAGGTGCTGTTCGTGGACGGCATCGCGGTCGCCTCGGGCGGGGCGACCTCCGCCTCCGCCACCACGTGCTTCGTGGAGTCCACCGCGGGCGTCGGCGAGGGCGCCCGCACCGGGCTGGCGAGCGTGGTGACCGGTCTGCTCTTCTCGGTGGCGCTGTTCCTCACACCGCTGGCGACCATGGTCCCGTCGCAGGCGGCCACGCCCGCCCTGCTGGCGGTCGGCTTCCTGATCATCGCGGGTTCGGTGCGGGACATCGACTGGAGCGACTTCACGCTCGCGGTCCCGGCTTTCCTCGCGATGGTGATGATGCCGTTCACGTACTCGATCACCAACGGCATCGGCATCGGCTTCGTCGCCTTCGCCGTGCTGCGCCTCGCGGCCGGCCGCGGCCGTGAGGTCCCGGCGGCCATGTACGTGGTGTCGGCCGTGTTCGTCTTCTACTACGCGATGCCGGCGCTCGGCCTCACGTGACCGGTGGCGTCACCCGCCCCCGGGTGTCCCCGTAGAACTTCTCCGTCTCCTCCACGGCCGCTGTGAAGCGTTCGTCGAAGTCGTCGCGAATGAGCGTCCGGACCACATAGTCCTGGACGCTCATTCCGCGTTTCGCGGCGTGCTGCCGGAGCCGGTCGAGCAGCTCACCGTCCATCCGCAGGCTGAGCACTGTCGATCCCATGTCCAGCAGGGTCGCCGCCCCGGGGCGCTCTCCGCGTCACTTTCCGCTCCCAACTCACTCGTTCGGGTGATCAGTTTTTCGCGCGTGTACCACCAGGTGGTATTTAGTTTGGGTAATGAGTTACGCTAACAAACATGCCTGACCTGATCCACGACGGCGACAGTGCCGCCGCCGTGAGCTCCCTCCGCTCCGCCGTGATGCTGCTGGGCCGCCGCCTGAAGCACCAGCGTGTCGACGAGTCGCTGAGCCCGACCGAGATGTCGGTGCTCGGCACCCTTGCCCGCTGCGGCTCGGCCACCCCCGGCGAGCTGGCCCGCAAGGAACACGTGCAGCCCCCGTCGATGACCCGCATCGTCGCGCTGCTGGAAGCGAAGGGCCTGGTCAGGCTCGAACCGCACCCCGATGACCGTCGGCAGAAGAGGGTCAGCCAGACCGAGCAGGCCGAGGCCATGCTCGCGGAGAGCCGCACCAAGCGGAACGCCTGGCTGTCCCGCCTCGCCGAGGGCCTGGACGAGGACGAGTGGGAGACGCTCCGGGCCGCCGCGCCCGTGTTGGAGAAGCTCGCCCACCTGTGACCCCCGCGGGCGCACCGGCGGCCGCCGGACCGGCTGGGACAGCCGGTCCGCACGATCACCGCCGGAGCGCCCGTCGTCACGTCCCCGTCGGACCGGACGCCGCAGACGCCGAAGGAGGCGACCCCTTTTGAGTACGGGATCCGGAGCAGACTCCGCCCCCGCACCGACTTCCACCCACGAGAGCAAGACCGGCGGGACCTTCTCGTCGCTGAAGATCCGTAACTACCGCCTGTTCGCCACGGGCGCCGTGATCTCCAACACCGGTACCTGGATGTCCCGCATCACGCAGGACTGGCTCGTGCTGAGCCTGACGGGTTCCGCCACCGCCGTAGGCATCACCACGGCCCTCCAGTTCCTCCCGATGCTCCTCTTCGGCCTGTACGGCGGCGTCATCGCCGACCGTCTCCCGAAGCGGCAGATCCTGCTCGTCAGCCAGGCCATGCTCGGCCTGTGCGGCATCGCCCTGGCCGTCCTGACCCTGACCGGGGTCGTGGAGGTCTGGCATGTGTACCTGGTCGCCTTCCTCCTCGGCATGGTGACCGTCGTCGACAACCCGGCCCGCCAGTCGTTCGTCTCCGAGATGGTCGGCCCCGCGCAGCTCCGCAACGCGGTCAGCCTGAACTCGGCGAACTTCCAGTCCGCCCGGCTCATCGGCCCCGCCGTCGCGGGCGTCCTGATCACGACGGTCGGCAGCGGCTGGGCGTTCCTGCTCAACGGCCTCTCCTTCCTGGCCCCGCTCATCGGCCTGCTGATGATGCGGACCGACGAGATGCACGCCTCGGTGACCGTGCCCCGCGCCAAGGGACAGCTCCGCGAGGGCCTGACCTACGTCCGGGGCCGCCCCGAGCTGGTCTGGCCGATCGTCCTGGTCGGCTTCGTCGGCACGTTCGGCTTCAACTTCCCGATCTGGCTGACCGCCTTCGCCGACGAGATCTTCGACGGCGGCGCGGGCATGTACTCGTTCTTCAACATCCTGATGGCGGCCGGTTCGCTGGCCGGCGCTCTGCTCTCGGCCCGCCGCCGCTCCACCCGCCTGCGGATGCTGGTGATGGCCGGCACGGCGTTCGGACTGCTGGAGATCGCCGCCTCGCTGTCCCCGTCGGTCTGGCTGTTCTCGATCCTGCTGGTCCCGATCGGCATGCTCGGCCTGACGACCAACATCACCGCGAACACGAGCGTCCAGATGGCCGCCGACCCGGAGATGCGGGGCCGGGTGATGAGCCTGTACATGATGGTCTTCGCCGGGGGTACGCCGGTGGGAGCCCCGATCGTCGGCTGGATCAGCGACACCTACGGCGCCCGCACCGGCTTCGCGGCCGGCGGCGCGATCTCGGTGATCGCCGCCCTGGGCGTCGGCTTCGCGCTCGCCCGCGTCGGCGGCCTCCGCCTGAAGGTCGACCTCCGCCCGGGCCGCCCGCACGTCCGCTTCGTCCCGCGCGAGCAGCTGGCGGCGGCGGCGTGACCCGCAGGGAACCGCCCTCCTCCCGGAGTGGGAGGAGGGCGGTTCCCGCAGGGGGCGGTCGCGGGGTCAGTCGCGGGGGAAGGCGTCGGTCCCGAGGACGAGGCCGACGACGGTCGAGGTGAGGTCGACCGGGGTGCCGAAGTCGAGACTCAGGACACTGCGGTACTCGTCTTCCTTCGGGAGGGTGTGCAGGTGCCATGTGCCGGTGTACGGATCGACGATGAGGTAGACGGGGACACCGGCGAGGGCGTAGGCGGCCTTCTTGGAGCCGTAGTCGTTGGCGGCCGTGCTCCTGGAGATGACCTCGGCGACGAATTCGATGTCCTGGTGGCGCCAGCGGCCGTCCGCGGCCTTGGACGCGTCCTTCGTGACAGCCGCGACATCGGGGGCGAAGCCGTTGAGCAGCCCGGGGAAGTCGATGCGTACGTCGGTCTTCAGCTGCCGGCGGCCGTAGGCGGTGCGCAACTGCTCCAGGATGTCGAAGGTGATCTCCCAGTGCGTGTCCCGCTGCGGCGACATGTGGACGGTCCCCTCGACGATCTCGACCTTGAATCCCTCGGGGACGGGCTCAAGCCACTCGAACATCATGTCCAGGGTGCGCTCGTCGCTGGTGTCGGCCATGTCGATCCTGTCGGTGTCTACGACGGTCATCGTGCCGCTCCTCCCCGCTGCCGCACGGGCGTGCGGGCAGCCGCGTAGTACAACGATAGGCCCGGCTCCCCGGACACGCCCGGACCTGCCGGACTCGCGCGCATGAGCAGCCTCAGCTCCGGCCGTCCGCCCACCCGGCGCCTCTTCGCCGCCGTCCTGCCGCCCGCCGGGGCGGTCGCCGGACTCCGTACGGCCCTGGCCCCGGGGCGTCCTGCCGGCTTCCGGGGCGCCGGGGGAGCTGCCGCGCCACGAGGCGGTGCGGGCCTGGGCGCTGGGACGGTGAGCGGTGCCGTTACGCTCGAAGGGTGGACCCGAAGACCAGAAACCGCATCATGGCGGCCGTGCTCGTGCTGATATTCGTCGTCGTCGCCGTGGGGGCCGCCCTCGGCGGCTGAGACCGGCGGGCCGCCGGGCGGCATGGCGCACCGTCCGCGGTCCGGCGCGTCGGGGGCTCCTGCTTGCCTGGAGTGCACTCGAAGGAGTTGGCTGGGGCGTCATGAGGTACACACAGCTCGGACGCACGGGACTCAAGGTCAGCCGGCTCGTCCTCGGGACGATGAACTTCGGCCCGCAGACCAACGAGTCGGACAGCCACGCGATCATGGACGCCGCGCTCGGCGCGGGCCTGAACTTCTTCGACACCGCCAACGTCTACGGCTGGGGCGAGAACAAGGGGCGCACCGAGGAGATCCTCGGCACCTGGTTCGCCCAGGGCGGCGGGCGGCGCGACAAGGTGGTCCTGGCCACCAAGATGTACGGGAACATGGCCGCCGACGGCGACGCCTGGCCGAACCACGACAAGCTCTCCGCCGTGAACATCCGGCGGGCGGTCGACGCCTCGCTCAAGCGCCTCCAGACCGACCACATCGACCTGTACCAGTTCCACCACGTCGACCGGGACACGCCCTTCGACGAGATCTGGCAGGCGATCGACGTCCTGGTCCAGCAGGGCAAGATCCTCTACGCCGGTTCCTCGAACTTCCCCGGCTACAAGATCGCCCAGGCCAACGAGCAGGCCGCCCGCCGGGGCTCGCTGGGCCTGGTCAGCGAACAGTGCATCTACAACCTCGCCGAGCGCCGCGCCGAGATGGAGGTCATCCCGGCCGCGCAGGAGTACGGCCTCGGCGTCATCCCCTGGTCGCCGCTGCACGGCGGGCTGCTGGGCGGCGTCATCAGGAAGACCACCGAGGGCGGTCGGCGCGCCTCCGGCCGCGCGGCCGACGCCCTGGCCGACCCCGCCGCCCGCGCCCAGATCCAGGCGTACGAGGACCTGCTCGACAAGCACGGCCTGGAACCCGGCGAAGCGGCCCTGGCCTGGCTGCTGACCCGCCCCGGCGTCACGGGCCCGATCGTCGGCCCGCGCACCGCCGGCCAGCTGGACAGCGCCCTGCGCGCCCTGGAGCTGGACCTCCCGGAGGCCGTGCTCACGGGCCTGGACGAGATCTTCCCGGGGCCGGGTCCGTCTCCGGAGGCGTTCGCCTGGTAGCGGCAAACCGGCTCGCGCGTCCGCGGCCCGGGGCCGGGTATCCGGCGCCCCGGGCGGTGGAAGCAGGAGAAGGGGGTGCCTCCCGTCGCTGCGACGGGAGGCACCCCCCCTTTTTCTTTCCGCGGTTGTCCGTCAGCCGGTCAGGGCGTCAGCTGAGCGCCTGGAAGTCGAGCCATCCGCTGGAGCCGACAGCGATGCCGCTGCCGGAGATGTTGGGGTAGAGGTAGAACTTGTCGTCGCCGCCGGTGGCGAAGATGTCGACGTTGTTGTCGGAGTTCGCGTCGGGGACGGCGGTGATCAGGGGCCGGTGGCTCCGGGTCCAGCCGGAGCCGATGACGGTGGACGCGGTGCCGTCGCCGAGTCCTTGGCCTTCCGGTCCGGTGCCTTCGTACAGGCGGAGTTCCCCGCTCGTCCTGTGGCGTGCGATGACGTCGACGTGGCCGTTGCCGGTGCGGTCGCCCGGCGCTGCCAGGTCGTAGTAGGACCAGGAGCCGTTGCCGACGAGGACGGGAGCGCGTGCGTCGTCGAGGTAGAGGGACGGCGAGCCGAAGTACAGCCAGAGGAGGTCGCCCTCCTTCACGAGGAGATCCGGGTATCCGGCGACGTCGACGGTTCCGTCGCCGTCCGTGTCCAGCGGGCCGTCGACGTCACCGACGGCGAGGATCTGGTCGGCGTCGGACCAGTGGTTGTTGGCCTCGTCGAAGACGGTGAGTTCCTGGCGGTCGTACAGGCAGGACCGGGAGTGCCCGTCGGCCTGTTCGTCGCGTGCGGTGCAGGCCCAGCCGACTCCGTTGTTCGGATAGAGCTGCAGGGTCTTGCCCTCGTCGCCCGGAATGGTCGCGACGAGGTCCTCGTAGCCGTCGCCGGTCCAGTCCCCGCGGTGAGTGATGCCCGCTTGTGCGAAGTCGCTGTTGCTCGCGATGGTGCCGGTCCCCACCCGGCCGTTCCCCTGGCCGGCGTAGAGCCACAGCTCGTTGCCGCCGCGAACTCCGTAGAGGTCGGCGAGACCGTCACCGTTGAGGTCGGCGGGCTTGTCGGGAACGGAGAGGCCGTCGGCGTAGAAGAGGTAGGCGGCCCGGTCGGAGCGGTTCTGGGCGGCGTCGAGGCTGCGGACGAAGAGGCGCTGCGACCCGGCGGCCGGCGGGGTCAGGACGACCTTGGCATCAGCCTTTCCGTCCCCGTCGAGGTCGGTGCCGGGCGTGACCTTGCGGACCGTGAGGTCCCAGTCGGTCCAGTACTCGTATGCCTGGACGTCGTCGACGCCTCCGCTGCCGAGGACGAAGGTCCCGGCGGTGCGGGCCTCCCCGGTCGTGGCGGGCCAGCCGTCGGTTCCGTCGGGGAACTGCTGGGAGCTGATGGTGGGCGGGGTGCTGGGCCGCGTCGGGTCGAACGTGAACCCGCAGATGCCCGACGGCGTCCAGGCGGACTTGGACGTCGAGTCGAGCGTCTGCACCTTCCACCCGAAGTGGCCGTTCGCCGCGGCCAGGTGCTGCTGGAGCGTGGCCTTGGGGACCTTGACCTTCGCCACGGTGCCGGAGGTGGCGGACACGATCTGATTGAATATCTCGGTCCCGCCGGCCAGGCTGTTGGTCCTCCACATGCGGAACTGGGCGCGGACCGTTCCTCCGTCCGCGTCGGAGACCTTCGCGGTCAGGGTGACGTCGGTGTTCCCGATCGTGGTGTACGGAGCGACGGTGTCGCACCCGCCGGAGCTGGGAATGGTGTCCAGGCTGTTCGGCGCGTTGGGCACGGTGTTGTACGTCGTCGACAGCACGGCCGAGTTGGCGTCGAACTTCTTCCAGCCGTAGACGTCGCCCTCACTGGACGCCTGCATGCCGAAGGTCAGCGTGTTCCACCGGTTGGCGATGCCGTCCTTCGCCGCGGCGGTCACGTCGAAGGCGAGATTGCCCGCCGGGCAGCTTGAGGCGTAGCCGCGGGAGTCGTTGACGGAGTCCAGCTTCTTGCGCCACGAGGGCTGCTTGTTCCAGGTGGTGGACGAGGAGATCGCGCTGGTCGCCCAGAGTTCGACGGTCCGGTTGGAGCACGACCAGGACCAGGTGTTCTTGATCCGGAAGGTGGACGAGGAGACGACCTTCTTGGTGGACCACAGGTTGCTGGCGTTCATCCGGAAGAAGGACCGGGCCAGCCCGTTGGTCTCGTTCTCGTACCCGACGCGGGCCGTCGTGGTGCCCTTGGCGGTGTCCCAGTTCGCGCCGTTGAAGAACGAGCTGTTCGGGTGCTTCTTGTAGGCGATCGTCCAGGAGTGGCGGGAGCCGGAGACGGCCGGGTCCAGCAGCACCGGGTACTGCGTGTCCGCGCCCGTCAGGAGCTCCTGGTCCGGCGTGAGGCTCAGCTTCCCGTCCGCGACCGAGAGCCCCATGGTCGCCTGCTGTGCGCCGTAGCCCGGTTCGAACGCGTCGGCGGGCGGCGGGGGTTCGGCGGCGGCGCTGCGGGACGAGAGCGCGGCGGGCGCCGCGGCGGAGCTGCTGTCCCACATCAGGGGCGTCGGGGCGGTGAAGACCTCTTCGCCGGCGGGGTTGACCGCCGTGAAGTTCCCGTGTGCGTCGGTGCGTGCCTTCAGGCCCTGGGTGTCCAGGCCGAACTGGACCTGCTTGAGCGCGGGGTCGGCCGCCGCGGCAGCCGTCTTGACGACGAGGAGGCTGGTGAAGCCGGCGGGGCTCGCCTTGAGCTTGAGGTCGACGTCGGTGAGGACGTTCCCGTACGTCACGGTGTCGCCGTCGACGTCGGGCTCGGGCAGCGGCTGGGGCCAGGTCCAGGACATGCTGCGGCCGTCGCGCTCGACGGTCGCCAGAGCGCCTTCTCCGCCGCCGGAGAAGCGTACGTCGATCTCCGTCGCCCGGGGTGACAGAGTTCCGTCCGCATGAGTTTCCAACGTCGTGTCGAAAGCGACGAGTCTGCCGTCCTTGCGCACGAACTTCGGTAGTGCGTAAGTGTCTTGAGTAAAGGAACCGTCCGGATTGGCGAACAGCTGGGATATTTCCGTGCGTTGGGCGAGTACCTCGGTCGGCCGGCCTGTTTCCGAAGCCTTTGCGGCGGCTGTGGCGGTGGCGTCGTCCTTCGGTACTTCGGGCGTCGTGGCGGACTCGGGCTCCGCGGCGGCGGCTTCCGGCTGGTAGTGGGGCACGCCGAGCACCAGGAGCGCGGCCAGAGCTGCCACTCCTGTGATGCCCCGTTTGGTTCTCCATCTGGCCTTGTGTCGCAAACGTTCCATTAAAGAGGTTCCTCTCCAGGTGAGTTCGAGTCGCACCCTAGAACGTGAGGGAAGCGTGATGAAAGTGACGTCGTGGTGATGCCGCATCGAATGGCTCGTTCGCCGTCTGCGATTCTTCTTTTTTTGGTTCATCTGCCAATGAAACACACACGCTTCTCTTCACTGAACGGTCGGACGGGGCTGAATCGTTATGGCCGGACTGTGCTCAACCTGTGGAGGCCCTGCTAACTTCCGTCCTCAGTCATGATCTTTGCGACAACCGGGTGGGGAGTTCTGCGCATGTTTTCGGGTGGGGGCGTCAGTACGGGACGGACGGGGAGACGCGCGCGACTGATAGCCGCCGTCCTCACCGCGTTCCTGTTCGCGGGACTGCTGGGCGGACCGGTGGCGGCAGCCGCCGAGCTCGACCTGCTGGGGTTGGCGAAGCCGGACCCGGTGCCCACCGGTGAGGTGAAGAAGAAGGGCTCCGGCAAGTCCGACCAGACCGCCCGGCACCCGTGGAAGAAGCCGAAGGTCGCCTGGCCCGACGCGGGCACCGCGGCCCCCGCGCTCCGTGACGACGGAAGCCCGGTGAAGGCCGGCTCCCTGCCCGTCAGCGTGGGCCTGGCCGACTCCGGGGCGGCGAAGCCGGCGAAGAAGTCCTCCGCCCGGACGTCCTCGCCCGACAGGGCTCCGAAGGCGGGCCCGAAGAAGGTCCAGGTCCAGGTCCTCGACCGCGCCACCACCGGCGCCCTGGACGTCGAGGGCGTCGTGTTCGCCCTCCGTCCCACCGCGGGCGCCGAGGGCGACGTGGACGTCACGGTCGACTACTCGGGCTTCCGGGACGCCTATGGCGGCGACTGGGCCTCCCGGCTCACGCTGAAGACGCTTCCCGCCTGTGCGCTGACCAGCCCGGGCAAGAAGGGCTGTGCCGCCGGCACGGCCCTTCCTACGAGCAACGACGTGAAGGCGGGCTCGATCGAGGCCGCCGTACGCCTGCCCGCGGCCACCGCGGAAACCGCCTCCCGCACCGCGGGCGCCGACCCCGTCGAGCCGAAGTCCGGCGCCCGTGCCGTCGTCTCCAGCGGCACCGTGCTGCTCGCCGCGACCGCCGCCGCGGGTGGCCCGTCGGGCGACTTCGGGGCCACTTCCCTCTCCCCCTCCGCGTCATGGTCCGCGGGCGGCTCGAACGGCGCGTTCTCCTGGTCGTACCCGATCACCGCACCGGCCGTCGCGGGCAGCGCGGTACCGGACCTGAAGCTGGGCTACTCCTCGCAGTCGGTCGACGGCCGTACCGCCTCGACGAACAACCAGGCCAACGGTGTCGGCGACGGCTGGTCCATGGAGCCGGGCTACATCGAGCGCCAGTACATCTCCTGCACCGCGGACACCAAGAACAGCACCACCACGGCCAAGGTCGGCGACCTCTGCTGGAAGAAGGACAACGCCGTCATCAACCTGGGCGGCCAGTCCAACACCCTGATCAAGGACTCCTCCAGCGGCAAGTGGCACCTGGAGAACGACGACGGCACCAAGGTCGAGAAGCTGGCCAGCACCGCACGGGCCAACGGTGACGACAACGGCGAGTACTGGCGGGTGACGACCCCCGACGGCACGCGCTACTACTTCGGCTACAACCGCCCGAGCGGCTGGGCCGCGGGCAAGGACGAGACCAACTCCGCCTGGACGGTGCCCGTCTACGGCAACCAGCCGGGCGAGCCCTGCTACGCGGCGGCGTTCAAGGACGCCTGGTGCCAGCAGGCGTGGCGCTGGAACCTGGACGCCGTCATCGACCCGCACGGCGACGCCATGACGTACTACTGGGACAAGGAGACCAACTACTACGGCCGTAACGTCAACTCCAGCACGGGTGCGTCCACCGCGACCCCGTACACCCGTGGCGGAGCGCTGAAGCGCATCGAGTACGGCCTGCGGTCCGGCAACTTCTACGCCCAGCCCGCTGCCAAGATCGACTTCACGAACAGCGAGCGCTGCCTGAGCGACTGCGGCACCTTCGACAAGGCACACGCGAAGAACTGGCCCGACGTCCCCTTCGACCGCTACTGCGCCTCGGGCACGGAGTGCAAGGACCGCTACTCGCCCTCCTTCTGGAACCGGACGCGTCTGACGAAGATCGACACGTCGGTCCTCGTCGGCACCGCCTTCAAGCCGGTCGACACCTGGGCCTTCACCCACCAGTTCCCCTCGACGGGTGACGGCAGCTCCCCCGCACTGTGGCTGGCCTCGATCACGCGCACCGGGCACGGCGGGACCGGCTCGGTCACGCTCCCCGCCGTGACCTTCATGGGCAAGACCATGCCGAACCGGGTGGAGGGCGCCACCACGGGCGGTGACCCGGACCCGGTGCCGCCGCTGTGGCGCTACCGCGTCCACGGCATCAACACCGAGACCGGCGGAACGATCGGCATCACCTACTCCGGGGCCGACTGCAAGGCGGGCAGTGTCCCCACCCCGTCCTCGAACACCCGGCGTTGCTACCCGGTGAAGTGGTCGCCGCCGGACGCTCCGGCCGCCGACTACGAGCCCTACCTCGACTGGTTCCACACGTACGTCGTCACCCAGGTCCTGGAGACCGACAAGACCGGCGGGGCCCCCGCCAAGCAGACCGACTACACGTACCTCGACGGCATGGGCTGGACCAAGTCCAAGGACGACGAGTTCACCGATGCCAAGCACCTCACCTACGGCGACCGCAAGGGATACGGCCGCGTACAGGTGCGCAGCGGCGTCGCACCCGACAAGCGCACTCTCAAGGAGTACCGCTACTTCCGGGGCATCGACGGGGCCGCGGTCAAGGACCACGAAGGCGTCGCCGTCACCGACCGGGAAGCCTTCGCCGGCATGACCCGCGAAGTCGCCACGTACAACTGGGACGGCGGCAAGCTCGAAACCACCACCAGCCACGAGCCGTGGCGGTCCGCGGCGACGGCCACGGAAACCCGCGCCGAAGGACTGCCGACCCGCTACGCGTACGCCACGGCCGGCAAGAGCGAGCAGACCCGCACCGCCGTGGGCGCGGGCTGGCGCACCACCCGCACCGAGCGGACCTTCGACGCTCTCGGCCAGACCCTGACCGAGTCCTCGCTCGGGGACACGGCGAAGACGGGCGACGAGGAGTGCACCACCACCACGTACGCCCGCAACACGTCGCGCAACATCCTCACCACGGTCTCCGAGACCAGGACGGTGGCCAAGCCCTGCGGCACCACGCCGTCGCTCCCGGCGGACCTCGTCTCGGCCGCGCGGCACTACTACGACGGTGCGACGAGCCTGGCCACCGCACCGGTCAGAGGTGACGTGACCCGGCTGGACGAGCAGGACGCCAAGGGCACCGGCTACCTCACCACGGCCACTCACACCTACGACCAGCACGGCCGCGAGAAGACCTCGACGGACGCGCTCCAGGCCACCACGCGGACCGACTACACCCCGGCGACCCTCAAGGCGGCGACGACGGTCACCGTGACCAACGCCCGCGGCCATGTCGCGACCACCACCCACAACCCGGTCCACGGCGTGGTCACCGCCGCGGTGGACGCGAACGGCAAGCGCACCGACGCCGTGCACGACGGTCTCGGCCGTGTGCTGAAGGTGTGGGAGCCGGGCTGGTCCAAGGCGGATCACGCGGACAAGCCCTCGGCGGAGTACGGCTACACCATCTCCAGGACCGCGGCGAACGCCGTCGTCACGAAGACGCTGAAGCAGAACGGCGACTACAACACCACGTACGCGCTCTACGACGGTCTTCTGCGCGAGCGCCAGACGCAGTCCCCGGCCACCGGGACCCAGGACCGGATCATGACCGAGACCCACTACGACACCCGTGGCTGGGCCTGGCAGACGTACGCCCCCTACTACGCCAAGGGCGCGCCGTCGGCGACGCTGGCCTCCGCCGCGGTGAACACCGTGCCGACGGCAGTGCAGAACCACTTCGACGGGCTCGGCCGGGTCACGGACGCGCTGTCGGTGAAGTTCGGCGACGAACAGTGGCGCAGCAAGACGGTCTACGAGGGCGACCGCACCACCGTCATCCCGCCCAAGGGCGGCACGGCGAGCACGACGGTGACGGACGCGCGCGGGCGCACGACCGAACTCCTCCAGTACACGAACACCGCGCGCACCGCGTCCCAGAAGACCACGTACACGTACGGCAAGTACGACGAGCCGACCACAGTCACCGACCCTGACGGAAACAGCTGGACCTACACCTTCGACAGCCGGGGCCAGAAGACGAAGAGCGACGACCCGGACAAGGGGGTCACGGAGACGACGTACAACGCTCTCGGCCAGGCGGTCACCACGACCGACGAGCGCGGCGTCGCCCTCACCACGGAATACGACGTGCTGGGGCGCAGGACCGCGGTCAAGCAGGGCGGCACGACCCTCTCCGAGTGGACCTACGACACGCTGGCCAAGGGCCGCTTGACCAGCAGCACACGCTATGTCGGCACCGCGGAGTACACCACGGCGACCGACGCCTTCAACGACCGCTACCAGCCGACGTCCACGACGAGCACGATTCCCGCCGCGGCCGGCGGCCTCGCGGGCACCTTCACCTGGACGTACGGCTACGACCCCGAAACCGGTGCGCTCCTGTGGACGCTCAACCCGGCTGTGGGTGACATCCCGGCCGAGCGGGTGACCACGAACTACAACAGCGACGACCAGCCGTTCCGCACCAGCGGTCAGCGCGGCGCCCTCGTCGCGAACACGTCGTACGACGTGTTCTCCCGGCCCACCCGCCTGGAGTTCGGCGGCACCCTCAACCAGAAGGCGTACCAGACCAGGGTCTACGACGAGCACACCGGTCAGGTCGTCCGGCAGACCACGGACCGTGATGTCGCCCCCCAGCGGGTCGACGACACCACGTACGCCTACGACCCGGCGGGCAATGTCACCGGGGTGACCAGCGTCAGCGGGCAGGACGCGCAGAAGTCCACCGACCGGCAGTGCTTCACCAACGACCCGCTGGGCCGGCTGACCGAGGCGTGGACCGCGACGAGCGACTGCGCGGCACCCTCGGCCTCCACGGTCGGCGGCCCGGACGCGTACTGGCACAGCTACGGCTACGACAAGATCGGCAACCGCACGAAGCAGACCGAGCACGCCACCTCGGCCGGCGCCGCGGACACCGTCACCAGCTACACGACCCCGGCCCCCGGCAGCGACCGCCCGCACGCGGTGCAGCAGGCATCCGTCACCGGCGGCCCGGACGACGGACGTACGAGCACCTTCGAGTACGACAAGACCGGCAACACCACCAAGCGCACCATCGGCTCCACGGTGCAGGCCCTGACGTGGGACGCCGAAGGCCACCTGGCCACTCTCACCGAGGGCGGCAAGGAAACCAGCTACACCTACGACGCCGACGGCAACCGCATCATCGCGAAGAACGGCGACGGGTCCAGCACCCTCACCCTCCGCAACGGTGACCAGCTGAACCTCGCGGCGAACGGCACGAAGACCGCGACCCGCTACTACACCCACAACGGCGAAACCGTCGCGGTGCGCAACGGCAACGCCCTCGCCTACCTGAGCAACGACCACCAGGGCACGGCGATGACGGCCATCGCGGTCGGCACGCTCGCCCTGACCCGCAGGAAGCAGCTGCCCTTCGGCGGCCTGCGCTCCGAGCAGTCGACGGTCTTCGGTTCCCGCGGCTTCGTCGGCGGAACCAACGATCCGACGGGCCTCACCCACCTGGGCGCCCGCGAGTACGACCCGGTCCTGGGCCGCTTCCTCTCCGTCGACCCGGTCATCGACTTCCAGGACCCGGCGCAGATGAACGCCTACAGCTACGCCCACAACAGCCCGCTCACCAAGTCCGACCCGACGGGCCTGCGCCCGGACGGCCCGGTGGGCGGCAACTCGTACAACGACGAGCGGTGGGCGAGTGACCGGGGGATGACGGCCGGCTATACGAAGAAGAGCGGTAAGTGGGTCTGGAAGCAGGCGCCCAAGAAAGACTTCCAATCGCAGAGTCGATACCGCTCCTACCGGGCAAGTCCTGCCACCTACAAGGTCCACAAGTACAGTAAGGGCGAGTTTGCAGACCTGAAGGCTCAGGCAGTGAAAGCGGCCAAAGCCAGGGAAGCCAAGGCTAGGGCTGACAAGGAAAGGCGCAACAGGGAAAGCGTCTGGGAGGCCATGGTGCGTGGTTTCAGGTCAGCTCCTATGGCTGGCGGAACTACGTTCCCCTTGGCTCCGAAGCTCCTGAGCGCGGCGTTTGAGGGCGGCCTCGCGGCCCTTGGTATGACCAACTCGAGAGGGGCGTGCGGATATTTGAGCTATGGCGGCGGTGCAGTATTCGGGGTCTCTGGGTGTGTTGTCATGGTCCGGCGCCCCAACGGGAGCACGCAATTCGGATGGACCAGGTCCGCATCGACTGGCGGTTTTGGTGCGGGACTCGGGGGCGGTGTTTCGATGCTCAGAAGCAACGCGGACGATATCAGTCAGTTCGGGGGATATGGTAGAGACATCGGCGGAGGGTTCTACCGAGGCGTTGGCGGCGAGTTCAATCACGAAACTGCCATCGGTACAAAGAATTCACGCGGGGAACAGGTCTACTCTGTCGAAATGGGTATCGGTGCAGGACAGGGGGTCGAGTTCAGTGCCGGAAAAAACTATACGCAGAGCGGCGAGTTCGGCTGGTGAAGGCCACATTGAAAGGACTGGTTCTGTATGTTGGCCATAGTGGTCGGGGTGTTGATTTTTTCGGTCGGTGTTTGCCTGGTAGGGAACTTCTGGGGCCTGGCGAGTCGGGTGCTTGACCATACGTCAGCCTTGGTTAACGCTGGTGGAGCAACAGTGAACACCTTTCGGCTGGTCGGAGTTGTCGCGATGATTGTCGGGCTCTTCTGGGTCGCTACCGCGCTTCCGGAGATTCTCTGATCCTCACCGTTCCGTTGCAGCCAACCCGTCCAGCGCCCTCAGCGCCGCCCGTCGGGTCTCCGTGCCGCCCATGTGGCCCGCGTTGCCGATGATCGTCAGCTCGGCGTCGGGCCAGGCGCGGTTCAGTTCCCAGGCGGGGGTGTCTCTACGTCCTTCGTCAAGGATGTGGTCCCTGGTGCGTGGGTGTTTGGGGTGGTCACGCGGTGAGGGGGGCGGTAGGGATGCGGGACTAGTAGAAGGTGCCGTCGCGGAGCATGGCGAACAGGGCGCTGGTGCGTTGGCGGGCGAGTCGGAGGAGGGCCTGGGAGTGGGTTTTTCCGCGTGCTCTTTGCCGGTCGTAGAGGCGCGGGGGCTGGCAGCTTTGGGCCTGCCCGGCGCGCCACCCCGTCCCGTCCCGCCGCGTAGCCTGGACGCCGTGAACGCCGCTCCCCGCATCCTCGCCGTCCTCAACGACCTCCTCGCCTCCGCCGAAGCCGGCGAGCGGGGCGCGCTGTGGCATCTGGCCGAGTCTGGGCGGGAGTTGGACGCGAACCTGGTGCGTCTGCCGGCCGGCGCCGAGGTCGGGGAGCACCAGGAGGACGTGCTCGACGTGCTCCTGGTCGTGCTGGAGGGCCGGGGGAGCGTCCGGACGGCCGGAGGCGCAGAGGTGCTGGAACTGTTGCCCAGCACCACCCTGTGGCTGCCCCGCACCTCGCGCCGCGCCCTGGCCGCGGGTCCGGACGGGCTCACCTACCTCACCGTCCACCGCCGCCGCCCCGGCCTCGCGATCAAGCCGGCGGGCGGGGCCTCGCAGGGGGGTGAGGGGCCCTGCATGCTGGACCGGGTCTGCCCGGAGTGCGGGCGGCTGTCGCAGGACCCCTCGCCGGTCTTCTGCAGCCGGTGCGGGGAGCGCTTCCCCGAGCGGTGAGCCGGGGCGGGGCGGCCGGTGTCCCGCCCGTGCCACCCGGCCCGGTCAGAACCCCTCGCACTCCGTCAGGTCCGGCCGGCCGGGCGGGTTCTTCTTCCCCACCAGGCCGGACAGGTTCTCCGTGTACATGTCCTCCCAGATCCTGCCGGCCAGGATCGTCCGGAGCGCCGAGCACACCTCGCCCTTCAGGATGCGGGTCTTCGGCCGCATCGCCACGCCGTAGCCTTCCGCGCCGTTGATGGGCTCCAGTTGACGCACCTTGCCCGGGTTGGCCTTCACGTATCCGGCGAGGATGATGTCGTCCGAGGCCACCGCGTACACGTCGGACTTCGGGTCCAGCAGTTTGTCCAGGCAGTCCTGGTAGGTGTTGGGCTGCGACTTCGCCATGGTGAAGCCCCGCTTCGGCAGCTCCGTCTCGTACGTCGACTCCCTCGCCGTGCACACCTCGACGCGCAGGTCCACCAGGTCGCTGGAATCGTTGATCGTGTACTTGCTCGATTTCTCGCGGACCAGGAAGCTCCGGCTGGCGTCGTAGTACGGACCCGCGAAGTCGACGCTGTAGCCGCCGGGCGAGGCGGTCTTGCGGTCGTCGGTGATGCTGTACGACGCGATGACCAGGTCCACCTGCTTGGTCTTCAGCGCGGTGCTCCGGTAGTCCGTGGCGACCGTGGTGAAGGCGACCTCGCCCTTGCCGTAGCCCATGCTCTCGGCGATCGCGTAGGCGAGGTCGATGTCGTACCCCTTGTACGTCCGCGTCTTGGCGTCGAACATGCTCAGCCCGGGCTGGTCGTCCTTGACGCCGATCCTGAGGGTGGGGTGGGTGTCCTTCCACCGCTCCTGGCTGCCGCTGCCGGCCGCGCCCTCGCCCTGGCCCCGCACCGATCCCGCCCGGCCGCCCGCTCCGCCCTCCTCGCCGTCGCCCCGGGAGGCCAGCCATCCCGCCCCGGCCAGCAGCGCCGCGCACACCACCGCCGCGGCTGCCTTCCGGCCCCGGTTCCGGCCGGGCCGGCCGCCCGCCGCCGGAGGAGGAGGAACGGGGGTGGCCGCAGGGGGCGGAGTGGCGGCGGAACCGGGCCCGGGCGTCGAGGGGCTGGGCGTGGAGGATCTGGGCGTGGAGACGGCCGTCGGCGGGTGCGTCGCCGAGGCGGCCAGGGCCGCGTGCGGTACGGAGGGGTCCGCCAGTACCTCGCGGAGCATGGCCTCCGCCGTGGCCGCGTCCAGGCGCTCCCGGGGGTCCGCTGCCAACAGCCCCTGGATGACCGGGGCCAGGGGCCCGGCGTACCGGAGGGCGGGCTCGGGGGTCTGCCGGATGTTCTCCTGGACCTCCCAGACCTCGCGCCCGGCGAAGGGCACATGCCCCTCGGCCATCTCGTACAGCGTGACCCCCAGTGCCCACAGGTCGGAGGCGGGTGTGGGGCCCGGAGAGGCGGGGGCGAAGAGTTCGGGCGCCAGGTAGGAGGGGGTGCCGATGACGCTTCCGGAGCGGGTCACCCGGTCCGCGCCCTCGAAGGTGGCGATGCCGAAGTCCACCAGGATCGCGAGGCCGTCGTCCCGGACGAGGACGTTGCCGGGCTTCACGTCGCGGTGGACGACCGATGCGGTGTGGACCGCCCGCAGGCCCTGGACGATCTGGAGGCCGATGTTCGCGGCCCTCGGCACGGCCAGTACCCGTTCGCTGCTCAACAGGTCGCCCAGGGACCTGGCTTCGAGCAGCTTCATCACGATCCAGACCTGGTTGTCGGTCTCGACCTGGTCGTGGACCGTCACCACGTTCTGGTGTTCGATCTTGGCGATGGCCTCGGCCTCGCGCCGCGCCCGCTGAAGCGCCGCCGCCTGCGTGGCCGCGGTCATGGCGTTCCGGTCGAGCAGCCCCTTCACGGCGACGAACCGGCGCAGCCGCCGGTCGTGCGCCTTCCATACCTCGCCCATGCCGCCGCTGCCGATCGGCTCCAGCAGCTCGTAGCGGCCGTCGATCACGGTGCTGGGCGAGGGCGAGGGCGAGGGCGAGGGTGAGGACGGGTGCGGGTGCGGAGAGTCGGGCGGCGGCTGGCTCGGCGGCCCCTGCGGTGCTCCGGTGCCCGGGTGCCGGGGGACGTCGTCGGCCCTCCGGTCCTCAGGTCCCCCGGGGGCGTCGTCGCCCGCTGCGCCGGCCCGGTCTTCGTTGTGCATGCGACCCCCTGTGCACTCCATGGACCACGCCAGATTAGACGTTCCGTCAGACTCCGGCGCCCTGGCACGGCGGGCCGGTCCGCGCCCCGGCGGCCGGCGGGGCCGGAAGCCTTTAGGAGGCCGCGCCGCCGTTGCTCTTCAGCAGCTGGCCATTGACCCACTGGCCCTCGGGGGAGCACAGGAAGTCCACCAGGTGGGCGGTGTCCCTGGGGGTGCCGAGCCGGCCGAGCGGGGTGCCCCGGACCAGGTCCTCGCGCAGGTCGTCGGTCATCCATCCGGTGTCGACCGGGCCGGGGTTGACGACGTTCGCCGTCACTCCCAGATGGGCCAGTTCGTGGGCGGCGGCCAGCGTGATGCGGTCCAGGGCCCCCTTGCTCGCACCGTAGGGGAGGTTGCCCACGGTGTGGTCGCTGGTGAGGGCGACGATCCGGCCCGTCGCGGTGGCGGGCGTGCCCCGGAAGCGCAGCCCGTACTCGCGGATCAGCAGCCAGCTGGCCCGGGAGTTCACCGCGAAGTGCCGGTCGAACGCCTCCACGGTGGTGTCCAGCAGTCCGGAGTCCACCGACTCCGCGTGCGAGAGGACGAGCGCGGTCGCCGGGCCGCCGAGGTGTTGCTCCGCCTCGTCGAAGACGCGCGTCGGAGCGTCGGGGTCGGACAGGTCCGCCTCGATCGCCGTCGTACGGGCGCCCGCCTCCGCCAGCTCCTTCGCGATGGACGCGGCGGCTCCGGGCTCGGCGCCCCACTCCATGCGGCGGTCGTACGGCGTCCAGTAAGTGAAGGCGATGTCCCAGCCGGAGGCCGCCAGCCGGCGCGCGATGCCCGCGCCGATGCCGATGCTGCGGCCGACACCGGTGATCAGCGCGATGGGGCGGGCGGGGCCGGAGGCGGGCGAGGGCTGTTCGATGGTCGTCACGCGGTGATCCTTCGTGACCCGTAC
The DNA here is from genome assembly GCF_044756785.1 of Streptomyces sp. NPDC091649. NCBI lineage: Bacteria > Bacillati > Actinomycetota > Actinomycetes > Kitasatosporales > Streptomycetaceae > Streptomyces > Streptomyces sp. NPDC091649. The sequence goes on along the minus strand of NZ_JBIVTR010000004.1, from coordinate 193,239 downwards.
GCGTACGTCAATGGCCTTTCCGGTCACCCGTGCGACGCCCCGTGGGCTGCGGCGACCTGCGTTGACCTGCGGTGACCCGACTTCCTGGTGGGTCGACCCGATCTTTGTGTTTCCCCGGGCGCGGGGCGTGCTCCTAGCGTGAAGAGTGGAAATCACGACGAACGCCGCATATCGAAATGCGGCACGAGTGCCGCCTATCGCAGTGCGGCCAGGAGAGAGGGACCCGTCATGAGTGAGCAGCAGCAGTCGCGCCCGCTGGCCGACAGGACCGCGGTGGTCGCCGGCGGCGCGAAGAACCTCGGTGGTCTGATCAGCCGCACGCTCGGCGAGGCCGGGGCGAACGTCGTCGTCCACTACCACGGCGAGAACACCGCCGCCGATGCCGAGAAGACGGCGGAGGACGTACGGGGCACGGGAGCGCAGGCCGTCGTCGTACGCGAGGACCTGACCCGCGTCGAGGGCGTACGGAGCCTCTTCGACCAGGCGCTGGACGCCTTCGGCGGGGTGGACGTCGCCGTCAACACCACCGGCATGGTGCTGCGGAAGCCGATCGGCGAGACGACCGAGGAGGAGTACGACCGCATGTTCGCGATCAACTCCAAGGCGGCGTTCTTCTTCCTCCAGGAGGCGGGCGCCCGCCTCAACGACGGCGGTCGCGTCGTCAGCCTGGTCACCTCCCTGCTCGCCGCCTTCACCGACGGGTACGCCACCTACGCGGGGGCCAAGGCGCCGCTGGAGCACTTCACCCGGGCGGCGGCCAAGGAGTTCGCCCCGCGCGGCATCGCCGTGAACAATGTGGCCCCGGGGCCGATGGACACACCGTTCTTCTACCCGCAGGAGACGCCGGAGCGGGTGGAGTTCCACAAGTCGCAGGCCATGGGTGGCCGGCTGACGGAGATCGAGGACATCGCGCCGCTGGTGAAGTTCCTCGTCACCGAGGGCGGCTGGATCACCGGCCAGACGATCTTCGCCAACGGCGGCTACACGGTCCGCTGAACGGCGGGTACGGAAACCGAGGGCGTCGGGGAGAGCGCGTGAGCCTGGACCTGCGCAAGCTGGAGCATCTCGTCGCCGTCGCGGAGGAGGGCGGGTTCACCCGTGCGGCCGAACGGCTGCACCTGAGCCAGCAGGCGCTGAGCACCTCCGTCCGCACCCTGGAGAGGCACGTCGGCGTCCAGCTCCTGGACCGGGGCCACCAGCACGTCACCCCGACCCCCGCCGGGCAGGCCCTCATCGACGACGCCCGCGCTCTCGGGGCCCAGGCGCTCGCCGCCCTGGACCGCGCCCGCCGCATCGGGCGCGGCCAGGCGGGGCACCTCCGTGTCGGCCACACCCCGGCCGTCACCGCCGAGGAGGTCGTGGACCTGCTGACCCGCGCCGGTACGGAGGAACAGGGCATCCGGGCACACGTCCGGCAGCTCTTCCCGGACGAGCTGCGCGAGCAGCTCCTCACGGGGGCCTGCGATCTGGGCCTGAGCCGTGCCATGCCCGCCGGTACGGGCCTGACCCGGGCCCGGGTCGCGGAACACCGCCTGCGGGTCGCCGTCCCCGCCGGGCACCCGCTCGCCGCCCGGTCCGCGGTGGCGCTGGCCGATCTGCGCGGCCAGCCGCTCACGGTGTGGGGCGAGCCGGGCTCGTCCGCGTACACGGACCTCCTGATCGGCCTCTGCCGCCAGGCGGGCGTCGAACCGGACGTGCGGCGCAACCCGGTCCAGGGCACCCCGCCCGTGACCGCCGTCACCGCCACCGGCCGCATCGCCTTCGTCACGGCGCCCCCGGGCCCGGCGGCCGGCGGCGCGGCCCACGTCGTCGACCTGGACCCGCCCGTCCACGTCCCGGTCCACGCGCTGTGGCCCGCGCACACGACGTGCCCGGGCCGCGATCTCTTCCTCGGCCGGGCCGGAGGACCGCCGGAGGACGGGGCGGGCCGAGAGCGGGCGGGCCGAGAGCGGGCGGGATGAAGTGGGCGGCTCGCGCGGACGGCGGCGGGCGGGGCGGGCCCGCCGGGGGGTTCCGTGCCGGCCGGCGGTCGACCGACGCGTCCGGGAGGTCTGGCCCCGGCCTCGGCCCCAGCTCCGTCCCCGTCCCCGGTCCCGTCCCCGGTCCCGGTCCCGGTCTCGGTCCCGGTCTCGGTCTCGGTCTCGGCCCCGGCCCCAGCTCCGGCCCCGGCCCCGGCCCCAGCTCCGGCCCCGTCCCCGGTCCCGGCCTCGGTCCCGGCCCCGGCGTTACGCGGGGCGGCACGTCCGGCGTGCGGGGGCGGGCGTGCCGACAGAGACTCGGTGAGGATCTCCGGGACGCCCGTTCCCGGACGTGCCGAGGAGGACACGATGGCCCCATCGATCAACGACCCGGCGGTGGAGAAGTTCATCGCCACGGTGAACGCGGGCGACAAGGACGCCTTCTTCGCCGACGTCCTCACCGAGGACGCCACCATGTCCGACGACGGCAGCGAACGGGATCTGGCGGCCTGGACGGAGAAGGAGATCTTCTCGCCGGAAGCCAACGGCCGTATGGAGGTCGTGGACGCCTCCGACGACGGCCGATCGCTCGTCGTCGACTACACGAACGACGCCTGGGGCACGATGCGGACCCGCTGGGTCTTCTCGGTCACCGGCGGCCGGGTCAGTCGCTTCGAGACGGGCCAGGCGCCGTCCTGAGAGCCGGCCGCCCGTCCGACGCGCCTCACGCCGGCCGCCCGTCCGACGCGCCTCACAGGCGGCGGTAGGTACGGCCGCCGCGCCGGGGGAGCGCCGCCGGGTCGTCCGGACCGGTCTGCGTGGCCCGGAGCGCGAGGTGGACCTCGGCGCGCACGGTGGCGTCGGCGAGGTTCCGCGCGAGGTGGTCGGCGCACCGGGTGAGCCAGTTGGCCAGGGTGGTGCGGTGGACGTGCAGTTCCGCCGCGGCGGGCGCGGTCCTGGCGTGGTGGCGCAGCCAGCAGGCCAGAGCGATCCGCAGGTGCGGCTCCAGGCCGCCGACCAGCTCGCCGGCCCAGGCGCGGGCGGCCTCGGTGTCCAGGAGGCCGCGCGGCAGTGTCTCCAGCCGGTGGCCCGCGCCGGGCGCTTCGCCGCTGTCGCCGCCGCTGTCGCCCCCGCTGGATGCGGACGCGTCGGCGGCGGCGGGGGCGCGGAGGGCCAGCAGCAGGTGCGCTTGCACGGTGGCGTCCTCCAGGTCCGCGCCGAGCAGCCGGGACAGCTCGCGTATCCGGGCGCGTACCGTGCCCGCGGACAGGCCCAGCGCGGCGGCGGCGCGCGGCTTGCTGCCGGTGCGGAGCCACACCAGGAGCAGGTGGTGGTGAGCCGGGGGCAGTGGACGCAGTACGGAGCCCGCCCACCGGGTGTACGGAGCGGTGGGCAGGAGGGGGGCGAGCCGTGAGGCGCCCACGGCGTCGGCGGGGACGATTCGGCGGTCGGGCGTGGCGCCGTACCGGGCGGCGGCGGCGTCGCTGTGCGCGGTGGGCATCTCCGCCAGGGGCAGCGGACCGGCCATGCCCGCGAGCAGGTGGTGCCGCTCGCTCACCCGGGAGACCAGACGCAGAATCCGTCCGTCGTCGCCGCCGTGGTGGAGTTCGGCGACGACCAGCTCCCCGTCCAGCCGCCCCAGCAGAGCGCAGGCGTCGGTGTGCGGGGCGAGGGAGGGGCGTACAGCCCGCCAGAGGACCTCGTGGGCGGTGGGGATGTCCGCGCCGCTCAGCCGGTAGACCGTGGCATGGGTGAGCCTGCTCCCGCCCAGGGATTCGGTGACGGTGGTGGTGTGGCCGGCGAGGAGCAGCCGGATGAGGGTGGTGTGCAGCCGCATCTGCTCGCCCCGCAGTTCCGCCGCCCGTTGCCCGCGCACCTCCAGGAGGGCCGCAGTGGTCGAGCCGACCTGGTCGGCGTGTTCCGGCGACACGCCGGGCGCCGGAGCCAGGACCAGGACGGCTCCGGCCGCCGGGAGCTGGACGCAGTGCGGATGTTCGCGCGGGGCGGCGGCCGCGTGCACGCCGTCGGAGGCCGCGGCGGCGGGGGTGCTGTAGACGGCCCCGGCGATCGGGTCGGCCAGTACCGCCCACCCCCGGACCAGCGCCGCGGCCTCGGCGATCAGGTGCGCACCGGAGCGGGCCGCCGCCCGCAGCAGCCGGTCCGCGCTCTCCCGTCCGTGCCGGGCACGCCACGGGCCGGCGGCCTCGTGGTCGGTCGTGCCTGTGCTGCTCATGTGCGAGCCTCTGCGGGCCGTGCGCCCCGCGCACGGCCAAGTCCCGTGCGCGGCGCGGCAGGTAACGGATATGGATGGGGGTGTTGGTGTGGACGTGGGTGTGGATGTGTGGACATGGACAGGGGAGCGTGGACCGGAAGGCGTGGGCGGGCGGACGCGGACCGGGCGGACGCGGACCGGGCGGACGGACGTGGATCAGAGGACGCGGGCGGTCGCACCCACCCGGCCCGGGGACCGGGGGACGCGGCCCACCGAGCCCGCCCGTCCCGTGGACCGGGGGCCGCGGGCGGTCGCGCCCGACCCGTCCGGCCCGCCCGACCCGCCCGAACCGGGATCAGGGGATGCGGGCGACCGCGCCCCACCCGGCCCGGGCCGTGGTCGTGCCGGTGTTCGCGTCGGGCCGCCAGTTCGGCCAGGACACCATGCCCGGTTCCACCATCTCCAGCCCCTCGAAGAACGCGATCGTGGTCTCGGGCTCCCGGAAGATGTACGGGATCGCCCCGCTCGCGTTGTACTCGTCCTGGACGGCGCGGTGGGCGTCGTCGGAGGCGGTGGAGTGGCTGAGCGAGAGGTAGCTGCCGGAGGGCAGCCGGTCCACCAGCCGCCGCACCAGGGACAGGGCGTCGTCCCAGTCCACGATGTGCCCCAGCACGTCACTGATCACGAGGGCGACGGGCCGGGTCAGGTCCAGGGTCTCGGCCGCCCCGGCGAGCACGGTGTCGGTGTCGCGCATGTCCGCCTCGACGTACGCGGTCGCCCCCTCGGGGGTGCTGGTCAGCAGCGCGTGGACGTGCAGGAGCACCAGGGGGTCGTGGTCGACGTAGACGATCCGGGATTCCGGGGCTATGCGCTGGGCGACCTCGTGCGTGTTGTTCGCGGTCGGCAGCCCGGCGCCGACGTCCAGGAACTGCCGGATTCCGGCCTCGCGGGCGAGATGCGTGACCGTCCGGCGCAGGAAGTCCCGGGATTCCTTCGCGAACGTCTCGATCAACGGGTACTTCTCGCGGTAGGCGTCGCCCGCCGCCCGGTCCGCCGGGAAATTGTCCTTGCCGCCGAGCCAGTAGTTCCAGACACGTGCGGAGTGCGCGACGCTCGTATCGATCTGCGCGGGCAGTTCAGGCCCATTTCCGGTCGTACTCATCCTGTAACACCTCTCCTGTTCGGGCCGGCCGCATCGCCATCACGCACGACACGTCCAGCATTCCCTGATACGCCTGCACGGGGTGGGGGCTGTCCCACACCTCCGCCGTGCCGGGCAGCCCGCCCTCCCGCACCACGTGGTCCGCGATCTCCCGGATCTCGACCCGGTACAGCGTCAGTGCCGGGACACCGGTCAACGGGTGCGGCGGGGCGTACTCCGGATGCAGTTGCACCGTCACATCGCCGCGCTCAGCGACGTGTTGGAGCGTGCGGAGCTGCTCACGCATCACCTCCACGCCACCCACCCGGCAGCGCAGCGCGGTGACGGGAAGCACCGCCCAGAGCCGGGTCTGCTGTTCCCGCAGCCGGTCCTGACGTTCCACCAGCAAGTCGGCCCGCCGTCGCCGGGCGGCCGAGTCCTGGCCGGGGCACCTCATCTCGTCCAGGGCCATCGCGTAGGCCGGGGTCCGCAGCAGCAGCGGCACCAGCGCCGGGTCCCAGGTGCGTACGACACTCGCCGCGGACTCCACGCTCATCAGGTCCATGAGCCAGGGGGCCATCGCGTCCCGCCACGGATGCCACCAGCCGGGCATGTTCGCCGCGTTCAGGCGGCCCATGATGTCGTCGGTCTCCGCCGCCCCCGCCCCGTAGGCGGCGAGAAGGGCGGACACCTGGCCCACATCGAGGGAGGTCTGCGCCTGCTCCAGCCGCCGCAGCGTCGAGGGGTGCCATCCCAGCTGCGTGGCGGCCTGCGGTACGGACAGGCCGGCGCCCTCGCGAAGGTGCCGCAGGCGGGCCACCAGGACCAGATGCCGCGCCGTACGGCCCGACCTTTCGCGCGCCACGGCTTCCCCCTCCCCGCTCCGGTCCCGTTTCGGTCCGCTCCGGTCCCCGCTCCGGCTCGATCCATCCGACATTCCGCGCAGTTCGCGCACAGTGCACACAGCGCACCTTGCGACGTTCGCGCGGCACTCTCAAGGTAAGCATGTCCGACTCCATCGCACGCCAACTCGGGGAGACCGGGCCGATCTTGTCGCTGACCCCGGCACCCGGCCACCCCGCCGCCCCAGCACTGCCCGCACCGCAAAGCCCTACCGCCCAGCCCCAGCCCCAGCCCCAGACCTCGTCCCAGCACCAGACCTCGCCCCAGTCCCAGCCCCAGCACCAGCTGTTTCGTGCACTGCCGTTCCGTGTGCACTGCCGTTCCGCGCACCGTCGTTCCGGCGCCTGTTCTCTGGAGCCCACCGCATGAACCACCCGACCGACCCGACCCTCCTGGCCCGTCCGAAACTCCGATCCGTCGTCGCGGCCCCGAGGCCCGCCCCGGCACGCCCGCTCGACCTGCGTGTCCGCGCTCAGCGGATCCAGATCGACGAACTCATCGTGGACGACCCGCGTCAGGTGCTCGCCCACGCCCGGAAGGCCGCCCTGGACAACCCCGACACAGCGGCTCTGCTGGGGCACGACCCCGCCGTCCCGCTGGCGCTCCCGGCCGCTGCGGCGCTCCTGTGCGCGCTGTACGACACCGACGCGCTCATCGGCATGGGGCTGCGTTCCACCCGTCGGACCACCCGCGTCACCGCCTCCGACCAGCAGACCGAGCCGGTTTCCCTGGTGCTGTCCACCACCACGTCGGACCGGGAGGACTGAACTGCTTGCCCGCCGAGGCTCTCCCGCTACGCGGCAGCGGAAGAACTCTTGCGGGGGCGGCTGGGCGCCCGTCGCCTGGTCCGAAGAGACCGGACGAAGTGTTGTGCGATTGAGCAGCCCGGAGGGACTGGCATTCCAGGTTCGCCGCTCGGAGCGGTGACTCGGGCATCGGCCACGCGGAGCCGTCGGGGACGAACCGCCGCCCTCCGCGGCGCGGATCGTCGGCCGATGGCGCACTCCACGGGTCGGTGAGAGCCTCAGGCTCCCCAAAGCCAGGAACCGTATGCCGCCGACGCGACGAGTTCGCCCAGGCCGAAGGCGAACGGAACGGGCACCAGCAGGAAGACGCCCGCGCGGACCAGAGCCGGTCCGACGACGGAGACCACTTCGTGGGGGCCGCTCGTCGTGAAGAAGTCACGCCAGCGCAGGATGTCACCGAGACTGCACGCCCAGAGGAACAGCCCGGTCAGCAGGAAGACCATGCCGGTCAGCAGTCCGAGATAGGCGGTCGCTTCCAACAGGTCGGCCCGTACGTCGTGCTCCCGGACGACGAACGCGGCACCGACGACGCAGACCGCCGCCCCCGCGCCGTACGCCGCGCCGCGCGCGATGACGCCGCCCAGCCGGAGACGGGGTTCGAGCACCCCGTGCGCGTCTCTGCTCATGCGGGCCATGCGCCTGCTCCTTGTCGTCGCCGCCGCGCTGGGCGCTACGAGGAGGCGAACTCCACGAAGGACGCCCAGGGGCCGGCGGAGACGGCGAGCGCGGGGACGGTGAGGTCCTTGGAGTCGCGGATGTGGACGGTGTGGGGGCAGGCGGCCACCTCTACGCAGTTGCCGCCCTCGCTGCCGCTGTACGTGGACTTGGACCAGGTGAGCGCCACCTCTACGCAGTCGCCGCCCTCGCTGCCGCTGTGGCTGGACTTGAACCAGTGGAGGTCGGTGCTCATAGTTCCTCTGCCATCTTCTCGATCGTCTCCAGCGTCCTCTCCGGAGTGTATGCCTGGGCCCGCGTGACGCCATACTTGCCGAACAGGTTCCCCAGCTGCGGATGTTCGGTGACGAAGAAGCTGCCGCCCTGCCCCTCGATATAGGCGAGCTGCCGGCGATTGTCGGTCTCCAGCAGGACGAAGGGGCCGTCCAGCGCCGCGTGGTCCTCGCGGTACGGGTCCATCAGCTGGATCCGCACATGCCGGAGCCGCGCCGCCTCGGCGAGGTGGCGGAGCTGGGCCTTCATCACCCGGCGGCCGCCGATCGGCCGGGTCAGCACGATCATCTCCAGGACGAAGCTGATATCGGGCAGCGGTCTGCGGGACAGCAGCTTCTGCCGGGCGAGCCGCGCGGCGACCTTCTCCTCGATCTCCTCGTCGTCGTAGTTCGGATACCGGCTCGTGAAGACCGCCCGTGCGTACGCCTCCGTCTGGAGCAGACCGGGCATGACCTGGTTCCCGTACGAGTGCCGCGCCCACGCCTTCTCCTCCTCGTCCGCGAAGGGTGTGAACCAGTCCGGCCACGCCCTCCGCCACGTCGGCATTCACTTCGACGCCGTCCGTGCCATCGGCCTGCTCGGCGAGGAAATCGCGTACGAGGTCATGCAGTTCACCGACTTCCACGCCGGGCCCATCGTCCGCTCCGGTATCGGGGAACGCAGCATGTACTTTCTGCTCGCGCCCGGGACCGCCGCCGGGCGCCGGTGGCCTCCCGGGGTCGAGGCGATGAGCCGGAGTGCGCGCGGGGACGCGTTCGTGGGGGTTCCGGCGCTGTCCGGGGGGACCTGGCCGCTGGACTGGCGGTCGCGGCCCACGGCTCAGGACCCTTTCGTGGACGGCGGGGTGCTGCACGAGATGGCCTGGCTGCGGGCGGGGTGTGCTTCGGGGCGAGAGGCCGCGTGTGACTGACGCCCGACCACTGCGGCCCCGCTCGCGGAGCGTCCGCTGACCAGGGTCATGCGGGAGGGGGATCGGCTGAGGGGTCGCCCGCACCGGCGTCCGGGTCAGCCGTCCGGGTCACCGGGCCCGCCGTGTGGGCGGCGGTGGGCGCGGCGTAGTAGTCCTGGGGATGCAGGGACACGTTCGTTCTCACTTGGAGGCGTCGATGGCGGTTCGCCGTGTTGTGCCCAACATTCATGCGGAGGCTGCGCGGGAGAGCCGGGAGTTCTACGGCCTGCTGGGCTTCGAGGAGGTCATGAACCTCGGCTGGATCACGACGCTCGCCTCCCCGTCCGTCCCGGCAGCGCAGATCAGCGTCATAACCGGTGACAAGACCGCGCCGGTGACCCCCGACATGAGCGTGGAGGTGGACGACGTGGACGCGGCTTACGCGGTCATGCGGGAGAGCGGTGCGGAGATCGTGCATTCCTTGCGGGACGAGGAGTGGGGTGTGCGGCGGTTTTTCGTCCGCGATCCCAGCGGGCGGGTGGTCAATGTGCTGGGCCACCGCTGACGGCCTCGCCGCGTCGCTCCGGCAGGCGCGTCATGAAGACGTCGACGGGGTCCTGGGCTTCCACGACGAATCCGTGGCGCTCGTAGAGGCGGCGGGCGGCGCTGCCCTGTGGGACGTTCAGGGCCACGCTCATGCCCTGCGCGTCCGTTCGCGCCAGGACCGAGCGCAGCACGGCCGATCCCCAACCCCGGCCCTGGCAGTGCGGGGCAAGGTAGAAGTGCTCCAGCCACAGCCTGCCTTCGGCCCCCAGCGGGTCTTCGGCGGGCCGGACCGTGACGCATCCCGCGAGTTCACCGTCGATCGTGATGACCGAGGTGTGCTGCGGGGAGAACGAGTCCCGCAGCCGCCGGCGTACCCGGTGCTCGTCGTAGCGCCCGAGGCGTTCCAGGTCCGCGCGCATGACGGTGGCCCGCAACTCCGCGAGCACTTCGACGTCGGCCGGCACCGCGGGGCGCGGCGACCAGCCCTCGGCGGGCCCCGTCACGGCCCACGCGGGCACGGCCGGGTCGACGGACCCGGCCAGGAGCACATGTTCCGGCCGCACGAGTCGTGGGTCACCACCTGCTGGCCCTGTAGCAGAGAGGCGCGACGAGCCGAATGGGCCGACCTGGTGGCCCGTGCCGATGCCGATCCCGTACCCCCGCGGCCGCCCTGGCGGGAGCTCTCCGCCGGACTCCACGCGGACGGAGACGGCGACGGAGGCGGAGACGATGACCATGGCGGAGGCGGAGGCGGAGGCAGAGCGGGGGCTGCGGGTGCTTCCGGTTACGGGACCCGGGCCACCGCCGCGTAGATGCCGCTGTGCTCCTGGGCGGGCGCGGGGGTGCCGTTGAACCACTCCGGGGCCGTCACCAGACCGGGGGCGGTGATCTCCAGCCCCTCGAAGAACCGGGAGAACTCCTCGCGGCTTCGCAGGGCCAGCCGGATGCCGCCCTTCTCGTACTCGTCCTCGCTCTGCTGCCCGATCTCCGCGTTCACGTCGGACGCGCCGTGGGACAGCACGACGTAGCTGCCGGGGGCCAGGGTGCTCGTGAACGTACGGACGATGCCGATCGGGTCCTCGGCGTCCGGCAGGAAGTGGAGGAGGCCGAGGAGCGAGAGGGCGATCGGGCGGTCGAAGTCCAGGGTCGCGCGTGCGGCTTCGAGGATGACGGCGGGCTCGCGGACGTCGGCGTGGACGTAGTCCGTCACGCCCTCCGGCCGGCTGATCAGCAGTGCCTCCGCGTGGCGCAGGACGATGGGGTCGTTGTCGCAGTAGACGACCCGGGCGGAGGGGCGGATCTCCTGGGCCACCTGGTGGAGGTTCGGCGCGGTGGGGATGCCTGTTCCGATGTCCAGGAACTGCGTCACGCCCTCGCCCGCCAGCCAGGCGGTCGCACGGTTCATGAACGCGCGCTGCTGGTGGGCGCCGGCCTTCGCCTCGGCGGGCAGGAGTTCGGCCACTTTCTGGTCCACCGGGTAGTTGTCCTTGCCGCCGAGCAGTGCGTCGTAGACCCGGGCCGAGTGGGGCTTGCTGGTGTCGATCGGAGGGTGGGGCGTTGCTGCCGTCATGCCGGACTCCTGATACACGTGGTGTGGACCATTCAGTTCAGTCGACGCAGTCTGCCACAGCGATCAAGGCGACAGGTGGGGGCAGTTGAGGGTTGGGTGCCCCGGAGGTCCGGTGGTCCCCCGGGCGCGGGTCGGGCCGTGCGGAAGGCTCGGGTTCCAGGACACTCCGTGACGTCGTGCGTCCGGGCGACCAGGGCTTGCGCGCCGCAGGTTCTTGGCATGTGCGCAGCATTGGTTCAGACCGATCGTGATGTCGAAATCTGTGCTGGTGGAGGCGGCGGCACGGCAGGCATGGAGGAGATACGGGATGATAATCTCCGGCGAAATTGCGCCATCCTGTCGGCAGAGGACTCATGTTGTTCGACCATCGACCGGCTGTGGTCACCGCCGCGCTGGTACTCGCAGCCTGTTCGGGCCTGGCGGCCTGTGACGGCGGGTCCGACTCGGCGGCGAACACGAACGCCGAGCCCGCGGCCGCCCGGAGCGCGTCGGGACCCGCCTCGCACACGGCCTCATCGGCACCGGCAGACGGCGGGGCGGCCGCGGCGTCCGCCGGTCCGGGCGCGGTGGCGAGCGCCTCTCCGGCCTCCACGGCCACCGCCACCGCGAAAGCCGACTCCTCGACGCAGACACCGGCCGCGACGCAGACACCGACGGCGTCACCGGCGCCAAGGCGGACTCCCACGCCTGCTTCCGCGCCTGCTTCCACTCCTGCGCCGACCAGTGCCGCGTGCACCAACCTGGCGGTTCCCGCCGATGTGAAGTCCGTTGTGACTAAGGTCTGGACGCGCTCCAAGGGAATCAGCCACATCCAGCCGAAGCCCGGCAGCTTCTACTACGGCAGCTGTGGCGCCACGTCGTACGCGGCCGTCCGCTTCGAAGCCGGCGCCGGTGCGACGGGCGAGGACCTGGTCCACCTCCAGGACGAGGGCTCGGGTCTGCAGTTCTTCCGGTCCGCCCCGGGCGCCGGGTGGCGGTTCGTCCGGTCCGACACCTTTCCGGCCACCCATGACTGCTCACGGTTCGTGCCCCTCGCTCTCGCGAGCCAGTGGAACTGCTCCTGAGCGGATACCCGCCCGCTGTTGCCGTCGGGCTCTCTCCCGCCCGCTGCCGCGAAGTGTTCGCACGCTGCCGGGAGGCGTCTGTCCGCCCGCCGCGGGCGGAATGACCGGAATCGCGTACCGCGTTGACCCGCACACGGGCGGCAGCCGAGGATCACCGGTGTGAACCCCCCTCCTGACATGCCCCAGCCCCAGCCCTCGTCGCCCTGGTCGCCGCCGCCGCCCTCGGGCGGGCCCGTGCCCCCGTCCGGCCCGGCCTGGCAGGGCTGGGACAGGCCCCCGGAGTGGAGCCGTCCGCCCACCGGGCCGGTGCGGGCGCCCTCGGGCTCCCGCTACGACGAGCAGGGGCGCAACGGACACGGCGGACGGTTCGGCTGGCTGGGCGAGCTGTCCGTCGTCCTGGTGCTGATCGTGGTGGGCATACTGGTCGTCAGCGTGGTCGGCATCGCCGTCGCGGAGCTGCTGGACGCGGGCCCCGCGTCGGCGGACAGCGACCTCTTCTTCGACGACCCGGTCGCGGACCTGGCCGTCCAGCTCCTCGGACTCGCGATCGGCATACCCATCGTCCTGTGGGGCGCCCGCATGCTGGGCCGGCGGCCCGCCGGAACCGTCTCCTCCGTCGTCGGGCGGCTGCGCTGGGGCTGGCTCTGGCGCTGCGCCGCCGTGGCCTTCCCGCTGATGGTTCTACAGGTCGGCCTCCTGATCGCGTGGACCTGGAACGACGAGCCCCTCGGGGAGTCGGGGGCCGGCTTCCCGGGGTGGCCCGTCTTTCTGCTGAGCCTGGCGGTGGTGCTGGCGCTCGTCCCGTTCCAGGCCGCCGCCGAGGAGTACGTCTTCCGGGGCTGGCTGGTCCAGGTGATCGGCCGGGTCGTGCGCTCGCCCTGGCCCGCGATCGTCCTGGCGTCCCTCCTCTTCGCCCTCGCGCATGGGTTCGGCGAGCTCTCCGGGTTCCTCCTGCTGCTGTACTCCGCCCTGTGGTGGGGCTGGCTGGTGATCCGTACCGGCGGCCTGGAGGCCGTGATCGTCATGCACGTCGCGAACAACCTGCTGGCCTTCGGTCTGGCGGCGGGCTTCGGTGAACTGGCCAGCACGGAGACCGCGGCCGACGCCCCCTGGCAGGCCATGGCGGTCGAGCTCGTCTTCGCCCCGCTGTACTGCCTGACCATGGCCCGGATCGCGGGCCGCCGCAGGGTCGAGCGAATGAGCCCCTGACCGCTTCCGGGGGCCCGGCCGGGGAGCGGCCCGGCCCCGGGGACCGGCCGGCCCCTGGACCCGCCCCCGGGGACCGGCCGGCCCCTGGACCCGCCCCCGGGACCGGTCGGCCCTCGGACCGGGCCCGGCCTGACGCGCGGGATGCGGCTCTCCTTCGCGTCCGACACCGGGCTGCGGGGCGTTCTCCTGCTCGACCGGGACATCAGGAACCCTCGACCGGGACATCAGGAATTTCGACGCGGCGATGAACTGCTCGCCCGGGGGCCGGCTCGTGTGCACGCTGGCCGGCTTCCAGTCCGTCCTGGAGCCGGCGGTCCGGACGGACGACGTGGAGGTGACGGTGCGCCCGGGAGAGGGAGCCGAGCTGTGGCCACTGCGGTGCGCGGAGTCCCTCGACCGCTGAGGGGCCGCGAGCGGGGGGCCGGGGCGGGCGCGCCGGACCGTCAGAACGGCACGGTCACCTGCGCCCGGACGTGGGCCCGCAGCACGCCCGCCATGTCCGTCGCGCAGCCGCTGATCAGCCACTGGATCTGGAGGCCGTCCATCAGCGCGATGAGCTGCTGGGCCGCCGCCGACGGATCGACGTCGTCCCGGAGTTCGCCCGCCTCCCGGGCCTGGCGGTAGGCCAGCTCGGTGTTGGCGACGGAGGTGCGGTAGCGGTTCTCGAAGTACGCGTGCGCCGGATGGTCGGGTGAGGTGGCCTCCGCCGCGACCACGGAGAACAGCTCCACGATCCCGCGCCGCTCGGCGTTCAGCTCCGCGAGATCCGTCAGCCGGCGCAGATGGCCGACCCCTCGGGCGTCCCCCAGGGCCAGCCACGCGTCGTCCACGTCGTCGCGTCGCTGGAGGACGGCGAGGAGCAGCGCCTCCTTCGTCGGGAAGTGGTGCAGGAGGCCCGGGTGGGAGATGCCGCACCGCGTGGCGATCACGCGCAGCGACGCGCCCCGGTAACCGGCCTCGCCGAAGAGGGCCATCGCCTGGTCGAGGATCTCGATCCGTTTGGCCCGGCCCTTGGCGTAGCCGCGCCCCGGTCCGGAGGTCACGCGCCGTCACCCGCTGTCGTCCGCATCGGACACCTCTCTCGCTCCACCGCTCCGGCCCAGATTGTCACAGGACCTGATTGCGGGCCGTCAATACTTACCGAGCGGTCGGGATTGAGCGTACGGTACTGCGGAGTGCCGTCGTGAAAGGAACTCCTGTGGTCCTCAAGCCGCCGTACCTCGATCCCGCGCTGCCCGTGGCGGAGCGGGTCGCCGACCTCCTGGGGCGCATGACACTGCCCGAGAAGGTCGGCCAGATGCTCCAGCTCAACGCCAAGGAGGGCGTGCGGCACCTCGTCGAGGACCTGCACGCGGGCTCGATCCTGCACGCCTCGCCGGAGCGGGTGCGCGAGGCCGCCGCGCTCACCGAGAGGACCCGGCTGCGCATCCCGCTGCTCGTCGCGGAGGACTGCATCCACGGTCACTCCTTCTGGGAGGGCGCCACGATCTACCCCACCCAGCTCGGGATGGCCGCCACCTGGGACGCCGGGCTGGTGGAGCGGATCGCGCGGGCGACGGCGGTCGAGGTCGCGGCGACCGGGGTGCACTGGACGTTCTCACCGGTGCTCTGCGTCACCCGGGACCTGCGGTGGGGCCGGGTGAGCGAGACCTTCGGCGAGGACCCGTTCCTGATCGGCGAACTGGCCTCCGCGATGGTGCGCGGCTACCAGGGCGACGGCCTCCACGACCCGACCGCGATCCTCGCCTGCGCCAAGCACTTCGCCGGGTACTCCGAGACCCAGGGCGGCCGGGACGCCAGCGAGGCCGACATCTCGCGGCGCAAGCTGCGCTCCTGGTTCCTGCCGCCGTTCGAGCGGGTCGCCAAGGAGGGCTGCCGGACCTTCATGCTCGGCTACCAGTCGATGGACGGCGTGCCGGTCACCGTGAACGACTGGCTGCTCAACGAGGTGCTGCGCGGCGAGTGGGGCTACACCGGGACCCTGGTCACCGACTGGGACAACGTCGGCCGCATGGTGTGGGAGCAGAAGGTCTACGCCGACTACGCGCAGGCGTCGGCGGCGGCGGTCCGCGCGGGCAACGACATGGTGATGACCACGCCGGGCTTCTTCGAGGGAGCCCAGGAGGCGGTGGCCCGGGGAGCGTTGGCGGAGACGGAGATCGACGCCGCCGTACGCCGGGTGCTGACGCTCAAGTTCGAGCTGGGCCTCTTCGAGGACCCGCGCCACCCCGACGCCGCCCGGCAGGCCGAGGTCATCGGCGGCGGGGCGCACGCCGCGCTGAACCTGGAGGTGGCCCGCCGCTCGCTGGTCCTGCTGACGAACGACGGCACGCTGCCGTTCGCGGGCGGCCTGACGGCGGACGAGGAGGGCCGGGCCCTCGCGTCCGGCGGCCCCCGCACGGTGGCGGTCATCGGCCCCAACGCCGACGACGCGCAGACCCAGCTGGGCGACTGGGCGGGCTCGTCCGGGCAGGCCGACTGGCTGCCGGAGGGCCAGCCCCGCGCCATGATCCGTACGGTCCTCGACGGCTTCCGCGACCATGTGCCCGCCGACTGGACCGTGTCGTACGCACCGGGCGCCCGAATCCTGGACGTGGGCCCCGACCCGGAGGGGGCGTTCTTCCCGGACGGGCAGCCCCGCCCCGAGGCCGCCCGTCCGGCGGCCCCCGACGCGCGGCTGATCGCGGAGGCGGTCGCCGCCGCCGGGGCGGCCGACCACGTGGTGGCCGTCGTCGGCGACCGGATCGAGCTGGTCGGCGAGGGCAAGTCCACCGCGACGCTCGAACTCTTCGGTGACCAGGTCGCGCTGCTGGACGCCCTGGCGGCGACCGGCAAACCGCTGGTCGTCGTGGTCATCAGCTCCAAGCCGCTGGTGCTGCCGCCGTCCGCGCTCGGCGCGGCGGCGATCGTGTACGCGGCCAACCCGGGCATGCTCGGCGGCCGGGCGGTCGCGGAGCTGCTCCTCGGGCTGATCGAGCCGGCCGGCCGGCTGCCGCTGTCCTTCGCCCGGCACGCCGGCCAGCAGCCGACGTACTACAACCAGGTGCGCGGCCAGCACGGTTCGCGCTACGCGGACCTCACCCAGCGCCCCGCTTTCGCGTTCGGCGAGGGGCTGAGCTATTCGACGGTCGCCTACACGGACCTGGAGGTGCTGACGGCGGTGGTCGACGCGTCGGGGACCGTACGCGCCCGGGTCACGGTGACCAACACGGGGGCGCGGCCCGTGCTGGAGACCGCGCAGGTGTACGTGAGCGACACGGTGACGTCGGTGACCTGGGCGGAGAAGGAGCTGAAGGACTACCGGCAGGTGACGCTCGCCCCGGGGGAGTCGCGCCGGCTCCTCTTCGAACTCCCGGCCGCCGCCTGCACGCTCGTGGACGCGGAGGGCCGCCGTGTCGTGGAACCCGGGCGCTTCGAGCTGCTGGTGGGCCCCTCGTCCCGGGACGAGGCGCTGCTGCGGGGGGAGTTCACGGTCAAGGGCTGAGTCCACAGCCGTGGCGGGCGGGGGCCCGCGTTCCCCGTCGGCCCCGGTCCGCCGTCACGAACCGCCGGACGTCCTCGTCAGCTCGGGCAGACCCCCGGTGTCGGCGTCCGAGTCGCCGGTGTACTGGTAGCGCGTGTGGGGGCATGTCCGGGGCGCGACCGGGCCATGTCCAGGGCGTGTGCCCGGGGCGCGTAAAGAAGAAGCGTTTCCGCGTGCGGGTATTCCCCCGTATGGGTGTGGCGTGGTCCTCCGCACGGCCGTGGGGTGAGCACAATGGGGCGGCGGTTCGTGCAGAGGCGCGCAGGCCCCTCTCCCGCACCTTGCGCTCAAGGAGGACCGGTGGCGGAGAGCTGGACGGTTCAGCGGACCGGGCCCGGGGATGTCGCGCGCACGCGGGCGCGGGAGCAACTTCTGGAGGCGGCCAGGGAGCTGTACGGCATCAACGGATACCGGGCGACCGCCGAGCACGATGTGTGCGAGGCGGCCGGTGTGCCGGTCGAGGTGCTGCGGCAGGAGTACGGCTCCCGCGAGGGGCTGCTCATCGCCCTCCACAACCGGGTCACGACGACCGGGCTGCGGGCGGCGGAGAGCGCCCTGCTGGCCGAGGACATCGAGCAATGCTCGATCGCGGAGCGGGTCCGGCGGCTGTTCGACGCGTACGTGGAGGCGGTCACCAGCGATCCGCGCGAGGCCCGCGTGACGTTCGTCGAGGTGCTGGGGGTGAGCGCCGTGGTGGACGAGCACTGCAAGCTCTGGCGGGCGCTGTGGACGGAGTTCCTGACCGGGGAGGCCGAGCGGGCGGTCGAGCGCGGCGAGGCGGAGGACCGGGACCGCCGGGTCGACGTGATGGTGATGGTCGGCACGGTCCACGAGCTGATGGCCCACCACACCCGCCGCAGCCGCCGGGCCCACCCCGGGGAGGTCTCGGGCGAGTTGACCCAGCTGGCGCTGTCGATGCTGGGAGCCCAGCAGGGCGGGTGAGGGGGGAGTGTTCCGCCGTTTCCGCTGCCGGGCGGCGGAGATGCCCCGCAGGTCGGGCTCTGAACGGCCCCCGCCTCGCCCGGCGCCTCGCCCGGGCTGCCGGGAACGCGCGCCGGGCACGCGGAAGGCCACCGGCGGAGCCCCTCGTCGGAGGCGGACACAGCCGGTGGCTTCCATGGTGCGACGACCGCGCGGGTACGGCGCAGCCGCCGAAGAGCGGCATGCCCGCCGTCGCCGACTCCCGGGGCGCCGGGAACACGGTCGTCTTCGGCGGCACGTGGGACATGCGCGGCGGCAGCCTCACCTCGACGTGCCCCGCCTTCGCGTGCACGCACGCCGACGGGTTCACGGTCCGGGACGTGACCGTGCTCGGCGCCACCCGCGACGGCATCTCCGTGGCCCCCTCCGCGGCGGCCGTCCGGCGCCGGTCAGACCGAGACCGGCGCCGCGTGCTGCCGCGCGTAGGGTCCCCCCACCTGCCACGCCCGGTGCATCGTGTCGGCGAAGGCGGCGGCGAGCTTGTGCTCGCCCGTGGGGCCGGGGTGCGTTCCGTCGTACGTGTCGGTGTGGATGTCGTACGCCGTGGGGCGCGAGGCCAGCAGGAGCGGAGAGGACGCGGTGTCGAGGTCGGCGACGGCCCTGGCGAGGAGTTCGTTGAAGCGGGCGCAGGAGGCGGCGAAGGGGGCGTCCGTCGTGGCCCGGATGTTCGGTATCACCGGGAGCAGCACCATGCGGATGCGCGGGTTCGCCGTGCGCGCCGCCGCGACGAACGCGCGGGCGTTGGCCGCCGTCTGCTCGGCGTCCGTGTAGAACCCGAGGTCTATCAGACCGAGCGAGACCAGCAGGACGTCCGCCTCCGCCCCGCGCACCGCGTCCGCGATCACCGGGGCCATGTGCAGCCAGCCCTCCCCCCAGCCGGACAGGTGCCGGCGGGCGTCGGGCGGGAAGGACGGGTCGGCGTAGGCGTGGGAGAGCGGGCCGCCCGCCTCGGGGTCGTACAGCGTCGTGCGCGGGCCGACGATCTCGTACGGGAGGCCGGGGAGCGTTTCCAGGTGCTGCCACATCCGGTAGCGCCAGGTGAAGTCGCCGGCGCGCCCGACGGTCATGGAATCGCCGACGAAGAGGAAACGCATGGCGTCATCATGGCCGATCACGCCTCCGGCCTGCGACGTGACGATGGACACTGGGGTCATGCGCTCGTATCCGACCGGCCCGGCGGGCCGTGCCGCCGCCGCTCTCGCCGCCTCACTCGCGGTCCTCGTCCCGCTGTTCGCCGGGGCCGGTCCGGCCGTGGCCGACGGCGGGCGGCCCGACCGTGACTTCACGATCGAGGACCCCCGCATCACCGAGTCCAGCGGCCTCGCGGCCAGCCGGAAGCACCCCGGCGTCTACTGGACGCACAACGACAGCGACGACGGGCCCTACGTCTTCGCCGTCGACTCCCGCACCGGGAAGACCCTCGCGACCATCACCCTGCGGGGCGTGGGGCAGCCGAGGGATGTCGAGGGCATCTCGATCGGACCGGACGGCGACGTCTACGTCGGAGACATCGGCGACAACCTCGACGGCACCTGGGACCACGTCTGGATCTACCGCTTCCCCGAGCCGAAGACCCTGCGCGACAGCACGGTCACGGCCGTCCAGTACGACGTGAAGTACGCCGACGGGGCCCGCAACGCCGAGGCGCTCATGGTCCACCCGAAGACCGGCCGGGTCTACATCGCCTCCAAGAACGAGGACGGCGGCGGCCTCTACGAGGGCCCCGCGAAGCTGGCCGCCGGCTCCACGAACGTGTTCCGCCGGGTGGACGAGGTGCCGTGGGTGACGGACGGGGCGTTCTCGCCCGACGGAACCCGGCTGGTGCTGCGCTCGTACTTCAGCGCCCGTGTGTACGCCTTCGAGGACGGCCGCCTCGGCGATGACCGGTCGGTCGCCGCCCCGTTCCAGCGGCAGGCGGAGTCGGTGACGTACACGGCGGACGGCTCGGCCCTGATGTTCGGCTCGGAGGGGGAGGCCAGCGGGGTCGTCCGGGTGGAGGCAGAGGGGTGGGCGGGGGGCGAATCGGGCACCGGGGAGTCCGGTTCCGGTTCCGGGTCCGGTTCCGGCGAAGGGGCCGGGGCTGCGAAGGGCGGCGGCCAGGGGGCCGCAGGGCAGGAGGGTGCCGGAGACGGCGAGGTGGCGCTCGGGGCCGCCGTTCTCGTCGGAGTGGCGGCGCTCTGGTTCGCGCTGAAGCGGCGGCGCGGATAGGGAACGGACGGACGAGGCCGGGGCAGGGCGGCGGAGAGTGGGAGGGAGGGGGGAGGAGAGGGGGCAGGACGGCGGAGAGCGAGAGGGAGGGGGAGAAGGGGCAGGGCGCCGGGGCTCGCGCTCAGGTCTCCTCGTCCGTCACCGGCCACACCTCGTAGTGCAGCGTCCGGTCCCGCTTCAGCCGGTGCAGGAGCGGCACGAGCACGCCCTGCACGATCGGGTACTTGCGCGACAGCATCCGCGCCGCGTGCGTGTTCTCCTTCGTGCCCGACCGCAGCAGTCGTGCGTGCGCCCTGATCTGCGGGCCGGTGGGTCTGCCCCGGACCGTGCAGGGCGCGATCTCCACCTGGCGGTGATTGCGCATCCGCTCGACCTTCCACGCGGAGGAGAACGTGCGGATGAACGCGTGATCGCCCTCGACGGCGATGTTGACCGGGGTGCCGACGGCGGTCCCGTCCTGCCGGTGGGTGCTCAGCAGGACGGCGTACTGCTTCACGAAGGGGGCGAGCTCCGGGCTGGCGTCCATACATCCATTGGGGCACGGGCCGGAGGCCCTGTCACTTCCGGGCGTCGGTCCGTTCCCGGGCCCTCTCCCGGACCAGGGCGTCGAAACCGGCGATCAGGCGGCGCAGCCCGAACTCGAACTGGTCGAAGTCGGTGCTGAAGGTGTCCTCCGCCATGCCCGCCATCATCGGATACGCGCCGCTGAGCATGGCCCGCTCCAGGTAGGGGCGCTGGCTGTCCCAGAACTCCTGGTCGCTCAGCCCCGTCTGCCGCAGGGCCTCCGCGGCGTCGGCCCGGGTGCGGGCGAGGCCCTCCACGAAGCTGTTGACCGTGACGATCACACCGATCAGCTCGGGATCGCGCAGGCCCATGGACCGCAGCGCGGTGAGGGAGAGCTCCAGGCCGCGCAGGGCGCTGGGGCCGAGCACCGTGCGGGCCTGGTTGATCTTCAGCAGCCAGGGGTGGCGGCGCAGGTTGTCCAGGTAGGTGCGCGCCATGGCGTCGATCGCCGCCCGCCAGTCGGCGGGGGCCCCGGGAGGGCCGGCGGGGCCGTCGGCGGCGGCGGGCAGGGGCTCGCCCAGCACCCGGTCGAGCATCAGGTCCAGCAGTTCGGCCTTGCCGGGGACGTACCGGTAGAGCGACATCGTGCCGGTGCCCAGCTCGGTGGAGAGCCGCCGCATGGAGACGGCGGCCAGCCCTTCCGCGTCGGCGACGGTGACGGCGGCGGTCACGATCCGGTCCAGCGTGAGGCCCGGTTTGGGGCCCCGGCTGGGACGCTCGCCGGTACCCCACAGGAGTTCCAGGCTGCGGGCGAGGTCGCCGCTCCCGGTGACCGTGCCGTCCGTCGCCGCTGTCGATCCGTCTTTCGCCATGGGCTCAGCGTAGTGCTCCGGAGCAGTGATGGGTACACCGTACCCGTATGTAAGTACGGCGTACCCAATACGAGGTGAGGTGTGCCCGATACGGGGTACGGCCTAGCCGGTCGCGTCCGGCCGACCGAGGACAGGACACAGGGGCCGTGAGCACCCGGACGGCCGGGGCGGGGGCGTGCCGGGAAGGCCGGGGCGGGCGCGTAGGGTCGGGGGCCGTGCCGACGACCCGCGAGCCCCAGCCGTTCGCCACCGCCCGCCTGGACGCGCTCCCCCTCGCTCCGGCGTACGCCCAGGAGATGGCGGCCGTTCTGGCCGACCCGGCGCTGTACGGGCTCACCGGGGGCGGACCGCCGGAGCCGGCCGCACTGCGGGCCCGGTACGAGCGGCAGTGCGCCGGTTCGCCGGACCCCGGGGAGCTGTGGTGGAACTGGGTGCTCCGGGTCCGCGCGGACGGGAACCTCGCCGGATACGTCCAGGCGACCGTACGCGGACGCCGCGCGGAGATCGCCTGGGTCGTCGGAACGCCGTGGCAGGGCCGGGGCTACGCGAGCGAGGCCGCGAGGGGCCTCGCGGCACACCTGGCCTCGGCCGGGGGAGTCCGTGCCCTGGTCGCCCACATCCACCCCGAGCACGCCGCGTCCGCCGCGGTGGCGGAGGCAGCGGGCCTGCGGCCCACCGGCGAGTGGGAGGACGGCGAGCAGCGGTGGGCGGGCAGCCCGCCCCAGCCCGTGGTCCGTCAGGGCCGGTACTGAGTTGCCTGCCGCGACGGGCAAGGCCGGCCCGGGACCGGCCCTGACGCGGCTCACGCCCCGGCCGGCCGGATGACCTCCTCCGGGTCCCGCAGCCACACCCGCTGGCCCCGGCTCGTCACGGTCAGCCCGAACCGCTCCGCGTCGGGTCGCCCCGCCGACTCGTACTCCCACCAGACCTGCTCGATCTCCTCCCACAGGAACCCGGGCCCGTACTGCCACACCTCCTCCCCGGTGGCGGCCGTCGCGGCACCCCCGCCCTCCCGGGTCACCCACACCCGTGCGCCGTCCGCGGTGGTCCGGTGGATGAGCCGTACGCCGGGCAGCCGCGCCCCGGCGTACAGCGCGAACCCGAGGTCGAGCAGCCGGGCGGGGTCCAGGCCGACCGCACGGGCCCGCCCGCGGCCCCGGACCTCATGGAGGTCGGGCACCCGGTGGGCTCGCATCGGCATGTACGTGGCCCCGCCGCAGAACGGCCCCACCGCCGTGCCGTCATCCCGAACACGAAGCCTGACCAGCGCACCCGACCAGAACTCCCGGGCGAGCGGCGCCACGACGAGCCCACCGGGACGGACCTGCCGGAGCAGCGCGTACGGGACGTACCGCAACGCGCACGTCGCGATCAGCCGCTCCACCGACCCCAGGCCGGGCCAAGGCTGTTCACCGTCCCCGACCCGCAGACGCGGCCGATACCCGGCCTGCGCCAGGGCCTCGGCGGCCTGCCGCGCCACCACCGGGTCCAGCTCGACACTGTGGACCAGGTCGTCGCCGAGCCGCTCGCAGAGCAACGCGGCGACGTACCCGGTCCCGGTGCCGATCTCCAGTACCCGCTGACCGTCCTGGACGTCGAGCAGCGTGAGCATCCGGGCGACCATGGAGGGCATCGAGTTCGACGACGTCGCGACACCGGGCCCGCCCACCGCTCCGTCGTCGAGCTGCGTGACGACCGGCTCGTCGCTGTTCACCAACGCCGACCACGCCTCCGTCCCCACCACCGGCTCACACCGGTCGGGCAACTGCCGCCACACATCCGCCGGGACGAACCTGCTGCGGGGCACCGCCTCGAACACCTGCCGCCACCGGGCGTCGAGCAGCCCTCGATCGGCCAGCTCCCGCACCAGAGCCGGATAGGTGGGCGCCGGGGGTGCGGCGCTCACGGCTGCGGAACGTACTGCGGGCGGCTGCCGTCCGGAGACGGCTTCGGCTCCGACGGCGGCGTCCACGGCTTGTCCGACGGAGGCCCGCCGTGCTTGCCGCCGTCGGCCTGTACGGGGGTGGTGGTCATCGTGCATCTCCTCTGTGCGCGACTGGGTATGAAGCGGAGCGGCCACGAGCCGGCACCGGGCACGGGAACCTGTGCAGCACTACCGCGCCGCCCCCGCCGGAAGCACCGTCCACCGTGATGCACTCCGATTCCTCCGGGAGCATCGGGCGGTCGCAACGGTCACACACCATCACGAGCCTCCCGCCACGCGCGCCCCAGCGCCGTGGCCTCTGGACAAGAGTGTCGCCCCGACCGGCAAGCGGCGCAGGCCATGGTGTGGCCGAGCAGCGCGCGGTACGAATCCTCCGGGGGCGACGACGGCATGGTCAGTGTTTTCATGGCTCTCCGTATCCGGCAGACGGGGCTGGCGTGACGCGTATCCGCGCGGCCATGACCAGCACGTTAGAGAGCCGATGGAGGGTCGCGGGCGGCCATTGCGCCGGATTGTCAATTCCGCTCGGCACGTTGGGCGCAATTGCCTAGGTGAGCCTCAGCGCTGCCCGCGCGCGGCGGATCAGACCTTGTGCCTGCGGGCCGTGGACCGCGGCTTCCGCCATCGCCTCCCACGCCCGCTCGTACAGGGAGATGTTCTCCTCGTCGTCGAGCCACATCTCGGTGTTGATCGTCTCGACGATCACGCGTCGGCGGTCGTAGATCCAGAACCCGTGACCTGGCGCACGACGTAGCTGCGCACCCAGAGGAACCACGCCGATCTCGACCGTGTCCAGGCCGACCAGGCCGGTGAGGCGGTCCAATTGCGCGGCCATGACGTCCTGAGGACACGTCAATACGTAGAGCGCCGCCTCCCATACGAGGAAGCGGAAAGACCTGCCTGTCTCGTACAAAGCCTCTTGCCGGCGCATGCGGGCCCGGACCGCAGCCTCGATGTCCCGGGGGACCCGGCGGAACTCGGCGTTCACCTCGAACGCGTGCCGGGCGTAGTCCGCGGTCTGGAACAGGCCGGAAATCCGGGACACTTCCATACCCCTGACGAGCCGCACGGCCGTGGTCTCCGTGATCGCCAGCTCTTGTCGGGCCCGGTGCCCTCCGGCCAGTTGTCGGCGCCACGAGCGGTACTGCGTCTCCAGTCCGACGAGTCGACCTTTCAGTTCGCTCGCCACGCCCGGTCGGCCCACCGCCCGGGCCCACTCCTCAAGGTCCGTCGCGCTGGGGGTCTGCTTCCCATTCTCCAGACGGGAGACCTTCGATCGCTGCCAGCCGAGCACCTCGGCCACGCCTTTGCCGTTGAGACCGGACTCGGTTCGCAGCTCACGGAGCCGTGCCCCGAGGGCGGCTCGCGCGGATTGGAAGTCGGTGCTCACCCGTTCGAAGCTACCGCCCCGCCGAAGTCTGCGGTACGCGTCGCGTAGTGCCAGGACGCATCCCGCGCCTGGCACGCGGCGGCTACGTCGGCCGGGTCATCACTGAGGATCACACCGAGCGTCGTGTCGTCCTCGTCGAAGACGAATCGTGCGACCAGGCGGGAGTCGAACAGCCAGAAGTCGTAGTCGGGCAGACCAAGTCCCTCAGCCATGGGCCGAGCGAGGTTACGGATGTCCTCACCGGCGGCCACGTTGCCGTGGCCGCTCGCAAGGAGGAACCGCTGCCCCTCGGTAGGGGGCTGGTCAACCAGCCGTACCCGCTCGACACGCTTCCCCTGCTCCGTCTGTTTCCGGACGTTGGCGCGCCATGAGTTGTCCGGCTCGGCGGAGATGTCCGCACCGCTCCTCCACCGTTCCCACTTCGGACTGTTGCGGTCGGAGGCGTATCCGCGCCGCGTCTCCAGCCGGAACGCGGTGTGCTTGAACTCGTGGAACAGCGGCGCGATCTCGGCGAACGCGACCATCCCCGGGGCCGTGGTGCGCGGAGCGAAGCGGACAAGGAGTTCACGCGGGACTAGCACGAACGCCTCGCTGTCCTTGACGTTGCGAAGCCGGGCCAGATGCGCTGGGTCGGTCACACGGTCGCCTTGTACGAGGATGTCGGCCGTGCCCTCGACTTCGTACAGGGTGGGGCAGTCACCGTCGTCGCTGGTGGTACCGATGAACCTGAGGCACGTCATGAGGCTCTCCATCCGCACTGATTGAAGTGACCAGGATGCGGTGGACGGCGCGAGCTTGCCGTCGGATTGCGCGAGATTGCAGATCGCCGCGGGAGACGGCCGGTTGCGCGCAATCGGTGCAACTCCCGTGTCCGGCCCGGAGGGCATCTCTCTGAAGGCACAGCTTCACTGCGCCTGGCCTGAACACCGAGCCACGTGAGAGCGTGATGTCGCGATGCCGGAACTCGAAGTCCGAAACTCCGGCTCCGAGCTTCGGGAGTAGCCACTTCACTCTTCCGGGGGTACGTGAGCGAGGCTCCGGCCCGAAGCTCGGGTGCCGGGACTCGGGCCTCGGGACGCGGGACCCGGGGTTCGAGCGCCTTCTTGAACCGGTAGGTAGATGAGGGGGTTTAGGGAAGCCTCCCCACCCCCCTGCCCTCGTCACGGCCAGCAAGTATGACTAATCGTGACAGCTTGCGGCACAGTGTCACGACTGCTTACGGTTCGAGAACCGAACGACCCCGACGCGGTGTTGGAAGCACCAGGCCGGGGTCTCACCGCAAGATCGATCACCTAGAAAGCCGATCCCGTGGCTACCCAGCAGCCTAGCTCCGCCCCGCCCGCCCCCGCACGCTCCGCCCCGTACCCGATGGCCAAGCCCGGCTACGGCAAACGCACCGCACCGGACCAACATCCGCGCGCACCGCACGACTTCGCCCTCCTGCCGACGCGCGAGCGGTATGTCGCCGGGTTCGTCGACCACCTCCCCGAGGGCGCGTCGATGAGCGTGAAGCAGCTCGCCAAGCAGCTCCCGCTCTACGGGCAACAGGCCATCTCCACCGCCCTGACAGCCCTGTCCGTCGCCGGGCACCTGCGACGCGTACGGTGCTCCGTCGGCGAAGGCGACGAGACCCGCTGGGTCTTCCGCACCTTCTGGTCCCGCACCGCCCGCGACAACGAGTGGTGGAACACCTACCTCGCCACCGAGAAGGCCACCCAGACCGTCAGCTCCACCCCGGACACCCCGGCCCCCACCACGCCGCCCCCGCCGCCGCCTTGGGTCCCTGCGGAGGAACCGTCGCCGCCCGCACCACAGGGCCCCGGTGCGGAACAGGCCCCCGACCGCCCCGCCGTGCCGCACCAACGCACCCCTTCCCAGGGGCCGGGCGGCGGGACCGCCCCGACCGTTCCGCCCGCCCCGAACACGGCCCCCGCGATGCCCCGCACCTCCGAAGCCGGCCCTTCCCCCGCCTACCTCGCCCTGGCCCGCCTCGGCCGCGACGACCACCGCCTCGCCCTCTCCGCCGCCGACTGCACCGCCCTCGAACCGCAGGCGGCCCAATGGCTCGCCCGGGGCGTCACCATCGACTACCTGACCAGCGCCCTCACCGCAGGACTCCCCGCCCAGGTGGACTCCCCCGTCGGACTCCTCCGCCGCCGCCTCACCGACAAGCTCCCACCCTGGCTGCCCACCGAGAACGCTGAACCCGCCACCTCGGCCCCACCTCGCCGCCTCCTCATGGAATGCGCCGACTGCGGCCGCCCCGGCCCCCCGGAAGCCCTCCCCGACGGCCTCTGCCACCCCTGCCGCACCACCCGCTCCCCGGCCGACGAGAGCCTGCCCGACTCTGCCGAGATCGCCGACGTCAAGGCGCACATGGCAAACCTCCGCGACCTGCTCAAGCCCGTCTGAGACCGAGAGCCACGATCAGTTCGCGCCTTCGGCCAATGGAAGCCACTTGGCAAAGCGCCTGCAAATTGGCTGAACTGACACACGGCAACCACTCGTCTCTGCGCGATCCCGGACACGACGACGAACGTCCTTCCTTTTGCGGGGACGGGATGGCTCACATGGCCGGCGAAGGGCAGAATCGCTCCTGACGTACCCGGCTTCGGGCCGGGGTGATTTGCCGTATCGAGGGGACATGTCCGTTTCTCAAGAAGTGAGTAGAAATAGCCCCTCGGGCTCATAAACCCGCAGGTCACGAACTATGGTCCCCGCGCACGCGGGGGTGGTCCCGAAGCGCTGGGCGCGGTCGCCTCGAACATCGGATGGTCCCCGCGCACGCGGGGGTGGTCCCTTCACGGCGTCCGCCCACTCGGCCGGCCGTTCATGGTCCCCGCGCACGCGGGGGTGGTCCCGCGCCGATCTCGCCCTCGTAGTCGCGGTTCACATGGTCCCCGCGCAGGCGGGGGTGGTCCCGGCCCGAAGGACTCGGTGCTGTGCGACGTGACATGGTCCCCGCGCACGCGGGGCTGGCCCCCAGGACTCGAAGAGGCCCAGGGCCCCCGGCTGTGGTCGCCCGGCGATCCGTGACCTGGCCTGGTCGCGGCGAGTGGTCCCCGCGCTCGACGAACCGGAACATGGAGAACCGGCGGGTCAGCGTCCCTCAGGGGCCGGGCATCGACGGTGGGCGTCCCGCACGCCGCACCCGGCCCGCGGCGGTGCCGCGTTGGGGTTGTGGTGTGTCGTGCCTGTCGTAGGGTTCCCGTCCATGACCGTCGAACCTGACTTCCTGCACGCCACCCGGACCTCGTACGACACCCTGGCCGCCGACTACGTGGAGTGGGCCCGCGACGAACTGGCGGCCAAGCCGCTGGAGCGCGCGCTGCTGGCGACGTTCGCCGAGCTGACGGCGGCGGGCGGCGGCGGTCTGCCGCTGGCCGACGTCGGCTGCGGCACGGGCCGGGTGACCGGGTATCTGCACGGACTCGGCCTGGGACTCGACGTGTTCGGGGTCGACCTCGCCCCCCGGATGGTGGCCATGGCGCGCGAGGAGCACCCGGGCCTGCGCTTCGAGGTGGGGTCCATGCTCGGCCTCGGCCTGCCGGACGCGTCCCTGGGCGGCCTGCTGGCCTGGTACTCGACGATCCACGTCCCGGACGAGGAACTGCCGCGCGCTTTCGCGGAGTTCCACCGGGTGCTCGCCCCGGGAGCCCATGTGCAGCTCGGCTTCCAGGTCGGCGACGAGCCGCTGCGGCTGACGGAGGCGCGAGGCATGGAGGTGTCCCTCGTCTTCCACCGGCGGCAGCCGGAGAGGATGGCCGCACTGCTGCGGGACGCGGGCCTGGAGGTCAGGTCCGTGGTGTGGCGGGAGCGGGAGACGGACGGGCCGTTCCCGGAGCGGGCGCCGCAGGGGTTCGTCCTCGCGCGCAGGCCGGCTGTCAGTGGTGGCTGTGAGGATGGGGACATCAGCACAGCGGACTGAGGGGGACGCCATGGGCGCCTGGGACATCGGCCACTTCGACAACGACACCGCGGCCGACTTCGGCGGCCGGGTCGACGACGCGGAGCCGGGGAAGAAGGCGGACGTGCTCCGTGACGTCCTGACCGCCGTCGCGGACACCGGGCCGGCGGACTATGCGGACGGCGGGGAGGAGGCGGTGGCAGCCGCCGCGCTGATCGCCGCGCGGTGTCCCGGGGGAGAGCCGGTCACCACCGCGTACGGGCCGAAGGAGCCGCTGCCGCCGCTCCCCGCCGACCTGCGCCCGCTGGCCGTCCGCGCCCTGGACCGCCTCACCGCGAAGAACGCCGAGCCGCTGGACCTGTGGGCGGACGCCGGCGCGGACCAGGAGTGGCTCGCGGGGATAGCCGCGCTGCGCGCGGTGCTGGTGGGGGCGTCGGGGGAGTGAGATGTGTGCAGGGCGCGCGGGCCGTCCGGGGGCGGTGCCACGAAGCGGAGACGGCCCGGCACACCACGCGGGTGCCGGGCCGTCTCCGTACGGTCGAGGACCGGGAGGCCGGGAGGTTACAGCTTCTCGATCACGTAGTCGACGCACGCCGTCAGTGCCTGGACGTCCGCCGGGTCGATCGCCGGGAACATCGCCACGCGCAGCTGGTTGCGGCCCAGCTTGCGGTACGGCTCGGTGTCCACGATGCCGTTGGCGCGCAGCACCTTGGCGACGGCCGCCGCGTCGATCTCGTCCGCGAAGTCGATCGTGCCGATGACCTGCGAGCGCTTCGCCGGGTCCGTGACGAACGGGGTGGCGTACTTGGACGCGTCGGCCCAGCTGTAGAGGTGGCCCGACGAAGCCGCCGTGCGGCCCGTCGTGAAGTCCAGCCCGCCCTGGGTGTTCATCCACTTCAGCTGCTCGTTCAGCAGGAAGAGCGTGGACAGCGCCGGGGTGTTGTACGTCTGGTTCTTCAGCGAGTTGTCGATCGCCGTGGGCAGCGAGAAGAACTCCGGGATGTGGCGGCCCGAGGCGTGGACCCGGGCGGCGCGCTCCAGGGCGGCCGGGGAGAACACGGCGATCCACAGGCCGCCGTCGGAGGCGAAGGACTTCTGCGGGGCGAAGTAGTAGACGTCGGACTCGGTGATGTCGACCGGCAGGCCGCCCGCGCCGGAGGTGGCGTCCACCACGACGAGCGCTCCCTCGTCGGCGCCCTCGACGCGCTTGACCGGGGCCGCGACACCGGTGGAGGTCTCGTTGTGGGTGAAGGCGTAGACGTCGACGCCCGCCTCGGCCTTCGGGTCCGGGTGGGTGCCCGGGTCTGAGGCGATGACGGTGGGGTCGGACAGCCAGGGCGCGAGCTTCGCGGCCTTGGCGAACTTCGAGGAGAACTCGCCGAAGTTCAGGTGCTGGGACTTCGACTCGATCAGACCGTGCGTCGCGACGTCCCAGAAGGCGGTGGAGCCGCCGTTGCCGAGGACGACCTCGTATCCCTCGGGGAGGGAGAAGAGGCTGCGCACACCGTCCCGTACCTCGCCGACCAGGTTCTTGACCGGGGCCTGGCGGTGGGACGTACCGAGGAGAGAGGTGCCGGTGGCGGCCAGCGCGTCGAGCGCCTCCGTCCGCACCTTGGAAGGACCGGCGCCGAAGCGTCCGTCAGCGGGCTTGATGTCAGCGGGAATCTGGATGTCGGCCACGAGACGGAGCGTAGCCCCTCGGTGGCACGGCTCAGCAACCGTGTCCGTCGGATGAGACGCCCGCCCGGCCGGTGTACGGCGTCCGGAGGGAGGGGCCCTCCGGCCCGCGCACCGGGCCGGAGGGGAGGAACCTACGCGTCGTGGCCGAACGGGCAGCCCAGCTCCACCGGCAGCTCGTACAGGTCGTTCTGCGTCACGATCGGCTTGTTCCGCAGCTCGGAGGCCGGTACCGCCAGCTCCAGTTCCGGGAACCGCTCGTACAGCGCGGGGAGCGCGATGCCCGCCTCCAGGCGGGACAGCGCCGCACCCGGGCAGACGTGCGGGCCGTGACCGAAGGCGATGTGGCGGTTCGGAGTACGGGTGGCATCGAACTCGCCGGCCGTCGGGCCGTGCTGCTCCTCGTCCCGGCCCAGCGCGCCGAACGAGACGATCAGGGCCTCGCCCTTCGGCAGCACCTTGTCGCCGACCTCGATGTCCTCCGTCGCGAAGCGGATCAGGACGTGCGAGGTGGGGGTGTTCCAGCGCAGCGTCTCCTCGATCACGCCGTCCCACCCGATCTCCCCGCTCAGCACCTTCTTGCGCTGCTCGGGGTGGGTCTGGAGCGCCTCCACGGCGTTGACGATCAGGCTGATCGTGGTCTCGTGCCCGGCGGCGATGATCAGTTGCAGCGTGTTGACGATCTCCTCGTCGCTGAGGTGGTCGCCGTTCTCGGAGGCCGCGATCAGGGCGCTGGTCAGGTCGTCGCCCGGGTTCGCCCGCTTGGAGTCGACGATCTTCGTGAAGAGGGCCCCGAGGTCCGCCATCATCTGCGGGACCTCCTCCGGCGGCGTCTGCGTCGAGAAGAACTTCTCGAACAGCTCCTTCAGCCGGGGGTGGTCCGCCGCGTCCACGCCCATCAGCTCGCTGATCACGTTCATGGGGAGGGGGTAGGCGAACTCGGCCTTCAGGTCCACCGGCTGCCCGGCCGGGAGGGCGGCCAGCCTCTCCAGGCTCGCGTTCGTGAGCGCCTCGATGCCGGCGCGCAGCCGCTCGACCCGCTTCACGGTGAGGGCCTGCGCCACCAGCGTACGGAGTCGGCGGTGGTCCGCCCCGTCGACCGTCAGCATCGAGCGGCCCGGGTTGGCCAGGCCGATCAGCGGCCAGTCCATCGGTATCTCGCCGCGCTGCCAGGCGCCCCAGACGTTGATGTCCTTGACGACGCGGCTGTCGGTGAGCAGCGCGCGGGCCTCCGCGTGGCGGGTGACCGCGTAGACGTGCACTCCGCCCGGCAGCTCCACCTCGGCCAGCGGGCCGGCCGCCCGCAGCGCGGCGCTCTCGCCGTCGAGGTCGGTGACGAACGGGTCGAGCGCGATGCGGGTCATGCGGGGCCTCCGAAGCTTCCGGGTCTTCCGACGGCGGGCGTGGGCGTGAAGATCACCGGCAGCTCGGTCAGTCCGCGCAGCCATGGTGACGGGCGGCGGGTGAGCTGTTCGGCGGGGATGGCGAGGTCCACGTCCGGCAGCCGGTCGAGCAGGACCTCGATGCCGGTACGGGCGATGACCTCGGCGGTCTCCTGGGCCGGGAACGGGCAGCGGTGCTCGCCGTGGCCGAAGGAGAGGAAGGCGTTGTTGCCGCCGGTCAGCGCCGACGCGTGGGTGCGCACCTGCGGATCGCCGTTGGCGGCGGCGATGCCCAGGAGCAGCAGGTCGCCGGCGCGGACGTGCCGGCCGCCGAGGTGGGTGTCGCGGGCGGCCCAGCGGCCGGCCACGTTCTGGGTGGGGGTGTCCTCCCAGAGGACCTCGTTCATCGCCTCGGCGACGCTGTGCCGGCCGCCCGAGAGGGAGGCGGCGAACCGGTCGTCCGTCAGCATCAGGCGCAGTGAGTTGCCCATCCAGTCGGCGGTCGGCTGGTGACCGGCCGCCATCATGACCATGAGGTCCTGGACGATCTCCTCGTCGGTGAAGCCGCCGGGGTCGGCGATCATCCGGCTGGCGACGTCGTCACCGGGCTCGGCGTGCTTGTCGGCGATCAGCTGGAACATCGAGGAGCCCAGGTGCTGCTGGCCGGCGAGTGCCCGCTCCCGGCCGTCGATCATGTCGTTGAGGGAGTCGGCCAGCGGGTGGGCGTGCTCGTCGGAGAAGCCGTAGATCCTGGCGAGGACGAGGGCGGGCAGCAGTTTGGCGTAGTCGGCGATGATGTCGACCGAGCCCCTGGTGCTGAACCGGTCGATCAGCCCGTCCGCGAACTCCTCCGCGTACCGCTTCAGGGAGAACGGGTCGACGCCCTCCAGCGCGTTGCTGATCATCATGGCGCGGACGCTGTGGCGCTCGCCGACCGTGTAGAGGATCGAGGGCTGCCTGCGCCCGATCATCGGCAGCAGCGGCCAGTCGTCCGGGATGCGGTCCCACTGGTTCCACAGTTCGGAGTCGCGGCTGAAGAGGACGGGGTCGCCGGTGACCTGGTGCAGTTCGCGGTAGCCGAGGACGAGCCAGGCGGGTACGTCGCCCTCCAGCACGACCGGGGCGAGTGCCCCGTGGTCGCGCCGCATGTCCCGGTAGAGCTGGACCGGGTCGATCTGGAAGCGGGGCCCCGACAGGGGGACGGAGCCGTGGGTGACGGGGCAGCCGGAGACAGGGGTCACGGGGCGGGCTCCGGGGTCGGGCCGGCCGCCGCCAGGGCCGCCTCGGGGGCGCGGAGGCGGGCGGCGGAGAGCGCGGCGAGGTGCTCGACGAGCGTGATGAGCACGTACTTGCTGGACGAGCGGTCGCGGGCGTCGCACTCGACCAGCGGGACGTCCTCCGAGAGGTCCAGGGCCTCCCGGATCTGCTGTTCGCTGTGGAGCGGGCCGCCGAAGTCGTTGCACGCCACGATGAACGGCGTGCCGTGGTGCTCCAGGCGGTCGATGGCGTACCAGGAGTCGGCGAGCCGCCGGGTGTCGACGAGGACGACCGCGCCGAGCGTGCCGGAGAACAGCCGGTCCCACAGGAACCAGAACCGCTCCTGTCCGGGCGCGCCGAAGAGGTAGAGCACCGAGCGTGCGTCCAGGGTGATGCGGCCGAAGTCGAACGCCACCGTGGTGGACGTCTTGGCCTGGATGCCGTCGAGGTGGTCGACGGCCTCGCCCGCGCGGGTCATGGTCTCCTCCGTGTTGAGCGGACGGATCTCGCTCACGGATCGGACCATGGTGGTCTTGCCGACCCCGAAGCCGCCGACGACAACGATCTTGAGTCCGTTGTCGGCCGTCGCGCTCAGGGCGGCGCGGTCAGAGGTTGCGGAGTCCAACGAGCACCTGTTCCAGGATGTCGGGGTCGGGGAGCCGGTCCGCGACACGGGCTGTACGGGGGTGGCGGGCGCTGATCCGGCTGGTGTCGAGCAGGTCGCACAGCATGATGCGGACGATGCTGACCGGCAGGTTCAGGCTCGCGGCGATTTCGACGACGGCGGTGGGGCCCTGGCACATCCGCAGGATCGCGACGTGTTCGGACTGCATCCCGGGGGCCGGGTCGCACTCGGCGACGACGAGCGTCACCAGGTCGAAGGCGGCGGAGTCGGAGCGGCTGCGGCCCCCGGTGAGGGTGTACAGCCGGTCCGGATCGTCGTCGCGGCCCGGTCGGGGGCGGGGCGCCGTCGTCATACGGCCGGGGCCTCGGCGGGTTCGCGCGGCGGCGCGACGAGGTGTTCGCCGAGCTGCTCGACGAGCTCGCTCATGTTGTGGCCGACGAGGCCCACGTCGGATTCCTCGTCGGCGACGACGGCCAGGTGCGCCCCGGCCCCCGCCTCGACGATGAACAGCACGCCGCCGTAGAACTCGGCCATCGCGGACCGTACGCCGCCGGTGCCGTCACCGAACTCGATGGACGCGCCGTGCGAGAGGCTCTGGATACCGGCGGATATCGCGGCCAGCTGGTCGGCCTGGTCGACGGACAGCTCGGGGGTGCGGCACAGCTTCAGTCCGTCGCGGGACAGGACGAGGGCGTGGCGGGTACCGGGGGTCCGGTCGAGCAGCCCCTCCAGCAGCCAGTTGAGCTTCTCGTCGGTGGTCGCGGTCATCGGGTGTTGCCTTCCGGGTGCGGGGAGTTGGCTCGTACCGCCTTGCTGAAGGTACTGAAGCGCGCTGCCTGGACCTTCGGGTCGGTGGTACGGGCCCGGGGGGTTTCGGCTCCGCCGGGGGCGGCGTTGCCGGTACGGGACTCGGCGGCGGCCAGCGTGCGGCCGCGGCGGCGCTTGGGCAGGCCGCTCTCGCCGAACGCGGGTACGGCGCCGGTGGACTCGGACTCCGAATCCGCCGAGGAGCCCGAGGGCTCCGGCTCCGCCGCCGGGGTCAGGGGCGCGGAGGCGTCGTCCTCGGACAGGGACCGGGCCGCGGGGGCGGCGTCGGCGGTGTCCGTTCCGGCGGCCGAGGCGTGCGAGGGCTCCGGCTCGGCGGGCGCCGTGAGGGCGGCCGGGGCGGTGGCCGCCGGGACCGTCGGCGCCGGAGCGGGCGCCCGCGAGATGAGGTCCTGGGGGAGCATCATCAGCGCGCCGGTGCCGCCGCGGGCGGACGGCCGGAAGGACACGGTCAGGCCGTGCTTGCGGGCCAGCCGGCCGACGACGGCGAGTCCGAGGCGGGTGCCGGAGAGGTTGGTGAGGTCCTGGTTCTCGGCGGAGACCGCCTTCTCGGCGCGGCGCAGCTGCACCTCGCTCATGACGAGCCCGCTGTCCTCGACGGTGATGACGATGCCCGCCGGGACCTCCTCCACGTACACGTGGACCTCGGCGGTGGGCGGCGAGAAGTTGGCAGCGTTGTCGAGGAGCTCGGCGAGCGCGTGCATGACGCCCTCGGCCGCGTGACCGGCGATGGCGACGTCGCTGGTGGAGTGCAGGCGGACCCGCTGGTAGCTGCCGATCCGGCCCATCGCGCCGCGCAGGATCGACTCCATGACGATCGGCTTCGCCCAGCGCCGGCCGGAGCGGGCCCCGGTGAGCACGGCGATGGAGTCGGCGAGGCGGCCCGCCTGGGCGGTGCGGTGGTCCAGGTGGAGCAGGTCCCCGAGCACGGACTCGTCGGAGTGCCGGTGCTCCATCTCGCGGAGGTCGGCCAGCATGCTGGTGGCCAGCGCCTGCATCCGCCCCGCCGCGTTGGCGCAGGCGGCGACGGCGGCGGAGCGCTCGGCCTCGGCACGGGTGGCGCGGGCGGTCAGCCGGTCGACGGTGACGGTGAGGCGGGCCTGCTCGGCTGCGGCGTGCGCGGCGATCCGCTCCTGCTCGGCGCGGGAGTCGGCGACGACCCGGGCGGTCTCGGCGGAGGCGGCGCCCTTGATCCGGGCGGTCTCGGCGGTGAAGCGCTGGGCCTCGGCCGCGGAGGCCGAGACCAGGCGGGAGGTCTCGGCGGTGAAGCGCTGGGCGTCGGCGGCCCGCGCGGCGCGCAGCGACCTGGCGGTCCCCAGGGTGTGGACGGTGACGGCCACGCAGACGCTCAGCAGCACGGCGGCTGCTCCCGCGCCCCAGGCCAGCGGTGTCCGTGCCGCGTCGGGGGCCGCGGCGACGCCCCACAGGGTCAGCGTGCCGGTTGCGGCTGCCGTGATCAGCAGGGCGAGTGCGGTGGGCCGGTGTGAGGGGCGCAATCGGAGTCCTCGGTGGCGGACGGTGCGGGACGGTATGGGGAGGTGCGGGGGTGGGCGGACTATGTGGGGATGTGTGGAGATGTGTGCGAACCGGGCGAATCCGACTGGGTGAATTCAGGACAGTTCGTCACGGGTATGGGCGATCCAGCGCAACTGGAGCTGACAGTTCCTGCGCAAGTCTTGGTCACTATAGGAGACTTGACGGTCTGTTTGGGAAGATCTTGTGGGCTTTTTTGTACGGCTTACGTGCTTTGATCCGCCCGCATCCCAAGAGTTCACCTGTAGCGCAGGCATGCTGAGAGCATGGCCGAACACCATCGATCGCCCAGAGGGCCGCGTACCGGAACCCCCGGCGGGCCGGGCGGCGGACCGCTTCCCGCACAGCCGGCCGGGCGCCCCGCCGCACCACCCCCTGACTTCGTCGCCGCGCTGCGCTCCGCCGTGCGCGGCGCGAGCGACTTCGGGGCGGGCGCCCGGGCGCTGACGACGATGGACGCCTCCAACTACCGCCGCGTCCCGCTCGGCGTGCTCGCCCCGCGCGACGCCGACGACATCGCCGCCGCCCTCGCCGTCTGCCGGGAGCACGGGGTCCCGGTGGTGGCGCGCGGCGGCGGCACCTCCATCGCGGGGCAGGCCACCGGCACCGGTCTCGTCCTCGACCTCACCCGCCATCTGCGCGCGATCCTCGACCTGGACCCGGCCGCCCGCACCGCCGTCGTCCAGCCCGGCGTGATCCTGGACGACCTGCGGAACGCCGCCGCGCCCCACGGCCTGACCTTCGGCCCCGACCCCTCCACCCACAGCCGCTGCACCCTCGGCGGGATGATCGGCAACAACTCCTGCGGCGCGCACTCGGTGGCCTGGGGCACGACGGCGGACAACGTGCGGGAGCTGTCGGTGCTCCGGTACGGGGGCCAGGCGCTGCGCCTGGCACAGGGGGCACGGTGGGAGGACGGGAGGGGACCCGAGGGCGTGCGCGAACTGATCGCCTCCCACCTCGCCCTCCTGCGCACCGGCTACCCCGGCCTCCCGCGCCGCATCTCCGGGTACGCGCTCGACGCCCTGCTGCCCGAACACCCCGGCGGCCCCGACCCCGTCCGGGCGTTCTGCGGCAGCGAGGGCACCCTCGGCGTCGTCACGGAGGCCACCGTGCGCCTGGTCGAGGCGCCGCGCGCCCGCGCCCTGGCCGTCCTCGGGTACGCCGACGAGTCCGACGCCGCCGACGCCGCCCCGGGCCTCCTGCCGTACCGCCCGCTCACCGTCGAGGGCATGGCCGCCGACCTCGTCACCGCGGCGGCCGGACTGCCGCGCGGGGCCGCCTGGCTGTTCGTCGAGACCGGCGGCGGCACCCCGGCCGAAGCGAAGGAGCACGCCGAACGCGTCCTGCGGGCAGCCGGCGCGGTGGACGGGGCCGTCGTCACGGACCCGGCCGGGCAGCGGGCCCTGTGGCGCATCCGCGAGGACGCCGCCGGGACCGCCACCCGGATGCCCGACGGCAGTGAGGCGTGGCCCGGCTGGGAGGACTGCGCGGTGCCGCCCGCCCGGCTCGGCGCGTACCTCCGCGACTTCCGGGCCCTCCTCGCCGAACACGGCTTGCGCGGCGCCCCGTACGGCCACTTCGGCGACGGCTGCGTCCACGTCCGTATCGACTTCGACCTGATCAGCGCGGAGGGGGTGGCCCGCTTCCGCCGGTTCTCCGAGGAGACGGCCGATCTCGTCGTCGCGCACGGCGGCTCCCTCAGCGGCGAGCACGGCGACGGCCAGGCGCGCGCGGAGCTGCTGCCCCGGATGTACGGGGACGAACTCGTCGCCCTCTTCGGCCGCTACAAGGACCTGTGGGACCCGGACTGCGGCCTCAACCCCGGCATCCTCGCCCGCCCCGCCCCCCTCGACGCGAACCTCCGCTTCGCCGTCCTCCCGAAGAACCCGGTGGACGTGGAGTTCGGCTACCCCCAGGACGGCGGGGACTTCGCCGGCGCGGTGCGCCGCTGCGTCGGCGTCGCCAAGTGCCGGACGACGGAGACGGCCGGCGCGGGCGTCATGTGCCCCTCCTTCCGGGTGACCGGCGAAGAGGCCCACTCGACCCGTGGGCGGGCCCGGCTGCTGCACGAGATGCTGGCGGGCGAGGTCATCACGGACGGCTGGCGCAGCGAGGAGGTCCGGGACGCCCTCGACCTCTGCCTCTCCTGCAAGGGCTGTCGCGGCGACTGCCCGGTGGGCGTCGACATGGCCACGTACAAGGCGGAGTTCCTGTACCACCACTACCGGGGCCGCCTCCGCCCCGCCGCCCACTACGCGATGGGCCGGCTCCCGCGCCGGCTGCGCCTGGCCGCCCCCCTCGCCCGGCCGCTCAACGCGCTGGCCCGGCAGCGGCCCCTCGCCGCGCTCGCCAAACGGCTGGCGGGGATCGCGCCCGAGCGGGCGCTCCCGGTACTGGCGACGGAGACGTACAGCCGGTGGCTGCTCCGCCGCCGGGGGAAGGAGACGCGGAACCTCTCCCCGGACCGGGCGGTGGCGCTCTGGGCGGACACCTTCACCGAGCACCTGTCGCCGCAGGTGGGCCGGGCGGCCGTCCGGGTCCTGGAGGAGGCGACGGGGCGTACGGTGCTGCCGCCCCCGCGCGGAGTGTGCTGCGGCCTGACGTACGTGTCGACGGGCCAGCTCGACGCGGCACGCCGGGTGATGCGCCGCACCCTGGACCGCCTCTGCCTCCCACCCGGCCACCCGCTCGTCGTCCTCGAACCGAGCTGCGCCGCCACGCTCCGCACCGACCTGCCCGAACTCCTCCCCGACGACCCGCGCGCCGCCGAACTGGCCTCGTCCGTGCGGACGTTCGCCCAGTATCTGGAGGAGTACGCCCCCGACTGGGCCCCGCCCCGCCTGGACCGCCCGGTCGCCGGCCAGACGCACTGCCACCAGCACGCGGTCCTCGGCGACGCGGCGGAGCGCAGGCTGCTCGAACGCATGGGGCTGACCGGTGAACTCAGCGGCGGCTGCTGCGGGCTCGCCGGGAACTTCGGCTTCGAGAAGGGGCACTGGGAGGTGTCCGTCGCCTGCGCGGAGGAGCAACTGCTCCCCGCCGTACGGGACGCGGCGCCCGGGACGGAACTCCTCGCGGACGGCTTCTCCTGCCGCACGCAGCTCGACCAGCTGGCCGGACGGCGGGCCCGGCACCTCGCGGAGGTCCTTGCGGAGGCCATCGGGGACGCCGTCGGGGAGGGGCCGGGCCCCGGCGCCTGAGCCGGGGGGATCAGCGGGTAGGGAAGGGCCGGGCGGGAGGCCCGAAGGCGTCTGCGGTGCCGGTCACGAGGTCGGTACCGGTCCGGTGCGTCCGGCCGAACTCCCGTACGCCCGGCCCCCGCATGCCGCCCGGACCTCGTTCGCCGCCCGAGCACGGCCCGTGCCCCGCCCGACGACTCGTCCGCGCGACTCACCCGTCCCGCGCGACGATCTCGCGGGCCAGGGCGGCCAGCCGGGGAAGGGCGGGATGGCCGGGGGCGTCGCGGCGCGCGAGGAGGACCGGGACGTCCGGTGCGTCGTCGAGCGGGACGTAGGCGACCCCCGCGTGCGGGTGCAGGTCCGCGGTCGAGGCGGTGGACACCCCGCTGCCGCGGCCGGCGGCGATGGCGGTGAGCCAGTCGTCGGTGTTCTTGACGGTGAGGGTGGCGGCCGGACGGGCGTGCGGCGGCCACAGGCCGAGGGTGGTGGTGCCGGAGACGGTGTTGAGGACGACGGGGCCGTCCGCGAGATCGGCGAGAGCCAGCGAGGCCCGCCCCGCGAGCGGCCCGTCCGCGGTCACCGCCGCCACCCGCGCCTCGGTGAACAGCACCTCGGCGACCAGCCCCGGCGCGTCCACGGGTCCCCGCAGCAGCGCCGCGTCGACCTCGCCCCGGGTCAGGCCGGCCGTGCGGTCGTCGATCCGGAGCAGTTCCAGCGGCGTCCCCGGGTGCCGCTCCTGCCAGCTCCGCAGCAGCGGCGTGGTGTACGGCCCGAACGCGGACCAGGCGTGCCCGAGCCGCAGTGGCCAGGTGCGCAGCCGCCCGGGGGCGAGGGCCTCGTCGAAGGCGGCGACCGCGGCGGCGGCCTTGTCGCGGAAGGCGACGCCGTCGGGGGTCAGGGCGAGGTGGTGGGTGGAGCGGTCGACGAGCCGGACGCCCAGGTGCCGCTCCAGCGCCGCGAGGGTGCGGGACACGGCGGGCTGGGTCAGCCGGAGGCGGGCGGCGGCGCGCGTGATGTTGAGCTCCTCGGCGACCGCGAGGAAGGCCCGCAGATGCCGGAGTTCCACGGGGCGGCCGGTGGGGGGTCCCTCGTTCATGCGTGGGAAGCATAACGGGAGCGTGTCCGGCATTTCACGGAACGCGCGGACGTCCTTACGGTGAAGGGAAACCGGTGGCGGGGCAGTGCGTCTTCCCGTACTGTCCAGTCCATTGGAGTGTACCGGCCCGGTGGGTCTGGCCCCGGAAGGGAATCCGGGCCCGGCCCACTCCCGGCTTCCTCCATCCCGCTCCCCTCCATCCCGCTCACCCCCTCCCCGCCCCGCGCCTCCCCGCCCCGCCCCGCTCTCCCGGAAGGTCCCCCGTGAACGACCACCGCAGCGCCGCCGAACCGGCCGCCGCAGCCGTCGCCGTGCCCGAAGCGGTACCGGCACTCGAAAGCGCCGGTGTGGACGTGGGAGGCCAGGGGGGCGCCGGCGCGGGCGCCCCCGCCGCACCGGCCGGGGCCGGCCGGCGGGCGGCCCTGACGCCGATCGTGCTGGTGGTCGCCGGCGGCCTGTCCGTCCAGTTCGGCTCGGCCGTCGCGGCGCTCCTGATGCCCAAGGCGGGCGCGCTGGGCGTCGTCACCCTGCGCCTGGCCGCCGCCGCGCTGATCCTGCTGGTGATCTGCCGTCCGAAACTGCGCGGTCACTCGCGTGCCGACTGGGGCACGGTGCTCGCCTTCGGCATCGCGATGGGCGGCATGAACACGCTCTTCTACCAGGCGCTGGACCGGATTCCGCTCGGCATCGCCGTCACCCTGGAGGTGCTCGGCCCGCTGGCCCTCTCGGTGTTCGTCTCCCGCCGCCTGATCAACCTCGTGTGGGCGGGCCTCGCCCTCATCGGCGTCGTCCTGCTGGGCGGCGGCGGCTTCGACCGCCTCGACCCGGTCGGTGCGGCGTACGCCCTGGGGGCCGGGGCGATGTGGGCGGCGTACATCGTGTTCAGCGCCCGCACCGGCCGCCGCTTCCCGCAGGCGGACGGGCTGGCGCTGGCGATGGTGGTCGCCGCGGTCCTCTCGCTGCCGCTGGGCGTCATGGAGTCCGGGGCGAAGCTCGCGGTCCCCTCCACCCTGGCGCTCGGCGCGGCGGTGGCGGTGCTCAGCTCCGTCCTCCCGTACACCCTGGAGCTGATGGCCCTGCGCCGGCTGCCCGCGTCCACGTTCGCCGTGATGATGAGCCTGGAGCCGGCCATCGCCGCCGGCGCGGGCTTCCTGATTCTGGACCAGGCCCTCTCCACGACGGACGCCCTCGCCATCGCCCTGGTCATCGGGGCCAGTGTCGGCGCGGTGCGCAGCCGGGCGGGCGGACGCCGCGAGGGGTGAGCCCACTCGGGACGTGAGCCGCGCGCCCGGGCCGGGCCCTCAGTCGTCGGCGGGCAGGATCCGGAAGGCGTTCAGTCCGGGAGTCAGTGGTGACATGGCCCGGAAGTCGCGCTGGTCCAAGGTGAAGATGCGGTCGGTCCGGTACCGGTCGGCGAGGACCACGCCGACCGCGTCGGCCAGGTCGAGCCGCAGCCCTTCGTACTTCTGCCGGACTTCCTGGGCGGTACGCAGATCCGCGAGTCTTAGTTCGGCGAGGCGGTACTGCCCGTCATCCATACGGCTGTTCAGCGCCTCCATCACCTGCATGGCCGCAGGGAATCCCAGGTCGCGGTGGACCAGGTGGTCCAGCTCGGTGACGACCAGGGGGGAGATGGCGAGCCTCTCGTTCTCCAGGATCCTGGCCGCCTTCGAGTGCTCTGCCTGTGCGGCGTCGAAAGCGGCGTAGAGGGCTGAGGGGTCGGCGACGATGATCAACGACGTGCGGTCCGTTCTTTGATGTGCTCGTACACCGAGTCGTCCATCTCGTCAGGGGTGCGGGAGCGTCCGCTGTCGAAGACGGGCAGTTCCCGGGTGCGCTTCGGCCGCTCCGCGCTGTCCAGCAGCAAGGCGATGCTCCGCCGGATGAGCTCGGCCTTGCTGACGCCGGTCGCGGAGGACTCGGCATCCAGTCGCGCTTCCAGTTCTTCCGGAAGGTACACGGTCGTCTTTATCATGCCCTCGAATTTACCACCCTGCCCTACGTAGGGCAGGGTGGTGCCGCAGGTCTGGGGACTGCCCGGGAAGTCCAGGACCCTGTCACTCGCGGGCCCGGAGTGGGAAGCGGACATCCGTCAGCTCCTCCGACACGGCCGGGGCGCGCGGTACTACCCGGTAGGGGGTCGCGCGCCGGACGGGCTCAGCGCGTGCGCCTCACTTGTCGCACGGGCGGCCGAGGTGCCGACGGGTGGCGCGGGCGGGTGACGGGTTGGGCGGGCGACCGGCAGGAAAATCATGCAGGCATGCTTGATTGTTTCCTGGTGCGCTGCCATGCTCCTGGGCACCACACCCGGTCCCGAGGGGAGCGCACGTGTCCGCTGCCGCAGCCGTGATCGACGATCTGCGCGATGAGAGCGACGAACTCGACGCCCTGGTAAGTGCGTTGGACGGACCGGGCTGGCGCGGCCCGACGCCCGCCGAGCGGTGGACCGTCGCCCACCAGATCGCCCACCTCCACTGGACCGACGAGGTCGCGCTGCTGGCGGCCACCGAGCCGGACCGGTTCGGCGACGAGGTGACCAGGGCCCTGGCCGCCCCGGAGTCCTTCGTCGACGAGGCGGCCGACGCCATGGTCGCCGCGCACGCCCCGGACGCCCTGCTCGCCCGGTGGCGGGAGGCGCGGCGGCGGCTCCACGAGGTCCTGCGGAACGCCCCGGCCGGTACCCGCATCCCCTGGTACGGGCCCCCGATGAGCGTCGCGTCCATGGCGACGGCCCGGCTCATGGAGACCTGGGCGCACGGCCAGGACGTCGCCGACGCCCTGGGCGTGACCCGGGCTCCCACCACCCGGCTCCGGCACGTGGCGCGGATCGGCGTACGGTCCCGGGACTACGCCTACGCGGTGCGCGGGATCACCGCTCCCGAGGAGGAGTTCCGCGTCGAGCTCCACACCCCCGAGGGCGAGGTGATCGCGTACGGGCCGCAGGGCGCCCCCCAGCGCGTCACCGGCCCGCTCCTGGACTTCTGCCTCCTGGTCACCCAGCGCGCCCACCGGTCCGACCTCGCGGTCACCGCCGAGGGCCGGGCGGCCGACCAGTGGCTCGGCATCGCCCAGGCGTTCGCCGGGCCCCCCGGACCGGGCCGCCTGCCCCGCGCGGAGCGGGACGGTGACCGGTGAACGCCGCCCCCGGACCCGCGCCGCTGCGCGTCGGCAACGCCTCCGGCTTCTACGGCGACCGCTTCGACGCGCTCCGCGAGATGCTCACCGGCGGCCCCCTCGACGTCGTCACCGGCGACTACCTCGCCGAGCTGACCATGCTCATCCTCGGCCGGAGCCGCCTCAAGGACCCGGCGAAGGGCTACGCCTCCACCTTCCTGCGCCAGCTGGAGGAGGGGCTCGGGCTCGCCCATGAGCGCGGGGTGAAGATCGTCACCAACGCCGGCGGGCTCAACCCGGCCGGACTCGCGGACGCCGTGCGGCAGTTGGCGGACAAGGCCGGAATCCCGGTCGCCGTCGCGCATGTCGAGGGTGACGGC
The DNA here is from genome assembly GCF_044756785.1 of Streptomyces sp. NPDC091649. Classification (NCBI taxonomy): domain Bacteria; kingdom Bacillati; phylum Actinomycetota; class Actinomycetes; order Kitasatosporales; family Streptomycetaceae; genus Streptomyces; species Streptomyces sp. NPDC091649. The sequence continues at coordinate 149,592 of NZ_JBIVTR010000004.1, read as the reverse complement.
CTGCCCGTCCCGGACGGGTTCCTCACCGCCAACGCCTACCTCGGCGGCTCCGGGATCGCCGCCTGCCTGCGGGCCGGGGCCGATGTCGTCGTCACCGGCCGGGTCACCGACGCGGCCCTGGTCACCGGGCCCGCCGCCGCCCACTTCGGCTGGGGCCCGGACGACCTGGACGCGCTCGCGGGGGCCGTCGTCGCCGGGCACGTCCTGGAGTGCGGTACCCAGGCGACCGGCGGGAACTACGCGTTCTTCGGCGAGCACGACGCCCGCCTCCTGCGCCGCCCCGGCTTCCCCCTCGCCGAGATCCATGCCGACGGCACCTCGGTCATCACCAAGCACGCTGGCACGGGCGGGGTCGTCGACGTCGGCACCGTCACCGCCCAACTCCTGTACGAGACCGGCGGAGCCCGGTACACGGGCCCCGACGTCACCGCCCGCCTCGACACCGTACGGCTCACCCAGGACGGGCCCGACCGGGTCCGCGTCGACGGCGTACGCGGCGAGGCCCCGCCGCCCACCCTCAAGGCCGGACTCACCCGGCTCGGCGGCTGGCGCAACGAGGTCGTCTTCGTCCTCACCGGCCTGGACATCGAGGCCAAGGCGGACCTGGTGAAGGACCAGTTCGCCGACGCCCTGGAACGGGGCGGCGGCCGCCCGCCCGCCGAGGTGCGCTGGGAGACGGCCCGCACCGAGCACCCCGACGCGGACACCGAGGAGCGGGCCAGTGCCCTGCTGCGGCTCGTCGTCCGCGACCAGGACGCCGGCACCGTCGGCCGGGCGGTCTCCGGGGCGGCCGTGGAGCTGGCCCTCGGCAGCTACCCCGGCTTCCATGTCACCGCCCCGCCCGGAAAGGGCGCGCCCTACGGGGTGTTCGAGGCACGCCCCGTACCGGCGGGGGACGTCGAGCACACCGCCGTACTGCCGGACGGCCGGAGAGCGGTCCTCGCCCCGCCCTCCCGGACCCAGGAGCCGACGGACGTGGACGATCCACCGCTTCCCGAGCCGTACCCCGCCACGCCCACCCGCCGTGCCCCCCTCGGCCTGATCGCCGGCGCCCGCAGCGGCGACAAGGGCGGCGACGCCAACGTGGGCGTCTGGGTGCGCGACGACGACGCCTGGCGGTGGCTCGCGCACGAACTGACCGTCGCACGGCTGAGGGAACTCCTGCCGGAGACCGCCCCGCTGACCGTCGTACGCCACGTCCTGCCCAACCTCCGCGCCCTCAACTTCACCGTCCACGGGCTGCTGGGCGAGGGTGTCGCCGCCCAGGCCCGGTTCGACCCGCAGGCCAAGGCGCTGGGGGAGTGGCTGCGCTCCCGGTCGCTTCCCGTCCCCGTACCGCTGCTGGAAGGCGTCCCCCTCCCGGAGGTGACCGCATGACCGTCCTGCCCACCGGGCTCGACACCCAAGGCCCCGAGTACACGGCCCACCGCACCACCATGCTGGCGAAGCTCGCGGAGCTGGACGCCGAGCACGCCAAGGCGCTGGCGGGCGGCGGCGAGAAGTACCTCGCCCGGCACCGGGGGCGCGGCAAGCTCCCCGCCCGCGAGCGGATCGAACTGCTCGTCGACCCCGACACCCCGTTCCTGGAGCTGTCGCCGCTGGCCGCCTGGGGCAGCGATTACGCCGTCGGGGCCTCGCTCGTCACCGGGATCGGGGTGGTGGAGGGCGTCGAGTGCCTGATCACCGCCAACGACCCGACCGTGCGCGGGGGCGCCTCGAACCCCTGGACCCTGAAGAAGGCCCTGCGCGCCAACGAGATCGCCTTCGCCAACCGGCTCCCCTGCGTCAGCCTGGTCGAGTCGGGCGGCGCCGACCTGCCGTCCCAGAAGGAGATCTTCATCCCGGGCGGCGCACTGTTCCGCGACATCACCCGGCTCTCCGCCGCCGGAATCCCCACCGTGGCCGTCGTGTTCGGCAACTCGACCGCCGGCGGAGCGTACGTCCCCGGGATGTCCGACCACACCGTGATGATCAAGGAACGGTCCAAGGTCTTCCTCGGCGGACCGCCCCTGGTGAAGATGGCCACCGGCGAGGAGAGCGACGACGAGTCCCTCGGCGGGGCCGAGATGCACGCCCGTACCTCCGGGCTCGCCGACCACTTCGCCGTCGATGAGCAGGACGCGATCCGCCAGGCCCGGCGGATCGTCGCCCGGCTCAACTGGCGCAAAGCACATGCCGATCCGGGCCCCGCGGAGCCGCCGAAATACGACGAGGACGAGCTGCTCGGCATCGTGCCGGGCGACCTGAAGGCGCCCTTCGACCCGCGCGAGGTCATCGCCCGCCTGGTCGACGGCTCGGACTTCGACGCCTTCAAACCGCTGTACGGGGCGAGCCTGGTCACCGGCTGGGCGCGGCTGCACGGCTATCCGGTCGGCATCCTCGCCAACGCCCAGGGCGTGCTGTTCAGCGAGGAGTCGCAGAAGGCCGCCCAGTTCATCCAGTTGGCGAACCAGCGCGACATCCCGCTCCTCTTCCTCCACAACACCACCGGTTACATGGTCGGCAAGGAGTACGAACAGGGCGGCATCATCAAGCACGGCGCGATGATGATCAACGCGGTCGCCAACTCGAAGGTCCCGCACCTGTCGGTCCTGATGGGGGCCTCGTACGGGGCCGGCCACTACGGCATGTGCGGACGCGCCTACGACCCGCGCTTCCTCTTCGCCTGGCCGGGCAGCAAATCCGCCGTCATGGGCCCGCAGCAGCTCGCCGGGGTCCTCTCCATCGTCGCCCGCGCCTCCGCCGCCGCGAAGGGGCAGCCGTACGACGACGAGGCGGACGCGGGACTGCGGGCCATGGTGGAACAGCAGATCGAGGCCGAGTCGCTCCCCGTGTTCCTGTCCGGGCGGCTGTACGACGACGGGGTCATCGACCCCCGCGACACCCGCACCATCCTCGGCATGTGCCTGTCCGCGATCCACACCGCACCGTTCGAGGGCGCCCGCGGCGGCTTCGGCGTCTTCCGAATGTGAGGGCCGGATGACCACCACCGACCGCAGGGCCCCGATGATCACCGCACTTCTCGTCGCCAACCGGGGCGAGATCGCCTGCCGGATCTTCCGCACCTGCCGTGACCTGGGCATCACCACGGTCGCCGTGTACTCCGACGCGGACGCCGACGCCCTGCACGTACGGGAGGCGGACCTCGCCGTACGGCTGCCGGGCACGGCCCCCGCCGACACCTATCTGCGCGGAGACCTCGTCGTGGCCGCCGCCCTGGCCGCCGGGGCGGACGCCGTGCACCCCGGATACGGCTTCCTCTCCGAGAACGCCGCCTTCGCCGCCGCCGTCCAGGACGCCGGTCTGGTGTGGGTGGGCCCGCCGGTGAAGGCCATCGAGCTGATGGCGTCCAAGACCCGGGCCAAGGAGCTGATGGCCGGGGCCGGCGTCCCGCTGCTGGACCCCGTGGACCCGGCGACGGCCGGGGAGGGCGACCTGCCGCTGCTGCTGAAGGCGGCGGCGGGCGGCGGCGGCCGGGGGATGCGCATCGTCCGGGAACTCGACGCGCTGCCCGGCGAGCTGCTGGCCGCCGCCGCCGAGGCGGCGTCGGCCTTCGGGGACGGCGAGGTCTTCGCCGAGCCGTACGTCGAGCGCGGCCGGCACGTCGAAGTCCAGGTGCTGGCGGACGGGCACGACACCGTGTGGGCGCTGGGCACCCGGGACTGCTCGCTCCAGCGCCGCCACCAGAAGGTCATCGAGGAGGCCCCGGCCCCCGGCCTGGACGAGGCCCTGCGCGCCCGGCTCCACGAGGCGGCGACCGCCGCCGCACGGGCGGTCGGCTACCGGGGCGCGGGAACCGTGGAGTTCCTCGTGTCCGCCGGCGGGCAGCCGTACTTCCTGGAGATGAACACCCGCCTCCAGGTCGAACACCCGGTGACGGAGGCCGTGTTCGGGCTCGACCTGGTCGCCCTGCAACTGCGTGTGGCGGAGGGCGGGCCGCTGCCCGCGCCCCGCCCCCCGGAGCCGTCCGGCCACGCGGTCGAGGCCCGGCTCTACGCCGAGGACCCGGCCCGCGACTGGCAGCCGCAGACCGGCGCACTGCACGCGCTGGAGGTTCCGGACGCGCCGGGCCTGCGCCTGGACAGCGGGTACACCGGCGGCGACACCGTCGGCGTGCACTACGACCCGATGCTCGCCAAGGTGATCGCCCACGCCCCGACCCGCGCCGAGGCCGTCCGGCTGCTGGCCCGCGCACTGGAGAGGGCCCGGATCCACGGCCCGGTCACCAACCGCGACCTGCTCGTACGGTCGCTGCGCCACCCGGACTTCGCGGCGGCCCGCCTGGACACCGGGTTCTACGACCGGCACCTGGCGGACCTGACCGCCCCGGCGCCCGGGCGGGACCCCGCACCGGCCGCCCTCGCCGCCGCCCTGGCGGCAGCCGTCCGCACCACCGCATCCGGCGGCCCGGCCCCCACCCGCTTCGGGGCCTGGCGCAACGTGCCCTCGGGGCCGCAGCTCAAGCGCTACCGGAGCGAACCCGACGGGACCGAGCACGAGGTCGCCTACCGCACCCCGCGCTCCGGCGTCCCGGAACCGCGACAGCAGCCGGGCCTGCGGGTCGTCACCGCCACCGCCGACCGGGTCACCTGCGAAATCAACGGTGTGGCCCGCCACTTCGAGGTCGTCTGCCACCGCGACCGGGTGTACGTGGACACCGCCGACGCCTCGTACACGTTCACCGTGCTCCCCCGCTTCACCGACCCGGCCGCCCAGACCGAACCGGGTTCCCTGCTCGCCCCGATGCCCGGGACCGTCGTCCGGCTCGCGGAGGGCCTGGCCGCCGGGTGCCGGGTCGAGGCCGGGCAGCCGCTGATCTGGCTGGAGGCGATGAAGATGGAGCACCGCATCCTCGCCCCCGCCACCGGCGCCCTCACCGCCCTGCACGCCGCCCCCGGCCACCAGGTCGAGGTCGGCGCACTGCTCGCCGTGGTCCAGGAGGACCCGGGCACCGCCCCCGTACCGACCGCCCCCGTACCGGAGGAGACCGCATGAGCACCGTCCTCGAAACCGAAGAGCACCAGGCCCTGCGCGCCGCCGTCGCCGCCCTCGGGAAGCGCTACGGGCGCGACTACATGACCACCGTCGTCCGCGACGGCTCCCACACCGACGCGCTGTGGGCGGAGGCCGCCGAGCTCGGCTACCTCGGAGTGAACCTCCCCGAGGAGTACGGCGGCGGAGGCGGCGGCATGGCCGAACTCTCCATCGTGCTGGAGGAGCTGGGCGCGGCCGGCTCGCCCCTCCTCATGATGATCGTGTCGCCCGCGATCTGCGGCACGGTCATCGCCCGCTTCGGCACGGACGCGCAGAAACGGACGTGGCTGCCGGGCCTCGCCGACGGAAGCCTCACCATGGCCTTCGGCATCACCGAGCCCGACGCCGGCTCCAACTCCCACCGCATCACCACCACCGCCCGCCGCGACGGCAGTGGCCCGGACGCCGACTGGCTGCTCACCGGCCGCAAGGTCTTCGTGTCCGGCGTCGACATAGCCGACGCCACGCTGATCGTCGGCCGCACCGAGGACGCCCGCTCGGGGAAGCTGAAGCCCTGCCTGTTCATCGTCCCGCGCGACGCCGAGGGCTTCGGCCGGAACCAGATCGACATGGAACTCCACGCACCCGAGAAGCAGTTCGAGCTGGTCCTCGACGACGTACGCCTGCCGGCCGACGCGCTCGTCGGCGACGAGGACGCGGGCCTCCTCCAGCTCTTCGCGGGACTCAACCCCGAGCGGATCATGACGGCCGCGTTCGGCATCGGGATGGGCCGCTTCGCCCTCGGCAGGGCCGTGGAGTACGCCCGTACCCGGCAGGTGTGGAAGGCTCCGATCGGCTCCCACCAGGCGATCGCGCACCCCCTGGCCACCGCGCACATCGACCTGGAGCTGTCGCGCCTGATGATGCAGAAAGCGGCCCGGCTGTACGACGACGGCGACGACATCGGGGCGGGCGAGGCGGCGAACATGGCGAAGTACGCGGCGGGCGAGGCGTGCGTGAAGGCGGTCGACCAGGCCGTGCACACCCTCGGCGGCAACGGACTGACCCGCGAGTACGGCCTCGCCTCCCTGATCACGGCGTCCCGGGTGGCCCGGATCGCCCCCGTCAGCCGCGAGATGATCCTGAACTACGTCTCGCACCAGACGCTGGGCCTGCCGAAGTCGTACTGAGCCTTTCCCGATCCGCTTCCGTCCGACCCCTCCCCATCCCTCCCCCACAGGGGCGATTCTGACCCTCCACACCCGCACGGCGTCCCGCGCCTCCTCCGGGCGGCGCGGGCAGCCGCGACGACAGGGGACCGCCATGGTGTTCCGCAGCGAGTACGCAGACGTACCGGCCCTCGACACACCCATCCACGAAGCGGTCCTCGGCGAGGCCGCCCGGCTCGGAGACACCGTCGCCCTGATCGACGGGACGAACGGCGCCTCCCTCACGTACACCCAGCTCGACGGATTCCACCGGCGCATCGCCGCCGCCCTGGCCGAGGCCGGCCTCCGCAAGGGCGACGTCCTCGCCCTCCACAGCCCGAACACCATCGCCTACCCGGCGGTCTTCTACGGGGCCACCCGCGCCGGCGCCTCCGTCACCACGATCCACCCCCTGGCCACGCCCGAGGAGTTCGCCAAACAGCTCGCCGACAGCGGGGCGAAGTGGATCGTCACGGTCTCCCCGCTCCTGGCGACCGCCTGCAGGGCCGCCGAACTGACCGGCGGGGTACGCGAGATCTACGTCTGCGACCAGGCGGAGGGCCACACCTCCATCCTGGACATGCTGTCCTGCACCGCACCCGAGCCGGAGATCGCCATCGACCCCGGCGAGGACGTCGCGGCCCTCCCGTACAGCTCCGGCACGACGGGAACGCCCAAGGGCGTGATGCTGACGCACCGCTCGATCGCTACCAACCTGGAGCAGCTGAGGCCGTTCATCCCGATGGGAGAGGGCGACCGCGTCCTAGCCGTCCTCCCCTTCTTCCACATCTACGGGCTGACGGCCCTGATGAACGCCCCGCTCCGCTGCGGCGCGACGGTCGTCGTCCTGCCCCGCTTCGACCTGGCCCAGTTCCTGGAGGCCATCCAGACGCACCGCATCACCGGCCTGTACGTGGCTCCGCCGATCGTGCTGGCCCTCGCGAAGCACCCGCTGGTGGGGGAGTACGACCTCTCCTCGCTCCAGTACATCGTCAGCGCCGCCGCCCCGCTCGACGCCGGCCTGGCCGCCGCCTGTTCGGCCCGCCTCGGGCTGCCGCCGGTGCGGCAGGCGTACGGGATGACGGAGCTGTCGCCCGGCACGCACGTGGTGCCGCTCTCCGCCGAGCGGCCGCCGCCGGGCACCGTCGGCAAGCTGCTGCCGGGCACCGAGATGCGCATCGTGTCCCTGGAGGACCCGGCGAAGGACGCGGAGCCCGCGACGGACGGCGAGATCCTCATCCGGGGCCCCCAGGTGATGAAGGGCTACCTGGGCCGACCCGACGCCACCGCCGACATGATCGACGCGGCGGGCTGGGTCCACACGGGCGACATCGGCCGGGTGGACGCGGACGGCTGGCTGTTCGTCGTCGACCGGGTCAAGGAACTGATCAAGTACAAGGGATACCAGGTGGCCCCCGCCGAGCTGGAGGCACTGCTGCTGACCCACGCGCACCTCGCGGACGCGGCGGTGATCGGAGTGCCCGACGCGGAGGGCAACGAGGTCCCCAAGGCGTTCCTGGTCCGGGGCCCGGCCGGCGCGGACCTCACCACCGACGACGTCATGGCGTTCGTCGCCGAGCGGGTGTCCCCGTACAAGAAGGTGCGGCAGGCCGAGTTCATCGAGGCGGTGCCCCGGGCGGTGTCCGGCAAGATCCTCCGGCGCGAGCTGCGCGACCGGGAGAAGGCGGAGGAGAAGTGACCCCGATGACCACGCGGCAGGACCGGGGCGTCGCCACGCTGACGCTCGACTCCCCGGCGAACCGCAACGCGCTCTCGGCGGAGCTGGTCGGCGAACTGCGCGCGTCGCTGGCGCGGTGCGCCGCCGACACCACCGTACGGGCGGTCCTGCTCACCCACACCGGCACGACGTTCTGCGCCGGGGCGGACCTGACGGCGCCGCCGGACCCGGAGGCGTTCGTGGCCCTCATGCGGGAGATCGCGGCACTGCCGAAACCCGTCGTGGCCCGGGTGGAGGGCCACGTCCGGGCGGGTGGCCTGGGCCTGCTGGCGGCGTGCGACATCGCCGTGGCGGGCCCGTCGTCGACCTTCGCGCTGACGGAGTCCCGCCTGGGCCTGGCCCCGGCGGTCATCTCCCTCACCCTGCTCGCCCGCCTGGACCGCACGGCGGCGCACCGCTACTACCTCACGGGCGAGCGCTTCGACGCGGCGGAGGCGGCCCGTATCGGCCTGGTGACGCTGGCCGCCGAGGACGTGGACCAGGCGCTCGTACCGGTCCTGGACGGCCTGCGCCGGGCCTCGCCCCAGGGGCTGGCCGCGTCGAAGGAGCTGGTCACGGCTACGGTGCTGAGGAACTTCGACCAGTACGCCGAAGACCTCATCGCCCGATCCGCCGCGTTGTTCGCCTCCGACGAGGCGAGGGAGGGGATGACGGCCTTCCTCGAACGACGGGAACCGGCATGGGTGCGGTGACACCTCCTTCCAGCACGCCCAAGTCTCCGACCGCACCCAAACAGGACCGCAGCCGGGCCACCCGGCAGCGCCTCCTGGAGGCCGCCGTCGCCTGCCTGGCCGACCACGGCTGGGCAGGCTCCACCGTCTCCGTCGTCGCCGAACGCGCCGGCGTCTCGCGCGGCGCGGCCCAGCACCACTTCCCCACCCGCGAGGACCTGTTCACCGGGGCGGTGGAGTACGTCGCCGAGGAACGCTCCGCCGCCCTGCGGGCACTGCCCGTCCAGGGCCGCGCCGAGGTGGTCGCGGCCCTGGTCGACCTCTACACCGGCCCCCTGTTCCGGGCCGCCCTCCAGCTCTGGGTCGCCGCCTCCAACGAGGTCCAGCTCCGCCCGCGCGTCACCGAACTGGAGGCGCGGGTGGGCCGCGAGACCCACCGCATCGCCGTCGAGCTCCTGGGCGCCGACGAGTCCCGCCCCGGCGTCCGCGAAACGGTTCAGGGCCTCCTGGACATGGCCCGCGGCCTCGGCCTCGCCAACCTCCTCACCGACGACACCGCCCGGCGGGCGCGGGTGGTGGCGCAGTGGGCGGCGCTGGTGGAGGAGGGGCTGGGGCGATGAGGCGGAGCCGCCAGGGGCAAGGGGCGGGAGCCGCGACGTCCGGGGCGCCCGGGCTCCCTCTCACCCCTGCCGGGACGGGCGTCGCCCGGTGGTAGTACATCCGCCACGCCGTCCCGTCGGGCCGCCGGCGCCACAGCGAGCTGCGGCGGGCCCGGTTGCCGCCGATGACGGTCTCCCCTGACCTCAGGGAGTGCCGGGCCCCCGGGAGGCGCTGCCGTCGTAGACGTGGTCCGGGGTGGCGATCTGCGTGACCGCGCGGGCGAGCAGGGTGGACGGCTCCTGGCCTCCGCTGAGGGAGTCCGTGTTGATCATGATGACCATGGTGGCCTTCTGCGCGGGCAGGTAGACGGTCACGGTCTCGTACCCCGGCAGGGAACCGTTGTGCCCGATCCACCCGTCGGCATCGAAGATTCCGAGGCCGTAGCTGAGCCCCGGGAACCCGGTCGGCTGGGTCTTGAGCCGCTGCGCCTGCGTCTCGGGGCTCAGCAGCTCCCCGGTGGCGACGACCTTGGCCCAGCGGCGCAGGTCGTGCAGATCGGAGATCATCGCGCCTGCCGCCCACGCCCAGCTGGGGTTCCAGTCCGTGGCGTCCTCGGTCTCGCCGCTCAGCGTCTGGTCGGTGTAGCCGTGTGCGTGCGGCTCGGGGAACTCGGCCCCGGTCGGGAAGAGCGTGTTGTGCAGGCGGGCGGGGCGGAGCACCCGCTCGTGGATGACGCGGTCGAGGCTCTGACCGGTGACCTTCTCGATCACCAGGCCGAGCAGGACGAGGTTGGAGTTGGAGTACTGGAACTCCGCGCCCGGCTTGAAGGTGTTCTTGTGCTTCATGCCGTACGCGAGCACACCGCGCGGGGTGAACGAGCGGTACGGGTCGCTCAGCAGGTCGTGCACGAAGTCGGCGTCGGCGGTGTACGGGAACAGGCCGCTGCGCATCCCGGCGAGCTGGCGGAGCGTGATCCGGTCGCCGTTGCGTACCCCGGGGACGTAGGCGGAGATCGGGTCGTCCAGCTTGACGCGCTTGTCGTCGACGAGTTCGAGCAGCGCGGTGACCGTGAAGGTCTTGGTCTCACTGCCGATCCGGATACGGGTGTCGGCCGACATCGGCTCGCGGGTGACCGTGTCGGCGACGCCGCTCGCGTGGACGTAGCTGCCCTTCCCCGGCATCCACAGCCCGACGACGGCACCGGGAATGCCGGCCTGCTCGCGGACGTCCTCGATGGTCCCGTCCAGCTTGGCGGTCAGCGCGGGGTCGAGACCGCCCGGAGGACAGTCGTCCTCGCCGTGCCGGTCGTGACTGCCGTGCTGATCGGGGCCCGCGGCGTGGACCGCCGGGGCGGGAGCCACGGCCATCGGGGCCAGGACGGACGCCGCGAGCAGCATCGCGGCGAACAGTCGTCGGGTGGGGGAGCGTCGCATGTGGGTGTGCCTCTTCCGGGCCGGGAGGGAGGGGAGCGGAGCGGACGGCAACGACACCATCCGCCCTCCGGCCTCCGCGCCGCATCCCGGCCGCGCCCCGGCAAGTCCACTCGTTCGGAGCCGCGCGACTCCGGAGTGCTCGGGGCCCTCACCGGCCGGGACGGGCCTCGCCTGGTGGTAGGACATCCGCCACGACGTCGTCCCCCCGGGCCGCCCGCCCCAGTGAACTCCGGCGGGCTGCGCATCACGGTCGCCTTCCGGCCGGATCCGCTTGGCAGCGGATCCGGATCGGCACGTGGGCAGGACGCGTTCGCACCCGGTACGAGCGGACCGCGATGCTCAGGGCCATGCCATAAACGGCGAAGGCGACCATCCCGACCCAGCCGACCAGCAGCGCGTCACCCGAGGTGGGGAAGTCGCCGCGCCCCATCGTCACGACGCCGGTCGTGGCCAGGGCCAGGTATCCGCCCCCCACGACGCCGTACGGGGCGAGCGTGGCAGCGCCGAGCAGAGCCGGGGTGAGCGGAAGCCAGCGCGGCACCCGCCGGACGCCCAGACCAGCTTCATCGCCGCGTACGGGACAAAGGCCAGTGTCCCTGCCCAGGCGGCGAGTTGGACGAGGCGCGGTGCGGCGGACGGGGCTCGTACGGCAGCACCGCCCACAGCATCGTCGCCCAGGGCGCCCAGTGAGGCCATCGCCGCCACCAGGAGCTCCAGAGCGCCTTCGTCGTCCGTTCAGTACCGGTCGTGTTCTGAACGTCGCTTCGACCGGGGTGCGGTGCGTCGGCCGCCGGAACGGTCTCCCTCCCCCGCTGGGTAGGCGCCCCTGGTGCCGAGGTATGACCTACGTGCGCGTCAGGAGGACATGGCGGCTCGGTCGGACTCACTGCGCAGAACGCAGAATTCGTTGCCTTCGGGATCAGCGAGGATCGCCCAGCCCGAACCATCGGGACTCCGGTGATCAGCGACGAACGTGGCACCGAGGCCCAGCAGGCGCTCCACCTCCTGATCGCGCGAGGTCTCGGGGCGCAGACACAGATGGAGCCTGTTCTTGATCGTCTTCGCCTCGGGCACCTGATTGAAGTGCAGCACCGGGCCCTCCGCCAGCAGCACCTGAGTCTCCCGGTCGCCCGGCCTGTCCTCCGGGTGCAGCGGACGGCCTGTCGCACCGCTCCAGAACCGCGCCAGCTCATAGGCATCCGCACAGTCGATCGCCATGTTCTGCACTATCGAAACCATGCGCGCCAGCCTTCCTGATCTCCACGCCGAACGCCACGGGGTTGCGGCGCGCGCGTCCTCACCGCAACTGCCGGAACCAGTGCAGTACTTCCACCGTGCCCCGCACATTCGACCCCGGATGCCGCGATCCCTGGAAGTCGACCGCCCCCGGGTCCACCACTTTCGCCCCGACTTCATTGCCCCGCAGGGACGCCGCAGGCTCCGCGTCCATGCCGAGGTAGCCGGGCGCCACGGCGGCGAACCCGGCCGAGGCGTAGGTGACGGGCGGCCCGGCAAGGAAGGTGCCGCGCTGATCGCTGACGCGGTGTTCCTGCCCGACCGCGTCTGGGTCGCGGCCGGAAGGCCGGCCCGGCGGGCACTCGGACGTAGGGACGAGGCGCAGCCCGAACCGGCGGGGGCCCCGGAGACCTCCGGGGCGCCGGGCTACGCGGGGATGCCGCGAGGCGCGGTGCCGAAGCAGGGCAGCCCCGCGTCACCCGTGCGCGACCGTCCCTGGAGCGCGGGACCGTACCCCTGGAGGCGGTCCAGCCCCTGCCGCACGACGCCACCCGGGCCGCGGCCCTGAGACGCCGCGGACGCGGGCAGCGTGCCGGCCACGGCCAGGGCGGCAGCCATCGGAGCAGCTCATCGTGGCGGCTACGGGCGTAGGTTCCTCCCGGTGGGACAGGCCGTGGTCAGGTGCCACTGATGACGGCATCGCGCAGGTTCTGCCAGAGGCGACGCTCGTCCGGTGACGGGTCCTTGAGCACGGTGGGCGTACCCTCGCCCAGGCGCATGACGGACCGGAGTCCGGAGTAGGCGGGCCAGGACGGCATCGCGCCCGGGACGGAAGGGCCCGGGCGGCCGGTCCGGGCGAAGGAGATCCATGCCTCGCGCATCTGGTCGGAAAGATGCTGCGGGGCGTCGGGGCCGGCGTGTGGGTCGTCGAGGTTACCGAAAACGAAGCCGATTTCGGCCATGTGGCACGCGCCCAGGACGCCGTCCAGAGCGGGCGAGGGGCGCGCGAACTCGTACACGTAGGTGTCCGCGCCGTGGACGGCACGGGCCTCGGCCACCCGTAGGGCCGGGATCCGGTAGGCGTGGTCGGTCATGGCCGCGGACAGCAGATCGCCGGGTGTCGCGCCGGGGTGGGCGGCCGCGTAGACGCTGCGAGCCCTGTCGGCGTCGAGACCGAGACCGGCCAGGAAACCGTGCAGGACTTCGTCCGTGATGCGCGGGGCGATCCCCAGCGGGACGAGGAAGAGGCGGAACTCGTCGCTGGTCGTGCCGGTGAGCAGGTCGATCTCACGGCCGATCCCGCCGGAGAGGGCGTCGATCGAGCGCTCGGGGAGCGTGGCTCCGTCCACGACGGGCAGCACGGTGGTGCCGCCGCCCGCGGATTCGCCCCACTGCCCGGGATCGGCAGCCTGTGCGATCTCCCGGCCCAAAGCGTCGTTGGCGGCGATGAGCCGCTGGGGCGGCAAGGCGGCCAGACTCTCGCGGGTCGGCTCGGCACCGGCGAGAGCGGCCAGCCGCTCGGTGAGGCGCCGGGCGACTCCCTCGGGATGGGTGTGATGTCCGGCGCCGCTCTGCGTGATCGCACGGTGGAACAGCCCGCGGGCCCGCGGCATGGTCATGAGCGCGGTGATGCTGATGGCCCCTGCGGACTGGCCGAAGACGGTGACGTTGTCCGGGTCGCCACCGAAACCGGCGATGTTGTCCCGAACCCATTCCAGCGCGGCAATCTGGTCCAGCAGACCGAGGTTGGAGGTGCCATCGGGCAGCAGCAGGAATCCTTCCGCACCCAGCCGGTAGTTGAGTGTGACGCACACGACACCGTCGGCGGCGAGCCGCGCACCGTCATAGGTGGCAAGGGAACCGGAACCGTTACGGAAGGCACCTCCGTGGATCCAGACCATGACCGGGAGCCGCCCCTGGCTGCGGCTCGGCGCAGGCGTCCACACGTTGAGATTGAGACAGTCCTCGCCCGGGTTGACGGCTTCTTCCAGCAACCCGGCCATAACCGGCAGGTATCCGGGCTGTGGTGCTGAAGGCCCGGGGACGAGCGCGTCGCGCACTCCTGTCCACGGCTGCGGTGCCTCAGGGGGCCGCAACCGTCGCGGTCCGAACGGTGGCGCCGCGTACCGGATGCCTTTGAACACCGAGATCTTTCCCTCGAGTCGTCCGCGGACGTGGCCTGCCGTGGTGGGGATGGTGGTGTGCATGATTCCTCGCAAAACTGCCGATCTTTCCCGACCATCCTCACGCCGGCTTCCCCAGGCGGACAACCTGTTTTCCCGCACCTGTCACACCTGTCGAAGGAGGATCCGACGCGGGTCGTGCGGCGGACCCTCCGGAGTGGACGCCGTGCTGCTGGCCGCCGCAGCCCTGACTGTCCTCCTCACCAGCCACGACCCGCACGGCGACCCCCACCGCCTTGCGCGCAAGACGGAACACCGACCTCTTGGACCGTGTCCTAGGGGGAGAGTCGGAGGAGGCGTTTGTAGCAGCAGAGCGGTGCGGCGAGTCCAAGGAACGCCAGGCAGTCGCGGAGTTGACGGTTCGGGTGGCCTTCTCGGTGGCGAGGTAGGTGTTCCACCACTCGTTGTCGCGGGCGGTGCGGGACCAGAAGGTGCGGAAGACCCAGCGGGTCTCGTCGCCCCCGCCGACGGAGCACCGTACGCGTCGCAGGTGCCCGGCGACGGACAGGGCTGGCAGGGCCGTGGAGATGGCCTGTTGCCCGTAGAGCGGGAGCTGCTTGGCGAGCTGCTTCACGCTCATCGCCGCACCCTCGGGCAGGTGGTCGACGAACCCGGCGACATACCGCTCGCGCGTCGGCAGCAGGGTGAAGTCGTGCGGTGCGCGGGGGTGTTGGCCGGGCGCGGTGCGTTTGCCGTAGCCGGGCTTGGCCATCGGGTACGGGGCGGAGCGTGCGGGCGCGGGCGGGGCGGAGCTAGGCTGCTGGGTAGCCACGGGATCGGCTTTCTAGGTGATCGATCTTGCGGTGAGACCCCGGCCTGGTGTGCAACCACCGCGTCGGGGTCGTTCGGTTCTCGAACCGAAGGCGCTCGAACCCCGGGTCCCGCATCCCGGCGCCCGAAGCCCGGGACCCGAGCTTCGGGCCGGAGCCCCACTCACGTACCCCCGGAGGAGTGAATCAGCTCTCCCGAAGCTCGGGTTCCGGGAAACGGGAATCGGGCCACGAGCTTCGAGAGGACGGAGCCACGGCCTGGTCGAGTTGGTGACGGTGTGGGTGGGCGCAGGCGTTCCGGAGGGAGTGCCTCGGCAACTCGGCTCACCAGTCGGTGGCGCCGTCCCGGAGGCACATCGGCCGGCCCCCCTCCAGAGCCTTCACCGCCGCATCCCGTCGCCGCCGCGTCCGTTCGCTGACCCGCGCCCGTGATCCGGTCAGAGACCGGAGAGCCCGGCTCTCCGCATATGGAGTTCGGAGCGGACGAGTTCGAGGAGACGACCCGCCCAGTTGCGTCCTCGGCCGCCGTTGTCGCCCCAGTAGATCGAGTCCACGTCGTCGTAGATCAGGGTGGCGTCGTCCGTCGCCAGCAGGATCTCGGCCAGCTCGGGATGCTGGTCGTATTTGGCACGCAGCAGCCCGGTCATGACGGCGGTGCGGACGTGGGCCCAGTCCTCGCGGCGCGTTGCCCCGGCCGCGAGCCGGCGTGCCGCGGAAGAGGTGTCCGCTGCGGCGATCGCGTCGTGGACCTCCGACTGAGTGACCGACAGAGCCCAGTAGGCGTGGGCGACGGAGGGGTAGGCGCTCTCCTTCACGGTGATCGGTGCGGGGTAGTCGTGGCGCAGGCCGAGCTGACCGGGGCGGGCCCGGGGCTCGTGCGCAGGGGAGTGGTGGAGCTGGACCGCCGGGCTGTGCGGAGCCGCCGGTCCGTCCGCGAGCACACGCGTGTCCCGCTCGGCCTTCCATCGGGCCCGGTCCTCGAAGTACGCGACGGCCCTGTCGTAGGAGTCCTGGGTGACCGGCGGGTCGGTCGGCTGGTACGTCGTGCCGCCGGGCCCTGCCACCAGCACGCGAAGCGGCCCGTCCTTGCTGTCCATGTCTCCCAGCGCGTAGCGGCGTTTCGTGGCCGGGATGGACAGGAAGGCGTCGCGGGCCGCTGTCCGGTTCTCCTCCGTCCGGTCGGCGAGGAAGACGTCCACGGCGGCCAGACACCGGCCGGTCGCATCGGGTCGGTCGTTCAGCCGGTCGATGGTGTCGCGGACCTCGGCGGCGAACAGCTCGGGGGTGAGCCCGGTCCGGGACTCGCTGAACTTCCAGCGGGCCAGACCGTGTGCGGACGCCTTGGCGCCGTCCGGGAACGTGGTGGCCACCCAGCCGGTCCGGAGCTTCTCCTCGAATTCCTCGACGGTCACCAGACCCCAGCAGTCGATGAGCCCGTCGGCGTAGATGAAGAGGTCGGTGAGGAAGTAGGAGCTTCCGTTGCGGATGAAGGCGTGGCGCCAGGTTCCGGGTATGCGGACGCCGTCCGCTGTGCGATGGGTGGTCCGTCTGCCGATCATGCGGCAATTGTGCCGCGTCGGTCGCGAGAGGTCGCCGGGCTTTTCGGATGCCCCCATACCCCCATGCCCCGCTGGGCGCGGAGCGCCCAGCGCTCAGCCTTCGGTGAGACAGGACATCCGGGGCAGCCCGCATCGCTCCGCGCCCGGTCGTCGCGCACGACCGGGCGCGGAGCGATGCGGGCTGCCCGTTCATTGCCGGGTGGGTGCGATGCGCTTGGCCTCCTCTATTCCGGGCGCAGGCTCGTGATCAGCTCGCGTGGCAGTCCATGGGTGTCGTGGAGGTAGTGGAAGTCCTCCTCGGTCAGCGGGCCTCGGAACCGGGGCTTGGCGAGTACCCCTCGGCCGCGTTCCAGGAGTTGGCCGAACCGGTGTTCCTCCTCGCGCAGCATCCGGAGCACGTCGTCCGGGCGCATGTCCTGCCGGAAGTGGTCCAGGGTGTGCCGGACCAGTTCCTCCGGCAGGTCTTCGATACCGCGCGAGGGGTCCTCCCGCCGGAGCACGGTGAGGACCCGTCGTAGCAGGCGGCGCAGCACGTAGCCCTGTCCTGTGCCGGCCGGGCGCACGCCGTCGCCGAGCAGCACGATGACCGAGCGCAGATGGTCGCAGACCAGGCGCAGCGAAGGTTCGTCCAGGGACCACAGGGCCGGCACGAGGCGGCGCCAGGGTTCGAAGACGTCGCACTCGAAGACGGACGACTTGCCCTGGAGCCGGGAGGCCAGCCGCTCCAGGCCGAGTCCGGTGTCGACGTTGCGCTGGGGGAGCGGTACGAGCGAGCCGTCGTCGAGCCGGCGATGGGTCATCGTCACGTGGTTCCACACCTCCACCCAGCGGTCGTCGCGCGTGGGTGTCGACCGAGGCGGGCCGTCACCGCTCCACAGGAAGATCTCCGAGTCGGGGCCGCACGGTCCGACAGGTCCGTCAGAACCGTTGGGCCACCAGTTGTCCTCCACGGTGAGTTCCACGGGGACGCCGAGGCCCTGCCACAGTCCGAGAGAAGCGGTGTCCGGCTCTGTCCGGCCGTCACCGGCGAAGGCGGTGGCGTGCAGCAGTCCGGGATCGATGCCCAGTCCCTCGGTGAGCAGCCCGTACCCCCAGTCGAGGCTCAGCGGGCCTTCGTAGTCGCCCAGCGACCAGGTGCCGAGCATCTCGAAGACGGTCAGGTGGGTGGCGTCCCCGACCTCGTCCAGGTCCGTGGTGCGCAGACAGCGCTGTACGTTCACGAGCCGCTTGCCCAGCGGGTGGGGGCGGCCCTCCAGGTACGGGGTGAGCGGGTGCATGCCGGAGGTGGTGAAGAGCACGGAGTCGCCGGGCGGTGGCAGCAGCGTCGATCCGGTGATCCGGCGGTGGCCGCGCTCTTCGTAGTACTCGACGAACGTGCTGACCAGCTGATCCGTATGCATGGGAGTGGCTCCTTCGCGTTGCTGCGGGGGAGGCACCGGAGAACGGGACCGTTCAGTCACCCGGCCGGGGCCAGAGGCTCCACGGCACTGCCGACGGACCGTTTCCGGTCGCCGGGGGGGAGAGGAAGTCAGGCGGCGGCAACCGGCGAGCTGGTCGCTCGCGCGGTCGCGGTGGTGCTTGGGCCGGTGACGTTCATGCGGGTGACCCTAGCGCGGCCCTGCCCGCCGGAGCACTCGGATTTATCGGCTGCTCCTTCTCGTCAAGGCTCCCCGGGTAATGTGCATTCGTGCTCTGCACTTATTACGGAGGGATTCGCGTGGACGCCGAAGCCGTACGTTCCTGGGTGGAGGGCTGGGCCGTCTCACGCGGAGCCGCGCCGCCGGTGTCCGAGCCCTGGGGCTTCACCGTCGACGTCGGGCTGTCCGGTCAGGTCACCCGGCACGTGCTGACGGATGCTGACGAGTCACTGGTCCGCGAACTGACGGAGACGGTCACCGTCCCGGACACCTGGCTCAAGCTCTTCCTGCCGCCGCGGACTGTTGCCTCGTGGGCGGCCCCCGGCTGGCGCCTCGATGACGACGGTTTCCTGATGTCGGCACTGCTGCGCACCGACGACGCAGTGGCCCCCGACGGCTACCGGGTGCGCACGTGGGCGCGGGGCGGCGTCACGCGGGTGCTCGTTCTGGCAGAGGACGGCGCGTTCGCCGCCCGTGGTCAGGTCGCCATGCCCGGCCCTGGGTGTACCGCCGTCTTCGACCAGGTCGAGACATCGCCGGCCCACCGTCGCAAGGGGCTCGGCAGCCTCGTGATGCGGACGCTTGAGAACGCCGCTGTTGCCTCGGGCTCCTCGTCCGCCGTGCTGGCCGCGACGGTCGAGGGGCGGGCGCTCTACGCGTCCCTGGGGTGGCGCACCCACAGCCCGCTGACCAGTCTGGTCCGCGATGTTCCGCCGCAGAGGCGGGAGATGTGAGCTGACGTTCGCGGGCCGGTGTCTCTTCCCGAACCCGGAAGAGACACCACGCGACACGTCATACCCCCATCAGCCGCGGCCGCGCGAAGTCCGTGTTGTCCACCACCGCGTCCATCCTCGGCAGCGGGTCCACCTCGTCGAGATACAGGCGCTCCGCCACCAGGTAGCGGTCGCGGTGGATCGCCTCCGCGTCCGAGCCCGCCCAGTCCTGGTCGCGTTCCGCGCCCCTGCTCACGGAGAGTTCGGCGTCCACGTCCATCCAGACGCGGAAGTCCCAGTACGCGTCGATCTCGGGGCGGAACGCGAAGACTCCGTCCACGATCAGCACCGAGTCCGGGGCGAGGGGGGTCGTGTCGGCCGCGTGGTTCTCCTGCGTCAGCGGATCGATGGAACACAGTGCGCAGGACGCCGCCTCCGGGGAGCGGGCGGGGTCCAGCAGGAGGCGCTTGGCCGCGTCGTAGTCGTACGCGTTGCGGTAGTAGCCTTCGCCCGACTCCCGGTCGTACAGGTGGCGGTCCTTCCACGGGTTCTTGAAGTCGTCCAGCGTGGCCCGGAGCACGGGGCGGCCCGACACCGCCAGGTGCGCGGCGAGTTCGTGGCCGAAGCTCGTCTTCCCCGCTGCCGTGAAGCCGTCGATGCCCACGAGCTGCCGGCCCGGGCCGAGGGCCAGGACGCGTTGTGCGAGTGCTTCGGTGAGGGCGCTGCGCTCGGCCGACGCCGGTGCGGGGCAGGGCTGTCGCCAGGTCGAGGGGGAGTGCCGTACGGATGCCGCGTCAGTGGGTCCCATCGGCTGATCCTCGCAAAGGCTCCTGGCGGGCCCGCAGGTGGGCCCGTTCGCCCTGGTGGCCGAAGAGGACCAGCAGTTCCACGGTCCGGTCGTCGTCGGGGCCGAGCCAGTGCGGCACGTGGGTGTCGAACTCGGCCGCCTCGCCGGGCTTCAGCACCAGCGTCCGTTCGCCCAGGATCAGCCGTAGCCGCCCGGCCAGCACGTACAGCCACTCGAAGCCCTCGTGGGTCCGCAAGGTCGGCTCGGTGTCCGGCCTCGGCGGGATCAGCAGCTTGTGGGCCTGGACCCCGCCGGGGCGGCTCAGCGGCACGTACGTGAGGCCGTCCCGGGTGACCGGGCGGATGTGGATGCGCGGGTCGCCCGTGCGGGGCGCGCCCACCAGTTCGTCCAGCGGCACCGCGTGGACCTCCGCCAGTGGCAGCAGCAGTTCCAGTGTGGGCTTGCGCGTGCCGCCCTCCAGGCGGGACAGGGTGCTCTCGTTGATGCCGGTCCGCTCGGCCAGCTCGGCCAGGGTCATCCCGTGCCTGCGGCGCAGCTCCCGCAGGCGGGGGCCCACCGCCGCCAGGACGCCGTCCTTCGTCGTCCTGGGGGTGTGTCCTGCCGCGTCTTCCCTGGCTGCCATGAGCACCAGGTTGCCGAAACAGCATGGGATCTTGCAAGGATGGCCGGGCGCGGCGCACCTTCGTCCTACCCAGCGGGGTGCTCACCCGAGCGGACCCCGCGGACAGCGAAGGGGACAGCCATGAGCAGCGACACCACCGGAGCCACCGACTCCGCCGCCTTCTGGGAGAACCACTACGCCGGCCTCGACGCGCAGTGGGGCACCCGCCCCAACGCCGTCCTCGCCGAGATCGTCGCCGCACTGGCCCCCGAGCCGGACGGCGGCGGCCGGGCGCTGGACCTCGGCTGCGGGCACGGCGGCGACGCGCTCTGGCTCGCCTCGCGCGGCTGGGACGTCACCGCGGTCGACGTCTCGGCGACCGCACTGGGCCGGGTCGCCGCCGGAGCCGACGCGGCCGGGCTGACCGACCGTGTCCACCCGAGCCGGCACGATCTGGCCCGGTCCTTCCCCGACGGGATGTTCGACCTGGTGGCCGCCAGCTACTTCCACACCCCTGTGGAGATCCCGCGCGAGCAGGTGCTCCGGCGCGCGGTCCGGGCCGTCGCCCCCGGTGGCCTCCTGGTGCTGGTCGAGCATGCCTCGCTCGCTCCCTGGTCCTGGCGGGACGGGCACGAGGACGTACGGTTCCCCGCCCCCGAGGACGTACTCGCGTCCCTGCGGCTCGGCGACGGATGGCGGACCGAGCGCTGCCACGCGCCCCGGCGGACCGCGACCGGTCCCGGCGGCGAGAGGGCCGTTGTGACCGACAATGTCATCGCCGTCCGCCGCGAGCCCGGCCGCGACCGCCGCCTCGGCTGAGGCCGCCGGGGGAGGCCCGCGGCCGAGGCCCCGCCCGGCGGCGCACCGGTCCGGAGCGTCAGCCCGCGACGATGTCCTCGTACCCCGTGATCTCGCGCGGGTCCCGCGTCCCCGGGCCGGTGTACGTCGCCGAGGGGCGCACCAGGCGGCCGGTGCGCTTCTGTTCCAGGATGTGCGCCGACCAGCCCGCCGTGCGGGCGCAGGTGAACATCGACGTGAACATGTGCGCCGGGACCTCCGCGAAGTCCAGCACGATCGCCGCCCAGAACTCCACGTTCGTCGCCAGCACCCGGTCCGGGCGGCGGTTGTGCAGCTCCTCCAGCGCGGCCTTCTCCAGCGCCTCCGCCACCTCGAAACGCGGGGCCGCCAGCTCGCGGGCGGTGCGGCGCAGGACGCGGGCGCGCGGGTCCTCGGCGCGGTAGACGCGGTGGCCGAAGCCCATCAGGCGCTCGCCCCGGTCCAGGGCCTGCTTCACGTACGCGCTCGCGTCGCCCGTGCGCTCGATCTCCTCGATCATGCCGAGGACCCGGGACGGGGCGCCGCCGTGCAGCGGGCCCGACATCGCACCCACCGCGCCGGACAGCGCCGCCGCGACGTCCGCCCCGGTCGAGGCGATGACCCGGGCGGTGAACGTGGAGGCGTTCATCCCGTGCTCGGCCGCCGACGTCCAGTACGCGTCGACCGCCTTCACGTGCTTGGGGTCCGGCTCGCCGCGCCAGCGGATCATGAACCGCTCCACCACGGACTGCGCCTTGTCGATCTCGCTCTGCGGCACCATCGGCAGCCCCTGGCCGCGTGCCGACTGGGCGACGTACGACAGGGCCATCACGGCCGCACGCGCCAGGTCGTCCCGGGCGGTCGCCTCGTCGATGTCCAGCAGCGGTTTCAGGCCCCATACGGGCGCCAGCATCGCCAGTGCCGACTGCACGTCGACCCGGATGTCGCCGGAGTGGACGGGGATCGGGAACGGCTCGGCGGGCGGCAGGCCGGGGCTGAACGCCCCGTCCACCAGCAGGCCCCACACGTTCCCGAACGAGACGTGGCCGACGAGATCCTCGATGTCGACCCCGCGGTAACGGAGCGACCCGCCCTCCTTGTCCGGTTCGGCGATCTCCGTTTCGAACGCGACGACTCCCTCAAGACCGGGTACGAAGTCGGACATCAGGCGGCTCCCTCAGTTCGGCGGGCGGCATGCTGTGATCGGCGGCCGGGGCGTACCTGGAGCAGGTGGGTGGAAGGCCGCGGCTGTACGAAGGCCACAGGGGCCTGCCCCAAGATATTGGCGGGTTCCCACGGAGCGGGGAAGCGTGACATCCGGCACAGGGCCCCATTTCGACGGCGCGTGGTTACCGACCCTCCCCGCCGGGCAGACTCGGGCGCTGCGGCAGGATGGAGCCGTGCCCACACCAGATCACTCCGTGCCGACTCCGGATCATGCTGTGCCCGCACCGGATCACGCCGCCCATCAGGCTCCTTCCGCCGGGCCCTCCCCCCTCGATTCCACCACCGATCCGGCGGCGATGCGCGAGCAGTACCGCTCGGAGGACTTCACCGAGCGCGACCTCAGTCCCGATCCGATGGACCAGTTCGCCCGCTGGTTCCGCCAGGTCGCCGCCGGCGGGGTGCTGCACGAGCCCAACGCGATGGTCGTCTCCACCGCCACCCCGGACGGCCGCCCGTCCTCGCGCACCGTGCTCCTCAAGCAGTACGACGACCGGGGCTTCGTCTTCTTCACGAACTACGACTCCCGCAAGGGCCGCGAACTGGCCGCGAACCCGCACGTGTCGCTGCTTTTCCCCTGGCACCCGATGGCCCGCCAGGTCATCGTCACCGGCACCGCCCGCCGTGTCTCCCGCGCGGAGACCGTGGGCTACTTCCGCACCCGCCCGCACGGCTCCCAGCTCGGCGCGTGGGCCAGCGCCCAGTCCACCGTCGTCGGGTCCCGGGAGGAGCTGATCGGCCGGTACGAGGAGCTGGCCGCCCGCTACCCCGAGGGCGAGAAGGTGCCGGCCCCGCCGCACTGGGGCGGCTTCCGGGTGGTGCCCGGGACGATCGAGTTCTGGCAGGGGCACGCGAACCGGCTGCACGACCGGCTGCGGTACGTCAGGGAGGGCGAAGGGGCGTCCGGCGGGTGGCGGGTCGAGCGGCTCTGTCCGTGACGCCCGCCCCCGCCGGGCAAGGGCGGGCCGGGGAACGCAGAAACCCGCAGGCTCTGGGTCCTCCGTGCACGGAGGAGCCGGCCGGACTTACCGGCGAGCCTGCGGGTCGGTGACTGCTGGGAATTGGCCGGCGTCCGGCCATGCACTGCAAAGAGCGCGACGACGGGCGTCAGCCCGCAGCCACCTCACGAGTCCGAGAAGAAATCACTTCCGGAACACCTCCTTTCTTCGCTGCCCACAGCCTAAAAGCGTTCCGGTGCGGGGTTCAACCGGTTTATGCGGCTCGTTCGGCGGCTTCCCCGTCACCCGTGGGCGCGGGGCGGACCCGGCGGGCGGTGCGAGGGGTTCCCGGCGGAATCCGGGCGTGGCGTGAATCGATCGGTGGACCGCGGGCCGCGGAAATGATTTCGGTGAAGATGATGTGTGCTGGGTCACGTTCGAGTTGAATGGTCTGACGTGCGGCAATACACGCGGCGGCGCGTGGGGAAACGGCCGCCGACACGTTCTGCGGGGGGTGCGGAGTGGGTGCTTCCAGGAGCAGCGGGACCACCGATGAGATCGGACCGGACGAGGATTCCGGCGGCGGGCGCCCGGGGCGCTCCGCCGGTCCACCGCCTCCGGCCGGCCCGGGCGGGGCCCCTGAGGCGTCCGCCGGGTCCGAGCTGCTGGCGGCGCTGCTCGACGGCATGGACGCCGCGCTCTGCGCCTTCGACGCGGCCGGCACGGTCACCCACTGGAACCGCGAGGCCGAACGCATCCTCGGCTGGTCGGCGCGGGAGGCGGTGGGCCGTGCGGGCTTCGCGGGCTGGGCGGTGCGCCGCTCGGACGCGGAAGAGGTGCGGACGCGGCTGATGTCGGCCATGGACGCGCCGGGGCGCCAGGTGCACGAGTTCGCGCTGCTGCGCAAGGACGGCGGGCGGGTGCTGGTGCGCACCCAGTCGGCCGGGGTCCGCGGTGCGGACGGGAAACCGGCCGGGCTCTACTGCGCGTTCAGCGAGGTGCACGCCCGGATCGACCTGGAGCGGGCCATCGCGCTGAGTGAGGCGCTGCTGGAGGACGCCTCCTGGGGCGTGGTCCTCGTCGACGTCGACCTGCGCCCGACCGTGGCCAACGCGTACGCGGCCCGTGCGCTCGGCGGGGGCCGCACCGCGCTGCTCGGCCGCCCGCTCGGCGAACTGGTGGTCCAGGGCGTCGAGGAGCTGGAGGCGGCCCTGCACCATGTGCTCGCCGAGGGCGCGCCGAGCGCCCCGGCCGAGCTGTGGGTGACCCTGCGGACAGCGGAGGGCGAGCGCCGCCGGTGCTGGCGCAGCGGGTTCCTGCGGCTGGCCTCCCCGCTGACGGAGGAGCCGGTCCCGCTCGGGGCGGGCTGGCTGTTCCGGGACGTCACCGCGGCGAAGCTCGCGGAGCAGGAGGCCGACCGGCAGCGGTTCCGGACGAGCCAGCTGCACCGGGCCGCCCGGACGGCCTCCGAGTGCGAGGACCCGATGGAGGCGGCGACCTCCCTGCTGGACTTCGCACTCGCCGGATTCGCCGACCACGTCCTGGTCGACCTGGCGGCGGGCGAACGCCTGGTGCGCACGGCCGCCACGCCCTCCGACGCTCCGGGCCCCTGCCTCCCGGTCTTCGGCGGCGCCGTACCGGCCCGTTACGACCCCGGCCACCCGGCCCTCCAGGCGGTCGAGCGCACCGGCACCGTGCGTACGAGCGCGGGCGCCGGGAACGCCGCTCAGGCATGGGCGACGGAACGCCGCTGGCCCCGGGACGCCGCGCACGCGCTGTGCGCGGTGCTCCGGAGCCGGGGCCGGACGCTGGGCGTGCTGACCTTCCTCCGCGCGGCGAACCGGGCCGCCTTCGAACGCCCGGACGCGGTGTACGCGGAGACGGTCGCGGCCCGGGTCGCCGGAGCGGTCGACCTGGCCCAGGTGACGGCGGGGGCGTGAGCGAGGGCCGCCTTCCGGGGCGGGGCGCTGACGGGCGGGCATCCCGCCGGGCGGGCCGGCGCGTCGGCCCGCCTCGCGGCGGGGCGGCCGAAGCCGCTCAGTGACGGTAGAAGATCCGGTCCCGGTACTCCGTCATGACCCGGCCGTTCCACTCGTGGCCGCCGTCGACGTTTCCCGAGCGCAGCATCGGCGGCTCGATGCCCCGGGCCACCAGCTGCTCGGCGGCGGCGGCCAGCATCGCCTGCATGATCGCGCTGGTCACCACGGTCGAGGCGGGGGCGAAGGGGGCCTCGATGCCGGGGGCCGTCAGCTCCGCGTCACCGATCGCGATCTTGCTGTCGAGGACGATGTCGCAGTGGTCCCGCAGGAAGCCGCCGGAGGCGTGCCGGGAGCGAGTGTGCTCCGCGTACGCGACCGAGGTGACGCCGACGACCTTCAGCCCGAGGGCGCGGGCGTTCTGCGCCATCTCGACCGGCAGGGCGTTGCGGCCGGAGAGCGAGACGATCACCAGGAGATCCCCGGCGGTGGCGGGGCTGGAGTCCAGGACGGCCGAGGCGAGTCCGTCCACGCGCTCCAGGGCCGAGCCCAGCGTGGCGGGCATGACGTCCACGCCGACGACGCCGGGGACGGTGAGCAGGTTCATCAGGGCCAGGCCGCCCGCACGGTAGACGACGTCCTGGGCGGCCAGCGAGGAGTGCCCGGCGCCGAAGGCGAAGAGCCGGCCGCCCGACTCGACGGTGTCCGCGACGGCCGCGCCGGCCTCGGCGATGCTGCCCGCCTCCTCGTCCCGCACCCGCGTCAGCAGGCCGATCGCCGCATCGAAGAACTGACCGGCCAGCTTGCTGTCGCTCATCGGGGAGCCCTTTCGGCGGGGGATGGGGCGGTGGTGCGGCAGGGCCTCGGGAGGTGCGGGAACGCCGGTGCCGCCGATCACGTTGCGGTCTGGACCAGTGGCCTGTCAATACCGCCCCTCGACCCCGCCCGCACGCTCTTCCACCGGTCTTCCGCCGGGACGGCACGGTTGTCGGCGCTATAGGTCAGAATTGGGTGCAGGGCCATCGCACGACGTTTTCTAGTCAGAGCATCGAGGGGCACGTATGTCCGGACTGATCGACACCACGGAGATGTATCTCCGCACCATCCTCGAACTGGAAGAGGAAGGCGTGGTCCCCATGCGCGCCCGCATCGCCGAACGGCTGGACCAGAGCGGTCCCACCGTCAGCCAGACGGTGGCCCGCATGGAGCGCGACGGACTGGTCCGGGTCGCGGGGGACCGCCACCTGGAGCTGACCGAGGAGGGCCGTCGCCTCGCCACCCGCGTCATGCGCAAGCACCGGCTCGCCGAGTGCCTGCTGGTGGATGTGATCGGCCTGGAGTGGGAGCAGGTCCACGCCGAGGCGTGCCGCTGGGAGCACGTGATGAGCGAGGCGGTGGAGCGCCGGGTGCTGGAGCTGCTGCGCCACCCGACCGAGTCGCCGTACGGGAACCCCATCCCGGGCCTGGAGGAGCTGGGCGAGAAGGCCGAGGCGGACCCGTTCCTGGACGCGTCCATGGTGAGCCTGGCCGAGCTGGACCCGGGCGCCGAGGGCAAGACCGTGGTGGTGCGGCGGATCGGGGAGCCGATCCAGACCGACGCCCAGCTGATGTACACGCTGCGCAGGGCCGGGGTGCAGCCCGGGTCCGTCGTCAGCGTGACCGAGTCGCCCGGCGGGGTGCTGGTCGGTTCCAGCGGGGAGGCGGCCGAGCTCGACTCCGAGGTCGCCTCGCACGTCTTCGTCGCCAAGCGCTGACGCGGCCGCCGGCCGGTCACGCGCACGCGGCGGCGACACAACCGTGATGTGCGCTGACCGATTTCCGTCCGGAACGGCAGCGCCCGGACGCGTCGCGTGCCAGGCTGAGGCCAGGCAGAGGACCGGGGGGTGTCGGCCGGCCACGGCCGGCACGGTCGGGGAGGGAGCAGGGAATGCGCCCGTCGTACCACCACGCGCACCGCGACGGTGCCCGCCGTACTGCGCGATGCCCTGCTCCCGGTGGGTGCGGGGCGCTTCGGGCCGCCGCCTGCCATCGTTGTCGAGGCCGTCGGGGGCGTCCCCGGAAAGGGGGCGGCCCCGACGGCCGAAGACGCCGGGGCCGTTCCTCCCCTGTGCTGACCCGGAGCCCCGAGCTCTCAAGGTCAGTTCCCGCGGGCCCCTGTCCCCGAGCGGCCCGCCTCCCGCTGAAGATCTCCCCCGGCCGGTCGGCGTCAATCCTCGACGGGTGTCACTCGAACGTGGGGTGTTGGGTGGCGGAAGCCTGCTTTCGAATAAAGGTTCGATAGCCTGACGGGGCGCGACCACACGGTGATCGAGAACCAGAAGGGGGTGCCAGGACTATGGTGCGGCGCATCGATGTGACCGGAACCGACGGCGTACGCCTCGCGGCATGGGAGTTCGCCGACCCGCCCAAGGGGCGCCCGGAAGCGGACGCCGCTCCCGGGGTCTTACTGCTGCACGGACTGATGGGCCGGGCCTCGCACTGGGCCCCGACCGCCCGCTGGCTCGCCGAACGGCACCGCGCGGTCGGCCTCGACCAGCGGGGCCACGGCCGCAGCGACAAACCCGCCGACGGCCCGTACACCCGTGACGCCTACGTCTCCGACGCCGAGGCCGCGATCGAACAGCTCGGGCTCGGACCCGTCACCGTCGTCGGCCACGCCATGGGAGCGCTCACCGGCTGGCAGCTCGCCGCCAAGCGCCCCGACCTCGTCCGCGCCCTCGTCGTCTGCGACATGCGCGCCTCCGCCCTCGGGGCGGCCTCCCAGCGGGAGTGGAGCGACTGGTTCGACTCCTGGCCGCTGCCCTTCGCCACCCTCGCCGACGTACGGAAGTGGTTCGGCGAGGACGACCCCTGGGTGGAGCGGCCGAACCCCTCGCGCGGCGCGTTCTACGCCGAGGTGATGGCCGAGCGGGAGGACGGCTGGCGCCCCGTCTTCTCGCGCCGCCAGATGCTCGTCTCCCGCGCCACCTGGGTCTTCGACGCCCACTGGGAGGAGCTGGCCCAGGTCCGGTGCCCCGCCCTGGTGCTGCGCGGCCTCGACGGGGAGCTGGGCCGCGCCGAGGCCCAGGAGATGGTCCGGGTCCTGCCCCGGGGCCAGTACGCGGAAGTGGCGGACGCGGGCCACCTCGTCCACTACGACCAGCCGGAGGGCTGGCGGGCCGCGGTGGAACCCTTCCTGGAACAGCTCGCCGAGGACAACCGGGACGACCGCGAACCGGTCTCCCCGTAGCCCCGGCAGACCGGACCCGACCGGCCGGCCCTCAGCCCTTGCTGACCGCCGCCAGGATCTCCGGCAGGCGGTCCGCCGTGCGCCGGGCGGCGTACCGCAGCCCCGCCCACCCGACGAGCGCCCCGTAGCCGAGCCCGCCCGGCACCAGGAGCCACAACGCGTCGTGGTGGTCCGTGACATGCATCCAGACAGCCGGTGCGATCACCGGCGCGGCCAGCAGCGCGGCGGCCAGCATGCCGCCGAGGATCGAGATCCAGGCCAGACCGCCCTGCCCCGGCACCACGTTCTTGAACGCGCCTTCCTGCGGAATCGAGTACGGGAACAGCGCCGAGGCCACCGCCCCCGTCGCCAGCATCGAGCCCAGCAGCGCGAAGGAGACGCCCAGCGCCCCCGGCAGCGACCGCCAGTCGCCGAGCACCGCCGCCGTCACCGCACAGACGATCAGCGTGAACGGCAGGGTGAGCAGCAGCAGGACCAGCGCCCGCGCCCGCAGCTCCACGTACGCGTCCCGGCGCGAGGAGATCGTCAGCGCCACCATCCAGAAGGCCGAGGTGTCCTGACCGAACTGGTTGTACATCTGCATGCCGAGCATCCCGGCGGCGAAGCACGCGAAGTAGACCGAACCGGTGCCCTGGAGCGCGTTGAGCAGCGGCACGATCGCCCCGATCGCCAGCGCCGTCACCCAGGCCGCCTTGGTCTTCGGGTCCCGTGCCACGTACCGCAGGCTGCGCTGCATCACCGTCGCCGTACGGCCCTCCGGCAGCAGCGCCGCCAGGCGGCCCCGGCCGGACTCCTCACGGGCCGGCTCCGCCGCCGCCAGGGTCGAACCGTCCGGCGCGGTCATCAGCTTCACCAGGCTCCGCTGCCACATCCGCATCAGCGCCGCCAGGGCCGCCACCGTGATGAGCAGCTGGAGGACGGCGACCCCGTACGAACCGTCCGAGGCCGCCTCCACCGCCGCCACCGCGGAGGCGCCGGGGAGCCAGCGCACCACGTCGCCCGCCGGCTCCAGCGCGGAGACCCCGCCGGCCTGGCCGAGCCGCTGTGCGCCGAAGTTGACGAACTGGATGCCCACCGCGATGACCAGCCCGCTGAGCACCGCGAGGTCGCGGCCCTTGCGGGAGTTCAGCAGCCGGACGTTGGCCGTGGCCACCGCCCGGGACAGGGCCACGCAGAGCAGCATCGTCAGCGGGACCGCGAACACCGCCGCCACCACGCCCGCCGCCCCGTGCGCCAGCGCCAGGACCGAGCCGACCGCCAGGCACAGGGTGAACAGCGGGCCGATGCCGATCATCGACGACACCAGCAGGGCCCGGATCAGCGGCCGGGGCCGCAGCGGCAGCATCACCAGCCGGGTCGGGTCGAGGGTGTCGTCGCCACTGGGGAAGAACAGCGGCAGCACCGCCCAGCCGAGCGCCACGACGCCGGTGAGCAGCACCACGACGGTGCCCGCGTGCTCGGTGCCGCGCAGCAGGACCAGGCCGAGCACCTGGCCCGCGGCGAGCAGCAGGGTGAAGACCAGGGAGGCGATGAACGCCGCCCGCCGGCCGGAGGACTGGCGCAGCCCGTTGCGCAGCAGCGTCAGTTTGAGCGCGACGAAGACCGGCGTCAGACCGGTCGTCGGCGCCGTCCGGGCGGTCGCGGTGACCGGGGCGTCGAGCACGCTCATCGGGTGCCGCCCAGCCAGTCGAGGGAGTCGCCGGAGTCCCGGCCGCCCGCGCCGACCAGTTCGAGGAAGGCGCTCTGGAGCGAGGGGGCGTCGCCGCGCACCTCGGCCAGCGTGCCCCGCGCCGTGATCCGGCCCGCCGCCATCACGGCGACCCAGTCGCACAGCGACTCGACCAGCTCCATCACATGGCTGGAGAAGACCACGGTCGCCCCGGACCGCGTGTAGCGCTCCAGCACCCCCCGGATGGTCTGCGCCGAGACCGGGTCGACGCCCTCGAACGGTTCGTCCAGGAAGAGCACTTCGGGGTTGTGGAGCAGCGCCGCCGCCAACCCGATCTTCTTCCGCATCCCGGTCGAGTAGTCCACGACCAGCTTGTGCTGCGAGCCCGCGAGATCCAGCACGTCCAGCAACTGAGTGGCGCGCTGGTCCACCTCGTCGCCCGGCAGTCCGCGCAACCGCCCGTTGTAGGCGAGTAGTTCACGCCCCGAGAGCCGCTCGAACAGCCGCAACCCCTCCGGCAGCACCCCGATCCGGGCCTTCACCTCGACCGGGTCCGCCCACACGTCGTGACCCGCGACCTCGATCTTCCCCATGTCCGGCCTCAGCAGCCCGGTGACCATCGAGAGCGTCGTCGTCTTGCCCGCCCCGTTGGGCCCCACCAGGCCGATGAACTTCCCCGCCGGCAGTTCCAGATCGATCCCCGAGACGGCGACCTGCTCCCCGAACCTCTTCCACAGCCCCTGTACCCGGACGGCGGGCGGCGCCGGCCGCGCACCGCCCGTCGTCGTCGAGTCCGTGTCCGTCTGCGTATCCGTCTTCGTACGTGCATCTGCCCGGTCCGGCATGGCACAGCCTTTCGATATCCCCATAGATGGGGACCACCCTACGAAAGGCCGGACCGGGGCCCCGAAGGGCGCGGGACGGGTGCTCTACGGGACACGGGTGCGGGCGTCGGCCGCCTCCCGCGCGCAGGCGTACGCCAGCGGGCTGATCAGCTCGTCCACTTCGGGGAGCCAGCGGTTGGCGTGGGTCGGCCTGCGGGCCCACTGGACGGCCCCCCGGCCGCCGACCCGGGTGGGCGGGGCGGCGACGTAATGACCCTCGCCGCGGCCGGCCAGGTCGATCGCCTCGGCGTTCCAGCCCAGGGCGCGCACCAGCTCGGCGGCCTTGGCGGCGGCCCCCGGCAGCACGAAGAACAGCATCCGGCGGTCGGGCGTGCGGGTGACCGGGCCGAGGGTCAGGTCCATCCGCTCCATCCGGGCCAGCGCCAGGAAGCCCGCGGACTCGGGGACCTCCAGCGCGTCGAAGGCCCGGCCGGCCGGCAGCAGCACCGAGGCGCGGGGCTGCCTGGTCCACATGCGCCGGGCCGCGGCCCCGCTGCCGGTCGCCCGGCCCGCCCAGTCGGGCCGGTCCGCGTGGGCCCCTGGCAGGGCGCAGCCGGCGTCGCCGCACGAGCAGCGCTCCCCGCCGTCCACCGCCTCCAGCCAGGTGCCGGGGAACACGTCCCAGTGGCGTTCTTCCGCATACCGCACCGCTGCGTCGAGCAGGTGCTCGCCCCGCTGCTGAGGGACCTGTGCGGCTTCCGTGACTCCGATGGGCTCTTCCACGCCCGGCACAACTCCCGCCGTCACGTGGGGTTACGGCCTCCCCTGAACCGGGCCCGGCGCATCGCCCCCGCACGAGGGGCGCATCGGTGCACGAGCGGGGGCGCGCGTGCGGTGTCGCACCGGACGACGGGTAACCACCTCCAGGACCGCCGCCCGGGCCCGCTCCCGTGCCTCCGCGACGGTGCAACGCGCCATGTCCGTACCGAATGCCGATGGAATATGCGCATTTCTTGTGTATGTGCCGGGCAGTGATCCCTTCCACCGATCACTGCACATAACCGATATTTCAGGGGGACATATGGCTGCACGGCCACTCGTAGCCCGCCAGCCCAACGAACGGCTCCAGACGCTGATCCAGGAAGCCGCCTGTTCCAACGCGGGCCTCGCGCGCCGCGTGAACATGGTCGGGGCCGAGCGCGGGCTCGATCTGCGCTACGACAAGACATCCGTGGCCCGGTGGCTGCGCGGACAGCAGCCCCGGGGCCGCGCGCCGGGCATCATCGCCGAGGCCCTCGGCCGCAAGCTCGGCCGTACCGTCACGATCGACGAGATCGGCATGGCCAACGGCAAGAACCTGGCCTCCGGCGTCGGCCTCCAGTACGCGCCGACCGTCACCGGGGCCGTCGAGCAGGTCTGCGAGCTGTGGCGCAGCGACGTGGGCCGCCGCGATCTGCTCACCGCGTCGGCGGTCGCCGCGTCCGCGCTGGTCGAGCCCAGCCGGGACTGGCTGATCTCGGCCCCGGACGCGCAGGTCGAGCGGGCGGCGGGGGCCCGGGTCGGGATGTCGGACGTCGAGGCGGTGCGGGCGATGACGGCCGCGCTGACCGACCTCGACCACCGGTTCGGCAGCGGCCATGTGCGGCCGGTGCTCGTGCACTACCTCAACAGTGTGGTCTCCGGGCTGCTTTCGGGGGCCTACCGCGAGCAGGTGGGGCGGCAGCTGTTCGGCGCGGTGGCCCGGCTCACCGAGCTGGGCGGCTACATGGCGGTCGACACCGGCCAGCCCGGCCTCGCCCAGCGGTACTACATCCAGGCGCTGCGGCTCGCGCAGGCGGCCGGCGACCGGGCCTACGGCGGCTATGTGCTCGCCGCGTCGATGAGCCATCTCGCCGCCCAGCTCGGCAACCCCCGCGAGATCGCCCAACTGGCGCGCGCCGCGCAGGAAGGGGCCCGGGGACAGGTCACCCCCCGCGCCCAGGCGATGTTCTACGCGGCCGAGGCCCGGGGCCACGCCTTGCTCGGGGACGCCCGGACCTGCAACGCGGTGGCGGGGCGGGCGGTCGCCGCGCTGGAGCAGGCAGGTCCGGAGTCCGGCGACGACCCGGCCTGGATCGCGCACTTCGACGCGGGCTACCTCGCGGACGAACTGGCCCACTGCCACCGGGACCTGGGGCAGCCGGAGGCGGCGGCCCGGCGGGCCAAGGAGGCGCTGGCCGCGCTGCCGGAGACGCGGGCCCGCCGCCGGGGCATCGCACTGGTGCTGCTGGCCTCCGCGCAGGTGCAGCAGCGCGAGGTGGAGCGGGCGTGCCACACGGGGACCCGGGCGATGGAGCTGCTGGCGACCGTGCGCTCCAGCCGGGGCGCCGAGTATCTCGACGACCTCCAGCAGCGGCTCACGCCCTACGGCGAGGAGCCCGCGGTGCGGGAGTTCGGCGAGCGCCTGGAACTCCAGGCGGCCTGAGGAGGCGCGGGCCGGTGCGGACCGGTCCGCGCTCGCGGCGATCCGGCCGAGAGGGGGGAGCCCCCATCCGGCGCCGATCCACCGGGCAGCCCTTAACAGCGTCGCGGGGCGGCCGGATGTTACCCGCCCTGTGAAGGGGTCGTGAGGGGCACCACGCGCTTGGCGGAGGCGGTCGGCCACCCGATAGCGTGAGCCGACGGTTCCGTAGGTTCACACGTAGGAGTCCCGGTGACGCAGAGCGGACAGGGCGGCGAGCAACAGCTCCCCGCCGCACGACCCGCGCACGAGGGTGTCGTGCTGCCTGCCGACGGCGGCGCCCCCTGGAACCCCGGGGCGCCCGCGGCCGGGCAGGGCGGACAGGCCGGGCACGGCGAGCAGGCGGCGCCCGCGGGCGGACAGCCGTGGGGGCAGCAGTGGGGGCCGCAGTCCGCCGCTCCGCCGCAGCCGGACCAGCAGCCGCAGGGGCATTACGGCTACCCGCCGGCGCAGCACCTGCCCCCCGCGCAGCAGCAGCCCGGGCCGGCGGCCTACCAGCAGCCCGGGGCGTACCAGCCCCAGCAGCCCGGCTCCGGCCCCCAGCAGCACCAGCCCCAGCAACCCGGCGCCTACCAGCAGCAGTACCAGCAGCCGCAGCCGTACGCGCAGCCGCTGCCGCCGGAGGCCGGGCCGGGAGGCCAGGGCGCTCCCGGCGGTGACGCGGACGCCACCCAGTTCATCGCGCCCGTCCAGGGCGGCCCCGTGGGGCCCTCGCCGGGCGGCGGGGACGCCGACGCGACCCAGTACATACCCCCGGTGCCCGGTGGGGCTCCGTACGGGATCAGGCCGGGCGAGCCGGCGGACCGGCAGCCGCCCGCGGAGTTCGACAACCTGTTCCGTTCGGACGAACCGGCGGGCGCCACGCAGCAGATGCCGCAGTTCGACGCGGGGCAGCAGTCCCCGCCGCCGTACCAGCAGCAGCCGTCCGCGTACCAGCAGCAGGGCTACCAGCCCCCCGGGCAGCCCCAGGGCGGCCAGCTGCCGCCGCAGACGCCTGGGGGCCACCAGCCCGGCCCCCAGGGCTTCCACGGCCACGGCGGCCAGGACGGGCCGCCCCCGCAGCAGAGCGGCGAGGCTCCGCGCCAGCGGTCCGCGCATGTTCCGCTGATCGCCGCGGTCGTGGTGGGCTGCGCCGTCATCGGGCTCGGAGCGGGCGCGCTGATGAGCGGCGGCGACGATTCCGCCGACGACAAGCAGCCGGTCGTCGCGCAGAGTTCACCGAGCGCGGACCCGACCACCAAGGCGGCGCCCGACCCGGCGAAGCCGCAGGCCGAGGCGCTGGACAAGCTGCTGGCCGACAGCAACAACAGCCGGGCCGCGGTGATCAGCGCGGTCGAGAAGATCAAGTCCTGCAAGGACCTGGACCAGGCGAACACCGATCTCAGGGGCGCGGCCCAGCAGCGCCGGGAACTGGTGACCCGTCTGGAAGCGATCACCGTCGACAAGCTCCCGCAGCACGCGGCTCTGACCTCCTCGCTCAACCGGGCGTGGAAGGCGTCCGCGGCGGCCGACGAGCACTACGCCACCTGGGCCCGGCAGGCCAAGAAGCAGAAGCACGTCTGCAAGGGCGGCAAGGCCCGGACGACGAACGAGACGGCCCGCGCCAACCAGCAGAGCGGGGTGGCCACCCAGGCCAAGCGCGAGGCGTCGAAGCTCTGGAACACGATCGCGGCGAAGTACGGCCTCACCGAGCACGCGTACACCGAACTCTGACAGCGGGCTTCCCGGCTTCCCGATTCTCCGGAAGCCGGGAAGCCGGATGCGGCCGGCGAAAGCCCCGCGGGGCGGCCGTCAGCCGCGCGGGGCGTCCGTCAGGGCGTCCGAGACGTCCACGAAGCCCTTCTTCTGGGCGGTGAGACGGCCCCCGCGGACCACCTGGAACGTCACCTTCGTGTTGACGATGCGCGGGTAGCTCAACGTGCCGACCAGGTCCTCGAAGCGCCAGCGGAGCGTCGGGGTCAGGCCGCCGGTCTCCACCTCGACGCCCCCGTTGAGGGCGGCGACGACCCGGCCCGAGGTGATGTCCTCGTCGCCGATCGCCCGGACGACGGCCCGCAGCGCGGTGTACGCGATCCACGTCGTCTGCACGGCCGTGTCGTCGGCGTCGATGCGGTTGTCCCCGAAGGCGTACTTCCCGATCACCTCGCGCATCTCCTTCCAGCGCGCGTTCCTCGCGTCCGGGTACCAGCCGGTGACGTAGGCGCCCTCGAAGGGGCTGTCACGGCCGCCCGTGCGGTCGATGAGGGGCTGGTTGACGCTGCCCAGCACGGAGGAGATCCTGACCTGCCCGCCGTCCGGCTCCAGGCGGCGGAAGGAGTCGAAGAACGTCTCCGTACGGCCGCCGAGCACCGCCGTCACACAGCCGCCCTCGGACCGCTCCAGCGCCTGCGCGGCCTGCCCGTCGTAGGACGTGGCGTCCAGCGGGGCCAGGATGTCGGTGGAGGCGGGCCGTCCGGCGGCCATCAGCCCGTTGTTCAGGAGCGGCGGCATGCCGTCGCCGCCGATCGAGTCGGGCCGCACCAGCGACACCCGCTCGCAACTGCGGGCCAGCTGCTGCCCGTGGCCGGCCAGCAGCGCCGGCTGGCCGCCGTTGACGGGGTAGGAGAGGTAGCTGCTGAACTCCTCGGTCGAGGCGCCGTAGCCGCCGATGTACGGGACGCCGCCCGCCTCCAGCGCGGGCATGAAGCTCTGCCCGTGGCGGCTGTACGAACCCACCACGGCGGCCACTTCCTTCTCGACGGCCTCCCGCGCGCACTGCTCGGCGCCGATCGGGGTGTCGGCCTCGTCGCAGACGACCACCCGCAGTTCGCGCCCGTCGATGCCGCCGGTGTCGTTGACCCAGCGGGCGTACGTCTGCGCCATCGCGGGCACCCCGGCCATCTTCACCGCGTTGATGTCCTCCGACCGGTCGGGCGCCCAGGTCATGACGGTGACGGGCTCCCTGGACCCCCCCGAGACCCCAGGGAGCACACCACAGCCGGACAGCAGCACCGCTCCCGCCGCCGCCGCGCTGATGACGCCCGGGAAGGGGCGGGGAAGGGTGGGGCGTCGCCGTCCGGTCATGGTCCTTGACCCTTCCGGGCCCCGGGTAACGGCGCGGTGTGCCGCCCTCAACGCTCGGTGACCTCCAGGTGAATTGCGGGGGCCCGTGCGGGGGCGGTGCGGAGGAACGTACGATCGACGACCGTGCAGCAAGGTTCGGAGAACTCTTCCCGTCGCGGCCGTCGCTCCTCCACCATGGGCGGCATGCCGCTCACTGACATGCCGTGGTGGCGCTGGCGCACCAACGTGCGCTCGGCGCTGCACATGCTCTCCGACCCCGTCTTCCACCACGAGTGCTGGCTCGCCGGCCAGGAGGGGTACGGAGACGTCACCGACGCCGTGTACCGCCTGGTCGAGGACACCTGGCTCGACAACTGGTCCGCCGAGAAGTACGTCGGCACCATATTCAGGGACTCCGCCGAGGCCGCCGCCGTCGACGCCGCCGCACTGCGGGTGCTGCGGATCATGCACCAGGTCGGCGCGGACGCCCCCGTCTCCGCCTATCTGGAGCACCACGGCTGGCCCGAGGCCGTCCAGGCGGCACGCGAGGCCCATGTGATGCTCGCCACCAACGACGCGGAGGATCCGGACACACCGCCGCGATCGCTGGACGTCATCCGCATCATGACCAGAGCTGCCTGACGCCGGGGGGCTGTGGCACCCTACGAGGATGACCGCGCCGCAGCCCGCCCCCTCCGCCACCTCGGACGCCGCCGCGACCGAGCAGCACGTCCTCACGCTCTCCTGCCCCGACAAACAGGGCATCGTGCACGCCGTGTCGAGCTATCTCTTCATGACCGGCTGCAACATCGAGGACAGTCAGCAGTTCGGCGACCACGACACGGGCCTGTTCTTCATGCGCGTCCACTTCTCCGCGGACGCCACCGTCACGGTGGACAAGCTGCGCGCCAGCTTCGCCGCGATCGGGGAGGCGTTCCGGATGGAGTGGCAGATCCACCGGGCCGCGGAGCGCATGCGGATCGTGCTGATGGTCAGCAAGTTCGGCCACTGCCTCAACGACCTGCTGTTCCGCTCGCGCACCGGTGCGCTGCCGGTCGAGATCGCGGCCGTCGTCTCCAACCACACGGACTTCGCCGAGCTGGTCGCCTCGTACGGCATCCCCTTCCGGCACCTCCCGGTGACGAAGGACAACAAGGCGGAGGCCGAGGCGCGGCTGCTGGAGCTGGTCCGCGAGGAGGACGTCGAGCTGGTCGTCCTGGCCCGTTACATGCAGGTCCTCTCCGACGACCTGTGCAAGCGGCTGAGCGGCCGGATCATCAACATCCACCACTCGTTCCTGCCGAGCTTCAAGGGCGCCAAGCCCTACCACCAGGCGCACGCGCGCGGGGTGAAGCTGATCGGCGCGACCGCGCACTACGTCACCGCGGACCTCGACGAGGGCCCGATCATCGAGCAGGAGGTCGAGCGCGTCGGCCACGGCGTGACGCCGGACCAGCTCGTCGCGATCGGCCGGGACGTGGAGTGCCAGGCGCTGGCGCGCGCGGTGAAGTGGCACGCGGAGCGGCGCATCCTGCTGAACGGCCGCCGCACGGTGATCTTCGCGTAGCCGGACGCCTGTGGCCGGCCGGGCCCGGCGTCACAGCCGGCTGAGCGAGGCCGCCGTGGACAGCACGTCACGGATGGCCTCGCGGTCGCCCTCCTGGCCGGCGGCCGCTTCCACCGGTGAGATGTGGCCCGCGACGAGCCGGCAGAACTCGACCCCGTCCAGCGCCACCTGTGCCACCGCGCGCTCGGGCGACCCGACGGCGGCCGGCGAGTCCAGCGCGATGTACCAGTCGCCTCCGCCGTGGCCCTCGATCTCCAGGTGGAGCGAGCGGCCCGGCGCGCCGGCCGTGACCAGCTCCTTCGCCGGTCCGGCCAGTCCGGTGTGGCGGCGCCCCGCGAGGGCGGCCGGAAGCGTCCGGGCCGCCAGGTCGATCATCCGGTGCAGATGGGCCGCCGACGGGGCCCGGTACGGGTAGTCGACGGCGTCGGCGATGTCTCCGCCGTGCACCCAGCACTCGAAGGCCCGGTCCAGAGCCGCGTCCTGGAGCGGCAGCGCGAAGGACCCGTAGGAGACGGAGGTCTCGGCGACGTTCCGCCCGGCGAAGGACGCCGTACGGATCAGCTCGTGGCTCTGGGCCCGCCAGGGCTCGCGGACGGCCCGGGTGGGCGGCAGGCGCGTCGCCGACCAGTACGCCTCGGTGCGCTCCGTGGGGTCCAGCGGCACCTCGCCGCCGCCGAGCGGATCGTCGAGGCCGAGTGCGGCGGACAGCAGCCCGTCGACCGCCGTCAGATGGCCGATCACGCCGGCGACCGTGGTCCGCCGGCGTGCCTCGCGTTCCTCCTCGAACCACCGCAGGCGTACCGGGGCGTGCCATTCGGAGTCCCCGATGTCGCGGAGCAGCGCGTCCAGGCGGGCGGTCTCCGCGTCGTACGGGGCCGCCCATTCCGGCACCGGGATCCGGGCCGGGCGGCGGCCGAGGCACCCGTCCATCACCCGGGTCCGCAGCGTCGGGTCGAGGTCCAGGAAGCCGTCGGTG
The DNA here is from genome assembly GCF_044756785.1 of Streptomyces sp. NPDC091649. NCBI lineage: Bacteria > Bacillati > Actinomycetota > Actinomycetes > Kitasatosporales > Streptomycetaceae > Streptomyces > Streptomyces sp. NPDC091649. The sequence continues at coordinate 110,700 of NZ_JBIVTR010000004.1, read as the reverse complement.
TGCAGCAGCCCCACCGCGTTCCGCAGCCGCAGAGCCTCGTCCGCGCACGGTGCGCACTCGGTGAGGTGGTCCTCGACGGCGGCGGTCTCCTCGGCCGAACAGGCGGACAGCGCCCAGGCGCCGAGCAGGGCCTTGAGGACCCGGTGGGGGAGGGCCGGGACGGAGGTCATGAGCGGCTCCGGGGCGTACGGCCCGGAGCCGGCCGCGAACGCGGACTCGGGCCCGGCCGCGAACTCTTGCCCGGCCGTGCGTTCCGGCCCGGCCGCGAACTCTTGCCCGGCATCCGGCTCGGCCGCGAAGTCGAACCCGGCCGTGAACTCCGGCTCGTCCCCGGCCCCGGCACCGGGCTCGGCCCCGGCACCGGGCTCGGCCCCGCGGGACGTCGCGAGCTCCCCGGCCCCCGGCGTCTGCGGAGCGGACTGTTCCGGCACGGCCTCCTCGCGGGACCACCCGCCCGACGGCGGAGGCGCGGGAGACGGTGCGGCCTCCGGGCCGAGGTCGTCCGCCGCCCCGCGCGGGCCGGGTATCCGGCGAGCGCCGCGCACCTCCTCGCCGTCGCCCCGCGCGCCCCCGCGTCCGTCGCCGCTCACCGGACGCGTCCGTAACCGGGCGGCGCGGACCCTTCGAGCGGGTGGGCGTCGGCCGTGGAGAGCAACTGGAGCCCCAGCCGGAGCCGACGGCGCGCCTCGTCCTCGGTGACGCCGAGATCGGCGGCGGTCTGCCGGTAGTCCCGGCGGTGGATGTAGGCCAGCTCCAGGGCCTGCCGCAGCGGTGCGGGCATCGAGGAGACGATGTAGTCGGCCCGGGCGGCGGCCGTGGCGCTGCGGACCCGCCGCTCCAGCCCTTCCGGGTCGGCCTCCGCGCCCTCGCCGTGCCCCGCCTCGCGGGCGGAGGCCGCGGCCCGGCGCAGCCGCCGGACGGACTGGCGGTGGGCGAGACGGGCCATCCAGGAGCGCATCGAGCCCTGCTTCGGGTCGTACGCCTCGGGGTTCTCCCAGACCTGGGCGAAGACCTCGCGGGTCACCAGGTCGGCGGCGTCCTCGTCGTCGAGCATCCGGTGCGCCTGGCTGTGGACGAGGGCCGCGAACCGGTCGTAGAGCTCGCCGAGCGCCGCCGCCTCCCCGCGGGCCAGCCTCTGCTGCATCCTGCGGTCCCAGCGGGGCGCCGTGTCCTTCGCCATGAACCCCCCAGCCCCCGGCCCTGTCGCCCAAGCTCCGTGAGCCACCCTGTGCCCGTGAGGACCGAATGTAGTCCGCCGGGCGGGCGGCGCACGCGCCTTTGCGGCAACTCTCGCCTCGCGGCGCGTGGCCGACGACGGTAGTCGATTTTCGGCCTGGATGCCTCCTCGACCACTCTGATCAGCGGAAACGGGCCGAAGTGCTCCTTTCTGCCGGAAATCTCCTGGGCCCAGGTGGGTGCGGCGGTGTTTCATGGGACTGCGGTTGGGCAGCCGCGAGAAGGAACGGAAACTTCCGGATCATTGCCGGGAGCCCCGGAACGAGAGGTCCAGTCGCGTGACGCTCAAGGTGGACGAGGGGGAGCAGGGCTCCTGGACCGTGCTGCGCATGAGCGGCGAACTCGACCTGGTGACCTCACCCGTCGTGCGCCAGTCCGTCCACGGGGCGGTGGCGGAGGGGCAGCACGATGTGGTGCTCGATCTGTCCGAGGTGTTCTTCTGCGACTCCAGCGGCGTCGGCGTGCTGATCGCCTCGCGCCGGCTGATGAAGTCCTGCGGCGGCCGGCTGCGGCTGATTCTGCCCGCCCGGGGCGCGGAGGACGGTTCGCACGTCAACAAGGTGCTCGGGGCGCTCGGCGTACGCCGTCTGTTCGACGTCTACCCGGACGCGCGGTCGGCGACCGACGAGGAATGCAGGCCGCTGAGCGCCTGACGCCCACCGCACGTGTTTTCCGTCGGGCGGCGGACGGCTTCCGCATGGTCCGCGGGCCCGGTGATGCGAGGTTGTCACACAGGAAGCGCTGCTCGGTGACACGTGAGCGCTCCGGGCGTCGTACGCTCCCCGCATGGACAGCGCAGAGTACGAGCGAAAGATCGCGCACCGCTTCGCCGCCTTCGACCAGGACGGCAACGGCTATATCGATCGTGCCGATTTCAACGCCGCGGCGGCACGCCTGCTCACCGAGTTCGGTACGACGGCCCGTTGCGACAAGGGACAGGCGCTCTACACCGGTGCCGAGGCATTCTGGCAGGGCATGGCGGGGATCGCCGATGTGGACGGGGACCAGCGGGTCACCCGTGAGGAGTTCGTGGGCGGGGCGGTGAAGCGGCTCCGGGACAGTCCCGAGCGGTTCGCCGAGATCGCCCGGCCGTTCCTGCGGGCGGCCATCGCGGTCGCCAACGGCGGGAACGACGGCAGGGCGGCGGTGGCGGACGTGGAGCGGGCGCTCCGGGTTCTGGGGGCCGGCGCCGAGATCGCGGGCATCGCCGCGCAGAGCCTGGACACGGACCGGGACGGGCGGGTCGCGGAGAGCGATGTGGTGGCCGCTTTCTCCGTGTACTTCACGGTGATCGAGCCCGACGCGTAGGAACCCGGGGGCCTCGGGGGCGGCGCACCGCCCCCGAGACCCCCGGCCTCATCCGCCGAACCGTTCCCGCAGCCGGTATTTGAGCACCTTGCGCAGCGTCTCGTCGCGCGGCAGCGCGTCGAGCACCTCCAGCTGCTCGGGCAGCTTGTGCACGGACAGGCCCGGTTCCCGCAGGTGGGCCGAGACCCCGGCCAGGGTCAGCGGCGGGGCGCCGGGCGGCTGTTCGACCTCCGCGCAGACGCGTTCGCCGCGTTCGGCGTCGGGAACCCGTACAACAGCAGCATCACCGTGTAGTCGGGCCCGGCGACATGGGCGTACGGGAAGGCCATCGAGCCCACGTCCCGCTCCGAGAGGCGCAGGGCGTGGGCCAGGCAGGAGCCGCCCGCGATCAGGGAGCGGTCGGTGTGCAGGACGCCCTTGGGGCCGGAGGTGGTGCCCGCATGCGCGACCTGCTCGGCGCGGTGTTCGACCGGGACCGGCTGCGGGCGGCGGTGGACCGGGGCTGGGCCCTGGACCGGGCCCTGTGGCGGGAGCTGGGCGAGGCCGGGTTCTTCGCGCTGCGGCTGCCGGAGGAGGCGGGCGGGGTGGGCCTCGGTCTGCCCGAGGCGGTACTGCTCTTCGAGGAGGCGGGCCGGGCGCTGCTGCCGGGCCCGCTGGCCGCCACCCACCTCGCGGCCGGCCTGGTGCGGGGGGGCGAGGCGGTGGTGACGGCCGTGGACGGGGAGGTGCCGGTGGCGCACCTGGCGGAGGCGGACGCGGTACTGGTGGGCGCCGAAGCCCTCGTCGGGGAGGCGCTGCGCGCCTTCGCCGCCGCCGCCCGGCCCGTCCGGTCGATGGACCCGCTCACCCCGCTGCACCGGACGGGGCCGGGCCGGGTGGCGGAGCGGACGGCGGCGGTGGCGAGGGGGGCGGCTGGAGTCAGGGACGCGACGGCGGCGACGGAGCGCACCACGGCGCACTCGGAGCGCATTCGCCGCGAGGGTGCGCTGCTCACCGCCGCCGAACAGCTCGGCAGCGCCGCCCGGACCACCGAGATGGCCGTTCAACACGCCGGAACACGCCAGCAGTTCGGATCGCCCATCGGATCGTTCCAGGCGGTCAAACATCTCTGCGCCGACATGCTCGCCCGTACCGAACCGGCCCGCGCCGCCGTGTACGCGGCGGCCCGGACCGGTGCCCCGGTGGAGATCGCGGCGGCCAAACTGCTCGCCGACGAGCGGCCGTACGCAACGCACGCGACTGCCTCCAGATTCACGGCGGGGCGGGCTTCACCTGGGAGGCAGATGTTCACCTCCACCTGAAACGCGCCTGGCTCCGGTCCGCGAGCTGGCTCACCGGGGCCGGGGCACAGAAGCTTCTGGCCGCGGACCTGGGGACCGTGCGGCGGGGTCCGGGCAGGTCGGCGGCGTCCGGCCGGGCCGTCCCGGAAGCAGGGGCCGGAGGGTGACTCAGCGCAGCCGGACCGGGGACGCGTCGGCTTGCGCCCTTTGCGTGATTCGTCACCGGGCGGAGTCGGGGCCCGGCTCGGGTACGCTCCGTGGGATGCGAGTGGTTCTGGAACCGGGAGATCCGGGGGCGGCCTGTGCGGCGGCTCCGGTCCGGGGCGAGGGCTCTCACGGGAGAGGTGCCGGGCCTGCCCGGGAAGCGATTCTCGCGGTCCCCGCGCGCTCCTGTTCGACTCCCCGCAGCGTGCGTCGCACAGTATGCACCACGCGTACTCCTTCGCGCTGGAATATGCCCGAAGCGCTTGTTGCGGTGACTGTACGTCAACCATGCTGTCGCGCAAGGGAATCACGTTCCGTGACCCTGAGGAGGCGCGAGGCGATGTGTCCGCCGGTTCGGATGGTGTGAGCGGTGCAGGTGCTTCAGGTTCAGCTGGAGGTCGGTCCGGACCCCGCGGAGGTGGGGCGGGCCCGTAGGTGGGCGCGGTCGCGCCTGGTCGGTTCCGGGATAGGAGATGACGAGCCGCTCGCCGAGACGCTCATCCTGCTGATCTCGGAGCTGGTCACCAACGCCGTCGTCCACACGGGCTGTCCGGCTGTGCTGCGGATGCTCTTCGGCGGGGCCGGGACCGTCCGGGTCGAGGTCGCGGACGCCAGCGACCGCCCGCCGCTCCAGCGGCACGCGGAGGGCGACGACACCGGCGGCCGGGGCCTGGAGCTGGTGGACGGCCTGGCGGACCGCTGGGGCTGGCTGCCGGAGGGCGCCGGGAAGCAGATCTGGTGCGAGGTCGACCGGAGCGGCCCGGTGCGCCTGCCGGAAGCGCGCCCGGTCGCCGGCCAGGGCGGCGAGGGGTGCGAGGCGCCCTCCTGCCTCTTCACCAACCTGGCCTGAGAGCGCCCCTGTCCTCCTCGCGGAAGCCGTTCACAGGACCGCGACCGGGGCCACCGGCGAACCGGTGGCCCCGGCGAACGGTTCCGGTGCCGCGCTGAGCAGGAAGGCGTGCCGGCCCTCCTCCGCGCAGGCGTCGGGCAGGGCCTCCAGATTCCAGTTCTGGCCCTGGAGCATGCCCATCTCGACCAGGTGCAGCGCGTGCACCGGCATCCATAGGTCCTCGATCTCCGGCGGGAAGATCTCAAAGGTCAGGGTGTCGTTGGCGACGGCCGCCACGTTCCGGGCGTGGAACCACTCGGGCGTGCGCACCGACAGGATGGGGAACTTCTTGGCAGGCAGGGTGGTCGCCGTGACGGGGGCCGGCCGGGGCATCGGGCGGGCCGTCGCGCTCGCCGCGGCAGCGGAGGGGGCGCGGGTCGTCGTCAACGACTACGGCGTCTCCGTCGAGGGCTCCGAACCGGCCTCCGGGGTGCGGACCGCCGCCGTACCGGACGGGACGGGCGGTTACGCCGTGACCGGGCAGAAGATCTGGACCTCGCTCGCCCTGGACGCCGACTGGTGCTTCGTCCTCGCCCGCACCGACCCCGGCTCCACCCGCCACCACGGGCTGTCGTTCCTGCTGGTGGAGATGGACCAGCCGGGGCGGATCGAGGTGCGGCCGATCCGCCAGCCGACCGGGACCAGCGAGTTCAACGAGGTCTTCCTCGACGGGGCGCGGGCCGCCGAGGCCGTCGGCGGCGAGGGCAACGGCTGGCAGGTCGCCATGGGCCTCCTCGCCCTGGAGCGCGGGGTGTCCACCCTCGCCCAGCAGATCGGGTTCGCCGAGGAGCTGGGCAGGGTGGTCGCCGCGGCGGTGGCGAACGGGGCCGCCGAGGACCCGGTCATCCGGGCCCGGATCGTGCGGCAGTGGGCGGAGCTGGACACCATGCGCCGGCACGCCCTGCGCACCCTGGGCTCCACCGGCGACCCGGGCGCGCCCAGCGTGGCGAAGCTGCTGTGGGGCGGCCGGCACCAGCGGCTCGGCGAACTGGCCGTGCGGGTCGCGGGCGAGGCGGGGGCCGCCGGCCCGGAACCCTGTTCGGCGGAGCGCCCCTACGAACTCGACGAGGCACAGCACCTGTTCCTCTTCAGCCGGGCCGACACCCTCTACGGCGGCTCCGACGAGATCCAGCGGAACATCATCGCCGAGCGGGTGCTCGGCCTACCGAGGGAGCCGAGATGAGGGGCGTCGTCTTCGACGGCACGCGGACCGAGGTCGTGGACGACCTGGAGACACGGGACCCGGGGCCCGGGAGAGGTGCTGGTGGCGGTCGCCGCCGCCGGACTCTGCCACAGCGATCTGTCGGTGATCGACGCCACGATCCCCTTTCCGGCCCCCGTCGTGCTCGGCCACGAGGGCGCGGGCGTGGTGGAAGCGGTCGGGCCGGGCGTCGGCCACGTACGGCCCGGTGATCACGTCGCGCTCACCCTCGCCGGCTGCGGGACCTGCGCCCAGTGCGACCGGGGGAGGCCGACCATGTGCCGGAAGGCGATCGGGCGGCCGGGGCGGCCGTTCTCACGGGGCGGGGAGAGCCTGTTCCAGTCCGCCTCCACCTCCGCGTTCGCGGAGCGGACCGTGGTACGCGCCGTCCAGGCGGTGTAGATCCCGGCCGACCTGCCCCTCACCTCGGCGGCCCTGATCGGCTGCGGGGTCCTGACCGGCGTCGGGGCCGTCCTCAACCGGGCGAAGGCCGACCGGGGCGACACCGTCGTGGTCATCGGCACCGGCGGCGTCGGCCTCGACGTGCTCCAGGGCGCCCGGCTGGCGGGCGCGCTCACCGTCGTCGCCGTCGACAGCAACCCCGCGAAGGAGGCGGTGGCCCGGCGGTTCGGCGCCACGTACTTCCTGGCGAGCGCCGAAGGGGTGCGGGACATCCTGCCCGACGGGGCCGACCACGCCTTCGAGTGCGTCGGCCGCACCGAACTGATCCGGCAGGCGATCGACCTGCTCGACCGGCACGGCCAGGCGGTCCTGCTGGGCGTCCCGGCGGCGAGCGCCGAGGCGTCGTTCCTGGTCTCCTCGATGTACCTGGACAAGTCGGTCCTCGGCTGCCGCTACGGCTCCTCGCGGCCCCAGCGCGACATCGCCCTGTACGCGGACCTCTACCGGGCCGACCGGCTGCTGCTGGACGGACTGGTCACCGAGACGTACCCGGTGGAGGACTTCGCCAAGGCGGCCGACGACGCGCACCGCGGGCGGGTGGCCCGGGGAGTCCTGGTCTTCTGAGACTCCGTGACGCCTTCCGGCGGCACTCCGGCGGAGTGCCGGGTCCGGGTGAGCGGCCGGCCGCGCCGGAGACGGACGCGAAGTCCGGCCCGGCGGCCGGCCGCGGGTACGGCGGGACGGGGTCTCAGGAAAGGGTACCGGCGGTGGACCGGAACGTACGCCGGTAGACGGTCGGCGGCACGCCCAGGGCCGCCTGGAGGTGCTGGCGCAGCGAGGTCGGCGTGCCGAACCCCGCGTCCCGGGCCACCTGGTCGATCGACAGGTCCGTCGACTCCAGCAGGTGCCTGGCCCGCTCGACCCGCTGCTGGGTGAGCCACTGGCCGGGGCTGATCCCGACCTCCTCGCGGAAGCGGCGGGTGAACGTCCGTACGCTCATCGCCTCCTGCTCCGCCATGTCCCGCAGCAGGATCGGCCGGTCCAGACGGGCCAGCGCCCAGGCCCGGGCGGCGGTCGTGGTCGCGAACTGCGGCTCGGGGACCGGACGGTGGATGTACTGGGCCTGCCCGCCGTCCCGGTGCGGGGGCACCACCGTGCGGCGGGCGATCTCGTTCGCGACGGCCGTCCCGTGATCGCGCCGCACCAGGTGCAGGCAGAGGTCGATCCCCGCGGCGACCCCGGCCGAGGTGAGCACGTCGCCGTCGTCGATGAACAGGACGTCCGGGTCGACGCGGACCTGCGGGAAGGTCCGCTGGAAGTGGTCGGCGGACGACCAGTGCGTGGTGGCGGGGCGGCCGTCGAGGTATCCGGCCGCCGCGAGGACGTAACTGCCGGTGCAGATGGAGACCATCCGCGTGCCGGGCCGGACGAGGGCGAGCGCGGCGGCCAGCTCGTCGGTGAGCCGGCCCTCCTCGAAGACCGGGCCCAGCTCGTAGGAGGCGGGGACGACCACCGTGTCGGCGGTGGCGAGCGCCTCCGGCCCGTGCTCCACGAGGACGGAGAAGTCCGCGTCGGTGCGGACGGGACCCGGCGGCCGGACCGAGCAGGTCACCACGTCGTACAGCTTCCCGCCCCCGCCGCCCGGGTCCGCGCGGAGAGTGCGGCCGAAGATCCGCTGCGGAATGCCCAGTTCGAAGGGGAGCAGCCCGTCGAGGGCCAGGACGACGACGCGGTGCGGCACGGCGGCCTCCTCGAAGATCACGAACAAACCTGGTATAGACCACGAGCCGGTACAGGTTAGCGACGTGATGGAGAAGCCGGCAGAGCGCGCGTCCATTCCCGACGCCGCGTGCGACACCCCCACGCCCCCGCCCCGCTCCTCGCCCTGCGGCTGCGCCCCTCGCACCCGGCGGCGGTGAGGCTTCTGGTGCCGGCGCTCGGGATGCCCGTCGCGGTGTGTTGGCGGCGGGGCGGTCGCCGGCGGGCGGGGCGGCCGCGTTCTGGCTGGTGATGTGGTCCACGACGGTCCAGGCGCACGTCCCGCCGGAGGCCCTGAACCCGCTGCACGCCTACGATGTGGCAGGCTCGCTCCGGACGGTCGCGGCGGGCCGCGCCCTGGCGGCCCCGGTGGCCGAGGCGGTCGGTGCGCCCGAACCGCCGGTGGCGGCGGCCGTGATCGACATCGGGGTGGTGGCAGTGCTGTGGGTGGTCCGGCCGATCCGGCGGCTAGAGAGGACCGGGCTCGCATGAGGCTTCGGGAGCGACCCTCGGCGTCTACAGCACCCTCGGCGCCCACGGCCCGCGCGGTCGCGGCGGTGGCGGCCGTCGTCACCGTCGCCGCGGGCCTCGCCGTGCGCGCCGGGGCGGACGGCGCCTTCGCCAAGTACGCGGGGAGCGCGCTCTACACGGTGCTGCTCTGCACCCTCGTCGCCTGCTGCGCGCCCCGCGCGCGGCCGGCCGTCGTGGCCGCCACAGCGCTCGGCCTGAGCTGGGCGGTGGAGTTCGCGCAGCTCACCGGCGTACCGGCGGAGCTGTCGGCGCGCAGCACGGCGGCCCGGCTGGTGCTCGGCTCGACGTTCAACGCGCCGGACCTGCTCTGGTACGCGGTGGGCGCGGCGGCGGCCTGGTCCGTCCACGCGGGGGCCACTCGGCTCCGCCGCTGACCGGCTCGGCCCGCTCGCGGTTCACTTCTTCGCTCCGCTGGCCGCCCGCCCGCGTCTCCAGGACCTCGAAGACCTGATGGCTGATGGCTGATGGCGGCGGGCGTGGGCGGGTCCGGATGGCGGGACGGGGCCGGGGGGTGGCCCGATCCCTGCGAAGCGTGTCATTCCGGCCACTCGTCCGCACCCGTCCGGCCCCGGATGCTGGCTGACGTGACCTACCTGACCAAGACCACCGGCTCCGGAGCCGCCCCGGGGCGACCCGGCCGCCGGTTCCCCTTCTCCGTCCACCGGGCGTGGATCGTCGCCGCCGTCACCTTCGTGACGATCATCGGCGGTGCGGCGTTCAACTCACTGCCCGGACTGCTCATCGACCCGCTCCACACCGAGTTCGGCTGGTCCCGGGGCGAGATCGGGCTCGCGGTCTCCATCGACATGGCGCTGTACGGGCTGACCGCGCCGTTCGCCGCCGCGCTCATGGACCGCTTCGGCATCCGGCGGGTCGTGGCGACCGCGCTCACCATGGTGGCGGCCGGGGCCGTGGCCAGCGTCTGGATGACCGCCTCCTGGCAGCTGATGATCTACTGGGGACTGCTCGTCGGCCTCGGCACCGGTTCCATGGCGATGGCGTTCGCCGCCACCGTCACCAACCGCTGGTTCGTGGCCCGCAGGGGCCTGGTCACCGGCATCCTCACCGCGGCCGGCGCCTCAGGGCAGCTCGTCTTCCTCCCGCTCTGCGCCTGGATCGTCGACCAGCACGGCTGGCGGCCCGCCTCGGTCACCGTGGCCCTGGCGTCCCTCGTCGTCGTCCCGTTCGTCTGGCTGCTGATGCGCGACCACCCGGCCGGTGCGGGGCTCGCCCCGTACGGCGGCGACTTCGTGCCCAAGCCCGCGCCGGCCCGGGGCGCCGCGCGCCGGACGGTGCGGGTGCTGTTCGACGCGGCCCGCACCGGTCCGTTCTGGCTGCTCGCGGGCACCTTCGCGATCTGCGGGGCCTCCACCAACGGTCTGGTCCGTACCCACTTCGTCCCCTCCGCCCACGACCACGGCATGCCGATCACGGCAGCCGCCTCGCTGCTCGCGGTGATCGGGGTCTTCGACGTCATCGGCACGGTCTTCTCCGGCTGGCTCACCGACCGCTTCGACGCCCGCCGACTGCTCGCCGTCTACTACGCGTTGCGCGGGATCTCGCTGCTGTTCCTGCCGATGCTGCTGGCGCCCGAGGTGCAGCCGCCGATGATCTTCTTCATCGTGTTCTACGGACTGGACTGGGTGGCCACGGTCCCGCCGACGCTGGCGCTCTGCCGCGAGGCGTACGGCGAGGACAGCGCGATCGTCTTCGGCTGGGTGCTGGCCTCGCACCAGGTGGGCGCGGCCGTGGTGGCGTTCCTCGGCGGCGTCGCGCGGGACGTGTTCGGCAGCTACGACGTGGTCTGGTACGCGGCGGGGGCGCTGTGCGCGATGGCCGCCCTGATGGCGCTGGTGATCCGCCGGCGCCGTGACCCGCACGAGGCCGGCGGCGGGGCGCACCCGGTGGACGCGGACGGGGCGGACCCGGTGGACGCGGACGGGGCGCACCCGGTGGACGCGGACGGGGCGGACCCGGTGGCCGCGGGAGCGGGGAAGCCGGTGGACGCCGGCCGGCTCAGCGGCTGAACCGGCCGAACGCGCCCCGGTGGAACAGCAGCGGCTCCGCCTCCTCCACCGCCCCCAGGGCCTCCACCCGGCCGACCACGATGAGGTGGTCGCCGCCGGTGTGGACGGCGTGGACGCGGCAGTCGATCCAGGCGGGTACGGAGTCCAGCAGCGGCCCGGTCGCCGGGGCCTCCGCGTAGGCCACTCCCGCGAACTTGTCGGCCCCGCTCACCGCGAACCCCCTGCACAGCGGGCCCTGTCCGGCCCCCAGGACGTTCACGCAGAACGCCCCGGCGCGGGCGATGCGCGGCCAGGTCGTCGACGTACGGGCGACCATGAAGGACACCAGCGGCGGGTCCAGCGAGAGCGAGGCGAAGGACTGGCACGCGAAGCCCGCCGGACCGGCCGCGTCGCGCGCGGTGATCACGGTGACGCCGCTCGCGAAGTGGCCCAGGACGCGCCGGAATTCCTCCGGGGCGACGGGCGGCCGTTCGTCGTCCCGGACGGCTCTCAGTTCCGGCCGGGGCAGCGTCTCGGCCGGAGCCCCCGGCACGGCTGTCGTGGGGGCGCCGACGGACCTGAGGTACCGGACGGCGGTGGCGGCCATGGCTGCGTGTCCCATCACACCGCCCATTAGAGCTGACGGTCCGTCAGATGGGAAGGGTTCCGCCGCGCCCGATGGTGCGGGTGCGGGTGCGGGTGCGGTCCCGTGTGGCCCCGGGTGACTTCGCGTGGGCTCAGTCGCCGGAGTGGCGGGCGTGGTGGCGTCGGGCCTTCGCGCGGTTGCCGCAGCCGGCCATGGAGCACCACCGGCGGGTCCCGTTCTTGGAGACGTCGTAGAAGTGCAGGACGCAGGCGTGGTTCGCACAGGGGCGGATGCGGTCGGGCCGGTCCGCGATCAGGCGCAGCCAGTTCTCCGCCGCGTACCAGGCGGGCGCCCAGGACGGGTCGTCCATCTCCACGACGGACGCCGGCTCCCCGTCGGGCCCCAGCGTCCGCCGGATGCGCCCGTGCGAGAGCACCTCGTTGAGCCGGAAAGCGCCGTCGGGAGTGGCTGGATCCTGACGGGCGGCCAGTGCGTCGAGCGCCGCGCGGGCGTGCAGCAGGCGGTCCAGCGTGCTGCGGTCGGCGGCCGGGACGGGGCCCGGCCCGAGCTGCTCGCGTACCGGGGCGCCGTCCAGCCAGACCGCCAGACCGGCCACGGAATCGAGCAGGTCGTGTGGCCCGCTCCCGTCGATCCACCGGGTGTTGAGCAGGTCGAGGGCGAGTGGCTCGCCGGTCAGCGGCCGGGGGTCGGTCCCGGAGGGGTGCGGCACGGCTGGGCTCCTTCCGTCGTGCGGCGAGGGCGGACGCTCTGTCGATGGTAACCAGCCAAATGAAGATCACTGGTTGACGCGGTTCGTATCTAACCTTCAAACTCATGTTGAGCGGTTACGGGATCGACTCGTGGCCCCGCCCGAGGACATGGGGATCGATCATGAGCAAGGCCAAGAACCTGCAGACCGGACACGTCGGTCTCAACGTCACCGACCTGGCCCGTTCGCTGGCCTTCTACCGCGAGGTCTTCGACTTCGAGGTCCTCGCCGAGGGCAAGGACGCCGATCGGCGGTGGGCCTTCCTGGGCCGGGGCTCCCAGCTCCAGGTGACCCTGTGGGAGCAGAGCGGGGGCGCGTTCACCACGGACCTGCCCGGTCTGCACCACCTCTCCTTCCAGGTGGACTCCATCGAGGAGGTGCGGGCCACGGAGGAGGTCCTGCGCGGCCTGGGGGCCGGGTTCAGCTACGACGGCGTCGTGCCGCACGGCGAGAACGGGGCCTCGGGCGGCATCTTCTTCACCGACCCGGACGGCATTCGTCTGGAGATCTACGCGCCCACCGGGGCCGACCCGGCCGACGCCCCGACCGCCGGCGCCCCCACCTGCGGCTTCTTCTAGACCCGGCGTCCCGGATCCCCGGCCGGACACGACAGAGAGGAAGGGCGGCCATGAGCGGCTACCACCGAGGCGAGATCGCCGCGCAAAAGCGGGCGGGCCTCACCCGGCAGGCGGCGCACGCCGAGCCCGTCATCCGGAACGCGGTCCCGGCGGTGGCGGCGGACTTCCTCGCCGAACAGCCCTTCGTGGTGGTGGGCGGCGCGGACGAACGGGGGCGGATCTGGGCGACTCAGCTCCTGGGCCGCCCGGGGTTCTTGAGCGTCCCCGCGCCGCAGACCCTGCTCGTCGACGCGCTGCCACTGCCCGGAGACCCGCTGGCGGGGCTGCTCGCCGGTGCCGGTGCCGGTGCGGGGGCGGGGGCGAGGGCCGGTGCGGGGGCTGCTTCCGCCTTTGCTCCCGCTTCCGGTGGGCCGTCCGGTCCTGCCCGGATCGGCATGATCGCCATCTCCCCGGCCGCCCGCCGACGGATGCGGATGAACGGCCGGGCGGTCCGCGACGGGGGCCGGCTCCGCGTCGATCTCGACCAGGTCGTCTCCAACTGCCCCAAGTACATCCAGCAACGCCGTCACCGTGAACTCGCGCCCCGGGGGCAGGCGGTGGAGCAGCGCACGGTCACCGACAGCGACGCTCTGAACCCCGCGCAGCAGGAGGCGCTGCGGGCCGCGGACACCTTCTTCGTCGCCACCGCCTCCGACCGGGGCGACGCCGACGCCTCGCACCGGGGAGGCAATCCGGGCTTCGTCGAGGTGCTCTCGCCCCGGCTGCTGCGCTGGCCGGACTACCAGGGCAACGCCATGTTCCTGACCCTGGGCAACCTCGAACTGAACCCGGCCGCAGGCATCCTGCTGCCCGGCTGGGACACCGGGACGGCTTTGCACCTCTCCGGCTCGGCCCGCACGGTGTGGGACGGGGACGAGGTGACCCGTACGCCGGGGGCGGAGCGCCTCGTGGAGTTCCAGGTCGACGCCGTACGGGAGATCACGGCCGCCTCCCCGCTGCGCTGGTCGGAGCCGGCCCTCTCCCGGTTCAACCCGCCGACCACCGGATGACCCCCGCACGGCATGTCGGTGTTCCGGGGACCGGCACCGGCCCGGCGTTCCGGAGCCGGCCGGCCGGAAGCTACGGCCTCAGTGCCCCCGGTACGACGGCGTTCGGCGCTCGACGAACGAGGCCACCCCCTCGCCGGCGTCCCGCGTGGCCATGTTGATCTCCTGGGCCGCCGCCTCGGCCGCGAACGCCGTGGCCCGGTCGCCGTCCAGCGAGGCGTTCACCAGCTGCTTCGTCAGGGCGAGGGCGCGGGTGGGGCCAGCCGCAAGCCGGTCCTGGGCCGCCGCACCCGCCTCCCCGGTCTCGGCGAAACCGGAGGCGAAGGTGACGGCGAAGGGCACCTTCGCCTCACCCGGCTCCTCGATCACCGGAAGCGGGTCCGCGACCAGCAGGACCGCGAGGTCGACCGGCCCGGGAACCTCGGCGACCGAGGGGAAGCAGGCCCGGCCGAACACGGTCGGCCGGGCCTGGTGTACCGGGTGCAGCCGGGCCCCGACGCGTTCCGCCCAGGCGATGAGCTGCCGGGTGATGCCGGCGTTGGGGCGGCCCTCGGCGTCGGACGCGCCGACGACGGCCACCGAGCGGGGCCGGAAGAAGCGGTCCAGATCGGGCACGGTCAGGTGCAGCGGTCGCCCGCTGACGTCGAGGCCGCCCCGGTCCGAGGCCGTCGGCAGGCTGACGACGGCGGCGTGCGGCTCCTTGCCGCAGGCCACCACCCGGGCGCGGAAGCCGGTGGTGAGGGTGCCGTGAGTCGATCCAAGCATCGTTCCGCCCACTCCTGCTCGATGTCCCGCCCGATGAACAGGCGGGGCCGGCCGGTTAGCTGACACGCTGTCACTTTATCGAACTGATGCTGTGTCAGGAATGGGTGTGCAGGCAAAGGCGCGCTCGCGTGAGCGCCGGCCGGTCGTACGGGCCTGCCGTGCGGGCCGGGCGTGCTGTCGTCGCGGGCGGGGGCGCCGTCGTCACGCGGTGGAGGTCCCGCTGGTCGGGGGCGGGCCCTCCTGTGGTCACGGAGAGGTATTCCGTGGCGTAGAGTGGTGTTTACCGACGCGGGGTGGAGCAGCTCGGTAGCTCGCTGGGCTCATAACCCAGAGGTCGCAGGTTCAAATCCTGTCCCCGCTACTGAAGAACACGACCGAGGCCCGAATCCCCAGGATTCGGGCCTCGGTCGTGTTCCGCCGGGCCGGGCCGTCTGGCCGCCGGGAGCGAATGCCGGTCGCCGGGCGTCGCGCCGGGCGTGCCGGTCGCGCCGGACGTTCGGACATCTCTCCCGGACGCTGAGCCATGGGCGCCGGCAGCCCTGCCGCGTGAGGCTGGTGCCATGACTCAGACAGACACGACCTCCGCGCTGGAACCCGTACTCGTGACCGGCGGCACCGGCAAGACCGGCCGCCGGGTGGTGGCCCGGCTCCGTGAGCTGGGAGTGGAGACCCGGGCGGCCTCGCGGTCCGGCGACACCCCGTTCGACTGGGCGGATCCCACCACCTGGGCGGCCGCCCTGGACGGGGCCGCCGCCGTCTACATCGTCCCGCTCGACGCCTCGCCGTCCCCGACGCCCGCGTTCGTCGAACAGGCCGTCGCGAGCGGGGTCCGGCGGCTGGTGCTGCTCTCGGCCCGGGGTACGGACGAGCCCGGCTACTTCGGTCCCGGCTACGACGACGGGGGGCCGCACGGCGAGGGCGAGCGGGCCGTACGCGCCTCCGGGGTGACCTGGACGATCCTGCGGCCCGGCTGGTTCGCCCAGAACTTCAGCGAGGGCGTCTTCCTCGACGGCGTACGCGGGGGTGAACTGGCCCTGCCCACCGGGGACGGGAAGGCCGCGTTCGTCGACGCCGACGACATCGCGGCGGTGGCCGTCGCCGCGCTCACCGAGGACGGCCACGCGGGCGAGGAGTACGGACTCTCGGGCCCCCGCGCGCTCGGCATCGCCGACGCCCTGGACGAGATCGCGAAGGAGACCGGCAAGCGCGCCTCGTACGTCCCCGTCGACGCGGCCGGCTTCCGGGCCGGGCTCGCCGCCCAGGGCTTCACGGACTGGGAGGCCGGCCTCTGGACCGACGCGCTGAAGCCGATCACCACGAGCCGTGAGGCGCCCGTCCTGGACGGGGTGCGCCGTGCGCTCGGCCGGGAGCCGCGGGACTTCGCCGACTTCGTCAGGGACGCGGCGGCGCAGGGCGCCTGGAGCTGAGGCCGGGGACCGGACGGGCTCGCCCGTTGAGGAGGCGGGCGGGCTCCGTCCGGGAGGAAGAACCTTGGGACTCCGGGCGCCCCGCCGACGTCTGCGGGGCGCCCGGAGCCTGGAGTCCTGGAGCCCGGGGCCCTGGAGCCTGGAGTCCTGGAGCCCGGGGCGCTGGAGGCCGGGCGCGCCCCGCCGGCGCCGCCGGGCGCGTCCGTCTCGGGCCGGTGGGGTGAGTCCCCCGAGGGCACGGGCGGCCGGTCCGGCCCGGCCCGCGCGGGAGGCGGCTCACCCCACCGGGGCGGCCGCCTCCATCCCACCGACGGCCGCCGCCTCCCGCCGGAACGCGCTCGGGCTCGCGCCGCGCAGCCGTTTGAAGGCCGCGCTGAAGCCGAACGCGTCCGCGTAACCGACGCGCCGGGCCACGGCCGCCACGGTCAGCTCCGGGCGGGTCAGCAGGTCGGCCGCGAGGGTCATCCGCCACTCGGTCAGGTAGGCCACCGGGCCCTCCCCGACGAGCTCGGTGAACCGCTTCGCCAGGGTCGTCCGGGACACCCCCGCCCGGCTCGCCAGCTCCGCCGTCGTCCAGGGGTGGGCCGGGTCCGCGTGCATCGCCCGCAGGGCCGGCCCCGCCACGTCGTCGCCGAGCGCGCCGTACCACCCCGGCCGGTCGGCCTCGGGCCGGTCGAACCAGTCCCGCAGCGTGCACACCAGCATCCAGTCGAGCAGCCGGTCGAGCACGATCTGGTCGCCCGGCCGCCCGCGGCCGATCTGCGCCTCCAGGTAGTCGCGCATCGGCGCGCAGTCCTGCTGGTCGGGCACCACGAGGGCCGGCGGCAGTGCCCGCAGGAGCCGCTGGGGCACCTGCGCCTGCACGTCGTAGGTGGCGGCCAACAGCACGGTGGGGCAGTCGAATTCGGGCCCGTCGTCGGGTGCGCCGCCGCTGTCCCGGAGCCGGTCCCAGTGCACCTCGCGTACGCCGTCGACCCGCCCCGCCCCCGTACCGTCGGCCGGGTCGTCGGTGAAGAGGAACGGGGCCGGGCCCCGGACGATCGCGCCCTCGCCGACCTCCACCCGCAGCGGGTTGCCGCCCTCCGGCACGAGCCACCCCGCACCGCGCAGCGGCAGGCACAGGGTCAGATACGCCCCCTCCGAGAACCGCAGTGACCACGGTGCGGACAGCACCGAGCGCCCGAACACCGCACCCCTGCCCCGCACGCCCCGCAACAGCTCGTCGAACACGTCCATGCCGCCACCCTAGGCAGAGCCGTTCCCACGGTGTACCCGGTTCGGAAGGCTTCGGGGGCAGGGGCCCGGCGAAGCGGGGGCCCCGGGGCCCCCGAGGGCCCCGCGCCCGGCGCTGTCCCGCACCGGGCGCCGGGGCCGCGGGCCGCCGGGGCGGCGCTCAGGAGAGGTGTGCGAGCTGCCCCGGCCGGTAGCCGCCGGCCGGCTGCTGGAGGATGACGTTCAGCCGGTTGAAGGTGTTGATCAGGGCGATCAGGGAGACCAGGGCGATGAGCTGCTCCTCGTCGTAGTGCTCGGTGGCGTTCGCCCAGACCTCGTCCGGGACCCCGCCCGCACCGTCCGCGATGCGGGTGCCCTGCTCCGTCAGCTCCAGTGCGGCGCGCTCGGCGTCGGTGAAGCAGGTGGCCTCCCGCCAGGCGGCGAGCAGGTTGAGGCGCAGCGAGGTCTCACCGGCCGCGGCGGCTTCCTTGGTGTGCATGTCGAGACAGCCGCCGCAGCCGTTGATCTGGCTCGCGCGGATCTTCACCAGCTCCTGTGTCACGGCGGGCAGAGCCGTGTCCTCGACGGCCTTCCCGGCCGCGATCAGGTGCTTGACGATCTTCCCCGCGACCGGGTTGGTGAAGGCGTTGAGTCGGGCGTTCATGGTGTGCTCCTCCGGTGTCGTCAGTGGCTGCACACACAGGACGGAACGAGTCCGGGACGATGTGACATCGGCCGGGAGTGACGGCCGTCACTCCCCCCTCGCTGCCTGGCGTATGACGGCCGTCCCGCCCCCGTCCCTCGTGGCGTCGGTGCGGCTGGCGGCGCACTACGTCGCCTTCGGCCACGGGGAGCGGACGCACGACCATGTCGAGAGCCTGGTGCTGCGGCGTCTGCTCGACTGAGGCCGTCCCGTCAGGGGTTACGGGGGCGGCCTCGGGTCTCGCGCGTGGACCGTGCCGGGCTCACGGGGTCCGGCGCGGCGCGATCTCCTTGATCAGGCCCTCGACGAGGGTCCTGATCTCGTCGCGGATCGGGCGGACGGCGGCCACTCCCCGGCCGGCCGGGTCCTCCAGCTTCCAGTCGAGATAGCGCTTGCCGGGGAAGACGGGGCAGGTGTCGCCGCAGCCCATCGTGATGCAGACGTCGGACGAGCGGACCGCGTCCACGGTGAGCACCTTCGGCGTCTCGGCGGAGATGTCGATGCCCACCTCGGCCATCGCCTCGACGGCGGCCGGGTTGACGGCGTCGCCCGGGGCCGACCCCGCGGAGCGGACCTCGACGCGGTCCCCGGCCAGGTGGGTCAGCCAGGCCGCGGCCATCTGGGACCGGCCGGCGTTGTGGACGCAGACGAACAGGACGGACGGCTTGCCCGAGGACTCGGCCATGGTGATCGTTGTCTCCCGTCGTACGGCGGAACACGGCTCCGCCACTGACTTCAGCCCCCGCTGGTATCAGCGAGTGGTGATGTGACAGTATCAGCGCATGCTGACTTCAGTCGATCCTGATGTGATCCGGGTGCTGGGTGATCCGCTCCGCCTCCGGATCGTGACCCTGCTCGCCCGCGAGACGCTCTGCACGACGCACCTGGTCGAGGAGACCGGAGCCAAGCAGACGAATCTGTCCAACCACCTGAAGGTGCTGCGCGAGGCCGGACTGGTGGAGACCGAGCCGTGCGGCCGCTTCACCTACTACAGGCTGTGCCCGGAGGTCCTGGCCGGACTCTCCGAGCAGTTCGCCGCGCTGGCCGGGGCCGCGCGTTCCGCCGCCGAGAACAAGAGGGCCTGCCCGTGACCTCCACCGAACCCGCCACCGCCGCCGCCCCGGACGCCGCCCCGGGCGGGGACGGCTCGATCGTCAGGAAGCTCTCCACCCTCGACCGCTACCTCGCGGTGTGGATTCTGCTCGCCATGGCCGTGGGCCTGGGCCTGGGGCGCCTCGTCCCCGGGATGAACGACGCCCTGGCGAAGATCGAGATCGGCGGGATCTCCCTGCCGATCGCGCTCGGCCTGCTGGTCATGATGTACCCGGTGCTGGCCAAGGTCCGCTACGACCGGCTCGACACGGTCACGGGAGACCGCAAGCTGCTGGTCTCCTCCCTGGTCATCAACTGGATCGCGGGCCCCGCGGTCATGTTCGCCCTGGCCTGGATCTTCCTGCCGGACCTGCCCGAGTACCGCACCGGCCTGATCATCGTCGGCCTCGCCCGCTGCATCGCCATGGTCATCATCTGGAACGACCTCGCCTGCGGCGACCGGGAGGCCGCGGCCGTCCTCGTCGCCCTGAACTCGGTCTTCCAAGTGCTGGCGTTCGGGCTGCTGGGCTGGTTCTACCTCGACCTGCTGCCCCGGTGGATGAACCTCGGAGACGGCCAGGGCCTGGACGTGTCCGTGTGGCACATCGCCCTGAACGTCGTCATCTTCCTCGGCGTGCCGCTGCTCGCCGGCTTCCTCACCCGCCGTCTCGGCGAGAAGCGGATGGGCCGCGACTCCTACGAGCAGCGCTTCCTGCCGAAGATCGGCCCCTGGGCGCTGTACGGCCTGCTGTTCACGATCATCGTCCTCTTCGCCCTCCAGGGGAAGACGATCACCTCGCAGCCGCTCGACGTCGTGCGGATCGCCCTGCCCCTGCTGGTCTACTTCGCGATCATGTTCTTCGGGACCTTCCTCCTCGGCAAGGGCCTCGGGCTCGCCTACGACCGCACCACGACGCTCGCCTTCACCGCGGCGGGCAACAACTTCGAACTCGCCATCGCCGTCGCCATCGCCACCTTCGGCGTCACCTCCGGCCAGGCCCTGTCCGGTGTCGTCGGCCCGCTCATCGAGGTCCCCGTCCTGATCGGCCTCGTCTACGTGGCTCTCGCCTGGCGCCGGAAGTTCGCGCCCGACGCCGTCACCACGCCCGGGAGGGAAGGCTGATGACCGGGGCGTCCGGCGCCGGTCCGGAGCCGACCGGGCCCGACGCCGTCCGCCCCACGGCCCACGCCCCCGCGAGCCGGTCCGGGCACGGTCCGGGCGGTGCGTGACGACGTGGGCGCGGCGCCTTCGCCGGCCCGGCGGGCGCGGGCCCGCCCGGAACGGCGAAGGACCCGGCACGCGCGCCGGGCCCCGGCGGCGGCCCGGCGCCGTCAGCGCCGGGGCAGGGCGAGTGCGCACAGGGCGAACGCGACGGCGAAGGCGGCCTGGACGAGCATGCAGATCGCCAGCGCGCTCGTGTACGCCTGGCCCGTCGGGGCTGTGGAACCGGCCAGGGCCGCACCGAGCAGTCCACCCGCGACGGCGACGCCGAGGCCCATCGCGGCCTGCTGTGTGGTTTGCAGCACACCGGACGCCGCTCCCGCCGAGGCCGGCGGCACCTCGGCGATCATCGCGCCGACGAGCGGCCCGAACATGAGGGCCTGACCGACGCCGACGCCGACGAGGAGGGCGGCGAACGTCCACGAGTTCAGACCGGCGCCCTGGAGGAACACGGAGGTGGCTGTGGCGCCCAGAAGCGCGGCCTGGACGAGTCCGCCGATGGTGAGGAGCCTGCGGAACCCGAAACGGGGCGCGAGCTTCCCCGACCAGATCGACACGGTCAGGAAGCACAGGGAGAACGGCAGCAGGACGAGGGCCGCGTGCATGGGGGACCATCCGAGCCCCGTCTGCGTGGAGATGGCGTAGAGGAACGTGAACCCGCCGAACGCGGACTGGAGCACCAACGCCATCACCAGCCCGATCCGGTAGGAGCCGAGCCGGAACAGGGGCGGCGGGACGAGCGGAACGCGGTCGCCCCGGTGCAGCCGCAACTGCCACTGCCAGAAGGCCGCGAACAGCACCGGCGCCGCCCCCAGCATCACCCAGCACCAGACCGGCCAGCCCAGGGCGCCGCCCAGGGAGATCGGGATCATGAGCGCCAGCAGGGCGAGCCCGAGCAGCGCCGTCCCGGTCAGGTCGAGCGACCGGTGGCCGGGCGCACCGGTGTCGGGCAGCCAGCGCAGGGCCGCGGCGAACGCGATCGCGCCCATGAGTACGCTCATCGCGAAGATCATGCGCCAGGGAGCACCGAGCAGGGGGACGGACAGCAGCACGCCGCCGAGGACCTGGCCGACCGCCGTGGCCCCGCCCGCGGTCGCACCGAACAGCGCGACGGCACGGGCGCGTTCGGCCCCCTGGGTGGACGCCGTGATCGTCGCCAGCACCTGGGGGACCATGGCCGCCGCGGAGATCCCGGTGAGGGCTCGCGCCGCGATCAGCACGGTGATGCTCGGAGCCAGGGTCGCGACCAGCGAGAACAGGGTGAACCCGGCCATGCCGAGCAGGAAGAGCCGGCGCCGCCCGTACAGATCCCCGAGCCTGCCCCCGAGGACCATCGGAATGGCGAACCCCAACGCGTACACCGACACCACCAACGACTGCTCGGCGGCCGTGGCCCCCAGAGAAGCGCCGATGTCCGGGACGGCGATGCCCGCCGCCGCGAAGCTGACCACCGACAGCAGCAGCGCCGACAGGGTCGTCAGGAGCCGGCCCGTCCCGAGGCCCGGAGCCGGAGCCGGAGGCGTGGACAGGCCCGGAGCCGGAGGCGTGGACAGGCGCGGTGGCGGCGGCGCGGCGCGGCCGCCACCGCCGGGTTCGCGTGCAGGGGAGGAAGGGCTGTCGTGCGGAGCGGAAGGAGTGGTCATGCCGCCGATCATGGGACGCCGCTTATCCTGGAACCAGGAGCCTGTTTATGGGGGTACTGACAGCACCCGGATACGAGGTCTCCGTACGGAAGGACGCAGATGACCGAGGCCAGGCCCGCCGCGATCCGGCGCGAGGTCGGCGACTTCCTCCGCAGTCGGCGCGAACGGGTGACCCCGCAGCAGGCAGGTCTCCCGTCCACGGGGCGACGGCGGACACCCGGACTGCGGCGCGAAGAGGTCGCCGTCCTCGCGGGGGTCGGCGTCACCTGGTACACCTGGCTCGAACAGGGACGGCCCATCAACGTCAGCACCCAGGTCCTTCAGGCGGTCGCCCGGGCCCTGCAACTGGACGACACCGAGAGGCGGCACCTGTACCGGCTCGCCGGGGGGCCGAGTACGCCGGATCCCGAGACCGCCGAGTGCGATCCCGGGCTCGCCGCGGCGTTCCAGCCGGTGCTGGACAAGCTGGACCCGTTCCCCGCGTGCCTCCAGACCCCGCTGTTCGATGTGGTGGCCTACAACCGCGCCTACCGGTTCCTGTTCACCGACATGGACCTCATCCCGCCCGGCGAACGCAACTGCGCGGTGCAGTTCTTCACCGACCCCGACTGGCGCAGCCGCTACGTCGACAGTGACCTGGTCGCCGCCCGGATGGTCGCGAGGCTGCACGCCGAGGTCGGCGCCGACATCGGCACTCCGGCCGCCGCCGGGATCGTGGACGACCTCCGGGAACGGTCGAAGGAGTTCGCCCGGCTGTGGGCCCGTCACGACGTGCTGCCGCAGCGGTACGAGACGAAACGCCTCGACAGCCCTCTGGTCGGGCAGCTCCGGCTGAACTTCGTCTCCACCGGTGTTCCCGAGACGGGGCACCGGATGACCGTGATGACACCGGCCGATGAGGCCACCTCCCGCAGTCTGGACCGGATGGCGGGTCTCACCGTCGCGACCGCGCGCGGGTGACACCCGCACCGGTCCCGCCCGCCCCGTCCGCCGCCCGGCCCCCCTGTGAGCGGGGTCGCCGGAGCCGGTCGGGGCCGTTCAGCCCCGGCCCCGCGCCGGGAGGCCGGCGCCGGTCCGCGCGACCGTCCTGGCGATCTTCTCGGCGTCCAGGGCCAGTTCGCGCAGCATCCCGCTGATCGGGTTGGTGAAGCCGGTGAAGTAGAGGCCCGGGGCGCCCTTTGGCGACCGGCCGCCGTGGGCGACCGGGCGGCCCCGGGCGTCCA
This sequence comes from Streptomyces sp. NPDC091649, assembly GCF_044756785.1. NCBI lineage: Bacteria > Bacillati > Actinomycetota > Actinomycetes > Kitasatosporales > Streptomycetaceae > Streptomyces > Streptomyces sp. NPDC091649. Next base: position 87,619 of record NZ_JBIVTR010000004.1, on the reverse strand, counting down.
GGACGTCCAGATGGCCGAGCAGGGGCTCCAGGGCACGGTCGTAGCCGGTGGCCGCGATGACGGCGTCCGGGGTGATGCGGGTGCCGTCGGCCAGGACCACCGTGTCCCGGTCGAAGGAGGCGACCGTCGCCACGGGGACGACCCGGCCCTTCTTCACCGAGTCTGTCAGGCCGACGTCCTGGACCGGCGTCGCGCCGTCCTTCATGCGGGTGTACAGGCCCGTCGTGGGCCGGGCGAGGCCCTGGCCGCTGAGGTCGGGAGTGGCGACGCGGCTCAGCAGGCGGCCCGCCCGGTCGGCGAGCCACACCGGTACGCGGCGTATCAGTATGCCCGCCGCCTGCGCGGGCACGCCCGCCGTCGAGCGGCGCACGATGTGCGGGGCGTTGCGCACCGCGATCCGGACCCGGGAGGCCCCGCCCTCGGCGAGGTCCGCCGCGATCTCCGCGCCCGTGTTGCCGATGCCGACGACCAGGACGTCCCGGTCCGCGTACGGGGCCGGGTTGCGGTACCCCGCCGCGTGCAGCAGCTCGCCCGTGAACGTCTCGCTCCCGGGCCAACGGGGGACGTGCGGGGTGTGGTTGAAGCCGGTGGCGACGACGACCGCGCGGCCCCGCAGGACCCGTCCACCCGTCGCCGTGAGCTGCCAGTCACCGGAGCCGTCGGGGGCCGGGTCGATCCTGGTCACCTCGACGCCCGTCACCACTTCCAGCTCGTGGTGCTCGGTGTACTTCTCCAGATACCGCACCATGTCGTCCCGGCCCACCCAGCGCCCGAACCCGCGCGGCATTTTCAGCCCCGGCAGCGCCGACCAGCGGCGGGTGGTGTGCAGGCGCAGCCGGTCGTAGTGGCCGCGCCAGGAGGAGCCGACCCGGTCCGACTTCTCCAGGACCACTGCCCGGACGCCCCTGGCGCGCAGCGCGGCGGCGGCGGCGAGACCTCCCGGCCCGCCGCCGATGACGTAGACGGGACGGTCGTCCGTACGGTCGGTGAGGGCGGCGACGTGACTGCCGGCGGAGGACGGGGACGGGCTGTTGGGCATGGTTCGGAGCGTAATCGCCCGCTCTGTTGATGGGTCTCGGTCAAGAGGGAAATCGATTGCGAATTGATCACGGGGCGGGGTGCGGCGGTGCGGCGCGGTGCGGCGGCGGGGCGCTCCCGGTGCCGCGCGGTTCCTGGGCTCTCGTGCGCGCCTCTTGCGCGGGGCGCGGGTGTCCGGTGAATTGACGTATCGTCAGATTGCGACGAGCGGAGGCCCGATGCAGACGATCCGGCTCAGCGGTGCGGAATGGCTCGCCGTCCTGTGCACAGGTCTCGGCCTGTGGTGGCTGGACAGCTGGCGGCACAAGGACAAGAAGGGCTGGTTCGAACGCGGTACGGGCATCGCCTGCACGTTCCGGGGCGCGGAGGAGAACGGCGGCGAGGCCGTGGCGGTCTTCCGGCCCCGGGGCTGACGGGTTCCGCACCGGCCTTCCGGCCCCGGCCCCGGCCCCGGCTCCGCGAAGCCCGGGAGGCGGCCGGGCCGCCGGATTCCGCGACGTCGGGAGGGGCCGGGCGGCCGGGTTCCGCCGGGAAACGGCCCGCCCGCGTGCGCCGCCTGTGGAAGGGTGACGCCGGGACCATGATCCGCGGGTGCGAGGGGGCAGCGGCGTGCGACGGTCGGGGGATGTCACGGGCTGGGCGTTCCTGGCGGAGGTGGACGGAGTCCGGCACGCCGGACTGGCGGTCGGGCAGGCGGGGCTCAGCCCGTTCACCGGTGCCGGTCCCGGCGGAAGCCTGTTCACCCGGGCCCGCGCGCGCGGGCTGGCCGTGCTCACCTCGCTGGACGGACTGCCGTTCGCGGACCCCGTCGACGCACGGTGGTGCGTCCACCGGGACGCGGCGGGCGTCTTCGCCGTCTTCGGCCCCGGCGGCCTGGAGTTGGCGTACGACCTCGGCCTGGACCTGCCGGCCGGCTGGATGGAGACGGCGGCCGGCGCCGGATCGCTCGTCCTGGTGGTGTCCCATGTGCTGCCGGCCGCGGGCGACATGGCCGGCGTGCTGACCGACGAGACGCGGCGGGGGATGGTCTGCGCCGGCCGGGTGCGGTTCGGACCGCCCGGCCACGCGGAGGCCGGTCCGCCCACCGTCACCTACGTCCTCGACCCGGTGTCCGTCCTGCTGGAGCTGGCGCTCCATGTCGGGGACCGGGTGCTGTCCCTCGACACGGCCAAGCTGCGGGCCCGGGGCATGGAACGGACGCGGCGCGGACTGGAGCGGGAGCTGGAGGAAGCGCGCGGACTGACCGCCGAGGCGATGCTGAACGCGCTGACCGCCGAGGCGTCCCGGAGCCGGGACGCGCCCGCCGACGTCCTCCACCACTACTGGCGGCTGGTGGCCGAGGTCGCCGAGGAGTGCGGTGCGGAGTCCACCTGGCGGCAGGCGGTGCTGCGTACGGTCGAGAGCGCGGCGCCGGTTCTGGCGCAGCGGTGCGATCGCTCGGTGTTCGAGGAGGCCGACGCGGTGGCGGGCCGCCTCGTCGCGGAGCTGGAGGGCTCCCCGGACCTGGCGGCGGCCCTCCTGGCGGCCGCCAGGCTGCGGCTGGCGGTGCGGGGGCCGGAGGACCGGGGCGGCGACGGGTACGCCGGTGAGGCGTGGACCGTGCGGGCCGCCCAGCTCGCCGCCGGCGTGTACCGCTCTCCGCCGCACCGGCCGTGGCCCGGCGGGGAGCGGCCGTTGCGGTTCGACTCGCGGCTGCGGGCGGAGGCGGGCCGACTGCTGCTGAGGGCGGCCGAGTCGGACGACCGGGAGCGCGGACCGGGCAGCGCGCTGCGCCCGGCGGTCCTGGCCGCGCTGGCCCAGGTGCTCGGGGAGGACGGAGGCGTGGACCAGGAGACCGCGCGGGCCGCGTTCGCCGCGCTGTACGAGGCGCCCGGGGCCGCTCCGCCGGACCTGCTGCTCTTCCTGCTCCGGTCGGTGGCCGACGTGCCGGACACGCTCGTCGACGCCGTACGCGAGAACGTGTTCGGCTCGGACGCGGGGGCCTTCCTCGCCGCGTACGGCGGTGCCGTCGCCGCCCGCACCGTCGACCAGGGCGTCAGCCTCGCCCGGGAACGCGCCGACCGGCCGCTGCTCCGTGCCGCACTGGACTGGGCCGACAGCTTCTCCCTCCTCCGGGGCCCCGCGCACCGCCGGCAGCTGACGGAGGCCCGGCTGCACGCACTCCCCGACGACCCCACCGGCTGCCCGGCCCCAGGCGGCCCCCTCCCGCGGTCCTTTCCGGCGTCCTGGCCGGCGGCCCGGCGGTCCGCCGCGCTGCTGCACGCCGCCGCCCACGCCCGCGGCCGACGGCAGCCCGCGCTGGGCGCCGGCCTCCTGCGGCAGGCGGGACCGGGCGACAGCGCGGCGGTCAGACTGCTGACGGCGGACCTGTACCGCCTGGCCGTGGAGCAGGGCGAGCCGGTCTCCGACGCGGTCCCCTTCCCGTGGGGCCACTCCACGTACGCAGCTCTGTCCTACGCCTCCCTGGGCCAGCAGGACCTGGCCCAGGCGTGCTTGCTGCCCGTCCTCCGGGAGATACCGCTGCTGCGCGGCGACGCCCTCAGGAACGCCGTGTACGCGATCATCGTGGACGTCCCCAACTTCGACACCAGCGGGGCCCCGGCGCTCGGCGAGGTGCTGCGCGACCTCGTCCACGCCGCCGTATGGCAGCTCACCGTCGAGACCGAGACCCTGCCGGTGGCCCTGATGCTCGGCCTCCACCAGGCGGGCAAGGGCCCGGAGGCGGGCGCGTGGCGCCGGATCGACGGCCCGGTCACCCCACCCCCGCACATCGCGAACTACGTCGAGAAACTCCGCGCCCTGGAGAGCCCCACCGCCCCCGGCGGCGCGACGGCGAACCTGCTCGGCGCGCTGGACGCCGAGGACCGCCCCGGAGGCGAAGGCGCCGAGGACCATGAGAGCGGCGGAGGCGGCGAGGGCAGCGCGGGCGGCGGGGCCGCCCGGGGCGGCGACGAACGCGAGGAGTTCGCCCGTAACCTGCGTCGGCGCATCTCCTCGTTCATCGACGACGAACTGCGCAGCCGCTCGGCGGCGTTCGTGGACGACGCGCACCTGTGGGCGCGTACGGCGGAGCTGCTGGACGACCGCACGGTCCTGCTCACCTGGTTCCTGCCCACCGCCGTGAACGGTGCGGCCGTCCTGCTCGCCGTCACCCGCGAGGACAGCGCGATGATCGTGCAGCTCGGCGACCCCGCCGACGGCGGGCCGGAACGGGCCGCGGCCTACGCCGACCGGCACCCCGTCGCCGACCTGGTCGAGGCGGTCCGCACGGAGGTCGAACGCGACCCGCTCTTCGGCGACGTGACACCGGAGGGCCGCCGCCTGCTCACGGGACACGAACTCCCGCTCGTCGCGGGCGACCGGTGGGCCGTGTGGCGCGCCCGGGGCAAGGACCGGCTCCTGCTCTGGCCGCACGGCGCACTGCACTACCTGCCGGTCGCGCTCTGCACCGCCGGGGGCCGCCCGATCGCCGACGACTGGACCGTCACCACCATCGCCGGTCTCGAAGCGCTCCTCCCCGCCGACGCCCCCGTACGCCCCCGCCGCACCGCCGTCCTGGCCTCGGCCGCCGGCGGCGTCCCTTACGGCCTGCCCGCCGAACCCGCGCTGGAGGAGCACGCCCGGGCCGTTGCCACAGCGGTCGGCGCGGACGCGGTGACCGGTCCGGCCGCCACTCGGGCCGGACTGCTCGCCGAACTCGCCACGGCCGACGTGGTCCACCTCGCCGTCCACGGCACGCTGGACCAGGACGCCCCCTGGCTGCACTGCCTCTACCTCACCCCGGACGATGACGACGACGGCCGGGTCTTCGCCCACGACTTCCTCGAACTCGACCTGAGCGGCGTCCGCCTGGTCACGCTCGCCGCCTGCGAATCGGCGCTGGGCCGCTTCGACCGGGCGGACAACGTGCGCGGCGTCCCGGCCGCCCTGCTCACCGCCGGTGTGCAGGGCGTCGTGGGCTGCCTGTGGGCCGTACGCCCAGAACCGGCCGCGTACTTCTACCATCGCCTGCACGTGCGGGCCGCATCGGGAGAGGATCTTGAGCGCGCGTTCCGCGCGGCACAGACCGCCACCCGGGCCAGGTACCCCGCATACCGTGACTGGGGAGCGTTCACCTTTCTACTGGGCCGGAGCAAGGGAGCCAGCACATGACCGAGGTCCGGCTGCACGATGTCGCCCTCGTGCCGGAGCGCACGCTCGGCTCCCCGGGCGACGACGCGCCGCTTCGCGGCCGGCTCACCTTCGGCTGGGACCTGCTGCCCGCCGACCACCCGGGCGCCCCCGCCGACTGGCTCACCCAGGTCCGCGGCACGCCCGGGCGGGACTACCGCCACCTGCTGCTGGTGTGCTCCTTCCGTCCGGAGACCCCGCAGTCACCGGGTGTCTTCCGGCACGCCTCCCTGGCGGTCTCCCTCACCACTCCGGACCCCGCCGTACGGCCGGTGGCCCGGCTCATCGACCCGGGCGAACGTACCCGCCCGGCGGCGGCCGGCCCCGGCACCGGCCTCAGCTTCACGGTCAGCACTGGCATCGTGGACGTGGGCGTCGAGCGGCAGCCGGACGCGGGCCCCGGCCGGGAGGAGTGGATCGTGCGCGGCCACGGGGCGTCCCAGCCGGACCCGCAGTGGGAGTTCCGCAGCCTGCGCCGCCTGCCGCTGGTCGGCGACCACCCGGTGGCCGCCCTGGTGGAGCTGGTCCCCGGTGCGGTGAACACGGCGGAGGTGCTGGTCGCCGCCGAGCTGGAACACCGCAGCTGGGGCGTCCGCCGCTACCGGGCGAGCCTGGGGCCCGCACGTCACGGCATCATGCTGAGCCCGTGAGCCCGTGAGCCCGTGAGCCCCCGCCCGGCCCGGTGCTCACTCCTCCGTCGCCGCCGCCGGGGCCAACTGGGCCATCACCAGCCCGTGCAGCAGCTCCGCGTCCACGAACTCGTCCTCCTCCGGTGCCCCGCACCGCCAGCTCAGCGGATACGTGTTGCCGTCCGGGGCGGGGATGCCCACCCACTGATCGCGCGCGGCCGGCCCGAAGCACTTCGCGCCCGGCGGCCAGTCGTACCCGTCGCTCGACCCCGGCGGGATCAGGAAGTACGTCCACCGGGCCCCCGCCATCTCCCGCACGACCGGGCCCGGTTCGCCCTCCGTCAGGGTGGCCAGATGCTGGAGCACGGCCTCGCCCCGGACGCCCCGGAGCCGGATGGCGTCGAAGTGGATACCGGAGAGGTGCAGTCGGTGCCCGGTGCCGGGTACCCATTCGGGGTGCTTCTTGCTCGTCATGGCTACGAGCATTCCGCCGACTGCGTAGCGTGACCAGCAGGACACGGTCCACATCGACGTGATGTGGGGAGGGCGGTGATGGCTGTGGGGGTCAGTGGTGAACTGACGCACGGACGGCGGCTCGTGGGGGAGCTGATCCGTATCCACCGGGCACGGGCCGGGCTCACGCAGAAGGCGGCGGCGGATCAACTGCTGATCTCGGAGTCGCTGATGGGCGCGGTCGAGCGGGCGGAACGCATCCCCTCGCGCGACCTGCTGATGGACGCGGAGCGGGCGTTCGCGGCGGGCGGGGCGTTGGAGGCGTGCTGCGAGCTGGTGGACGAGGAGAAGTACCCGCCGAAGTTCCTGGACTGGGCGCGGCTGGAACGGCTCGCGCGGGTCATCAGCGCGTACGAGACGATGCTGATCCCGGGCCTGCTCCAGACCGAGGCGTACGCGAACGCGCTGTACCGGTCACGCGTACCGGCGTACTCGGAGGCCGAGATCGTCCGGCATGTCGAAGCGCGGCTGGAACGGCAGGCGGTGCTGACCCGGAAGCCGCCGCCGCGTATCGGGTACGTCATCGAGGAGTCGGTTCTGGACCGGACGCTGGGCGGACCGGAGGTGCTGAAGGAGCAGTTGCGTCACCTGCTGGACTGCATCGAGCGATTCAACCACCTGACGGTGCAGGTGATGCCGTCGGACCAGCACACACATGCCGGGTTGAACGGGCCCATGCAGTTGATGTCCACGGCGGAAGGCCGCAATCTGCTGTTCGCGGAGGGGCAGGGCGGCGATAGGTTGATCTCGAAGCCGGAGCAGGTGAGCGACCAGCTCGACCTCTTCGGCATTCTGCGGGCCCAGGCGCTCAACCCCTGGAAGTCGGCGGAGATCATCGAGACGAAGGTGAGACAACTGTGAGCCACGGACCCGGACTGACCTGGTTCAAGTCCAGCTACAGCAACAACGAGGGCGGGGCCTGCATCGAAGTCGCCTACGACTGGCACAAGTCCAGCTACAGCAACAACGAGGGCGAAGCCTGCGTGGAGGTCGCCACCTGCCCCCACACCGTCCACGTCCGCGACTCCAAGGTCACCGACGGGCCCACCTTCGCCGTGGCCCCGGCCGCCTGGACCGCGTTCCTGGACCACGCCACCACCGTCAGCGGCTGATCACAGCCCCGGCGCACCCCACACCGGGAACCACCGGGACAGGTCCTTCTCCACCCGGAGGTCGTCGCCGAGTGCGCCCCTGACCTGGAGCTCCAGCTGGTTGTCCCGCTTCTCGGCACCGCCGGGCAGCGGGGCGAACGGGTAGAACGTGCCGCGCTTGTAGAGGTACACCAACGCCAGCGCACGCCCCTCCGCGTCCCGGAAGCTGATCAGCGAGCAGAGCAGGTGCGGGCCGAAGCCGCCGTCCTGGAGCAGTGTGTTGACCGCGTGCAGGTCGTTGACCAGGGCGGCCGAGTCGTCCGCCGGGTGGCTGGCCAGCAGCCAGGTGTAGCCGTACGCGTCCCGGCTGAACTCCACCGGAATGCCGCCGCGCTCCGTGTCCGCGTCCAGCAGCTCCCGTACGTCCTCCTGGAGGCGTGAGAAACCGCCGCCCTCCACTCCCGCGAAGCAGACCGAGCCCAGGCCGGTCGGGGCGAGGCCGGTGGCGGCCTGGAGGGTGAGAGTGGCCGAGGGGACGGCGAAGAGCTGGTCGAGGTCGGGGCGGACGGGTTTGCTCCGGCCGAGGATCACGTCGAGCAGGCCCACGGTCGTCACTCCTTGACGTCGCTCAACGGGACAGGTCGGTGGAGATGCGGGACAGCTGGTCCAGGCGCTGTTCCAGCGTCGGGTGGGAGGAGAACAGCCGGCCCAGGCTCTCCTTCGAGGAGAACGCCGGGACGAAGTAGAACGCGTTGTACGGCTCCGCCTTCCGCAGGTCCTCCGTGGGAATGCGGGCCATCTGCCCGCTGATCTTCGTCAGGGCGGAGGCGAGCGAGGAGGGCCGGCCGGTGAGCAGGGCGGCGGCCCGGTCGGCGGACAGCTCGCGGTAGCGCGAGAGCAGCCGGGTCAGCAGGAAGCTGATCGCGTACACGACGGCGCTGATCAGCGGGATCAGCAGCAGGAGGATGCCCGCCGGGTCGTTGCCCGGCCTGCTGCGGGCGAAGCCGCCCCACAGGGCGATACGGGTGATGATGCCCGCCAGCACCCCGAGGAACGAGGCGATCGTCATGACGGCGACGTCCCGGTGCGCGACGTGCGACATCTCGTGGGCGAGGACCCCCTCCAGCTCCTGCGGCTCCAGCCGGCGCAGCAGGCCCGTCGTGGCGCAGACAAGGGCCGTCTTCTCGCTCCGGCCGGTGGCGAACGCGTTCGGCACGTCGCTCTCCGCGATGGCCACCTTCGGCTTGGGCATGTCGGCCAGCGCGCAGATGCGGTCGATGGTGCCGTGCAGCTCGGGGGCCTGCTCGGGGGTGACCTCGCGGGCCCCCATGCCGTACGCGGCGATGCGGTCGCTGAACCAGAACTGGGCGATGAACAGGCCGCCCGTGATGACCAGGATGATCGGCCAGGAGCCTTGCAGGGCCGCGAGGAGCACGCCCACGAAGACGACGTAGAGCAGGCCGATCAGGAACATGGTGGTCACCATGCGACCGGTCAGACCCCGGTCGGGGGCGTAACGCGAACGGGCTCGTGGCATCGGTGCCTCCCAACAGCTCACCTCTCACCTGACTCCCATAGTGCCCCCTTACGGTGAGAACCGGGTAAAAGTGCCGTCTGGGCCGGTCGCTGTCCGGGCCGGTCAGGGCCAGAGCAGCTCGCGCGTCCAGCCGTCGTTCGCCGGGCCGCTCTCCCGGCGCCGGTAGCGCAGCCGGATGTGGCGTCGCCGGGCGTCACCCTGGAAGAACTCGGCCTCGGCCGGCTCGACCACGTACCGGGTCCAGGCCGGGGCCTCCGTGTCCGGTTCGGCCCGGGCCCGCTCCCAGGCCGCGTCCGCCGCCCGGTGCAGCTCCGCCACCGAGCCGACGGCCTCGCTCTGGGTCCCGGTCAGCGCGGCGGCGAGCGCCCCGGTGGAGCGGGCGTGCAGGTCGGCGTGGCTCTCGGCGGGCGTGCAGCGGACGACCGGGCCCCGGACCCGTACCTGTCGGCCCTGCGCGGGCCAGTAGAAGCCGAGCGCGGCGTGCGGGCGGGCGGCGAGCTGGTGGCCTTTGGCGCTGGTGGCGTGGGTGGCGAAGTGGAAGCCGCGCTCGTCGGCGTCGTGGAGGAGCAGCGTGCGTACGTCGGGGAGGCCCTCGGTGTCGGCGGTGGCGAGGCTCATCGCGTGCGGCTCCGGCTGCCCCGCCGCGACGGCCTCGGCGAACCAGGCGTGGAAGAGGGGGACCGGGACGGGCGGGGCCGACTCCGGATCGAAGGACGGCAGCTCGGTGTCCCAGACGCGCTGGGCGTGCAGGAGGTCGCGGAAGCGGTGCGGTGTGTGGTCGCTCATGGAGGCCATTGGACCGCACAGGGCTCCGTCCGCAGGGACGCACGGGGCCGGACCCCGTCACCCCCGCCCCAGCACCACCGTCCCCGACGAGCAGAACCAGCCGCCCGCTCCCGGAGGCCGCCGCCAGCTCCGGGAGGCGCCCCCCGGCCTTGAACACCTGGCGCTCACCGGCCTCGCGCGCAGTTGCCGCACCGCCTTCACCAGCAGGAACAGCCCGCGCATCCCGGGGTGGCAGGCGGACAGGCCGCCGCCGTCCGTGTTCACCGGGAGCTCGCCGAGCAGCCCGGTGCGGCCCTTCTCCACGAACGCCCCGCCCTCGCCCTTCGCGCGGAAGCCCAGGTCCTCCAGCGTCACCAGCGTCATGTGCGTGAAGGCGTCGTAGATCTCGGCCAGGTCGATGTCGGCGGGCCGCACCCCGGCCCGTTCGAAGGCGAGGCGGTCGGAGACGGCGGCGGGGGAGACCGTGAAGTCCTCCCACTCGGACATCGCGGCGTGCGAGACGTGCTCCCCGGGCCCCAGGATCCGGACGGGCTCCTTCGCGGTGTCGGGGACGTACTCCTCGGCGGCCAGCAGCACCGCCCACCTCCCGTCGCCGCGGATGCAGCAGTGCAGCTTGGTGAACGGGTCCGCGATCACCGGGCCGTTGAGGACGTCGTCGACCGTGATCGGGTCCCGGAACATCGCCTCCGGGTTCGCCGCCGCGTTCGCCCGCGCCGTCACCGCCACCTCGGCGAGCTGCTCCAGTGTCGTGCCGTACGCGTGCATGTGGCGGCGGGCGGCCATCGCGTACTTGGCGATCAACGAGTGCCCGTACGGCACCTCGAACTGAAGCGGTCCGCGTGCCCCGAACGACAGGTTCGACGTGCGGCGGCCCGCCTTGACGTCGGCCCGGGCCGTCGGGCGGGGCCCCGTCCGGGAACGCCGACGGCGGACCACCCGCGGGAGCGCGTGAGTGGTCCGCCGTCGGTGAGACAGGACGTGGGGTGTCCGGGTGGGCGGGCGCCCGCCCGGCGGGGAGGGGGGGCCGGGGCCGGCGGGCCTCCGGCGCGGGCTACTTCGTCGGCTTCCTGCCGGTGATGCCGAGGTGGACCAGCAGGGCGAGGTTGGGCCGCAGTTCGGCCTGCTTCACCCCCCAGGTGGTGAAACCCTTCTGGTGCGAGGCTACCGCGGCCAGCATCGCCACCAGGGAGCCGGCCATCGCCGCCGGACTGACGTCCTTGTCGACCTTGCCCTTGCTCTGAAGCTCCTTCACGGACTCCGTGAGGGAGTTGGTGACCGAGTTGAGGATCTTCATACGGATCTTGTAGAACCGCTTGTCCCCCTCGGCCGCGCCGAGGTCGATCACCCGGAGGATCGCGTCGTTGTGCCGCCAGAAGTCGAGGAATCCCTCGACGAGTTGCTCGGAGGTGGCCCAGCCGGCCTTGCCGACCCAGGAACGCCCGGCGACCAGTTCGGTCAGTCCGGCGCCCTCCTTGGCGACCTCCTCGGCGATTTCGAGGACGGCGCCCTCCACGTCGGGGAAGTACTGGTAGAAAGTCGCGGGTGAAGTCCCGGCCTTCCGGGCGACGTCGATGACTTTGACGTCCCGGTACGGCGAGGAGCTGAGCATCTCGCTGAGGCAGTCGAGCAGCTTCTGCCGCGTCGCCTGACCGCGTCGACCGGCCACGCGGCCGTCGACGGTGCGTACTTGTCCTGTCATGCCGTCAGCTTACCGAGGGGTGATGGGAGCGCGATTCGGCCGACTGCAAATGGGGAACGCCGCAGGACCGGCGGGGTATGCGCGGGCGGGCAACGGCGGTTTTCGGCCGCGGTGCGCGAGGGCCCCGAGGCTGGGGGTGGTGGCCTCGGTAAATGTTATCAACAGCCTGTGGACAACTTCGGTGGACAACTTTGGTCCACATGGTGAGCATGCCCTTCATCTATCGGGCAAAAGTTCGCCAAGGGGGCGCCCGGGCGCTCGCGGGGCACGTCAGCCGTACGCCGGGGGGCGCGGGACCCGGGGCGAGGCTACGTTGACTGTGACGGGCGTCACTGCTACGGAAGGATTCGGGCCCATGGCCGCATTCGCGCATTCCGCGCCGTGCTGGGCGGACGTGCAGCTCTCCGACCTCGAAGCGGGCAAGCGGTTCTACGGCGGGCTCTTCGGCTGGACCTTCCGGGTCGGCGACGGCATGCCCTTCGCGGACGCGCTGAGCGACGGCCGACCGGTCGCCGGACTCGCCGCCAAGAAGGACGGCCGGATGCCCACGGCCTGGGGCGTCTACTTCTCCACCGACGACATCCGGGCCACCGTCGCCGCGATCCGCGAACACGGCGGCCAGATCATCACCGACCCGGTACGGGCGGGCGGCACCGCGATCGTGGCGCAGGCGGCCGACCCCGGAGGGGCGGTCTTCGGGCTCTGGCAGCCGCAGGAGCGCGCGGGCTTCGAGAAGCGCAACGACCCCGCCTCCTTCTGCTGGACCGAGGTCTACACCCGGCAGCCCGACCGGGTGGACCCCTTCTACGAGAAGGTCTTCGGCTTCCGCGGCACCGACCTGGACGAGACGGGCCACGACGTGTCCGACGACGCCGAGGCGCTGGTCGACTTCCGGATGTGGTCCCCGGCGGGCGCCGAACCGGGCCCGGACACCGCCGTCGGCGGCCGCAGCGTCATCACGGACGCGTTCCCGGCCGAGATGCCCAGCTACTTCCTCGTCTACTTCGCCGTCGCCGACTGCGACGCCGCCGCCGAACTCGCCGTCCGGCTCGGCGGCCGGGTCTCCCAGCCGCCCTTCGACATCCCCTACGGCCGGATGGCCGTCCTCCACGACGACCAGGGAGCCTCCTTCGCCGTGCTGCAACCCCGCGAACCGCTTCCGTAGCGCCTTCCGCACCCCGTGACCCCCGTCACCCTCCCTTCCGCCCCCCCGTGATCGAGGTGCGGGGGTGTGAGCGGATACCGCCCGAAGCGGCATGAGACACCCCGGTCCGCCCCCGGGTTCGCAACCGACGCCCGGGCCAGGAAGAATCGGGGTGCGTACCGCCAGGTGATGCCGAGTGGTGAGACCCTGCACAGGGCGCCTGCGCAGGGCGGAATGCGACCGGGCGGTAATTCGCGGACTTCGTCGCCGAGGTCCGCAACGGGGAGGTGGCAGGCAAGTGGTGGAGCAGCTGACGCAGCACGACCCGAGGCGGATCGGCCCGTTCGAGGTGCTGGGACGACTCGGGGCCGGCGGCATGGGGCTGGTCTATCTCGCGCGCTCGGCGTCCGGCCGGCGGGTGGCGATCAAGACGGTGCGGACCGAACTCGCCGAGGACCAGCTCTTCCGGGTCCGCTTCACGCGCGAGGTCGAGGCCGCCCGCGCGGTCAGCGGGTTCTACACCGCCGCCGTGGTCGACGCCGACCCCCGCGCCGCCGTGCCCTGGCTCGCCACCGCCTATGTGCCGGCGCCCTCGCTCGAAGAGATAGTGAACGAGTGCGGCCCCATGCCGACCCAGGCGGTGCGCTGGCTGGCCGCCGGCATCGCCGAGGCCCTCCAGTCCATCCACGGCGCGGGCCTCGTCCACCGCGACCTGAAGCCGTCCAACGTCCTCGTCGTCGAGGACGGCCCCCGGGTGATCGACTTCGGCATCGCGTCCGGCGTCTCCAACACCCGGCTCACCATGACGAACGTCGCGGTCGGCACGCCCGCCTACATGTCGCCCGAGCAGGCCCGGGACTCCCGCAGCGTCACCGGGGCCAGCGACATCTTCTCGCTCGGCTCCACGCTCGTCTTCGCCGCCACCGGGCACGCCCCCTTCCACGGGGCCAACCCGGTCGAGACGGTGTTCATGCTGCTGCGCGAGGGCCCCGACACCGAGGGGCTGCCCGACGACCTGCGTCCGCTGATCGAGTCGTGCATGCAGATGGACGCCACCCAGCGGCCCAGCCCCGCCGATCTCCAGGCACAGCTCGCCCCGCACCTCTTCGCCTCCGGCGGCGACGACAGCGGTACGGCCTCGGCCTGGCTGCCGTCCCCGGCCACCGCGATGATCGAGCGGCGCCGGGGCGGCGGGCGCACCGCCCCGGTGACGCCTCCGCCGCCCCCGCCGCATCCCCCCGGGATCCCGGAGCGGGACACCGCCTGGCGCAGCGGGGCGGACCTGCGCTCGCCGTCCCCGCTGGCCTCTCCCTCGCCGCTGTCCGGCGGGCCCGGCCCGGCCCTCTCCGCGGGCCCCTCCGCCGCTCCCGACGGCGGGCCTGTTCATCTGCCCGGCGCGAAGGTGCCGATCGGACCCGGCCCGCGTGCGGGGGAGGGGCGGGGAGCGGCCGCCGCGCACCCGGCCGCCGCGACCGGCTGGGTCCGCCCGCCCGCCGGAGTGAACGGTTCGTCGGCGGCCACCGCGCCCGTCGCCCCCGTCCCGGCCCCGGGCCCCGCCCCGGACGGCGCGCCCCCCGCCCCCGATCGCTGGCGGCCCTGGCGCTTCCGCATGTCCAACGACGTGTGGGGCACGCCCGTGGTCTCCGGCGACCTGCTGTACGTGACGTCCTTCGAGGTCCACGCGCTGGACGTGGGCAACGGGCGGCGCCAGTTCAAGACCCGGGACGTGGCGTGGGCGATGGCCGTCGAGGGAGGCAGGATCCACGCCTCGGACGGCCCCTCGCTGTACGCGCTGGACGCCACGACCGGCGCCGAGCAGTGGCGGCTGGCGACCGATGCCTGGGTGTACGCGGTCCGGGCCGACCGGGGCACGGTCCTGACCGCGACCCGGGGCGGCGGCGTCCAGGGCTGGGAGGCGTCCAACGGCGAGAAGCTGTGGGAAGTCACCGGTGCGCAGAGCGACTTCGAGACGGCGGAGGCCGGCCCGGTCATCCACGACGGCTCGGTGTACGTCTGGCAGGACGCCCGGCTGCGCGCGCTGGACGCCCGGACCGGCATCGAACGCTGGTCGTACCCCATCGGCGACGCGGCCTCCTGCGGCGGCGTCCCGGTCCGGGTCACCCCGGCCCCCGACGGCTACGTCTACATCGCGGCGGGCACCCGGGTGCTGGCGGTGGACACCGGCTCCGGCCGGGTGCGCTGGCACTTCGAGTCGCCGGCGGTCTTCCTGTCGCCGCCCGCGTTCGCGCCGGGCCCGGCGGTGACCGGCGGCGGGGTCTACCTCGCGGACTACCTCGGCACGGTGTACGCGTTGGACGCGACGACCGGCAAGGACCGCTGGCGGATCGCCACGGAAGCCCGCTCCTCCATCGAGCCGGTGCTCGTCGCGGTGGGCAACGTGCACGTCGGCAGCGGCAGCGCGCTCTACACCCTCGACGCGGTCACCGGCACCCCGAAGTGGCGCTTCGCGGCGGGCGGCGACGTGGTGGGCTCGCCGGTGGTGGCGGACGGCCGGGTGCACTTCGGCTCGGCGGACCACGTCCTGTACACCCTGGACGCAGCGGGCGGCCAGCTGCGCTGGAAGCTCGCCACGGGCGGCGAGATCACGGGGTCGCCCGTGGCCCGGGCAGGCGTGGTCTACGCGTGCAGCAAGGACCGCTGCGTGTACGCGCTGGACGCGCTGAAGGGGACGGGCACGGGGAACCGCGCCCGGACCTGAGCCCTGCTTCGTCCTCAATCGCCGGACGGGCCCTCCCTTCCGGCCCGTCGGGCACGCACCCGGCCCGTCCGGCGCCCGAGGACACGAGGCCCTCGTCGGAGTGACCGTCAACCCGGCGGGTGCGGCGGGTGCGGCGGATGCACCGGGTCGCGGGGGTCGTCCGCCGGGTGCGGCACCCGCGTACGGGGGTCACGGGGATCGGGCCCCGTGTACGGGTCCGCCTCCGGCTCCGGCCACGGTGACGTCTGCACGGACATCCCCGGCTCCTGCGTCGGCGGCCAGGTGTCCACCTGGTCCGCCGCCGGCGCACCGTACGGCTCCACCGGCTCCCGCTCCCGCCGGCTCCGCCGGCCACGCCGGGCGCGTCCCCTCATCAGCAACGCCCCGATCAGCATCAGCACCCCGCCCGCCAGCGCGTTCGCCACGCCCATCTGGAGCCCGGACCCGTCTCCGGCCACCGCCAGAGAGCCGGCCGCCTGCCCCTGGCGGACCATCCACAGGACCGTGAAGCCCAGCGTCACGACCCCCGCCAGGGCGACCACGAGCCGCGAGCGCAGTACCACGCCCGCGATCACCAGCAGCGCGGTGGCCAGGAACGGCAGCAGGACCGAGACCAGCACCCCCGACTCGGTGGCGGTGACCCCCCCGAAGAGGTCCCGCACCCGGTAGTCGCGCCCCGCCCGCCCGTCGTACCAGTCGCGGAAGGGGCTCAGCACGGCCGAGGCCGCCCCGGCCAGGGCGATGAGGGAGCCGAGGACGTTGCGGATCATCGTCAGCCTCCAGGGCGTCGTCCGGCTGTACACGGGCCCCCGGCCGACGCTACGCCGGGACGATCACACCCGCCACGCGGACCATGACCGGACCGTGACAGGGTCATGACTCGCAGAGGGGATCGCACACGGCATGCTGAGGGTGACGACGCACGCCATCGGTGCGGCGTACGGCAACCGAACCCAAAGGGGGGCTGCATCCATGATGCGGCGACAGACGAAGCTCGCGGCGGTCCTGGTCGTGGTGGTGCTCGCGCTCACCGGATTCTCCACCTCCACCAGCGGTGGCAAGAGCGGCAAGAGCAAGAGCGGCAGCTCGGGCGGCGGCTGCTCCAGCTCGAAGAAGAGCAACAACGGCTACCGCGACCACGACTACGACGACGACTACGACGACTCCTCGTCCTCCGGCTCGTCCGGCTCCTCCTACGGGACCCCGACGCCCACCGCGTCCGACGCCCCCGCCTACCGGATCATCCGCTGCGCCAAGCCCCGCAAGGGCAAGCGCAAGGCGGTCACCTCGGCGCTGATCGAGCTGCGGGCGAACGAGCCGGGCTCGCAGGCGTACGAGATCGACGTGCGGTTCGTCGACGGCCTCGGCAACACCATGGACACCGCCGAGACCACCGTGAACCTCGACGGCGGCGAGGTCCGCACCTTCACCCTGCGGATGGAGAGCCCCCGCAAGGTGTCCCGGGTCAAGGGCTGCGAAGTGACCGTCGAGGCCCTCTGAGGCCGGGTGCCCCGCACGGCCGGGACGGACGGGCAGGGCCCACCCGCGCCCGGGACGGAGCAGCTCCTCGGCCTCCACCCCGACGTGGCGGTCGTCGGCGTCCCGGACCCGCGGCTCGGCGAGGTCGGCAAGGCGTACGCGGTCCGCCGCCGGGGCGCCACGCTCACCGCCGACGACCTGATCGCCTGGTCCCGCCGCGAGATGGCGAACTTCAAGGTGCCGAGGGCGGTGGAGTTCGTCCCGGAGCTGCCGCGCAACGCGAGCGGCAAGGTGGTGAAGGGGGAGCTGCGGGGGCGGTAGGCCCGCAGGTGGGGGAGCTTGTTCGATCTCACTGGAAGGGGTGAGCGCAGGGGGTGTCAGGAGCCGCCCGGCGGTATGGTCGAAAGTATGGCAACCAAGAAGTACACGGTCACCCTGCCGGAGGAACTGGCGGAAGAGATCCGCAGCGAGGTGGGCCCCGGCGCGTTCAGCGCCTATGTCACGCGGGCCGTAGAGCGGCAGCGTGAGCATGACCGGCTGGGGGAGCTGGTGAAGCGCCTGGAGGACGAATACGGAGCCGTCACCGAGGCCGACCTGACGGCGGCCGAGGCCGAGCGCCGCGAGATCGAGCAGTGGTTCGCCGACCAGGAAGCGGATGCTCCCGCACGCCGGAACCACGCAGCCGCCTGATGCCGGACATCACTTACGTACTGGACTGCGAGGCCGTCTCGCGGGCGGCCCTCGGCAACCCGGAGATGAAGAGTCGGCTCAAGGACGCCCACCGGGCGGGCATCCGTGTGGTGACCAGTTCGATGACCTTGGTCGAGGCGTACCACAACAAGATCCGGCGGCCGGTGTGGGACTGGGCGATGTCCGGGATCGTCGTCGAACCCGTCACCAAGGACATCGCCGACGAGGCGATCCGCCTTCTGCGCGAGGCCGGACTGCACGGCCACAAGTACGCCGTCGACGCCGCGCTCGCCGCCGTCGCGCATCGGCAGACCGGCCGGACGGCGCTGTTCACGTCCGACCTGGACGACCTGGGGAAGCTGTGCCGGCCGAGGGTGCAGCTGCGGGGCCTGTAGGCGTCGGGCCAGGACGTGTCGGGCCAGGACATGCGGAGGGGCCCGAGCGCTTCCCCCGACTCGGGCCCCTCACACACCCCCGTACCGCGGCCGCGGCGGCTCCCCCTCGGCGCCACCGCGGCCGCTCCCCCCGTATCCCCGTCGGGAAGGTCTAGGCGGGCTCGCCGGTGGCGTGGTTGTCCAGCGGCTGGGCCGCGCTTCCGGTGGCGTGGTTGTCCAGCGGCTTCATCACGCCGCCGGTCGCGTGGTTGTCCTGCGTCGTCATTTCCCCGCCGGTGGCGTGGTTGTCGAGCGGCTTCACGACCGGCTTGTTCTTCGCATCGCTCATGGTGTTCTCCAGCTCCCTGAATGGCTGTGATCGGATTCGACATGCCCGCCCGGCAACTCCCCCGTTCGGGTTGCCGGGCGGGTGTCGGTCGGCCGTTCAACCTACCCCCGCGGCCGAGGTCGACCCGTCTGCCCCCCGACGCGACGGAACGACTGGGACCATCGTGTCGGGGCGCGATAAACGAATGATGAACGCTGCTCACGGGCTCACGCGGGCAGCGTCGAAGCCAGCAGCTTCCGTACGGCTTCGATCTCCGCCGAACCGAGCCTCTCGTAGATCTCCAGCGCCTCGCGCCAGCACACCTGGGCCCGGCCGGGCTGCCCGATGCCGTTCAGCGCCTGGCCCAGGACGGTGAGGACGTTGCCGCGCCGCCACTCCCCGCCGATACCGCGCAGCACGGCCAGCGCCTGCTCGGCCTTGGCGGCCGCCTGTGCCGGAAGTCCGGCGGCCAGATCCACCTCCGCCAGGCGGAACGTCGCCATCCCCTCCCAGAGGCGTTGCCGGCTGTCGCGGAACACGGCCAGCGCCTCGTGGAGTTGTTCCGTCGCGTCGGCGAGCCGCCCGCTCTGGGTGAGCGCGAGCCCCAGGGCGTACCGTCCGTTGGCGCCGCGCAGGGCGTGGCCCAGACCGTCGTAGATGTCGATTCCCTGCTGGGCGAGCGCCACCGCGTTGGCGGTATTCCCCATCGCGAGGTGGATACGGGACAGATTGCACAGGGCGCTCGCCTCGCCCGGACGGTTGTCGTCGGCCCGGAAGTTGGCGATGGCCTGTTCGAGGTAAGCCTCTCCTTCCGCGTGGCGGTTCTGGTACAGCGCGATGATGCCGAGGTCGTTGGGCGCCCAGCAGCTCGGCAGGGGGTCGCCCACCGCGTGGGCCAGCCGCATGGCACGCTGCGCGTCCCGCTTCGCCTGGTCGAACCGGCCCCCCACGAGACGGGCGTTGGTCAGCGTGATCAGCGCCCGGCCCTCCGCCCGCGCGTCGTCGCTCGACCGGGCCAGGTCGCGCATGGTGATCGCCGCCGCCTCGTACTGCTTGGAGTTCGCGCCCGACTCCGCGAGGTCCTTGGTGGCCCAGAGCAGATCGACCGCCCGGCGTACCGCTTTGGCCCCCGACGCCTGCCGTACGCAGGCGAGCAGGGAGTTCGCCTCCGTGTAGAGCCAGTCCTGTGCGCTGTGCCGGTCGGCGAACGTCAGCCCGCTGTACTGCGTGGGCTCGCGGTGGTCGGCCAGCCGGTCCCCCGGCCGCTCCAGCGCGTACACGCCCGCGGCTGTCGCCAGGTAGAAGTCCAGCAGCCGCGACAGCGCCAGCTCCCGTTCCACCGGCAGCTGTTCGTCCCGTTCGGCGCACGCACGCGCGTAGAGCCGCACCAGGTCGTGGTACCGGTAGCGGCCCGGGGCGGCGGATTCCACCAGGCTCGTGTCGACCAGCGCCTCCAGGAGGTCCTCCGCCGTGTGCGGCTCCAGGTCCAGCAGAGCCGCCGCGGCGGCCAGGGAGATGTCCGGGCCGTCCGCGAGGCCCAGCAGGCGGAACGCGCGGGCCTGGGCCGGTTCCAGCTGGCCGTAGCCGAGTTCGAACGTGGCCTTCACCGCGAGGTCGCCCGCCTGGAGCTCGTCCAGGCGGCGGCGCTCGTCCGCGAGCTTGGCGGCGAGGACCGAGACCGTCCACGTGCGGCGCGCCGCGAGGCGCGAGGCGGCGATGCGGATGGCCAGGGGGAGGAAGCCGCACGCGGCCACCACGTCCAGCGCCGCCTCGCGTTCCGACTCGACCCGCTCCGCGCCGACGATCCGGGTGAAGAGCTGGAGCGCCTCCTCGGGCGACATGACGTCCAGGTCCACCAGATGGGCCCCGGCCAGGTCCACCATCCGCACCCGGCTCGTCACCAGGGCGGCGCACCCGGGCGTCCCGGGCAGCAGCGGGCGGATCTGGGCGGCGTCGTGGGCGTTGTCGAGGAGGATCAGGATGCGGCGGCCGTCCAGTGTCGAGCGGTACAGCGCGGCCCGCTCGTCCAGGGTGTCGGGGATCGCCGAGTCGGCCGTGCCGAGCGCCCGCAGGAAGGAGCCGAGGACCGTCTCCGGCTCCGCGGCCCGCGCCCCCGCGCCCTGGAGGTCGACGTAGAGCTGTCCGTCGGGGAAGTGCCGGCGGGCCTGGTGGGCGACATGCACCGCCAGTGTCGTCTTGCCGACGCCGCCGATCCCGGCCACCGCGGAGACGGCCATCACCGAACTCCCGGCGGTGGCCAGCCGGCCGCCCAGCTCCGCCACGAACGCGGCCCGGCCGGTGAAGTCGGGCACGGTGGCAGGCAGTTGCGCGGGCCGCAGTGGGGCGGGCGCGGTGGCCGGCTCGTCCGCCGGGCGGGCCAGCTCCTCGTCCGCGCGCAGAATCCGCTGCTGGAGCTGGGCCAGTTCCGGGCGCGGGTCGACGCCCAGCTCCTCCGCGAGGAGCCGGCGGGTGTCCGCGTAGACCGCGAGGGCCTCGGCCTGCCGGCCGCTGCGGTACAGCGCCACCATCAGCAGCTCCCGCAGTTTCTCGCGCAGCGGGTGGGCGGCGGTGAGCGCGGTCAGCTCGGAGACGGCCTCCGCGTGGCAGCCGACCTCCAGGTCCAGGTCGAGCCGGGTCTCGGTGAGCTGGAGCCGCCACTCCTCCAGCCGGGTCCGCTGGTTGTCCGCGTAGGGGCCGGGCACCGAGGCCAGCGCCTCGCCGTCCCACAGGCCCAGGACCTTGTTGATCAGGGTGCGGGCCTGGCCGCGGTCACCGGCCGCGCGGGCCTTCTCGGCCTCCACCGCGAGGTCCTGCGCCAGGGTCAGGTCGAGAGCGGCCCGGTCGGTGCGGATCGCGTATCCGCCGGACTCGCTCACCAGCGTCTCCTGGCCGAGGATCTTGCGCAGCCGGGAGGCGTACGTCCGGATCGTGGCCAGCGCCTGCGAGGGCGGGTCCTCGCCCCAGAACGCGTCGATCAGCTCGCCCGCGGTGGCCGTCCGGCCCTCGCGCAGCAGCAGCGCGGCCAGCAGGGCGCGCTGCTGGGGCGACCCGGAGGAGAGCAGCTCGGAACCCCGCCAGGCCCGTACGGGACCGAGCACGGTGAATCTGAGGGTGTCCGGCGTACTCGGTTTCTCCGGAGCGCGCTGCTCCGGTACGCGCACGCGTGGCCCGCTGTCACGGTCCATTGATGCCCCCTGTCCTGCTCGCCTGCCGGTCCCGCTCGTCTGCGGATCCTGCCGGTGGTGCCCGCGCCCGTATGCCCGCCGCGCCTCGATGTGCGGCAGCCGTCCGGTTGCGCGCGGAGCCGCTGGTATCGCGCTCAACAGTCTGCCTTGTCCCGGGCGGACTCGTCAGCAGTGGGTGACCCTCCGCACAAGCCCTCGACAACGATTCGGGGACCGCGTCCCGCGCCGCGCCCGGCGCCGTTCCCGTGCCGGGCCGGACGCCCGTGCCCGCACGGTAGCTGACGGGTCGTCAGTTCGGCGCTACCGTGGAACGCATGGAGACCTTCCCGAAGATCATCTCGGTGGACGACCACACGGTGGAGCCCGCTCACGTCTGGCGGGACCGGCTCCCGTCCCGATACGCCGACTCCGGACGCACGGACGCCTCATCCCGCTCACCCTCGTCCCGCTGTGGGACGCGGAGCTGGCCGCCGCCGAGGTCCGGCGCAACGCGGCGCGGGGCGTGCGCGCGGTCGCGTTCTCCGGGATACCTCCCCATCCCGGTCTTCCGTCCATACATACGGACGACTGGGATCCGTTCCTCGCCGCCTGTGACGAGACGGGGACCGTGATCGCCATGCACTTCGGCTCCTCGTCGAGGATGCCGACCACCTCCGCCGACGCCCCGCCCGCCGCCGGCTCCACCATCACCTTCGCCAACTGCTGCTTCTCGATGGTCGACTGGCTGATGAGCGGCAAGTTCGAGCGCTTCCCCAACCTGAGGATCATGTACGCGGAGGGGCAGATCGGCTGGATTCCGTACATCCTGGAGCGCACCGACGTGGTCTGGGAGGAGAACCGGGCCTGGGGCGGCGTTGCCGAGAAGGTCCACCGGCCGCCGTCCGAGCTGTTCGCCGAAGACGTCCACGGCTGCTTCTTCGACGACGCCTTCGGACTGAAGAACCTCGACGCGATCGGCGTCGGCAACGTCCTGTACGAGACGGACTACCCGCACTCCGACTCCACCTGGCCCCGCTCGCGCGAGGTCGGCCAGGAGCAGACGGGCCACCTGGCCCCGGAGGTCGTCGACCGCATCGTCCGCGGCAACGCGATCGAACTGCTCGGGCTCACGGAGGACGGGCTCTGGGCGGGGGCGTAGAAGGCCGGGGCGTGGGGCGCGTGCGGGGAGGCGTGGCGTGCGGGGAGGCGCGGCGTGCGCCCTCCCGCCGCCCGTCGCCACCGGCGCCCGCGTAGGGAGGGCCCGCGTGCGGGGGCTCCCTCCCGTACGGGCGCCCTCCCGCCGCCCGCCGCCCGTCGCCACCGGCGCCCGCGCCTGCGCGTCCCCGGCCGGGTCCCGCTTGAGCCCCGGGAGGCCCGCGTAGGGGAACGGCGGTCGAGCAGGGGCCGACCGCCGAGGTGCTCGCGGACCCCCGCGACCCCTGCACCCGGCTGCTGCCGGCGTCGGTGCCCCGGGCCGGCTGGGACCCGGCCGACGCGGTCGCCGACCGGCCCGCCGTGGCCTGACGGAATCCGGGACTCCGGACCGTGCACAGGCAGGAGCCCCGTTCCTCCGCCGAAGCGGGGGAGCGGGGCTCCTTGGGTACTGCTATGTGACGGCCGCGATCGACCGACCCGGGCAACTAGGCCGGGGTGACGTTCTCAGCCTGCGGACCCTTGGGTCCCTGAGTGACGTCGAAGTTCACGACCTGGTTCTCCTCGAGGGAGCGGAACCCGGACGCGTTGATCGCGGAGTAGTGAACGAAGACATCCGGGCCGCCGCCGTCCTGGGCGATGAAGCCGAAGCCCTTTTCAGCGTTGAACCACTTGACGGTTCCGGTAGCCATAAGCCCTCCTTGGGCCAAAGGGTTGCCCTGCTCCAGAACCTGCAAACAAGTCTGAAAACTACAAAAGCCTGCGGGTTACATGCTCCGCAGGCTCTGTACTGCAAGGGAAACCAAACTGCAACTTGCGGGCGAGCCTAGCACGCAGTCTCTGGAGAGCGGTAGAGGGAAAGATCACTTCACTCGAATGTTTGACAGCCCGCCGGGCGTCTGACGGAAGGGCCTCGCGGAGGGCCGTGAGGAGAGCCGTGCGGGGCGCCGTGCGGAGAGGCTCGCGGGGCGCCCCTCGGAGGGGCGCGGACCGGAGCGCGGGCAGGCGGGGACGGGGCGTGCGGGCCCCGGTGGTGCTCGCGGCCGATCGCGGGTCTAGCCTCGCGATGTGGACAATTCAACCGTCTCCCCCCGCGAAGGCGACGATGGCCGTCGCAGCCGGCCCCGCGTCGGCCACATCCAGTTCCTGAACTGCCTCCCGCTGTACTGGGGCCTGGCGCGGACGGGAACCCTGCTCGACCTGGAGCTCTCCAAGGACACCCCGGAGCGGCTCAGCGAGCAGCTGATCAGGGGGGATCTGGACATCGGCCCGGTCACCCTCGTGGAGTACCTGCGCAACGCCGACGACCTGGTGGCCTTCCCCGACATCGCGGTCGGCTGCGACGGCCCCGTCATGTCCTGTGTGATCGTCTCCCAGCTCCCGCTGGAGCAGCTCGACCGGGCCCGGGTGGCGCTCGGCTCGACCTCCCGCACCTCCGTACGGCTGGCCCAGCTGCTGCTGGCCGAGCGCTACGGGGTCCGGCCCGACTACTACACCTGCCCGCCCGACCTGGGCGTGATGATGCAGGAGGCGGACGCCGCCGTCCTGATCGGCGACGCCGCGCTGCGCGCCAACCTGCACGACGCCCCCCGGCTCGGGCTCCAGGTCCACGACCTGGGCCGGCTGTGGAAGGAGTGGACGGGGCTGCCGTTCGTCTTCGCCGTCTGGGCGGCCCGCAAGGACTTCCTCGCCGCGCACCCCGAGCGGACGGCCCAGGTCCACGAGGCGTTCCTGGCCTCCCGGGACCTCTCCCTGGAGGAGGTCGCCAAGGTCGCGGAGCAGGCGGCCCGCTGGGAGGTCTTCGACGCGGAGGTGCTGGAGCGGTACTTCACCACGCTCGACTTCCGCTTCGGTCCGGACCAGCTGGCCGGCGTCCGGGAGTTCGCCCGCCTGACGGGCCCGGACACCGGCTACCCGGCCGACGTCCACGTGGAGCTGCTCGGCGGCTGAGCCCGGCGGAATGGAGGGAATTCCCTTTCCCCTCCCGGATAGGACCGCGTTCCCGGATACGGAATGGCCTGGCGGTGGAACAACACATTCGCGCCTTTCCTCAGGGCGAAAAGATCCCCTCGTGACCCGAGAAGGGGGAATGGTCCGGCCGTTTCCCGGTGAACGCGCCGGTAGCGCCCCCTAGGCTTCGGTCCGGGTACGGACCGTTCACCGGGTTTACCGTCCACGGTTTCACCGTCCGCAGGGTTCACAGGGGAGAGTCCATATGCAGCCGCTGGAAGCGGGCGAACCGCACACCATCGGTGCCTACCGGCTGCTCGGCAGGCTCGGCGCGGGCGGTATGGGCCGGGTCTATCTCGGCCGCAGCGTCGGCGGGCGCACGGTCGCGGTCAAGGTCGTCCACCCCCACTTCGCCCTCGACGAGCAGTTCCGCGCCCGGTTCCGGCGCGAGGTGGAGTCCGCCCGGCGCATCGGCGCCCAGTGGACGGCCCCGGTCCTGGACGCCGACCCGGAAGCCCCGGTGCCGTGGGTGGCGACCGGCTACGTCGCGGGGCCGCCCCTCTCCCAGGCGATCACCGAGCACGGCCCGCTCCCCGAGCACGCGGTACGCACCCTGGGCGCGGGCCTCGCCGAGGCCCTCGCCGTCGTCCACGGCCAGGGCATCGTCCACCGCGACGTGAAGCCCTCCAACGTGCTGCTCGCCCTCGACGGCCCCCGCCTCATCGACTTCGGCATCGCCCGCGCCCTCGGGGCCACCGTCTCGCTCACCTCCACCGGTGTCTCCGTCGGCTCGCCCGGCTACATGGCGCCCGAGCAGATCCGGGGCGGGGACGTCTCCGGCGCGGCCGACGTCTTCTCGCTGGGCGCGGTGCTCGCGTACGCGGCGACGGGCGCGGCGCCCTTTACGGGCGACTCCTCCGCCGTACTCCTCTACAAGGTGGTCCACGAGGAACCCGAACTGGGCGGCCTGGAGGGCGAGCTGCGCGAGGCGGTCGCGGCCTGCCTCGCCAAGGACCCGGCGGTCCGGCCCGCCCCGGCCGACCTCGCCCGTGCGCTCGCCCCCGACGGGGCGGCGGCGATGGTGGCGCGCGGCTGGCTGCCGGGCCGGCTGGTGCGCGAGGTCAGCCGGTCCGCGGTGGCGCTGCTGGACCTGGAACCGCAGGACGCGCCGGTGCGGTCGGGGCCGGTGCCGTTCAGCAGCGCGTCGCTGGGTGCGGGACCGGTCGCGGCGCCGGGCGGGGAGTTCGGGCCGCCCGTCCCGGACCCGCAGGACGCGCGGCCGTACGGGACACCGCCGCCGCCCCCCGCGCCGCCGCCCGCGGCTGCCGCCCCCACCACGCCCCCGCCCACCACGCACGCCGGGACCTACCGGCAGGGCGGTGACGGCGCGAGCGGGCTGCCGGGACAGCGGAACGGCGGCCCCCGCTTCTCCCTCAGCCTCACCGCCGAGAACCGGCGGGCCTCCGGGGAGGGCCGCGACCGCCGGGCCGGCTGCACCGTCGCCCTGGCCGTGGCGGGCGCGCTCGCGGCCGTCACCCTCGGCACGGGGCTGCTCGACGGCCTCTTCCCGGGCGGCGACGCGGACCGCGACCGGGGCAGCGACAGCGCGGCGAACCCACCGTCCTCCCCGGCCACCGCGCCCGCCCCCGGGAAGCCGTCGCCCGGCGGGTCCGCCGACGCGGGCGAGGCCCCGGCCGGCGAGCTGCCGAAGGCGTACCTGGGCACCTGGGAGGGGCCGGTCACCGAGAAGACGACCGGTCAGCCGCACGGCACCCTCACCGCCGTCTTCACCGAGGGGAAGCGCGGCGCACGGGTCGTCCGGATGAGCACGACGATCTCCCAGCTCGGCATCACCGTCACCTGCAACAGCGTCGGCACCCTCGTCTCGGGCACCGCGAAGGAGCTGAACATCCGCGAGCGCACCGACCCGGACCGCCCCAGCACGCCCGGCCTGTGCACCACCGCCGAGGCAGACCTCGTCTTCCGCCTCGGCGACGACGGCACCCTGGACTACCGCTCGAAGGAACGCGCCGCGGGACTCCCGTACGGGAAGCTCACCCGGTCCGGCGGCTGAGGGCGCAAAGGGCTGGCGTAGGCTGGATCGGTCCGAGGATCTTTAGCAAAACCGCCGAAAGGTGACAGCCCGGTGACCGAGAAGGCCGACCTGCAGCCCGTCCTCGACCGAGCCGCCGAAGGCGGTCGGATCACCCCGGAGGAGGCGCTCGACCTCTACCGGTCCGCGCCCCTGCACGCGCTGGGCGCCGCCGCCGACGCCGTACGCCGCCGCCGCTACGCGGGTACGGAGCACATCGCGACGTACATCATCGAGCGCAACATCAACTACACCAACGTGTGTGTGACGGCCTGCAAGTTCTGCGCCTTCTACGCCCCGCCCAAGGACACCGCCAAGGGCTGGACCCGCGACCTCGACGACATCCTGCGCCGCTGCGCGGAGACCGTGGAGCTGGGCGGCACCCAGATCATGTTCCAGGGCGGCCACCACCCGGACTTCGGCGTCGAGTACTACGAGGAGCACTTCTCCGCGATCAAGAAGGCGTTCCCGCAGCTGGTCATCCACTCCCTGGGCGCCTCCGAGATCGAGCACATGGCCCGGATCTCCAAGGTCTCCGCCGAGGAGGCCGTCAGCCGCATCCACGCCGCCGGGCTCGACTCCTTCGCCGGCGCGGGCGCCGAGCTGCTGCCCGCCCGGCCGCGCACCGCCATCGCCCCGCTCAAGGAGTCCGGCGAACGGTGGCTGGAGATCATGGAGATCGCGCACGGCCTCGGCGTCGAGTCCACCTCCACCATGCTGATGGGCACCGGCGAGACCAACGCCGAGCGCATCGAGCACCTGAGCATGATCCGGGACGTCCAGGACCGTACGGGCGGCTTCCGCGCCTTCATCCCGTACACCTACCAGCCGGAGAACAACAAGCTGAAGGGCCAGACGCAGGCCACGCTCTTCGAGTACCTGCGGATGATCTCCATCGCCCGGCTGTTCCTCGACAACGTCGCCCACATCCAGGGCTCCTGGCTGACCACCGGCAAGGAGGTCGGCCAGCTGTCGCTGCACTACGGCGCGGACGACCTCGGCTCGATCATGCTGGAGGAGAACGTCGTCTCCTCGGCCGGGGCCAAGCACCGCTCCAACCGGCTGGAGATCATCGACCTGATCCGCAAGGCGGACCGGGTCCCCGCCCAGCGCGCCACGACCTACGAGCACCTCGTCGTGCACGACGACCCGGCGATGGACCCGGTCGACGAGCGCGTGGTCTCGCACATCTCCTCCACCGCGATCGAGGGCGGCACGGCCCACCCGGAGCTGAAGCTCCTCGACGCCAACTAGGCGTGTCCGGCGGATCGGAGCGGACGGGCAGGCGCCTCGGACCCGGTCAAGATCCGCCGGCCACGCCCTGGGGCCCCTCGTCTCGATCGTGCCGGGCTCGCGGGGCCCGGCACACACTCCCCCGACCTCTCGGCCTCGCTTGAGCGGGGGAGGCCCCGTCCGCGTTGCCTCGGCCCTCCGCCTCGCAGCTGCACGCAGCGCACCCCGCCCCCCGGTCCGGCCTGATCCCGACGAAAGGCCCTCGCCCCGTGCTCACGATCCACGCCGCGCCGCTGGTCCTCCCGGTCGGCGCGGCGGCCGTCCCGGACGGTGCGGTCGCGGTGGACGGCGACCGGATCGCGGCCCTCGGCCCGTACGAGGAGGTCGCCGCCGCGCACCCGGCCGCCCGGGTCCGCCGCTGGCCCGGCCTCCTCACGCCCGGACTGCGCCAGGACCGGGCCCTCGAACTGCTCACCCGGTGCTACCACCCCGACCCGCGTGAGGCCGACGAGCTGGGCGGACTCCCGCTGTGGGGCGAGGCGTTCGAACGGCTCGCGGCGACGATGGACGCGACCCGGCGGGCCGGGTCCGTCCGGCGCGGGCTCCAGCGGATGCTGCGGCACGGCACCACCCACATCGCGGGCCCCTTCGACGCGGACGGCCCCGAGCTGCGCACCGCCGTCTCCCGGTCGGGGCTGGTGCGGGTCCCGCCCGCGCCCGTACGCGGGGGCCGGCCGGACCTGGACCCCTTCGCGGCGGGCGGCGACCTGGCCGGCACGGCGCACGGCCCGCTGACCGCGGGCGGGCGTGCGGACTTCGCGGTCTTCGACGTGCCCGACGAGGCGGCGCTGAGCGCGGGCGGGGCGGCCGCCTGCGTGGCGACGGTGCTCGCGGGCAGGCTCGTGCACCGCGCCCGCTGAGGCGGGGCGTTCGCCGGCGGCCGCCCGCCCCCGTCCTCTTCAGAGAGGCTCCCCGGGGCGGGGGCGTCCGAGGCCCTCCGCCCGGGGGCCGCTCACCTCCGCGGCACCCGCCGCGAGGCTCACGGCACCGACGGGCCTCCCAGATAGCGTCCCTTCGCGTCGTACGGCCAGGCGTTGGCGACGCAGCCCTTCAGGCCGTGGATCTGCTGCATCATCGCGGGCGCGGGACGGCCCTTCCCCGGGCAGGTCTCGTGGCCGCGCCCCAGCCAGTGGCCGACCTCGTGATTGACGATCAGTGCCCGGTACTCCGCGACGGGCCCGTCGAACTGCGGCGAACCGAGCAGCCAGCGCTTCAGGTTGACCATCACCTTCTCGCCGCCCCGGCAGTTCACCTCGCCGCCTGTGTCCAGGCCGTAGGCGCCGCACAGCCGGTCCGTGGTCGCCGGAGTGGCGATCTTGATCACCAGCCCCGCCGAACCGTCGGCGACCTGGCGGAACGCGCGCTCGCCGCCGTGGCTCCAGCCGCGCGCGTCGGCGAGGACGGCGGCGACGGCCGCCGCGGCCCGGTCCGGGTCGACGCCCGTGCCGTCCTCCACCTCGACCCGGTAGGCGCTGCCCTTGCCCTTCGCCGTGACGCCCGCCCGGGCCACGGTGAACGTGCCCGGCCCGGAGGCGGGGACGTCCTCGGCCCGGACGGCGTCCGTCTCGGCGTCCGTCTCGGCGGAGGCGGAAGCGGACGGGGACGGCGACGGCGAGGGCGAGGGCGGAGGCGGAGGGGAGTCCTCCAGCGGCTCCGCCGCGCTGTCCGGTCCGCCCGCCGGGGCCGTACGGGACGGGGCCGGCGCCGCGTCCGCCGGGCCGCCACCGCCCTGCCAGGGCCGGCCGGCGAGGAACGCCGCACCCGCCACGACGGTGAGCGCCAGCACGGCGAGGCCCACCGCCCGGCGCCGGCTGCGCTGCCGGCGCCGGGCCCGGGACCGCACCGCGGCCCGGGAACGGGAACGGACAGGGGGCCGCGAGCGGAAAGCGGACCGGGAGCCGCTCCGGGGGCGGCCGGAGGCCCGGGGAGGCGGCACGCGCCGCCGGAACGTTTCCTCGTCGCGGTCCGGTTCCCCGGGCGCGGGCGGCAGGGTGCCCGTGGAGCGGCGGCGCGTCACGAGGCGGCCCCGCTCGGTGCTGCCGGGGCCTCGTCGGCGTATGCGGACGGTATCGAGGCCGGAGAGGTCGTCGGCCCGGCCGCGGGCCTCTTCGACTCGGGGGTGGACGTGGGGCTCGGCATGTCGGGGCGTGGCTCCGTACGTTGGGGGGACAGGGCGGGGACGGGCGAGGAGAGAGGCGGCCCGGCGGGCGCGGCGGGCCCCGTGTCCGGGCCCGGGCCGGCCGGCGGCCCGGGACCGAGCACGGAGAGGCCCAGGGTCACGGCGGTGACCGCGACGAAGGCGCCCACGACCGCGAACGCCCGGGTTCTGGCGCGCCGCCGGTGGCCTTCCCGTACGGCGTCGGGAACCAGGTCGGGCTGGAGGGACAGCGGACCGACGGTCCGGCGCAGCGCTTCCCGGAACAGCTCTTCCTCGTGCGTCCGGGGCGGCAGGTGCTCGTGCGGTTCAGGGGCCATGACCGGCCTCAGCCTCCGGTGGAGTAGAGCTGGACGTCGCCCATCCGGGCGCGCAGGCGGACGAGCGAACGCGAGCACTGGCTCTTCACCGTGGACTCGCTGCACCCCAGCAGCGAGGCCACCGTCGCCACGCTCAGGTCGTCCCAGTAGCGCAGGACGACCATCGCCCGGGCCCGGGGCGGGAGTTCGGCGAGCAGCGAGAGCAGCGTGAGGCGGAGGTCGGCGCCCGGCGCGGGGTCGGGGTGCGGGCGGGGCGCTTGGCGGTGGTGGGCGAGCAGATCGCGTACGGTACGGCGGCGTTCGGCCACGAAGGTGCGGACGAGCACGGTTCTGGCGTAGGCGTCGAGGTTGTCCGCCCGGCTCGCCCGGCGCCAGTGCTGGAACAGCTTGGCGAGCGTCGTCTGCGTCAGGTCCCGCGCCCCCTCGACGTCTCCGCACAGCAGGTAGGCCGTCCGGTACAGCCGGCGCTGCGCGGTCCGGGCGTACGCCTCGAACGCGGCGCTCCCGCCCTCCGCCGTGGCGGGGTCCGGCCCTGCCGGCATCCGCCCTCCCCTCTCCTCGCGCTTCCGTGCCCCCGGGGCCGCCCCCGGGGCGGACTCCCACCCCTTACAGAGCGCCGGTGTGCCCAAAAGGTTGAAGAGTAGTGAAGATCAGTTCGAACCCTGTGCTCCCGTCCCGCCGGGGGCGAAGCGCCGCGGGCCTCCGCACCGCCGGGCGCGGTCCGCGGCGGCCGGGCTGCTTGAATGGCAGGGTGACCCGAGCCTCCCTGGAAAAGCAGCCGCACGAAGTCGCCTCGATGTTCGACGGTGTGGCGGCCAACTACGACCTGACCAACGACGTGATCTCGCTCGGCCAGGCCCGGCTGTGGCGCCGGGCGGTCGCCCAGGCGGTCGACGCCCGCCCCGCGCAGAAGATCCTGGACCTGGCGGCCGGCACGGCGACCTCCTCGCAGCCCTTCGTGAGGGCGGGCGCCTACGTCGTGCCGTGCGACTTCTCCCTCGGAATGCTCAAGGTCGGCAAGGAACGCCACCCCTGGATGCCGTTCACCGCGGGCGACGGCATGAGGCTGCCGTTCAGGGACGAGACGTTCGACACCGTCACGATCTCCTTCGGGCTGCGCAACATCCAGGACACCGAGGTCGCGCTGCGCGAGCTGTACCGGGTCACGAAGCCCGGCGGGCGGGTCGTGATCTGCGAGTTCTCCCAGCCCACCTGGACCCCGTTCCGCACGGTCTACACGGAGTACCTGATGCGGGCGATCCCGCCGGCCGCCCGCGCGGTGTCCTCCAACCCGGACGCGTACGTCTATCTCGCCGAGTCGATCCGGGACTGGCCCGACCAGCCCGCCCTCGCCGCTCTGCTCCAGCGGGCGGGCTGGTCGAAGGTCGCCTGGCGCAACCTGACCGGCGGCGTGGTGGCCCTGCACCGGGCCACCCGCGCCTGACTCATGTCCGGGGCGGCGTCAGAGCTCCAGCCGGAAGCAGTACGCCTCCTGCCCGCGCGGCGTGGCGTACGACTCGGCCCGCCGCATCCCGAGCCGTTCCGCGACCGCCATCGACCGGACGTTGCGGGAGTGGACCATCGCGACCACCTCGCCCACCTCCGCCGCCCGCAGCCGCTCCAGCGTGGTGCGGGCGGCGGCGGTGGCATACCCGCGCCCCCACGCCGAACGCCCCAGCCGCCAGCCGATCTCGGTCGCGCCGACCGGCCCGTAGTGCGTGTGCGGCCACGGCTGCGCCCCGGTGAACCCGAGGACGGCGTCCTCCTCGTCCGTGAGCGTCCACAGGCAGTAGCCCAGTTCCGCGTCGTGCCGCCGCTGGCGCGCGGTGAGCTCCTCGTACGCGGACAACTCCGCGCTCCGCCCGCCGAAGAACTCCATCACCCCCGGGTCGTCGAAGACCCGGTGCCAGGTCAGGGCGTCCTCGTCCGTCGGAACACGGAGGCGTACGGCAGGGGCCGAAGCATGGGGCGTGGCAGGCGCGATCGACATGGGGGAGCCCTTCGGAGGGTGGGTCAGCAGGCCCCCATAGACTGCACGGGACCTGTGCCGCGCGGCACGTGAATTCGAGTCTTCGGGAGATCCGACCGTGACCGAGCCCCTCTCCGAGCACAGCGCGGACGTCATCGTCGTCGGAGCGGGCCCAGCCGGCTCCACGACCGCCTACTACCTCGCCAAGGCCGGACTCGACGTCCTGCTCCTGGAGAAGACCGCCTTCCCTCGGGAGAAGGTCTGCGGCGACGGGCTCACCCCCCGTGCCACGAAGCAGCTCGTCTCCATGGGGATCGACATCTCCGAGGAGGCGGGCTGGCTGCGCAACAAGGGCCTGCGCATCATCGGCGGCGGGGTGCGGCTCCAGCTGGACTGGCCGGATCTCGCCTCCTACCCGGACTACGGGCTGGTCCGCAAGCGCGACGACTTCGACGAGCAGCTGGCCCGGCAGGCGCAGAAGGCCGGCGCCCGGCTGTACGAGCGCTGCAACGTGGGCGCGCCCGTCCGGGACGAGCGCACGGGCCGTATCACGGGCGTCGAGGCCAAGCTCGGCGAGGAGAAGACCCCGGTCACCTTCCACGCCCCGCTCGTCGTCGCCGCCGACGGCAACTCCACCCGGCTCTCCCTGGCCATGGGCCTGCACCGCCGCGAGGACCGCCCGATGGGCGTCGCGGTCCGGACCTACTTCACCTCGCCCCGCCACGACGACGACTACCTGGAGTCCTGGCTGGAGCTGTGGGACAAGCGCGGCGCCGAGGACCGGCTGCTTCCCGGCTACGGCTGGATCTTCGGCATGGGCGACGGGACGTCCAACGTGGGCCTCGGCATCCTCAACTCCTCCTCCGCCTTCAAGGAGCTGGACTGGCGCGAGGTCCTCAAGGCTTGGTGCGCCTCGATGCCGGAGGACTGGGGCTACACCCCGGACAACATGACGATGCCGATCCGGGGCGCGGCCCTCCCGATGGCCTTCAACCGGCAGCCGCACTACACGAAGGGCCTCCTCCTCGTCGGCGACGCGGGCGGCATGGTCAACCCGTTCAACGGCGAGGGCATCGCGTACGCCATGGAGTCGGGCCAGATCGCGGCCGACGTCATCGTCCAGGCCCACGCCCGCGCCACCCCCGCCCAGCGCGAACTGGCCCTGAACAACTACCCGAAGGTGCTCAAGGAGACCTACGGCGGCTACTACACGATGGGCCGCGCCTTCGTGAAGCTGATCGGCAACCCGAAGATCATGAAGGTCGCCACCCAGCGGGGCCTGACCCACCCGCTGCTGATGAAGTTCACCCTGAAGATGCTGGCCAACCTGACCGACCCGCAGGGCGGCGACGCGATGGACCGCATCATCAACGGCCTGTCGAAGGTGGCCCCGAAGGCATGAGACCGGCCGGGACCGGGTCGGGTGCGGCCGGGCGGCTCCGCTGCGCCCACCGCACCGCCGGTCCCATGGCCAGGCCCGCCCCGAGGAACAGCGCCCCGAGCAGCAGCCACCCGGGAACTCCCCAGGACAGGATCGACGCGGTCAGCACCAGGGGCCCGAGCATCCTCGCCACGGGAACCCCCGCCCCGAAGAGGCCCTGGTACTGCCCCTGCCGCCCCGCCGGGGCCAGTTCGAAGCTGATCTGCCACGCCCCCGCCGACTGCCGCATCTCCCCCCACACCTGGAGCCCGGCGGCGAGCAGCAGGACCGCGAACAGCGCCCACAGCGGCGCGTCGAGCGCGGTGCAGGCGAAGGCCGCGCAGGAGGCCAGCATCAGAAGGCCCCCGCTCCGCACGGTGCGTACGGCGCTCGGCAGATCCCGTACGGCGGACGCCGCACGGACCTGGAAGAGCATGACGGCCCCCGTGTTGAGCACCAGGAGGGCCGAGACGGTCCAGCCCGGCGCGGTGGTGCGTTCGGCGATCCAGAGCGGAATGGCCAGGCTGATCAGCGGCATCCGGAGCAGCATGATCATGTTGAGCAGGGCGACGAGAGCGTACGGCCCGTCCCGCAGAACGGCCGGGCCGGCGCCCCGCCCCGGTACGGACCCGCCGGGGCGCGCTGCCACGGCTTCCCCGGCCCCCGGGGCTTCCGCTCTCCCGGCCCGGGGCGGCGCCGGCAGACGGGCGAGCAGCAGCGCGCAGCCGATGAACGCCGCGGCGTTCAGGGCCAGCGCGGCGCGGTAGGACCCGGCCGAGCCGATGTGCAGGGCCACCCCGCCGAGGGCCGCCCCCAGGGCCAGGCCCGCGTTGAGAGCGGCCTGGAGACGGGCGAGCACGCCGGTCCGCCCGTCCGGGGCCACGAGCCCGGCCAGCAGCGACTGCCGGGCGGCGGCGAGCCCGCACTGCGCGGTCGCGTACACGCAGGCCGCGAGGACGAAGGGGGGGAACGACCGCACCATGAGGAAGGCGGCCACGGAGACCGCCGTGGCGAGGGCCAGCCCGATGGCCGTCCCGCGCGGGCCACGACGGTCGGCGAGGTGCCCGAGCGGCACCCCCGCGACCGCTCCCACCCCCCACGCGACCGTCAGGCCGAGCCCGATCTCCGCAGCGGAGAGGCCGACCACCCGCGAGAAGTACAGCGCGGAGCAGACGTAATAGGCGCCGTCCCCGAGCGAGTTGACCAACTGGGCCACCGCCAGCCCGCGCGCGGGGCCGGCGGCGGGAATCCATCGCGCGGGCATGACCGTCCGTCCCGGACGCGTGGCATGGGCAGCCACCTGCGCCGGCTCCGAATCTAGAGCGCCCGGCGGCCCTGACCGTGGGCCATTCGGCGGTCGTTCGTGTGGGCCAATGCGCGTGCCCGGCCGGTGGCTCCGGAGCGGCCGGGCCAGGCGGAAACGCCCCCGGACGCGGGGGAGGAGACCGGCCCGCCCCACCGCCGATCCGCCGCCCGGCAGCAGCGCAGCCCCTAATCCTCAGCTCTGCGGGTGATCGTGTGCGATGATTTGCGCGCCCCCCGGTCGTCGGCAGTCCGGACCGGCCGGCGCCCGCCCCCGCCCGAAGCGGCGGCACGCGGTGCACACCACTCTTCTTTGACGCACGCTCCCATCGAACGCAGGCCAGCGGGGTACGGAACAAGCCGATACAGCGCTGCTCGACCCCAAGGACAGACAGCCATGACCACCGCCTCCCTGCCCCGGAAGTCCACCCTTCCGGAACCGGCCGCCGCCACGCCCCAGCACCACGGCCTCTTCCTGGAGCCGCGCTTCGCCGTGGACCCGACGGCGACGGACGACGACGAGGACTTCGACGCCCCGTACGACGCGCCGCCCGCGCCCACCACCTCGGCCAAGGAGCCGGAGCGGACGAACCGCCGCCAGCGCCGCCGCTGACCCGGACGGCGGTCCTCCGGCCGGGAAACCGCTGGAGGCCCCGCCGCCCGGCCGGTAGGCTCCCCTTCCATGGTCGCCCCCGAGTCCGACAGACTCCGGCCGCCGGTGCGCCGGTGGCCGTGTCCGTGCTGAGCGTCGCCGGCTGACCTTCCGGGTCACCGGCCTCCTCCCGTACGGCTCCACGCCCGCCGGATCACCGCGGGTACGGGCCGTTTCCCCCTCGCGTACGCGCTGAAGCACCGCCGTACGCGGGGTCCGTGCCACCGGCCGATCGACGCCGGCCACCGGCCGATCACCGCCAGGGCACTCCTCCGCGCCGTTCCGCCGGTCCTCCGGCGGACGTCCGCGCGACCCGTATCCCCGCACTCCGGTCTGTCTGTCCACCCGACGGTTCCGTCCAAGGGGCTACTCACCCATGCCATTCGCCGTCTACGTCCTCGGGCTCGCGGTCTTCGCCCAGGGCACCTCCGAGTTCATGCTCGCCGGGCTCGTCTCGGGCATCGCCGCCGACCTCGACGTCTCCCTCTCCGCCGCCGGCCTCCTCACCTCCGCCTTCGCCGTCGGGATGGTCATCGGGGCGCCCCTGATGGCCCTCTCCAGCCGCCGCCGGCCCCGCCGCCGTGCCCTGCTCCTCTTCCTCGCCGTCTTCGTCGCCGTCCATGTCGCCGGCGCTCTCACCCCGAACTACGGGGTGCTCCTCGCGACCCGCTTCGTCGGGGCCCTCGCCAACGCGGGCTTCTGGGCGGTGGCTCTGACGACGGCCGTCGCGATGGTCCCCAACCGGCTCAAGGGGCGGGCCACCGCCGTGGTGGTCGGCGGAGTGACGATCGCCTGCGTGGTGGGCGTACCGGCCGGCGCGGTGCTGGGGGAGCACTGGGGCTGGCGGTCGGCCTTCTGGGCGGTCGCGGTCGTCTCCCTGCCCGCCGTCCTCGCGGTGCTGCGCTCCATCCCGGGCGGCCGGGACACGGGCACGGGACGAACTGCGGGCGCTGACCGGCCCCCGGCCGCGGCCGGTCCTGCTCACTATGGCCCTGGTGCAGGGGGCGACGTTCTGCGCCTTCTCCTACCTGGAACCGCTCCTCACCCGGGAGACGGGCCTGGGGGCGGGGTGGGTGCCGGTGTGTCTGGCGCTGTTCGGGGCGGGCTCGTTCGCCGGGGTCACGGTGGCGGGCCGCTTCGCCGACGCCCGTCCGGTCGCCGTGGTGGCCACGGGCATGGCCGCCCTGACCCTCGGCTGGGCCGCCCTCGCCCTGGCGGCGGGCAGCCCGGTGCTCACCCTGGCCCTGATCCCGCTCCTGGGCATGCTCGCCTTCGGCACGGGCACCGCCCTGATCACCCGGGTCCTGAGCCTCGCCCCCGGCGCCCCGACGCTGGCCGGGGCCTTCTCGACGACCGCGTTCAACCTGGGGGCGGCCGTGGGGCCGTGGGCGGGCGGCCTGGCCCTGGACGCCGGGTCGGGCTACCGGGCGCCGGTCTGGGTGAGCACCCTGCTGATGGTCCTGGCGGTGCTCGTCGCCGCGGCGGCCACGGCGAAGGGCCGCCGCCCCCGAGCGGGGGAGCGGCGGCCCTCAGCCGTGCACCGGTGCGCCCGGGGGCGCTTGTGAATCAGAGAACGCGGACCGCGCCGGTCGGCCGGTCGTAGTCCATGGAGCGCTGCACCGTGCCGGTGTTGGAGTTCTGCGCACCGACGAACTGGCCGCCGCCGACGTAGATCGCGACGTGGTACGCGCTGCCCGCGCCGCCCCAGTACAGGATGTCGCCGGGCTGGAGGCTGTTCAGGGAGACCTGGGTGCCGGCGGTCGACTGGGCCTGCGAGACGCGAGGGAGGTCGATGCCCGCCGTGCGGTACGCGGCCTGGACCAGGCCCGAGCAGTCCCAGGAGTTGGGGCCGGTGCCGCCGGGCACGTACGCGTCGCCGACCTGGGCCTTGGCGAACGCGACGATGGAGGCGGCCGAACCGCTCACGTTCGACGAGGACGAGGAGGGGGCGGAGGCGGAGCTGCCCGAGGAGTTCGAGGAGCCGGAGGAGGCGCTGAGCGTCGTGCGCTCGGCGGTCCGGGAGGCGCGCTGGGCGCGCTCCTCGGCCTGGGCCTCGGCCTCGGCCTTGGCCTTCGCGGCGGCCTCGGCCTTCTTCTCGGCCTCGGCCTTGCGGACGGCCTCGGCGTGGGCCTTCTTGGCCGTCTTCGCGGCCTTCTCGGCCGCGGCGTCCTCGTGGGCCTGCGTCTCCAGGTCGAGGGCGACCTGCTGGGTGGCCTGAGCGGAGGCGGCCACAGCGGTGGAGAAGCCGGACGTGATGGTGGGCATCTCGATGGTCTGGGTCACCGGCTCGGCCTGGGCCGGACCGGCGGCACCCGCGACCGCGATGGTGCTGAGGACGCCACCGGCAACTCCGGCTCGCAGCGCCGACTTCGAGGCGCTCTGGCGGGGCTTCCGGTGGCTGGGTATGTGAGCGGTGTGGGACATGAGTACTAGCGCTATCAGGGGTGTAGGGGTCCCATCAAGAAACGTGTGTTGCGACACAGTTACGTTCGGAATCTGTGAATCCGCTTTCTGAGCACCCTTATTGACGCCGTAACGGGCATATCGGGCGTCTGTCAGCAGGCCCGTGATCACGGGTTTTCGGCAATACGCCCGAATTGCCCGTCACTTACCATCCGTTCACACCGATGGCCAAGCCCGGTTTTTCCGGACGCGGCGCCGAGTGGCGCAGGTCACAGCGTGAGTCCGCCGGAACGGGCAACCCTCGCACCCGCGATCCGCGTGGGCGCACCGGGCCGCCCGCGGTCGAGTCCGTGGTCCGCTCCGGGCCCGCCCGTCGGCGGAGGGGGCGGCTCGGGGGCGGCTCCACCCGTGCGCCGGGCCGCCGTCCGGCGCGTCCCGGGACGGGCGGGCGAAGTCCGCCGGGCCGGAGCCGGGGGAGCCCTCGGGCGGCCGATCCGTGAAGTTCGTGAATGCGTGCACATGTCCCCATCGGTCCCCGCCGCCCCTCTTCCGGGTGAGCTTCGAGGTTGACCGCAGCCCTTATCACGTGTGGGCGTCCCACTGCCAATTTGCTTGTAGGGGCCGCGCATTGATAGCGCGGCACGCCTTTGACCAGCGGTAACACCGTCGAATGTCACGTCTCGTGATCACTCGGCCGCTTCGCGTACGAAGATCACCGCTCATACGACTTCATGATCCTTCGTCAGGTGGTGGAGATCACAAAGGTGTTGTCGCACCCCGTGTCGCAGATCACAGGGGGCCGGGCATAGGATGCGGGGCAGTCGGGCTTGTGAACTGCCTCACATGTGCACGATCTTGGTGAGGTGGCGAGCCGGTCGCCCGATGCGGTCCAAAGGTCAAGGACGACTGGAAGGAGCGAGGAGCGTGAATGCCTACGCGCCCATCCTCGTGCTCGGCGCCCTCGGGGCAGGGTTTGCGATCTTCTCCGTGGTCATGGCCACGCTTATCGGCCCCAAGCGGTACAACCGGGCAAAGCTCGAAGCGTACGAGTGCGGTATCGAACCCACCCCGACTCCGGCCGGAGGCGGCCGCTTTCCCATCAAGTACTACCTGACGGCGATGCTTTTCATCGTCTTCGACATCGAGATCGTCTTCCTCTATCCCTGGGCGGTCTCCTTCGACGCCCTGGGGATTTTCGGGCTCGTGGAGATGCTGCTCTTCGTGCTCACCGTCTTCGTCGCCTACGCGTATGTGTGGCGTCGCGGCGGCCTGGAATGGGACTGAGGGGCTGAGGGGCACACCATGGGACTCGAAGAGAAACTGCCGAGCGGCTTCGTCTTGACCACGGTCGAGCAGGCCGCGGGCTGGGTGCGGAAGTCCTCCGTCTTCCCGGCGACGTTCGGACTGGCCTGCTGCGCCATCGAGATGATGACGACCGGCGCGGGCCGCTACGACCTGGCCCGGTTCGGGATGGAGGTCTTCCGCGGCTCGCCGCGGCAGGCGGACCTGATGATCGTCGCGGGGCGGGTGAGCCAGAAGATGGCGCCTGTCCTGCGGCAGGTCTACGACCAGATGCCGAATCCCAAGTGGGTCATCTCCATGGGGGTTTGCGCGTCATCGGGCGGGATGTTCAACAATTACGCCATTGTGCAAGGTGTTGATCATATTGTCCCGGTTGATATCTATCTGCCGGGTTGCCCGCCGCGCCCCGAGATGCTGCTGGACGCCATCCTCAAGCTCCACCAGAAGATCCAGGACGGCAAACTCGGGGTCAACGCGGAGGAGGCCGCCCGCGAGGCGGAGGAAGCGGCCCTCAAGGCACTGCCCCTGATCGAGATGAAGG
Organism: Streptomyces sp. NPDC091649; assembly: GCF_044756785.1. Taxonomy (NCBI): domain Bacteria; kingdom Bacillati; phylum Actinomycetota; class Actinomycetes; order Kitasatosporales; family Streptomycetaceae; genus Streptomyces; species Streptomyces sp. NPDC091649. The sequence continues at coordinate 47,707 of NZ_JBIVTR010000004.1, read as the reverse complement.
GGCTGCTGCGGTGACCGAGAACCCCGACGCGAACGGCGACGAGCGCAACGGCAAGGCCGTACCCGCCCCGCGCGACACCGGTGGCGAGGTCATCGGCGTCCGCAAGGGCATGTTCGGCGCGAACAACGGCGGCGACACCTCCGGCTACGGCGGCCTCATCCGCACCGTCACCCTGCCGGGAGCCGCCTCCCGGCCGTACGGCGGCTGGTTCGACGAGGTGGCCGACGAGCTCGAAGGGGCCCTGGAGGAACAGGACCTGCTCCCCGCCAACGCCATCGAGAAGACGGTCGTCGACCGCGACGAGCTGACCTTCCACATCGCCCGCGAGCACCTGGTCCAGGTCGCCCGCACCCTGCGCGACGACCCGGCCCTGCGGTTCGAACTCTGTACGGGCGTGAGCGGCGTCCACTTCCCGGGCGACAAGGGCCGAGAGCTGCACGCCGTCTACCACCTGCGCTCCCTCACCCACGGCCGGCTGATCCGGCTGGAGGTGTCCGCCCCGGACAGCGACCCGCACATCCCGTCGCTCGTCGAGGTCTACCCGACCAACGACTGGCACGAGCGCGAGACGTACGACTTCTTCGGACTCGTCTTCGACGGGCACCCGGCCCTGACCCGGATCATGATGCCGGACGACTGGCAGGGCTTCCCCCAGCGCAAGGACTACCCGCTCGGCGGCATCGCGGTCGAGTACAAGGGCGCCCAGATCCCGGCTCCGGACCAGCGGAGGTCGTACTCCTGATGACCACTCCCCACTCCCACCCGTCGCCCGGCCACGGCCCCTCATCGAGTCCCTCCGGGACGCCCCTTTCGGATCCCCGCGCCACGACCGAGGGGACCGTGTACACGGTCACCGGCGGCGACTGGGACGAGGTCGTCGAGTCCGCGGTGAAGTCCGACGACGAGCGCATCATCGTCAACATGGGCCCCCAGCACCCGTCCACGCACGGCGTGTTGCGCCTCATCCTGGAGATCGACGGCGAGACCGTCACCGAGGCCCGCTGCGGCATCGGCTACCTCCACACCGGCATCGAGAAGAACCTCGAATTCCGCAACTGGACCCAGGGCACCACCTTCGTCACGCGGATGGACTACCTGACGCCGTTCTTCAACGAGACGGCGTACTGCCTGGGCGTCGAGAAGCTCCTCGGCATCGAGGACCAGATCCCCGACCGGGCCACCGTCCTGCGCGTCCTGCTGATGGAGCTCAACCGGCTCGCCTCGCACCTGGTGTGCATCGCCACCGGCGGCATGGAGCTCGGCGCGACCACGATCATGATCTACGGCTTCCGCGATCGTGAACTGGTTCTCGACCTCTTCGAGCTGTTCACCGGGCTCCGGATGAACCACGCGTTCGTCCGCCCCGGCGGCCTCGCCCAGGACCTGCCCCCGGGCGCGGTCGACCAGCTGCGCGAGTTCATCAAGACCATGAAGAAGAACCTGCCGGAGTACGACAAGCTCGCCACCGGCAACCCCATCTTCAAGGCCCGTATGAAGGACGTCGGCTACCTCGACCTCACCGGCTGCATGGCGCTCGGCGCCACCGGCCCGGTGCTGCGCTCCGCCGGACTCCCGCACGACCTGCGCAAGAGCGACCCGTACTGCGGCTACGAGACATACGACTTCGACGTGCCCACCGCCGACACCTGCGACTCCTACGGACGCTTCCTCATCCGCCTGGAGGAGATGCGCCAGTCGCTGCGCATCGTCGAGCAGTGCATCGAGCGCCTGGAGCCGGGACCGGTCATGGTCGCCGACAAGAAGATCGCCTGGCCCGCCCAGCTCGCCCTCGGCCCCGACGGTCTCGGCAACTCGCTCGACCACATCAGGAACATCATGGGCACCTCCATGGAAGCCCTGATCCACCACTTCAAGCTGGTGACGGAAGGCTTCCGGGTCCCCGCCGGACAGACGTACACCGCCGTCGAGTCCCCCAAGGGCGAACTCGGCGTGCACGTCGTCTCCGACGGCGGCACCCGCCCCTACCGGGTCCACTTCCGCGACCCGTCCTTCACCAACCTGCAGGCCATGGCGGCGATGTGCGAAGGCGGCCAGGTCGCCGACGTCATCGTCGCCGTCGCGTCCATCGACCCCGTGATGGGAGGCGTCGACCGGTGACCACACCACGCCAGGACGTCAGTCTGGGGATGCCGCAGCTCCCCGCCACCCCCTACCCGGCCGAGGTGCGCGCCCGGCTCGACGCGGACGCGAAGGAGGTGCTCGCCCGCTACCCCGGCAGCCGTTCCGCCCTCCTGCCGCTGCTGCACCTCGTGCAGTCCGAGGAGGGATACGTCTCCCGTACGGGCATGGCCTTCTGCGCCGAGACGCTCGACCTCACCACCGCCGAGGTCACCGCCGTCGCGACCTTCTACTCCATGTACCGGCGGCGGGCCGGCGGCGACTACCAGGTCGGCGTCTGCACCAACACCCTCTGTGCGGTCATGGGCGGCGACGCCATCTTCGACACGCTCAAGGAGCACCTCGGCGTCGGCAACAACGAGACCACCGAGGACGGCAAGGTCACCCTCGAACACATCGAGTGCAACGCCGCCTGCGACTTCGCGCCCGTCGTGATGGTCAACTGGGAGTTCTTCGACAACCAGACGCCCCAGAGCGCCACGCAGCTCGTCGACGACCTGATCGCCGGCCGGACCGTGGAGCCCACCCGCGGCGCACCGCTCTGCTCGTACAAGGACACCGCCCGCATCCTGGCCGGCTTCCCCGACGAGCGCCCCGGCGCCGTCGAGGCGACCGGCGGCGCCGGCCCCGCCTCCCTCGTCGGGCTGAAGCTCGCCAAGGGCGAGGCGCCCCCCAAGGCGCGCGTGGTCTCCCCGCGCGCCGGACAGCCCCGGGAAGCGCAGCCGCACGACCCTTCGCCGTCCGAGCACCTCAGCTCGCACGACGCACCGCAGAAGACCTCGGCCTCCGACCCGGAGCACCCGGCCGGGCCCGTCGCCGAGGAGGGGGAGTGATGACCTTGGCCGCCGAGATCGACCACAACGGGACGAGCCCCGACAAGCTGCTCGCACCCGTCCTCTCCGCCTTCTGGGACCAGCCGGAATCCTGGACGCTGGACACCTACCGCCGCCACGAGGGCTACGAAGGGCTGCGCAAGGCCCTGGCCATGGACCCCGACGACCTGATCGCGTACGTCAAGGACTCCGGTCTGCGCGGACGCGGCGGCGCGGGCTTCCCCACCGGGATGAAGTGGCAGTTCATCCCGCAGGGCGACGGCAAACCGCACTATCTCGTCGTCAACGCCGACGAGTCGGAGCCGGGGACCTGCAAGGACATCCCCCTCCTCTTCGCGAACCCGCACAGCCTCATCGAGGGCATCGTGATCGCCTGTTACGCGATCCGTTCGTCGCACGCGTTCATCTATCTGCGGGGTGAGGTCGTCCCCGTGCTGCGACGCCTGCACGAGGCCGTACGAGAGGCGTACGAGGCGGGCTATCTGGGGACGGACATCCTGGGCTCGGGACTCGATCTCGAACTCACGGTGCACGCGGGCGCCGGTGCGTATATCTGCGGTGAGGAAACCGCGCTGCTCGACTCTCTCGAAGGACGACGCGGCCAGCCCCGGCTGCGACCCCCCTTCCCCGCGGTCGCCGGTCTGTACGCCTGCCCCACTGTGGTGAACAACGTCGAGTCCATCGCCTCGGTTCCCGCGATCCTGAACAAGGGCAAGGACTGGTTCAAGTCGATGGGCAGCGAGAAGTCCCCGGGCTTCACGCTCTACTCGCTCAGCGGCCATGTCACCAGCCCCGGCCAGTACGAGGCCCCGCTCGGCATCACCCTGCGCCAGCTGCTCGACATGAGCGGCGGCATCCGGGCCGGACACCGCCTGAAGTTCTGGACCCCGGGCGGCTCCTCCACCCCGATGTTCACCGAGGAGCACCTCGACGTCCCCCTCGACTACGAGGGCGTCGGCGCCGCCGGGTCCATGCTCGGCACCAAGGCGCTCCAGTGCTTCGACGAGACGACCTGCGTCGTGCGGGCCGTCACCCGCTGGACCGAGTTCTACGCCCACGAGTCCTGCGGCAAGTGCACACCCTGCCGCGAAGGAACCTACTGGCTGGTCCAGTTGCTCCGCGACATCGAGGCCGGCAAGGGCGAGATGGCCGACCTCGACAAGCTCAACGACATCGCCGACAACATCAACGGCAAGTCGTTCTGCGCGCTCGGCGACGGCGCCGCCTCGCCGATCTTCTCCTCGCTCAAGTACTTCCGCGAGGAGTACGAGCAGCACATCACGGGCAAGGGCTGCCCCTTCGATCCCGCCCGGTCCACGGCCTGGGCCGACGACAAGAACACCGACGGCAAGAACGCTCACCGGGGGGTGAACGCATGACAGTCACCACGAGTGCGCCCTCCGGGGGCGGCGAGGCGGCCATCCCGCCCGAGGACCTGGTCACGCTGACCATCGACGGCATCGAGATCAGCGTCCCCAAGGGGACCCTGGTCATCCGCGCCGCCGAACTCCTCGGCATCGAGATCCCGCGCTTCTGCGACCACCCGCTCCTCGACCCCGCCGGCGCCTGCCGCCAGTGCATCGTCGAGGTCGAGGGCCAGCGCAAGCCGATGGCCTCCTGCACCATCACCTGCACCGACGGCATGGTCGTCAAGTCGCAGATCACCTCTCCTGTCGCCGAGAAGGCGCAGAAGGGCGTGATGGAGCTGCTGCTGATCAACCACCCGCTGGACTGCCCCGTCTGCGACAAGGGCGGCGAGTGCCCGCTCCAGAACCAGGCGATGTCGCACGGCGGCGCCGACTCCCGCTTCGAGGGCAGGAAGCGGACGTTCGAGAAGCCCGTCCCGATCTCCACCCAGGTGCTGCTGGACCGCGAGCGGTGCGTGCTCTGCGCGCGCTGCACCCGGTTCTCCAACCAGGTGGCGGGCGACCCGATGATCGAGCTGATCGAGCGCGGCGCGCTCCAGCAGGTCGGCACCGGCGAGGGCGACCCCTTCGAGTCGTACTTCTCCGGCAACACCATCCAGATCTGCCCGGTCGGCGCGCTGACCTCCGCGGCGTACCGCTTCCGCTCCCGCCCCTTCGACCTGGTCTCCACCCCCTCGGTGTGCGAGCAGTGCGCGGGCGGCTGCTCGACCCGGACCGACCACCGGCGCGGCAAGGTCATGCGACGCCTCGCGTCCAACGACCCCGAGGTCAACGAGGAGTGGCTCTGCGACAAGGGGCGGTTCGGCTTCCGCTACGCCCAGCAGCGCGACCGGCTCACCACCCCGCTGGTCCGCAACGCCGAAGGCGTCCTGGAGCCGGCGAGCTGGCCCGAGGCGCTGGAAGCGGCGGCGGCCGGACTCCTCGCCGCCCGCGGCCGTACCGGCGTCCTGACCGGCGGCCGGCTGACCGTCGAGGACGCCTACGCCTACAGCAAGTTCGCCCGGGTCGCCCTCGGCACCAACGACGTCGACTTCCGCTCCCGGGTCCACAGCGCCGAGGAGGCCGACTTCCTGGCCGCCCGGGTCGCCGGACGCGGCCGGGACCTGGACGGCGAGGGGGTCACGTACACCGCGCTGGAGAAGGCCCCGGCGGTCCTGCTCGTCGGGTTCGAGTCCGAGGAGGAGGCGCCCGGCGTCTTCCTGCGGCTGCGCAAGGCCCACCGCAAGAACGGCCAGCGGACCTTCGCGCTCGCCTCGCACGCCACCCGGGGCCTGGTGAAGGCGGGCGGCACCCTGCTGCCCGCCGCCCCCGGCACCGAGACCGAGTGGCTGGACGCGCTCGCGGGCGGCATCGGCCTGGAGGCCGAAGGGTCGGCCGCCGCCGAGGCGCTCCGCGCCGAGCACTCCCTGATCATCGTCGGTGAACGGCTCGCCGGAGTGCCCGGCGCACTGTCCGCCGCCGTCCGCACCGCCACCGCCACCGGCGCACGCCTGGTGTGGATTCCGCGCCGGGCCGGCGACCGGGGCGCGGTGGAGGCGGGCGCGCTCCCCACCCTGCTGCCCGGCGGCCGCCCGGCCACCGACCCGCGGGCCCGCGAGGAGGTCGCCGAGCTGTGGCGGGTGGCCGAACTGCCCACCCGCCACGGCCGCGACACCGGCCAGATCGTCGAGGCCGCGGCCACCGGCGAGCTGGGCGCGCTGCTCGTCGCCGGGGTCGGCGTCGAGGACCTGCCCGACCCGAACCGCGCCCTCCAGGCGCTGAACGAGGTCGGCTTCCTGGTCTCGCTGGAACTGCGGCCGAGCGCGGTCACCGCCCGGGCGGACGTGGTCTTCCCGGTAGCCGCCGTCGCGGAGAAGTCCGGCACCTTCCTCAACTGGGAGGGCCGGGCCCGGATGTTCCAGGCGGCGCTGAAGCCCGAACAGCTGCCCCGGACGCTCGCGCCGACGGACTCCCGGGTGCTGCACATGCTGGCGGACGCCATGGACGTGCACTTCGCCCTGCCGGACCTGACCGCCGCCCGCCGCGAGCTGGACCGGCTCGGCGGCTGGGAGGGCGGCCGTGCGGACGACCCGCGTGAGAGCGCGCAGCCGCTGCCCCGGCCCGGCGACGGCGAGGCGGTCCTCGCGGGCCACCGGATGCTGCTCGACCTGGGCCGGCTCCAGGAGGGCGACACCGCCCTCGCCGGAACCCGGCACGCGGCGCTCGCCCGGCTCTCGGCCGCCACCGCGGCCGAGACCGGCGTCAAGGACGGCGACCTGCTCGCCGTCACCGGACCCGCCGGCACCGTCGAACTGCCCCTCGCGGTCACCGACATGCCGGACCGGGTGGTCTGGGTGCCGCTGAACTCGGTCGGGCGCGGCATCCCCGCCGACACCGGCGCGAACCCCGGCGGCCTGGTGCGGATCGGTCCCGCCGCCGTACCGGGTGCTCCCGTCGAACCATCGGAGGTACGAGCGTGACTGGCCTCGCCGCACTCACGACGGCGCCCGAGCGCGTCGTCCTCGCCGCCGAGGATCTCTCGATGTTCGGCACCGACCCCTGGTGGCTCGTCGTCATCAAGGCGGTCTTCTGCTTCGCGTTCCTGATGCTGATCGTGCTGTTCTCCATCGTGTGGGAGCGCAAGGTCGTCGCCTGGATGCAGCTGCGCGTCGGCCCCAACCGGCACGGCCCCTGGGGGCTGCTCCAGTCACTGGCCGACGGCATCAAGCTGATGCTGAAGGAAGACGTGATCGTCAAGCGCGCGGACAAGGCGGTCTACGTCATCGCGCCCGTCCTCGCCGCGATCCCCGCCTTCATGGCGATCGCGGTGATCCCCTTCGGCCCGTCGGGCAACGAGGTCTCCATCTTCGGACAGCGCACCACGATGCAGCTGACCGACCTCCCGATCGCCGCGCTCTACATCCTCGCCGTCGGCGCGGTCGGGGTGTACGGCTTCGTCCTCGGCGGCTGGTCCTCGGGCTCGACGTACCCCCTGCTCGGCGGAATCCGGTCGTCCGCCCAGATGATCTCGTACGAGATCGCCATGGGTGCGGCCTTCGCCTCGGTCTTCCTCTACTCCGGGTCGATGTCCACCTCGACCATCGTGGAGGCCCAGGCGGACCGCTGGTACATCATGCTGCTGCCGGTCTCGTTCATCATCTACATGGTGACGATGGTCGGTGAGGCCAGCCGGGCGCCGTTCGACATGCCGGAGTCCGAGGGCGACCTCGTCGGCGGATTCAACACCGAGTACAGCTCCATCAAGTTCGCGATGTTCATGCTCGCCGAGTACATCCACATGGTGACCGTGTCGATGATCGCGGTGACGCTGTTCCTCGGCGGCTGGAGGGCCCCGTACCCGGTCTCCGCCTTCTGGGAGGGCGCGAACCACGGCTGGTGGCCGATGCTCTGGTTCTTCCTGAAGCTCCAGGTGCTGATCTTCTTCTTCATCTGGCTGCGCGGCACGCTTCCCCGCGTCCGCTACGACCAGTTGATGAAGCTGGGCTGGAAGGTCCTCATCCCGGTCTCGGTGGTGTGGCTGATGCTCGTCGCCACCGTCCGGGCGCTGCGGAACGAGGGGTACGACTTCTCGCGGATCGTGCTGTACGTGGGCGCGGCCGTGATCACGATCCTGCTGATCTCCTTCGTCGTCGACATGTTCCGCGACCGCAGGTCCCGGGCCGAGGAGGAGGCCGCCGGGCCCGAGCCCGCCTTCGACCCGATGGCGGGCGGGTTCCCGGTGCCCCCGCTGCCCGGACAGACGCTGCCGCCCGTGCCCAGGCGCGTCCCACGACGGGAACGGGAGCTCGTTGTCAGTGGCGGGGCGGATACTCAGAGTGACGGAAACGCGAGTGACGGAAAGGAGGCCGGCGGTGTCTGAGAAACCAGAGCTCACGGGCTCATCGGGATCCGCCGAGTCCTCGGGGGACTCGGGGGAGAAGTTCCAGAACCCGGTGGCCGGCTTCGGCGTGACCTTCAAGGCCATGTTCAAGAAGCGGCTCACCGAGCAGTATCCGGAGACGCCGAAGGTGACGGCGCCCCGCTTCCACGGCCGCCACCAGCTCAACCGGCACCCGGACGGCCTGGAGAAGTGCGTCGGCTGCGAGCTGTGCGCCTGGGCCTGCCCGGCGGACGCCATCTACGTCGAAGGCGCGGACAACACCGACGAGGAGCGCTACTCCCCGGGCGAACGCTACGGCCGCGTCTACCAGATCAACTACGCGCGCTGCATCCTGTGCGGACTCTGCATCGAGGCGTGCCCCACCCGGGCGCTGACCATGACGAACGAGTTCGAGCTGGCCAACACCACCCGCGAGAGCCTCATCTACACCAAGGACGAGCTGCTCGCGGGCCTGGAGGAAGGCATGGTCGACAGCCCGCACGCGATCTTCCCAGGCATGGACGAACAGGACTACTACCGGGGCGTGGTCACCGAGGCCGCGCACGGCACGGTCCGTCAGACGGCCGTGTCCAAGGGCGAGACCGCCGAGGGCGACGAGGACCCCATCGAGTCCACCCGGGCCTCCGACGCCCGGCAGGACAAGGGGGTGGGGGCGTGAACTCCCTGGCCGCGGCCACCACCACCTCGACCGGCGAGGCCGTCCAGTTCTGGATCCTGGGCACCGTCGCCGTGATCGGCGCGCTCTCCACGGTGCTGATGAAGAAGTCCGTGCACAGCGCCCTGTCGCTCGCCGGGACCATGATCATCCTCGCCGTGTTCTACCTCGCCAACGGCGCGTACTTCCTCGGCATCGTCCAGATCGTCGTCTACACCGGCGCGATCATGATGCTGTTCCTCTTCGTCGTCATGCTCGTCGGCGTCACCGCGGCGGACTCCCTGAAGGAGACCCTCAAGGGGCAGCGCTGGCTGGCCCTGGGGTGCGCCCTCGGATTCGCCGTGCTGCTGATCGCCGGCATCGGCAACGCCTCCCTGAGCACCTTCAACGGACTGGGCGCGGCCAACGCCCGGCACGGAGGCAACGTCGAGGGCATCGCCAACCTCATCTTCACCAAGTACGTCTTCGCCTTCGAGATCACCGGCGCGCTGCTGATCACCGCGACCGTCGGCGCGATGGTGCTCACCCACCGCGAGCGCACCGAGCGGGCCAAGACGCAGCGGGAGATGTCCGAGGAGCGCGTGCGCGGCAAGCACCTCCCGCCGCTCCCCGCCCCCGGCGTCTACGCCCGGCACAACGCCGTGGACATCCCCGGCCTGCTCCCCGACGGCACGCCGTCCGAGCTCACCGTCATGCAGACCCTGCGCGAGCGCGGTCAGATCCGTGACGTCTCGCGGCAGTCACTCGCCGATCTCAAGGCCCTGGAGCAGCGCTCCGGGGAGCGGCTGGGACGTGAGGACGCGGACGCCGTGGCGCGCGGAGCGGACGCCGCACCCGCGGCGGAGAACACGGAGGCCGCCAAGTGAACCCGGTCAACTACCTCTACCTCGCGGCCCTGCTCTTCGCGATCGGCGCCTCCGGGGTGCTGATCAGGCGGAACACGATCGTGCTGTTCATGTGCGTCGAGCTGATGCTCAACGCGTGCAATCTGGCGCTCGTCACGTTCTCCCGGATGCACGGCAACCTCGACGGGCAGATCGTCGCGTTCTTCACGATGGTCGTCGCCGCCGCGGAAGTCGTCGTCGGACTCGCGATCATCGTGTCGCTGTTCCGCTCCCGCCACTCGGCCTCGGTCGACGACGCCAGCCTGATGAAGCTGTAAGGGGTCGGAAACGTGGAGAACCTGATTGCGCTGCTCGTCGCGGCGCCCCTGCTCGGAGCCGCGGTCCTGCTCTGCGGCGGCCGCCGGCTGGACCGGACCGGCCACTGGCTCGGAACCCTGCTCGCCGGCGCCTCGTTCGTCGTCGGACTCATTCTGTTCACCGACATGCTGGGGAAGGGCGCGGAGGACCGGGCCCTGCACCAGCACCTGTTCAGCTGGATTCCGGTGGAGGGCTTCCAGGCCGACATCGCCTTCCAGCTCGACCAGTTGTCGATGACGTTCGTCCTGCTCATCACGGGTGTGGGCACCCTGATCCACATCTACTCCATCGGCTACATGGAGCACGACGAGCGCAGGCGCCGCTTCTTCGGCTATCTCAACCTGTTCCTCGCGGCGATGCTCATCCTCGTCATCGCCGACAACTACCTGCTGCTGTACGTCGGGTGGGAGGGCGTCGGTCTGGCGTCGTTCCTGCTCATCGGCTTCTGGCAGCACAAGCCCACCGCGGCCACCGCGGCGAAAAAGGCATTCCTGGTCAACCGGGTCGGCGACATGGGCCTGTCGATCGCCATCATGCTGATGTTCACCACCTTCGGCACCTTCGCCTTCGGGCCGGTGCTGGAGTCGGCGGGCGAGACGAGCCAGGGCAAGCTGACCGCCATCGGGCTGATGCTGCTGCTGGCCGCCTGCGGCAAGTCGGCCCAGGTGCCGCTGCAGTCCTGGCTCGGCGACGCGATGGAGGGCCCGACCCCGGTCTCCGCCCTCATCCACGCCGCGACCATGGTCACCGCCGGCGTCTATCTCATCGTCCGCTCCGGCGCGATCTTCAACGCCGCCCCGGACGCGCAGCTGGTCGTCGTCATCGTCGGCGCGGTCACGCTGATCTTCGGTGCGATCGTCGGTTGCGCGAAGGACGACATCAAGAAGGCCCTCGCCGGGTCCACGATGTCGCAGATCGGCTACATGATCCTGGCCGCGGGCCTCGGCCCCATCGGCTACATCTTCGCGATCATGCACCTGGTGACGCACGGCTTCTTCAAGGCCGGGCTCTTCCTCGGCGCGGGCTCCGTCATGCACGGCATGAACGACGAGGTCGACATGCGCAAGTACGGCGGCCTGCGGAAGTACATGCCGGTCACCTTCGTCACCTTCGGCCTCGGCTATCTGGCCATCATCGGCTTCCCTGGCCTGTCCGGCTTCTTCTCCAAGGACAAGATCATCGAGGCGGCGTTCGCCAAGGGCGGCACCGAGGGCTGGATCCTCGGCTCCGTGGCCCTGCTGGGCGCCGCGATCACCGCGTTCTACATGACCCGCGTGATGCTGATGACCTTCTTCGGCGAGAAGCGCTGGCAGCCCGACGCCGAAGGCCGCGAGCCGCACCCGCACGAGTCCCCGAAGTCGATGACGGTCCCGATGGTCGTGCTGGCCTTCGGCTCGGTCTTCGCCGGCGGGTTCTTCGCCATCGGCGACCGGTTCATCAACTGGCTGGAGCCCGTGACCGGTTACGACCACGGGCACGCCCCGCTGAGCGCGGCCACGGTCACCGGAGCCACCGTGGTGGCCCTGGTCATCGGCGTCGGGACCGCCTGGGCGATGTACGGGCGCAAGCCCGTCCCGGTCGTGGCCCCGCGCGGCTCGGTCCTCACCCGGGCCGCCCGCCGCGATCTCCTCCAGGACGACTTCAACCACGTGGTCCTGGTCCGCGGCGGCGAGCACCTCACCCGCTCGCTGGTCTACGTGGACCACTCCCTGGTCGACGGCGTCGTCAACGGCACGGCCGCCTCGGTCGGCGGGCTGTCCGGCCGGCTGCGCAAGCTGCAGAACGGCTACGCCCGCACCTACGCGGTCTCGATGTTCGGCGGTACGGCGGTCGTCATCGCCGCGACCCTGCTGATGAGGGCGGTCTGATCACATGTCCTTTCCCCTCCTGACCGCGACGGCGGCGCTCCCGGCGATCGGCGCCATCGCCACCGCCGCCGTCCCCGCCGCGCGGCGCACCGCGGCCAAATGGCTCGCGCTGCTCTTCTCGCTCGGCACGCTCGTCCTGGCGGCCGTCGTCTTCCTCCGCTTCGAACCGGGCGGCGACCGCTACCAGCTCACCGAGTCCCGTTCCTGGATCGCCGACTTCGGCGTCCGCTACGAACTGGGCGTGGACGGCATCGGGGTGGCGCTCCTCGGCCTCACCGCGCTGCTGATCCCGTTCGTCGTCGTCGCGGGCTGGCACGACGCCGATCCCCAGGAGACGAAGTCCTCTCGCTGGCGTCCGACACAGGGCTTCTTCGCCCTGATCCTCATGGTCGAGGCCATGGTGATCCTGTCGTTCGTCGCCACCGACGTCTTCCTCTTCTACATCCTGTTCGAAGCCATGCTCATCCCGATGTACTTCCTCATCGGCGGCTTCGGCGACCGGGCCCACGCGGGCACCGACGAGAACGCCGCGACCCAGCGTTCCTACGCGGCGGTCAAGTTCCTCCTCTACAACCTGGCCGGCGGCCTGATCATGCTGGCCGCCGTCATCGGGCTGTACGTGGTCGCGGGCAGCTTCTCGCTCTCCGAGATCGCCGAGGCCCGCGCCAACGGCTCCCTGGAGATGGCGACCAGCACCGAGCGGTGGCTCTTCCTCGGGTTCTTCCTCGCCTTCGCGATCAAGGCCCCGCTGTGGCCGCTGCACACCTGGCTCCCCAACGCGATGGGCGAGGCGACCGCCCCGGTCGCCGTGCTGATCACCGCGATCGTCGACAAGGTCGGCACCTTCGCGATGCTCCGCTTCTGCCTCGGGCTCTTCCCGGAGGCCAGCAAGTGGGCGACCCCGGTGGTCATCGCCCTGGCGCTCGTCTCCATCGTGTACGGGGCGCTGCTCGCGGTCGGCCAGCGCGACATCAAGCGGCTCATCGCCTACGCCTCGATCTCGCACTTCGGCTTCATCATCCTGGGCATCTTCGCGATGACCAGCCAGGGCCAGTCGGGCGCCACGCTCTACATGGTCAACCACGGAATCTCGACGGCCGCGCTGCTGCTGGTCGCCGGATTCCTCATCACCCGGCGCGGATCACGGCTCATCGCGGACTACGGCGGGGTGCAGAAGGTCGCCCCCGTGCTGGCCGGGACGTTCCTCATCGGCGGGCTCGCCACCCTGTCGCTGCCCGGACTCGCCCCGTTCGTCAGTGAGTTCCTGGTCCTCGTCGGCACGTTCAGCGCGTATCCGGTGGCCGGTGTCATCGCCACCTCCGGCATCGTGCTCGCCGCGCTCTACGTCCTGGTCCTCTACCAGCGCACGATGACCGGCCCGGTGAAGGAATCGGTCCGCGGGATGCCGGACCTCAGGGCCCGGGAGCTGGCGGTCGCCCTTCCGCTGATCGCCGTGCTGATCTTCCTGGGCGTCTTCCCGAAGCCGCTCACCGAGGTCGTCAACCCGGCGGTGGAGCACACCATGTCCGACGTACAGAAGAAGGACCCCCAGCCCGAGGTGGAGGCCGCCAAGTGAGCGCAACAGCTGTCCACAGTCTGTGGACGACGGCGAGCGGGGTGACATCGGCGGCACCGGGCAGTTCCTTCACGGCGCCCGAGATCGAGTACACCCAGCTGATGCCGGTCCTGATCATCGTGGGCGCCGCCGTCCTGGGCATCCTGGTGGAGGCGTTCGTGCCGCGCCGGGCCCGCTACCACACCCAGCTCTTCCTGACCGTGGTGGCGGTCGCCGCCTCGTTCGCCGCGATCGTCGGCCTCGCGGCCGGAGGATACGGCACCACGAAGGCCCAGATCGCGGCCATGGGCGCCATCGCGATCGACGGTCCCACCCTGTTCCTCCAGGGCACCATTCTGCTGGTCGCCATGGTGGCGGTGTTCACCTTCGCCGAGCGGCGGCTGGACCCCACCGCCCACGGCAACCGGGTCGACTCCTTCGCCGCCCAGGCCGGAGCCGTACCGGGCGGTGAGGGCGAGAAGGCCGCGGTCCGGGCCGGCTTCGCCACGACCGAGGTCTTCCCGCTGCTCCTGTTCTCCGTGGCGGGCCTGCTGGTCTTCCCGGCGGCCAACGACCTGCTGACCCTGTTCATCGCGCTGGAGGTCTTCTCCCTCCCGCTCTACCTCCTGTGCGCCGTGGCCCGCCGCAAGCGGCTGCTGTCGCAGGAAGCCGCCGTGAAGTACTTCCTGCTCGGCGCGTTCTCCTCGGCGTTCTTCCTCTTCGGGATCGCCCTCCTCTACGGCTACGCGGGCTCCCTCGCCTACGCCGACATCGCCAATGTCGTCGACGGCTCGGTCCTGGAGATCGACCCGGCACTCGCCGACACCATGGGCAACGACGCGCTGCTGCTCATCGGCGGGGCGATGATCCTGGTCGGCCTGCTCTTCAAGGTCGGTGCGATCCCGTTCCACATGTGGACTCCGGACGTCTACCAGGGCGCCCCGACCCCGGTGACCGGCTTCATGGCCGCGGCCACGAAGGTCGCCGCGTTCGGCGCGATGCTGCGCCTGCTGTACGTGGCGCTGCCCGGCCTCACCTGGGACCTGCGCCCGGTCATGTGGTCGGTGGCCATCGTCACGATGCTGGGCGGCGCGATCGTCGCGATCACCCAGACCGACATCAAGCGGCTGCTGGCCTACTCCTCGATCGCGCACGCGGGCTTCATCCTCGCGGGCGTCATCGCGGCCAGCCCGGAGGGGATCTCCTCGGTCCTCTTCTACCTGCTGGCCTACTCCTTCGTGACGGTCGGCGCGTTCGCCGTCGTCACGCTGGTGCGCGACGCGGGCGGCGAGGCCACCCACCTGTCGAAGTGGGCCGGGCTCGGCCGCCGCTCGCCGCTGGTCGCGGCGGTCTTCGCGGTGTTCCTGCTGGCCTTCGCGGGTATCCCGCTGACCTCCGGCTTCGCCGGGAAGTTCGCTGTCTTCAAGGCGGCTGCCGAGGGCGGCGCGGCCCCGCTCGTCATCGTCGGGGTGCTCTCCTCGGCCGTCGCGGCGTTCTTCTACATCCGGGTGATCGTCCTGATGTTCTTCAGCGAGCCGAAGGCGGACGGCCCCACGGTCGCCGTCCCGTCCCCGCTGACCATGACGACGATCGCGGTCGGTGTGGCCGTCACCCTGGTGCTGGGCCTGGCCCCGCAGTACTTCCTGGACCTGGCGAGCCAGGCGGGAGTGTTCGTGCGGTAGCCCGCGCGGAGCCCCGCAGTATGCACGGCAGCAGCGCCGGACGGTCCGATATCCACAGGACCGTCCGGCGCTGTCGTAGGAGCCGCCTATCGTGGTCGGGGACGGGACAGACAGGACAGGGCCGGGACGCGCGGACCTCGGGGGACAGAGCATTGGGTGTGACCATGGATGTGACCGGGACGGTGACCGACACCGAAACCGACGCCGACACCGAAACCGACGCCGACACCGACACGGGCGGCGAGAGCGAGGCGCGGCGGACGCTGCACCGCGTCTTCGGCTACGAGTCGTTCCGTGGCGAGCAGGGCGCGGTCATCGAGCATGTGGTGGCGGGCGGCGACGCGGTCGTGCTCATGCCCACCGGCGGCGGAAAGTCCCTCTGCTACCAGATCCCGTCCCTGGTCCGCCGGGGCACCGGTGTCGTGGTCTCGCCGCTGATCGCCCTCATGCAGGACCAGGTCGACGCCCTGCGCGCGCTCGGCGTCCGGGCCGGCTTCATGAACTCCACGCAGGACTTCGACGAGCGCCGCTCGATGGAGGCCCAGTTCCTCGCGGGCGAGCTGGACGTGCTCTACCTCGCGCCCGAGCGGCTCCGCCTGGACTCCACCCTCTCCCTGCTGGCCCGGGGCGAGATCTCCGTCTTCGCGATCGACGAGGCGCACTGCGTCGCCCAGTGGGGCCACGACTTCCGCCCCGACTATCTGGCCCTGTCCGTGCTCGGCGAGCGCTGGCCGGACGTTCCGCGCATCGCCCTGACGGCGACCGCGACCCATGCCACGCACGAGGAGATCACCCGCCGGCTCGGCATGCCGGACGCGAAGCACTTCGTCGCGAGCTTCGACCGGCCGAACATCCAGTACCGGATCGTGCCGAAGTCCGAGCCCAAGAAGCAGCTGCTCTCCTTCCTCAAGGAGGAGCACGCCGGGGACGCGGGCATCGTCTACTGCCTCTCCCGTAACTCCACCGAGAAGATCGCCGAGTACCTCTGCCGCAACGGCGTCGAGGCCGTGCCGTACCACGCGGGCCTGGACGCCGCCACGCGCGCCACCCACCAGGCGCGCTTCCTCCGGGAGGAGGGGCTCGTCGTCGTCGCGACGATCGCGTTCGGCATGGGCATCGACAAGCCGGACGTCCGCTTCGTGGCCCACGTCGACCTTCCCAAGTCCGTCGAGGGGTACTACCAGGAGACCGGCCGCGCGGGCCGTGACGGGGAGCCGTCGACGGCCTGGATGGCGTACGGACTCCAGGACGTCGTCCAGCAGCGCAAGCTCATCCAGGGCGGCGAGGGCGACGAGGCGTTCCGCCGCCGGGCCGCCTCCCATCTGGACTCGATGCTGGCCCTGTGCGAGACGGTCCAGTGCCGCCGGGCCCAGCTGCTGACCTACTTCGGCCAGGAGCCCACGGCCCCCGCCTGCGGCAACTGCGACACCTGCCTCGTCCCGCCGGAGACCTGGGACGGCACGGTCGTCTCGCAGAAGCTGCTCTCCACGGTGGTGCGGCTGAAGCGCGAGCGGAACCAGAAGTTCGGCGCGGGCCAGATCATCGACATCCTGCTGGGCCGCAAGACCGCCAAGGTCATCCAGTTCGACCACGACCAGCTCTCCGTCTTCGGCATCGGCGAGGAGCTGGCCGAGGCGGAGTGGCGCGGTGTGGTGCGCCAGCTGCTGGCCCAGGGGCTGCTCGCCGTCGAGGGGGAGTACGGCACGCTGGTCCTCACGGAGGAGAGCGCGACGGTCCTGGGCCGGGAGCGGGACGTGCTGCTCCGCAAGGAGCCCAAGAAGCCCACGACCCGTTCGTCCTCGTCCTCCGGCGGAGCCAAGGGCAAGGCGGCCGCCGCGGACCTCCCCGAGTCCGCCGTCCCGGTCTTCGAGGCGCTGCGCGCCTGGCGCGGGGCCACGGCGAAGGAGCAGGGCGTCCCGGCGTACGTCATCTTCCACGACGCGACCCTGCGCGAGATCGCGACCCTGCACCCCTCCTCCCTCGCGGAGCTGGGCGGCGTCAGCGGCCTGGGCGAGAAGAAGCTGGCGACCTACGGGGAGGGCGTGCTGGAGGTCCTGGCGCAGACGTCTGGAGACGCGGCACCGGCGTCCCCGGAGGCACTGGCTCCCGCCGCCCCGGCCGCGTCGCCCGCCGCCGCTCCCACGGCCTCCGTGCCCGCCTCACGTCCGGCGGCCCCGGTTCGCGCCAAGGCCCCGGTCGCCCCGGCCCCGCAGCACGGCGACCCCGAGTTCGCCTGGGACGAGGAACCGCCCGAGTACGAGTGACACGCGTACCGGGCGGAGGCGGCGGACCTATCCCAGGTCCGCCGCCCGGCGGCGGGGCGTGATCGCGGTGAGGTCCAGGTCGACGGGGAAGGGCACCGCGACCTTCATCCGGTCGTGGAAGATCCCCGTCGAGGTGTACGCACCGGTGGCCGGCTCCCGCTCGAAGACGTACACCACGGCATGCCCGTCGTGGTTCTCCACCCGCCAGTAGTGGGGGATCGTGGCGCGGGCGTATTTCACGGGCTTGGTCTCCCGGTCGCGAGACCGGGATTGCGGGGAGACGACCTCGATGGCGAGGCGCACCGACTCGGCGGGGAACCGGGTCTGGCTCGGGTCCTGGATGATGTCACCGTCGATGACGATCACATCGGGCTCGGGCCGGTTGTAGCGGTCGATGTCGATGGTGAACTCGCGCACGACCTCCAGCTCGGGCGGAGCCAGGGACTGTAGCTGCCAGTTGAAGAAGTCGACTGCTCGTGAATGGAACAGGGTCTGCGGACTCACGAAAACGAGGCTCCCGTCGATCAGCTCCGTGTGCGGAGGCAGATTCGGGAGTGTGTCCAGGTCATCGGCGGTCCAGCCGCCCTCGGGCGGGACCGCCCACCGCGGCTCGGATGCCTCGGGTTCGACGCTCATCATTGCTCCCATGGGGAGAGTCTCGCGGGCCCGACCAGCGTATCCGCCGGGAACCGGATGAGGCTCCCCCGAACGTGTGCACGCCTCCCGCGCCGCTGGCCGGGCCCCCTCCCGGCCCATCCCCTAGTCCCCGCCGCCCCCTCCGCAGCCGCCGCTCTCTCCGCCCCCGCCGCTCCAGCCGTCGCCGGACTCGTTCTGCTTCACGTTGTGGTGGACGGCCACGGCGGTCCACTCGGAGCGGCGCATGACCTTCATGACCGTCCGGCCCGTGCGGCCGAGGCGGGTGAGTTCCCCGGCGAGGCCGATCGCCGAGACCAGGGCGGCCAGCACCCGGTCGCGGTGGTCCGGGTACCCCGCCGCCTCGGCCGCCGTGAACCGGTGGAGGACCCCCCGCGCCAGGTCCGGCACGCCAGGGAAGTGGCGGTGGTACGGGAAGACGCCGAGGAAGCGGCGGGTCTCCCGGGACAGGACGGCGCGTTCGACCAGCAAGTCCAGGTACTTCTCCTGTACGTGCCGGTCGTGGTCACCCACCCAGCGCCGGGCGCGGACCCCCGGGCGGCGGCCCTTGGCCGGCGGGTCCAGGGTCCGGAGCAGGGCGGCGAGGAGCGGGTCGGCCGGGTCCAGCGGGTTCACCACCTGGACCCGGCCGCGCTCCTCCCGTATCCGCCCCTGGATCTCCAGCTCCGCGAGGACGGCCCCGGCGGTCCCGTACGCCAGATCGCGGGCGTTGCAGGTCGGCTTGCCCCGCTCCGGGTCCAGGGCGAGCAGGATCAGTTCCTCGGGCAGCGTCAGCGCGCGGGCTTCAGGCGTCATGGCGCGGTGACGATCCTGCCGGTCACGTCGCCGAGGCCCACGCGGGTGCCGTGCGGGCCGGGGGCCCAGGCGGTCAGGGTGACCGTGTCGCCGTCCTCCAGGAACGTCCGCTTGCCCTCGGGCAGCTCCAGCGCGTCGCGGCCGTTCCAGGTGAGCTCCAGGAGCGAGCCGCGCTGGGCGGGCTCGGGGCCGCTGACGGTGCCGGAGCCGTACAGGTCGCCGGTGCGCAGCGAGGCGCCGTTCACCGTCATGTGGGCGAGCTGCTGGGCGGCCGTCCAGTACATCGAGGCGAACGGCGGCTCGGCGACCACCTGGCCGTTGATCTCGACGCTGATCCGGATGTCGAAGCCGCCCGGCTCCTCGTCCTCCGCGTCGTCGAGGTAGGGGAGGAGCGGGAAGTCGCGGGCCGGGGGCGCGGTGCGGGCGGCGTCCAGGGCCTCCAGCGGGGTGACCCAGGCGGAGACGGAGGTGGCGAAGGACTTGCCGAGGAACGGGCCGAGCGGCACGTACTCCCATGCCTGGAGGTCGCGGGCGGACCAGTCGTTGAGGAGCGAGAGCCCGAAGACGTGCTCGCGGAAGTCGGCCAGCGGCACCGGAGTGCCGTGCGCGGAGGGGACGCCGACGACGAAGCCGACCTCAGCCTCGATGTCCAGCTTCACCGATGGCCCGAAGACGGGAGCCGGGTCGGCGGGGGCCTTGCGCTGGCCGCTGGGGCGCACCACGTCCGTGCCCGAGACCACGACGGTGCCGGAGCGGCCGTGGTAGCCGATCGGCAGATGCTTCCAGTTGGGGGTCAGCGCGTCGCCGTTCGGCCGGAAGATCTTTCCGACGTTGGTGGCGTGGTGCTCGCTGGCGTAGAAGTCGACGTAGTCGGCGACCTCGTACGGCAGGTGCAGGGTCACCGCGTGCACCGGGTGCAGCAGCGGCTCGATGTCCGCGCGGTGGGCGGGGACGGTCAGCCAGGCGGTGAGCGCGCGGCGCACGTCCCGCCAGGCGGTGCGGCCCGCCGCGAGCAGCGGCGTCAGGGTCGGCTGCGCCAGCAGGCCCGCGTAGGGGGAGCCCAGCGCGTGGGCGGCGGCCCCGGCGTCCAGGACGTGGTCGCCGATGCGGACGCCGACCCGCCGGTCGTCGGGGCGGTCGGGGGTGGAGAACACACCGTACGGAAGGTTGTGGGGGCCGAAGGGGTCGCCCTCGGCCAGATCGAGCGGGCTGCTCTGCTCGGGCATGTGGGTGCTGCCTCGCTTTCCAGGTCGCGTGGAGGACACGTTACGTCGGTGCTCCTACCCAGCGGCAGTGCCCTGACTGTCCCCAACTGCGCACATTGCCCGGAAAGTTCGCCCGACCCCCCGGATGCCCCGGGGGGCGGGGCGGGCGGGCCGCTCAGCCCGCCGTGCGCGGGATGCGCTTCTCCCAGGTGCGGTGGAAGACGATCTCCTCGCCGTCCTTGCAGATCGCCTCGTTGGAGGTGATGAAGTCGTGGTCGTCGGCGGCGATCTCGGAGCGGGTCTCGATCGTGACGTCCCAGGCCGCCTCCGGGCGGTGCAACCGGATCCGCCAGTCGGAGCGGGTCCGCGCGGAGAGCGGGTCGTCCTGCTGGATCGTGTACGTCTCCAGGGCGTCCTCGGTGAATTCGAGGCCGTCGGGATAGACCCGCGTACCGCCGTAGCGGGGGTCCACCTCCAGCCGCCATTCGCCCTTGGCCACATCGCGGACGACGAGGCGTTCGGGGCGCGGCTCCTCCAGGCTGACCGGGTGGACCACGCCGAGCGGTTCGGACTGCTCGGGCTCCCCGAAGACGATCGCCGGGTCCTCGGTGTGGCGGCGCACCGGCAGTTCGACCAGGCTGCCGTCGGCGTCCAGGGTGAAGCCCGCCGAGCCGGCCTGCGGCCAGATCCAGGGCCAGTACGAGGAGGAGACGGCGAGCCGGATGCGGTGGCCGGGCGGGAAGGTGTGCCCGATGCCGTTGAGGTCGAAGACCACGTCCTCGGTCTCGCCCGGGACCCAGTCGTCGGCGCGGTCGCGGCCGTGCCGGGCGGCGAGGTTGAGGACCCCCCGGGTGACCAGGGTGGAGGAGCCGTCGGGCGCGACGTCGCAGAGGCGGGCGATGGCCTGGCCGCGGGTCGCGTCCATCCGGATGCGGAGCTTCACCCGGGGGCGGCCGAGGATCTCGATCGGCGCCTCCTCGACGGGGAATTCGAACGACACCGACTTCGCGTCCTCGTCCCGCTGATCCGGCGGCAGGTCCGCGTCGTTGCCGAACGGGAAGAAGCGGCCCGCGTCCAGGCCGGTCTGCTGCGGCGAGGCGACGATCCGCTCACCGCCCTGGAGGGCGTACGCCACCGGGGAGACGTTCTCCGAGGGCCAGCTCGCGTCCCCGACCCAGCGGCCGGGCAGTGTCTCGTACACCGTGGCGGGCGGGTGCGAGCCGCTGATCCAGGACCGCAGCAGCGGCTCCCGCATCACGCCCGTCTCCTTGCCCTTGAGGTGCTGGTCCCACCAGCGCAGCGTCTCCTGGAGGAAGCCGATCGCGGGCCCCGGCGGCAGCCCCCGGTCCGGGTACTGGTGCGACCAGGGGCCGATCAGCCCGCGCACCCGCTCCGGGTCGAGGTGCTCCACGAGCCGCAGGACCGTGTCGCGGTAGGGGTCGTGCCAGCCGCCCACGGCCAGGACGTTCGCCTTGATCGCGCCGTAGTCCTCGCAGACGCTGCCGTGCCTCCAGTAGGCGTCGCGGCTCTGGTGGGCGAGCCAGGTGTGGATGAAGGGGTCGACGGACTCCAGCCGCTTCAGCCACATCTCCTTCCAGTCGTCGCCGACCTGGGCCGGGTCGGGCGGCCGGCAGACGAAGGCGAGCATGGTGGCGGCCCAGGCGTGCATGTCCACGGCGAGGACGGAGCCGCCCATGTAGTGGACGTCGTTGTCGTAGCGGTCGTCCGCCGAGCAGACGGTGACGACCGCCTTCAGCGGCTCGGGGGCGAGCGCGGCGATCTGGAGCGAGTTGAAACCGCCCCAGGAGATGCCGAACATCCCCACGCGGCCGGAGCACCACTCCTGCTGGGCCAGCCAGTGGATGACGGCGACCCCGTCCTCCAGTTCCTGCGCGTCGTACTCGTCGCCCGGCAGCCCCTCGCTGTTGCCGTGGCCCCGCACGTCGACCCGTACGGAGGCGTAGCCGTGGCCCGCGTACCAGGGGTGGCGCTGCCAGTCCCGGGGCGCGGTCCAGTCGCTCAGCCGGTAGGGCAGGTACTCCAGCAGTGCCGGGACCGGTTCGTCGGTCAGCGGGCGCCAGATCCGGGCGTAGAGCCGGGTGCCGTCGGACAGCGGGATGTACACGTCCTCGCGGGTGCTCTCGTACGGGAACTCGGTCGTGATGTTCATGGGTCACCTCGGTGGGGGACGGGGACGCCTCTGCGGGGCCGCTAGTGGACGGGGTGCATCGTGCGCCGCAGCCAGGGGGTGGCGACGATCATCGCCACACCGGCCGCGACGGCGATCGCACCGTTGACGCCGAAGTAGGCGGGGTTGGAGACCTCGCCGTACAGCTTCACGATCTGGGACTGGATGCCGTTGGCCAGGGCGAGCGAGAGGAACCACAGGGCCATCGTCTGGCTGGCGAACGCCTTCGGGGCGAGCTTGGTGGTGGCGGACATGCCGGAGGTCTCCAGCAGGATGTCGCCGAGCCCGAGCAGCAGGTACGAGCCGACGATCCACCAGGCGGCCATGCGGTACACGTCGTCCCCGTGCCCGGAGGTCGGCAGGACCATCAGCAGGAAGGAGAGCCCGCCGAGGATCACCCCGAACGCGATCTTGTTGGAGGCGTGCGGCTGGCGGGGGCCCATCTTCGCCCAGACCGCGGCGACGACGGGGGCGAGGGCGACCTCGAAGGCGCCCAGCGCGGAGGCGTACCAGCTGGCCGGGAAGGTGAAGCCGAGGATCTCGGTCCGGGCGTTCGTCGACGCCAGGAGCATCATCGTCGAGTACGCCTGGAAGAGGATGAAGTTGAAGACGACGGACCCCAGGAACAGCACGACGTACGGGCGCAGCCTGCCGCGTTCCTCGGCGGTGACCCGGGGGGAGCGGAACATCACCGTGAAGTAGGCGATCGGGGCGATCACCGAGATGACGGTCAGGACGTCGACGAAGCGGTCCATCGTCAGCCAGCCCGCCAGGGCCAGCAGCGTGGCGACGACGGCGACCGCCACGGCCCCGCCGACGATGAGCCGGACGGCCCGGCGCATCGCCTCGGGGGCCAGCGCGAACTCGGCGGCGTGCTTGCGTCCGGCCAGGTGACGGCGGCCCGCGACGTACTGGATCAGGCCGAGGGTCATGCCGATCGCGGCGGCGGAGAAGCCCCAGTGCCAGCTCGCGTGGTCGCCCAGCCAGCCGGTGATCAGCGGGCCGGCGAAGGCCCCGACGTTGATGCCCATGTAGTAGAGGGCGAAGCCGGCGTCGCGCCGCTCGTCCTCGGTGCGGTAGAGCTTGCCGACCATGGAGGCCACATTGGGCTTGAGCAGGCCCGTTCCGGCGCTGATCAGACCGAGGCCGACCCAGGTCATGGCGTCGGTGGGAACGGCCATGCAGTAGTGCCCGCAGGCGATGAGGATTCCGCCGTACAGCACGGCCCGGTAGGAGCCGAGGATGCGGTCGGCCAGCCAGCCGCCCGCCACGGACACCAGGTAGACCAGTGTCCCGTAGGCGGCGGAGACGGAGGCGGCGGTGCCGGGGTCCATGTCCATGCCGCCGTCTCTCACCGTGTCGGCGAAGAACAGCACCAGGATGGCCTGCATGCCCAGGAACGAGAACCGCTCCCAGACCTCCAGGCCGGACAGGGTCATCAGGCCCCGTGGCTGGCCGAAGAAGGCGTGGTCGTCCTCGGGAGGGGGCTGGGTCGGCTCGGTGGCGGCCGTGCTGTGGGACAAAACGGGGACTCCTGATCGTATGAGCTGATCCCGAACATACCGGCGGCGGCGGGAAGCCGCCCACGGTGATCCACAGGGGACCGGATACGCTGAAGTCGATTCGAGACTCAGCGACACATCGACATTGCGTGTGATCGTCAGCAGACAGGAGATGCCCTCGTGACCGTCGTCGGGCCGTTCGGACTGCACGTGCGGGACCAGGCTCTTGAGGCCGATGTCCAGTCGGGCCTGGCCGCTGTCGAGGCGGGGCTGCTCGAAGCCACCAAGAGCGATGTGCCCTTCATCACGGACGCCGCCCAGCACCTGGTGCGGGCGGGGGGCAAGCGGTTCCGCCCCCTGCTGGTCATGCTCGCGTCACAGTTTGGCGATCCCGGTGCGCCGGGAGTCGTCCCCTCGGCGGTCGTCGTCGAGCTGACCCACCTGGCCACGCTGTACCACGACGACGTGATGGACGAGGCCGACGTGCGGCGCGGGGTGCCCAGCGCCAACACCCGCTGGGGCAACTCCGTCGCCGTCCTCACCGGCGACTTCCTCTTCGCCCGCGCCTCCCACATCCTGGCCGACCTCGGCCCCGAGGCCGTCCGCATCCAGGCGGAGGCGTTCGAACGGCTCGTCACCGGCCAGATCCTGGAGACGGCGGGCCCGCGCGACGGCCGCGACCCGGTCGACCACTACCTGGACGTCCTCAGCGGCAAGACCGGCTCGCTGGTCGCCGTGTCCGGCCGGTTCGGCGCGTTGATGTCCGGCGCCGACGAGCGGACCGTGGACGTCCTCACCCAGTACGGGGAGCGGCTCGGCATCGCCTTCCAGCTCGCCGACGACGTCCTCGACATCGCCTCCGACTCCCACGAGTCCGGCAAGACCCCCGGCACCGACCTGCGCGAGGGCATCCCGACGCTTCCGGTCCTGCGGCTGCGCGCCCAGGCGGCGGCCGACGGCAAGCCCGACGACCTGGAGCTCGTCGAGCTGCTCGACGGCGACCTCAGCGACGACGACGCCCTGACCGAGGTGCTGCGCCGGCTGCGCGCCCACCCGGCGCTGGAGCGGGCCCGCCAGGACACCGTGCACTACGCCCAGGCGGCGCGCGCCACGCTCGCGCCGCTGCCCGAGGGGTACGCGAAGTCCGCGCTGGAGGAGCTGTGCGACGCCGTGGTGCACCGCGCGGGCTGATCCCCCCGGCGGCGGCGCCGGCCGCTCCGCGGTCCCGCCGCGCCGTACGCCCGGCGTGCGGTGTCCCCGAGGTGTCGCGTCCGTGACGTGAGCGCCGTGGCCCTGATGCGACGTCATGCGGCAGGGGGGAGACCCCTACTGGATGCCCCGCCCCCTCCGCCCGGCTGTCATACCGGAGAGGTAGGCGGAGTTGATCCCCCGGGCTGACGCCCGGAGCCGCCCCGTTTGGTCAGATGGATACCACCACTCCTGACCACATCGGGTGAGAATGGCGGCAGGGGAGTGGACGAGCAACCGGACGGAAGCCGCCGACCACGGAGGTAGGGCACACATGGCACCGAACGACAGCGCAGAGACCACCGGCGAGGCCGCGGGCACGGTGGGCCGCCGGAAGGCGGCGCGCTACATCGTCCCCGTCGCGGTCGCGGGGGTGGCGGCCGCGACGATCGGACTCGTCCCGGCGCTCGCGAGCACCGGCGACCCGGACCTTCCGAAGATCAGCGCGCAGGAACTGATCGAGAGGATCGCCGCCTCCGACGAGGAGCAGCTCTCCGGCACGTTCAAGATCAGCACCGACCTGGGCCTGCCCCTCGACGGGCTGGCGGGCTCGCTCGCACCCGCCGCCGGCGAGAGGGACGGCGGCGCGGCGGCCCCGCAGGACAAGCTCATGGAGCTGACGTCCGGCACGCACACGCTGCGGGTGGCCGCCGACGGCCCGGAGCGGCAGAAGCTCTCCATCCTCGGGGAGGCGTCCGAGTACAGCGTCATCCACAACCAGGGCGAGGTCTGGGCGTACGACAGCACGTCCGACGAGGTCTACCACGCCGAGGCCCCCGAGGGCCGGGACGGCGGCGACCGCACCGGGAAGGCTCCGGAGATCCCCGAGGGCGCTCCGGCCACCCCGAAGGACTTCGCCGAGCAGGCGCTCGCGGCGGCCGGGGACACCACCTCGGTCACCGTGGGCGGCACGGCGCGGGTCGCCGGGCGGGACGCCTACCAGCTGGTGATCAAGCCGAAGCAGTCCGGCTCGACGATCGGTTCGGTCCGCATCGCCGTGGACGCCGAGAACGGCGTACCGCTGAAGTTCACCCTGTCCGCCGCGAGCGGCGGCAAGGCCGTGGTCGACGCCGGCTTCACCAAGGTCGACTTCTCCAAGCCCGCCGCCTCCACGTTCGCCTTCACGCCGCCCAAGGGCGCCAAGGTGACCGAGGCCGACGAGCTGGGGACCGGCGAGGGCGAGCACGGCGCGGCGCAGAAGGCGCTCCCCGGACCGCTGGCCGAGCTGGACGGCTTCGAGGGCGCCAACGTCATCGGCGAGGGCTGGACCTCGATCGCCGAGATCAAGGTCCCCGGCGGCACGGGCCTCCCCGCGGCAGGCTCGGGCGACATCCCGGCCGAGGCGCAGGGCTTCCTCGACGCGCTGGGCGACAAGGTCACCGGGAAGTTCGGTTCGGGCACGGTCTTCAAGACGCGCCTGGTCAACGCCCTGCTGACGGACGACGGCTCGGTGTACGTCGGAGCGGTGACGAAGGACGCGCTGGTGCGCGCCGCCGACGCCGCCGAGTAGGACACGGAAGGCCGCCCGCTGTGCCGGGCGGCCGGTACCGGACACCCCGCCCCGTCGCACCCCGTGCGGCGGGGCGGTGGCACCGCGCGGGTGCGCCGCCGCGGACGGGAGAGGCACGACCGGGATGACGACGACGGGGACGACGGACCTGGAGGGCGCGGTGGGTGCGCAGGGCGCGGAAGGCACGAGTCCGGTCATCCGCACCAGGGGCCTGACCAAACGCTACCGGGGCGGGCAGCTCGCCGTGGACGGCCTCGACCTGACCGTGCCCGCCGGCAGCGTCTTCGGATTCCTCGGCCCCAACGGCTCCGGGAAGACCACCACGATCCGGCTGCTGATGGGGCTCATCGACCCGACGTCCGGCACCGCCGAGGTGCTGGGCCGCCCGATGCCGGCGGCCGCGCGTACGGTGCTGCCGGACGTCGGAGCGCTGATCGAGGGGCCCGCGCTGTACGGCTTCCTGAACGGCCGGGACAACCTCCTGCGGTACGACCGGGCCGACCCCACCGCCGATCCGCGCACCCGCCGGACCCGCGTCGAGGCGGCCCTGGCTCGGGTCGGGCTCGCCGCCGCCTCCGGGAAGAAGGCCAAGGCGTACTCGCTCGGAATGAAGCAGCGCCTCGGCCTCGCCGCCGCCCTGCTCCGGCCGCGCCGGCTGCTGGTCCTGGACGAGCCGACCAACGGCCTCGACCCGCAGGGGATGCGGGAGATCCGTTCCCTGGTCCGTGAGCTGGCGGCCGAGGGCACCACGGTGTTCCTCTCCTCCCACCTGCTGGACGAGATCGAGCAGGTCTGCACGCACGCCGCCGTGATGGCCCGGGGCCGGCTCATCGTCCAGGGCCCGGTCGCCGACCTCGCCGCAGGCGCCCGCGGCCGGCTCGCCGTCACCACCCCCGACCCCGAGGACGCCGCCCGCGTCCTCCGGGAGCGGGGGCTCACCGGCCTGAGCGCCGACGGCGACCGGCTCACCGCCGACGCCCCGCCCGCCGCCGTCGATCTCGCCGACCTCAACGCGGCGTTGGTGGCGGACGGGGTGCGGGTGCGGTCCTTCGGCGTCGAGCGGGGCTCGCTGGAGGACGCCTTCGTCGCACTCACGGGAGAGGGATTCGATGTCGCAGGCTGAGAGGGCCACGCCGCCGGGGAGCGCGGTGGCCCGCCCACGCGGCCCGTGGTGGACGCTGGGCCTGCTGCGGTCCGAGATCACCACCCTGCTCCGCCGCCACCGGACCTTCGCCCTGCTCGGCGTCCTCGCCGCCGTGCCCGCCCTCATCGGGATCGCGGTCCGGATCGAGACGGGCGGCGGCGGTGGCGGAGCGGGCGGGCCGGACGGCGGGGCCGGGCCGGCGTTCCTCGCCCAGGTCACCAACAACGGCCTCTTCCTCGTCTTCGCCGCCCTCGCCGCGACGCTCCCGGTGTTCCTGCCGATGGCCGTCGGGGTCGTCGCGGGTGACGCGGTCGCGGGCGAGGCGAGCGGCGGAACCCTGCGCTATCTGCTGGTCGCCCCGGCGGGCCGGACCCGGCTGCTGCTCGTGAAGTACGCCTCCGTCCTCGCCTTCTGCCTGGTCGCGACCCTCGCCGTGGCGGCGTCGGCACTGGCGGTGGGCGCCCTGCTGTTCCCGGTGGGGGAGGTCACCACGATCTCCGGGACCCGGATCGGCGTCGGAGAGGGTCTGGTGCGGGCGGCCCTGACGGCGTTGGCCGTCGCGGTGTCCCTGACCGGGTTCGCCGCGCTCGGACTGTTCGTCTCGACGCTCACCGGCAGCGGGATCGGGGCGATGGCGGCCACCGTCGGGCTGCTGATCACGGTGCAGATCGTGGACAGCATCCCGCAGCTGAGCGGCGTGCACCCCTACCTGTTCGCGCACTACTGGATGTCGTTCGCCGACATCCTGCGCGAACCCGTCCACTGGGACGACCTGATCAAGAACTTCCAGCTTCAGGGGCTGTACGTCGCGGTGTTCGGCTCGGCGGCCTGGGCCCGTTTCACGACCAAGGACATCACCGCCTGATCCCGTCGGGGCGTCTCCCTGGCTGGATCGGATCGGCGGGAGGTCGTCCGCGCCGTCGGCCGGGCGAGCCGTCCCCCGATCGGCTCGTCGCGGCACGAACGGCACGAACGGTGCGGACAACGGGAACGACACGACACGGTACGTTCCGTTTCCGCCTGGGTATTGTTCGGCCTTTGGCGACGAGCTGTCAACAAGAGATTGGCTGGAACCCCTCTATGCTCACCGAATGATCACATCGCCGAGCAGCGTGCGCCGCAGCGAACGGTCACGCCGCGCGATCCTGCGGTCCGCCCTCGACCTCTGCACGGAGCGGGGGTACGGGCACGTCACGATAGAGGCCATCGCGGCCGGTGCCGGGGTCAGCAAGAAGACGATCTACCGCTGGTGGCCGTCAAAGGGCGCGGTGCTGCTGGAGGCGTTCACGGACGCCCTGATCGACGCCACCCCGTTCGTGGACACCGGCGATATCGGCGCCGACCTGCGCACCCACGTCGCCGGTGCGGTGAAACTGCTGTCGGTCCCGCCGTTCGGCCCCGCCTACGCGGGCATCCTCTCCGAGCTGCACCACGACGACATCCTGGCCCGGCAACTGCGGGAGCAGCTGATCGATCCGCGCGTCGAGGAAGCGGTCGGCCGCCTGCGCAAAGCCCAGGAGCAGGGCCAGATCCCGCCCGGCGCGGACCTCCCGCTGGCCGTGGAGATGCTGTACGGCCCTCTCTACTACCGCTATGTGCTGCGCAAGCCCGCCCAGGACGAGGAGAGGATCGCCTCCCTGGTGGACCACGTCCTGCGGTCGCTGGGCGCACCGGGCCACTGAGGCTTCCGCCGCAGCCGCCGGGCGGTCACCGGAACCGGGGGAGACCTGACCGCTACGCGAAGCACTCCAGGATCAGCGGCAGATCCTCCAGCCACTCCTGGAGGCGGGCCCGCCGGCGGGCGACGAGAAGACACGGGTGGGCCGTGCCGCGGTGCGGGTAGACGATGACCTTGAGGTGCTTGGGGCCCTCGGCCGCGTACGTCACGGTACTGATCTCCGCCCAGGAGTACTGCGCC
The DNA here is from genome assembly GCF_044756785.1 of Streptomyces sp. NPDC091649. NCBI lineage: Bacteria > Bacillati > Actinomycetota > Actinomycetes > Kitasatosporales > Streptomycetaceae > Streptomyces > Streptomyces sp. NPDC091649. The sequence goes on along the minus strand of NZ_JBIVTR010000004.1, from coordinate 18,038 downwards.
TCCGCGCCCTCCGGGCCCAGGGTCACGCCCGAGGCGTCGATCAGGAGGGAGCTCCCCGGGCCGACCGCCACGAACGAGAGATCCTCGTCGCCCGGCGCGCCGCCCACCGGTGCGGGCCCGGTCGGGGCCAGGTGCGGCAGGAGGGCGTTGGACGGGGCGTACGAGGGCGGCGGCGGGGTCACCGCCACGGTGGGGGCGTACGCCGCGGCGGGCGGGTGCGTCCCGGCGTCCGGTACGAACAGGTCCAGCAGGCCCGCCGGCGAGGGCCGCTCCTCAGGGGCCTTGGCCAGGCACGCCGCGAGGACCGGCCGGAGCCCCTCCGGCACCGCGGCCAGGTCCGGCGGCTCGTGCACCGACCGGTACATCAGGCCCATCGGCGTACCCGCCCCGAACGCGCTGCCGCCCGCCGCCGCGACGAGCACCGCGCCCAGCGCGAACACGTCGGCGGCCCCGTCCACCTCCTGCCCCTGGGCCTGCTCCGGGGCCAGGAACCCCGGTGTGCCGAAGGCCGTGCCGGTGGCCGTGAGACGGGTCGACTCCAACGCCCGCGCGATACCGAAGTCCAGGACCCGCGGGCCGTCCGGAGCCATGATGATGTTGCCGGGCTTCAGGTCCCGGTGCACCAGCCCGCAGCCGTGGATCGCCGCCAGCGCCTCCGCGAGCGCCGCGCCCAGCCGCCGCAGCCGCGACTCGTCCATCGGCCCCTCGGCCACCAGGAGCGCGGAGAGGGTGGGCCCGGGAATGTACGCCGTGGCCAGCCAGGGCGCGTCCGCCGTGGGGTCCGCGTCCACCACGGGAGCCGTGTGGAAGCCGCCCACGCTACGGGCGGCCGCGACCTCGGCGCGGAAGCGCTCCCGGAAGTGCGGGTCGCCCGCGAGTTCCGGGCGAGCCACCTTCACGGCGACCGCCCGCCCGCCGCGGGAACGCGCCAGATAGACCGTGCCCATCCCGCCGGCGCCCAGCTCCCGCTCCACGGCGTACCCGCCGATACGTTCCGGCAGGCCCCTGCCGTCCGCCCTGTGCTCCATGCGCTCCGCGCCCCCCTGTGCTTCAGCGGTTCAGTATGGCGCAGGGACCCGGGGCGCCGGCCACCGTTTCGGGGTCCGCCGTTCACGCCTCCGCCGTGCACCGGTGGCCGGGCCGGGCGCGGCGGGTGATGCTGGTCCGGCGCGTGCCGGCACCGGTGCACCGGTGCGCACGAGCCGGAGGGCGGGTGGAGCTGTGGCGGACGCCGAGACCCCGGCCGGGCCTGGAAGGACGGCCGAGACGGCCGGGGCCCGACATTCGGGAGGGACCGAATGCTCGGAAACGGCCGGGAGCCCGGGAGGGGCGGCCGGGACGGCGGGCGCGGGGCCCCTGACGCCCGAGGGCGGACCGGACCAGCTGGACGCGGCCGCGCTGGCGACACTGTTCGCCCAGTCCGCCGTCGGCCTGGTGGTGCTCGACCCGAAGCTCCGGCTGGTACGCGTCAACTCGCTCGCCGAGGGAGAGGAGACCGGGGAGTACATCGGACGCCGGTTCACCGACGCCTTCCGGCTCGACGACCCGGACGGCTGTGAGCAGCTCATGAAGGGGGTCCTCCGCGGCGAAGGCCCGGTGCGCGACCACCTCGTCCGGGGCCGGCTGCGCCGGATTCCCGGCGACCGGGTGTTCCTGGTCTCCGCCTACCGCCTCGACGACCCCGGAGGCCGCCGCGGGGGCACCCCCGCGGGCACCCCGGAAGACGGCTCGGGAGGCGCCCCGGAAGACGGCGCCGCCGGCCCCGACGCGCCCGCCCTCGGCCTGCTGACCGCGGTCGTGGACGTCACCGAGCGGGAGCGGGCCCGCACCAGGGAGGCCACGCTCGCCGCGGTGCGGGACGCGGTCGGCGGCTCCCTCGACGTCGCCGCCACCTGCCGCTCCTTCATCGACGCCCTGGTACCCGATTTCGCCGACCTCGCGGTCATCGAGGTGGTGGACGACGTCCTGCGCGGCGCCGACCCGCCGGTGGGCCCGCTGCCGCCGAGGACGCCGCTGCACCGCGCCGCGAGCGGCCGGTGCGACGCCGTCCGGGACACGGCGGAGGCCGGGAGCGGGTCCCGGGAGTGTCCGGACGGGGCGACCCGCCGCCTCCCCGTCCGTACGCCGTACGCGCTCGCCGCCGCCGACCTGCGGGCCCGACTCGTCCCGCTCCGGCCGGACACCTCCTGGCTGGCAACCGACCCGGAGGGGGCGCGCGCCGTCGCGGAGACCGGTGCCCACTCCCTGATCGTCGTGCCCCTCACCCTGCGGGGCGCGGTCCTCGGGCTGGTCAGCCTCTACCGCTGCGGGGCGGCCGAGCCCTTCGACGACGAGGACGTCTCCCTGGCCGGCGCGGTGGGGACCCGGGCGGCCCTCAGCATCGACAACGCCCGACGCTACGAGCGTGAGCACGTCATCGCCTCGACCGTCCAGCGGCGGCTGCTCCCGCAGGCCGAGCGGCAGCAGGCCGCCGTCGACACCGCGCACGTCCTGCTGCCCGGCCGGGACAGCGGCTGCTGGTTCGACACCATCGCCCTGTCGGGCGCCCGTACCGCGCTCGTCGTGGGCGATGTCGCGGGGCAGGGCCTCCAGTCGGCCATCGTCATGGGCCAGCTGCGTACGGTCATCCAGGCGCTGGCGGGCCTCGACCTGGAGCCGGAGGAGGTCCTCGCCCGGCTCAAGGACACCGCCGACCGGCTCGCCCACGAACGCGCGGCCCTGCCCACGGGAGACCCCCTCCAGGGCGAGCCCCTGAGCGCTGGCTGCGTGTACGGGGTCTACGACCCGTTCACCCGCACCTGCACCGTCGCGCGCGCCGGACACCCCGCGCCGCTGATCGTCGGCCCCGACGGCCGGGCGGTGGCCCTCGACGCACCGGAGGGGCCCGGACTCTTCTCGGCCGACAGCGCCCTCTTCGCCCCGGGCTCCGTCACCCTGGAGGAGGGCAGTCTCCTCGCGTTCTGCACCGCGGACCTGCTCTCCGGAGACCGTGCCGCCGAACGCGTCACGGACACGCTCGCCCGGCCGGGCCGCAGTCTCCAGCAGTTGGGCGACGACATCGTGTACGCGCTGCCCGGGGACACCCGCTCCGCCGGTGCGGCCCTGCTCCTGGCCCGTACGGGTACGGTCTCCGATCACCTGGTCGCCACCTGGGACCTGGCCCAGGACCGCACGGCGCCGGCCACCGCCCGTGGGCTCGTGCGCGACCGGCTCCAGGACTGGGGGCTGGACGAGGACACCGTCGAGTCGACGGAGCTGATCGTCAGCGAACTGGTCACCAACGCCGTCAGCTACGGCACCCCGCCGCTGCGCCTGCGCCTGTTGCTGGACTCCACGCTCACCTGCGAGGTCCACGACGGTTCCACGGCCGCCCCGCACCTGCGGCACGCCCGGACCGTCGACGAGGGCGGCCGGGGGCTGTTCATCGTCTCCCGTCTCGCCTCGCACTGGGGAGCCCGGCACGGGCCGGACGGCAAGGTGCTGTGGACCGAACAGGAGCTGTCGGGCGACGACTCCGAGCCGTCCCCGCCCGCTCGACCCGCCCCGGAGTCGAAGGCTCCGGTCTGAGCCGCGCCGGGCGTCTCGCGGGGCCCGGGAGCGCCTACGGGAAGACGAGGTCCCGGCCGGGGCCGCCCTGAACGGTGTCCTTCCCCGTGCCGCCGGCGACCAGGTCGTCACCGTCCTCGCCGTGCAGCGTGTCGTCGCCGGGGCCGCCGAGGACGACGTCGTCGCCGTCCCCGCCCATGACGTGGTCGTTCCCCCGGCCGGCGTACACGACGTCCGCACCTTCGTACGCGTCGATCATGTCGTCGCCCCGGCCACCCCACAGCCGCTGGTCGCCGTCGTCGCCCATCAGGTGGTCCATGCCGTCACCGCCGTCCAGGACCGCGCGGCCCATGACCATGTCGTCCCCCGCGTCGCCCCGTACGGTGTGCGCGGAGTGCGCGTGCAGTTCGTCGTCGCCGGGGCCGCCGCGGACGGTGGAGACCCCGGGGTCGCTGGTCGCGATCCGGTCGTCGCGGTCGCCGAGGAAGACGTCGATCCTGTCCGGCCGGCCACGGTCGGTGGGCAGCTCGCAGACGACGTAGGTGTCGTACCCGGGTTCGAGGTACGCGCAGTGGTCGCCCGGTTCGAGCGGGACCGCGTCGCGGAAGCCGATCCGCCGTACCCCGTCGCCCCGGTCCATGGGGACCACGTGGAGGTCGTTCGCCTGTCCCGCGGCGGCGGTGAAGGTGATCGACTGCCTCGACCAGTCGGCGCCGACGCGGGCCTTCTGTCCGGTGGCGGTGGGGGCCGCGGCCGCCGGGGCGGCGGTGAGGCCGGCGGCGAGACCGGTGGCGAGCAGGGTCACGACGACGGCGTGGGCGGTGGCTTCGTAGCGCTTCATGGGGCCTCGTCTCGATGGGGCGACCGGTGGGCCGGCCTGTCGGCTGGGCGGCTGCCCGGGGAACCGGCGGGCGGTCGCGAGGACGGCGTCCCCGCGACCGCGTCGGCGCGCTCCGGCGCCCGGGCGGATTCGTCCCGGCGGGGCCGGAGGTGCGGCGGGACCGGGTGGTGCGGTGTCCCGTCAGCTCACGTTGACGTCCACGCAGGCGTAGAAGGCGTTGGCTGTGTCGGCGATGTTCCACACCGCCAGCACCTTCTGCTTGCCGGACAGGCCGCCGAAGCCGACCTGGTGGGTGACGGTCGCACCGGGCCGGGCGCCGCCGTCGTTGAACTCCGCGATCTTCCGGCCGCCCGCGTAGTACTGCCAGGTGCTGGTGGCGTGCCGTGCCGTCAGCCGCCAGTTGAAGCTGGTCGTCCGGCCGACCGGGGTGACCTTCCAGCCCTTGCCGTCGTTGTCGAGCTCGGCAAAGGCGGCGTTGCCTCCGCTACAGCTCATCAGCCCCTTGGGGCCCTCGACGCTCTGCGGCTCGTACTTGATGGAACCGCAGGGGACCACGCCGGCGGCGCACTGGGCCTGTCGGCTGGGGGGTGAGGATATGTAGCCGTGTGCGCTCGCGCTGCCGGCCGGCAGGCTCACGGCCAGGAGCGGGGCGATGCCCGCGCCGATGGCGACGGCCAGCATCTTCTTGCTTTTCATGACGACTCCTCTGTGGGGGTTCCTGCCCGTCCACCCGGAAGTGAATAGGCATGAGCATGTCAAGCAGCAACGCCATGACCGTGGGGCTGTCATGGGTGGCGAAGCAAGCGTACCCCGCTTGGTCTAGACCAAGCTAGTGCCCGTACGGGGCCGCCGTGCCGCCGGACCGGACGCCCGGTTCGCCGAACGGGCGGTACGGGAACCGACGCTGAACCGGCGACATATGTCGGCTCCCGTCGCCGAACAGGCGCTACGCGGCGTCCCGGTCGCCGCCGAACAGGCGCTCCAGGACCACCGCGACCCCGTCCTCGGCGTTCGACAGGGTCACCTCGTCGGCCGCCGCGCGCAGCTGCGGGTGTGCGTTGCCCACGGCCACCCGGTGGCCCGAACCGGCGAACATCGGCAGGTCGTTGGGCATGTCCCCGAACGCGACCGTCCGCTCCGCCCCGATCCCCAGCAGTCCGGCGGCCACCGCGAGACCCGTGCCCTTGTCCACCCCGGGCGGGGCCAGCTCCACCGTGCCGGGCCCCGCCATGGTCACCGTCGCCAGATCGCCCACGGCCCCCCGCGCGGCGGCTGCCAGCGCGTCGTCGCCCAGTTCCGGATGGCGCACCAGCACCTTGATCACCGGCTGCTCCCACAACGCGGCCCGCGAGCCGACGCGTTGGGCGGGAAGCGTGGGATTCGGCATCCGGTACCCGGCCTCGATCAGGGTCACGCCGTCCACGCCGTCCTGGTCCACGGCGGCGAACACGGCCCCGACCTCCGCCTCGATCTTGCCCAGAGCGGTGTCGGCGGCCTCGCGGTCCAGGGTGACGGACCGCAGCAGCCGCCCGCCGCCCGCCCCGGCCTCGTACAGCTGGGTGCCCTGCCCGCAGACGACCGGCCCGCTGTAAGCCAGGTCCGCGAGGAGCGCCCGTATCCCCGGGACCGGCCGCCCGGTGACGATCAGATGCCGGGCCCCCGCGGAGGCCGCGAGTGCGAGCGCGGCGCGGGACCGGGCGCTGACGGTGTCGTCGGGACGCAGCAGGGTGCCGTCCAGGTCCGTGGCGACGAGGGCGAAGGCGGGTGGCGTGGGCATGGGCCCCACCCTAGAAGGGCCCGAACGGCCGCTTGCCCGCCAGGGGTGAATCGGCTATAGGGGGCTGCCGTCAGGCGACCGGCCCGCCGGCGTTACGGATCAGCCGTCGCAGCACCTTCATCGTGGTGACGTAGTCGGCGTCGTCGATGCCGTCGTGCAGTGCGGCGCGGATCGCCGGAGCGTTGCGCCTGAGGTCGACGCGCGTCTGTTCCCCCTCCTCCGTGATCCACAGCCGGCCGCTCGCGTCCCGGGTCAGCCATCCCCGCCGCACGAGTTCCTCGCCCTCGGCCGCGAGGTCGTCCTCGGGCCGGATGTACGACGCCATGGCCTGCTGGAGCTCGGGGACGGTCATCCCTTCGCCGTCGGGCGAGATGTCGTTCGCCGACAGGTTGCGCAGAAGCCAGAACTGCGGCTGGGTGTAGCCCTTCTCGGCCTGCTGCGCCCGGGTGTAGGCGATCAACGCCTCGTAGGCGACCCCGGTCCAGTAGGCGGCGGGCTGTCCGGCGAGTTCGGCGTCGCTGAGCTGCTGATCCGTCATGACGCATGCTCCCTCGGTGGTGCGGTCCGGTCCCGTGCGGCCGTGCGGGCCTCGCGGCCACCGTAGAACCTCAAGCATGGATGAGGGCAAGGTGGTGTCCGGGCGTGGGAGGGGAGCGGGGCGGTGAGCAGGTGACGAGGGCCGCCGGGTGGAGGGCCACCTTTCCCGGGCCGTGGCCGAGCGGCGTCGAACGAACCGCGGCCCGGCCGGCCGGCCGTCCGCCGCCCGTCATGTGTCGTTCGTGCGCAGGAAGGTCTCAAGCCGCTCGGTGAAGCCCGGTGCCGCGGCGACGAAGTGACCGGCGCCCGGATACACACCGCGCTCCCCGCCGAGCACGGCCGCGAGGGCGTCGCAGATCCGCTCAAGCGCGGCCGAGTGGCCTCCGGACGCGACGAGCACCGGGATTCCGGCAGCACGGATCGCATCGAGCTGCGGGCGCGCCTCGCCGGTCGGCCGGCCACCGTGCGCCCGCCGGACACCGGCGGCCACGCCCTCGGGGAGCGGGCCGTCGCCGACGGGAGCACCCGTGAGCCGGAGGAACTCGCGCAGCGCGGCGGGGTCGGTTTCCATACCGTGGGTGAGGACCGTGTTCCCGAGGCGCTCCAGTCGTGCCACCTCCGGATCGTCAGGGACGAGGTAGTTGAGCGGCGGCTCGATCAGGGTGAGGGACCGCACGCCGCCCGGCGCGGCAGCGGCTGCGATCAACGCCCCCAGAGCGCCGTAGGAGTGGGCGACGACATGCGGGCGGCCGACGAGCAGCGGCGCCAGGTCCAGGGCGTCCACGGCGAAGTCCTGACGCCCCTGCGGTGGTGGCGGGCTCGGCGGATAGCCGCGGCGATGGACGTACGCCGGCGCCCACCGGCCGGCCAGGGGAGCGAGCGGCCCCCACGTCGTGCGCGGACCCGCGCCGCCGTGCACGAACAGGACCTCGGGACCGGAGCCATCACGTACGACCGCTATCTCGCTCACGAGGCGAGCGTAGCGGCGCGCGGTGAGCCACGGCCTCGCGTTCGGGCTGCTGTACGAGCACCGCCTGGCGCGCAACACCCGTCGGAGCAAGCTCGGTTGCTTCAAGCAGGCGATGCTCACTCTCGTCCACCTGCGCAAGAACGAGACGTTCGCGCAGCCCGGAGCGGGTTTCGGGATATCCCGGGCCCGCCGCTTGACGGTAGGTGGACGAGACTCTGAACGTCCGGGCTTCCTTGGTGCCAGGGCTCCACAAAACCACTCACCGGCCTCGGCGGAGGCGACCACGTCAGCGTCGAGGGCACCCGTCCGCGAGAAGTCCTTTCCAGGAGTCCTGCGTCAAGAAGCAGCACGGTGGCGGCCCCACCGCGCGGGTACGGTGGGGCCGTTGCTCCGGCGGTCCGGGTGGCTCAGGCGGTGCCGAAGCCCCCGGTCCGGACGCCGGCCACGAAGGCGGTGAACGCTGTGGCGGGGACGTCGAGGACCGGGCCGCTGACGTTCTTGGAGTCGCGGACGGGGACGATGCCGTGCGGGGCGGCGAGGTTGGTGGCGACCTCGACGCACTGGCCGCCGTTGTCGCTGTACGAGGACGTGAACCAACGGGGGGTCTCGGTTGTCACGGGGTGCCCTCTCCTGGTGGTTACGGGTGCTGCAACTCTCCGGACTTGATACCCGTGACGAAGGCCGTGAACGCGCCGGCCTGAACGCTCAGCGCGGGGCCGCTGACGTTCTTGGAGTCGCGGACGGGGACGATGCCGTGCGGGGCGGCGAGGTTGGTGGCGACCTCGACGCACGCGCCGCCGTTGTTGCTGTAGGAGGACGTGTACCAACGGGGAGTCTCGGTTGTCACGGGGTGCCCTTTCGCAACTGCCTGAACATGTCTACGGACGCCGCCTGGGAGGGCGCCACCGCCTGCATCTGATGGTAGGCCGTCAGATGGGAAACCACCGAGCCACTTTCGCGCTCCAGATAGCCCTGCTGCGCCGACTCCGCGTACGACATGAGCGAGCGGTCGGGCAGGGTCAGGATGTAGAGCGGAAGGTCGAACGGGCGGTGCTCGCCCATGTCGAACGTCGCCACCTGGATCACGGTGTTGGGCTGCTCTGCGAACTCGATCAGGCGGTCCATCTGCGCCTTCATGACCGCCGGCCCGCCGACCGGCCTGCGGACGCAGCTCTCGTCCAGCATCGCGAAGACCAGCGGCGGCTTCTCCCGGACCAGGGCCGCCTGGCGTTCCGCGACCAGCGCGACGCGCTCCTGCGCCTGGTCGGCCGTGATCGCCTGTCGCCTGACGGCGCTGTCGGCCAGGACCCTGGCGTACTCCGGCGTCTGGAGCAGGCCAGGGATGACTCCGACCTCGTACAGCCGGATCTCCGCCGCCCGGCGCTCGTAGCCGAGGAACTCCGGGAAGCCCTCCAGTAGGCTGCCGTGCTTGATCTGGCCCAGCTCGCGTTCGAACGACGCCTCGGTCCCGGTGAGCCCCAGCACCCGGTCCGTACTACGCGAAAAGCGCAAGGTCGCGAGTTTGCGACCAGTTTCCACCGACGAGATGTGCGTGCTGGAGTAGCCGTTGTGGTTCCCCAGCTCCTCCTGCGTCCAGCCCCGCGTTTCCCGTAACCCGCGCAGACGTGCACCGTAGGCCGCCTGCGCGGAGGCTTCCGGGTTCAACTCCTTGATGTTCACGGACCCCGCCCCGATCTTCCGTGCCGAATGGGCAAGTTGAATGGCTCCTCACGGTAGGTCACGCTGAATCGCCCCGGTAGTCATTTGGCTACAGAGAGGAGCGATAGGTGTACGGCGAGAACGTTTGCCCGAACGCGCAGCAGCCTCCCGGCCCTCCGGCCCCTGGCACGCTCGTGGTGGACACCGGTCGTGGTGACCGGGTGGGGGAGTTCCGTGGGGTCGCCGGCCCGTACTGGTCGCTGCGGCCTGTGGGTGGTGGGGCCGAGTGGGAGGCCGAGCCGCGGCGGGTCCGGCCCGCGCTCCTGATAGAGCAGCTTCGGGCCAGGACCGCGCGGCTGAATGCCCGCAGTCGGGGTGAGGTGCTGTGAACGCGGCGCAGGTGCGGGGTCGTTGGTATGTCGCCGAGAGTCACGGGGGCGATGCGGCGCGGTCTGTCCGGCTCGGCGGGGTGCTCGCCCCTTCGCGGCGGCTGGCCCTGTGCTGGCTGCGGCGGCAGGCGCGGCGCTTCGCGGACGCGTTGGACCCGGTCCCGTACGCGCCCTGGGTTCCGGCCCGTGCGCTGTATCCGGTCCCTGCCGGGGGGCGGCGTGACGCGCCGGCCGAACTCCGTTGCTGGGCGGACAGCTTCGGTGAGCACGACTATGCGCTGGGGCGGCTCGCGGACGGGCTGCCGTACGAGTTCGTCGCCCGGGACGCGGCGGCCTGGTACGGGCTCGTCATGCGCCCCCTGGCCCCCGCCCGTACCTCTGCCCCTCCCGCCCCTCCGGCCCCTTCAGCCCTTTCAGCCTTTTCAGCCCCTGTCCGGCAAGGATGAGCGTCATGTTGCAGTGCACCGCCTTCACCGAACTTCCCGAGATGGGTGCGCGCGTCGCGCTCATGGGTCTGGCGGACGGGCCGGGTCAGGCGTCGGAGGCGCCCGATCTGGACGACTTCCTGCTCTGTGAACTCGGTGAGCACGACGGGGCGGTCGAGCACGCGGCGCAGCTCTGGTCGGCGTCGGCTCCCGCCGGGCGGGATCTGTGGATGTTCTGGGCCGACGGTGGCGGGCGCAGGACGTTCCGCTTCACGGAGCTGCTGCCGTGTCCGGCCGTCATCCGCCGGTTGTCCGTCAGGGAGGGTGACGCCTGCGTGCTGTACGACCGGCACCCGGCCGCGCACTCCTGGGATGTGAGGGACCCGCTCGCCGACCTGATGGCGGAGCGCATCCGGGAGGACGTGCGACGCGACCGGGACGGAGCCGACGGGGAGGAACCCTGAGGTCACGGACCGGGCAGAGGTCGTCGTGGGCCGGGCCGAGGCCCTGTGCCTTCGCGGAGGCCATGGGCCCCCGCGCCGCCCCCGGACTACGACCCCTCGCGGCCTCGCGGCCTCCCGGCCTCGTGGGTCGGTACGCCTAGCGCCGCTTGCGGCCTACGGCGTTCCGCAGGCCGCCGGTGAGCGTCCCGACGCCGGTGCGCAGGTTGACGTAGTCGAGGGCGGTGCCCACGCCGCGTGCGGCCCACCGGAACGCTCTCACCAGGTGTTCGTCCATCGCGTCTGTCGCTCCCTTTGCTGCGCGTCGTTTCCCTGTACGACGCATCTACCGTAGCGGTGGTTGCCCGGCCGGCCGCGGGCGGTGGCGTGGTCATGGGTCCCGGCGCCCGCCTCGGGTGCCGGCGCGGCGAGCCGGTGCCGCCTGCCGCCTGTCTGTACGGGCTGCGCCGACGTGACGCACCTCGCGGCCGCCGGTACGGGTCCGGCTCGCGCCGACCGGGCGGGGCCCGGGCGGAAGCCGCGGGTCGCGGGGGATCAGTTCAGGCAGAACTCGTTGCCCTCGGGGTCCGCCATGACGATCCAGCTCCCGCCCTGCTCGTCGACCGTGCGCAGTGCCCGCGCGCCCAGCCCCTCCAGCCGCTTCGCCTCCGCGTCGCGCTGCCCCGGGGTCGCGTGCACATCGATGTGGAGGCGGTTCTTCACCGTCTTCGGCTCGGGCACCCGCTGGAAAAGCAGCCTCCGCCCCTGCCCCGTACCGCTGACCTCGTCGTACGGGTCGTCCGGATGCCGGGCCGCCGCGAGGTCGAGCCAGGCGCGGCGGCCGTGGGCGTGGGTCGTGGCGGCCTCGGGCACGGCTCCGGCCGTGAGCAGCCGCTCGATCAGCGGGCTGTTGTCCTCCACGAGATAGCCGAGGGCTGCCGCCCAGAATCCCGCCTGCGCGTGCGGGTCGGTGCTGTCGATCACGAGTTTCCAGGACAGTGTCTGCGTCATGGAAACCGTTTATAGTGGTTACATGAGTGAAAAGGCAACGGACGCGCCGGAACAGGGGGAACGGCCGGGGCCGGGGCGGGAGGAGCCCCCGGGGCTGCTGCTCCGGCATCCGGACGGGAGTTCGTTCCGGTTCGATCCGGGCGCGCTGTGTCTGGAGCTGCTGCCGACCGGGGGGCCCGGCCGCCTGTCGCACTTCGAGGTGCTGCACGAACCGGCCGACCTGATGCGCTGGGCGGCGGAGAGTCGGCTGCCCGACGGGCTCGGCGCCCGTACCGGCTCCGGCGCCCGTACCGGTTCCGGCCCGGCAGCGCTCGTCGTGAGCGCGGCGGAGGTGGCGGACGCGCGTGCGCTGCGTGACGCCCTCTGGCGGCTGGCGGAAGCCCATGTGCAGGGAACGCCGCCCCTTCCGGACGACCTCGCCACCCTCAACGACGCGGCGGCGCACCCGCCGCTGGCGGCCCGGCTGACGGCGGGCGGCGATCGGGCCTGGGCATCGGGGGGCACCGGGGCCGGGCTGCTGTCCACCGTCGCCCGTGACGCGATCGACCTGTTCACGGGGGCCTACGCCCACCGGATCCGCACGTGCGGCGCGCACGACTGCCGCCTGCTGTTCGTGGACACGTCCCGCCCCGGCCGACGTCGCTGGTGCTCGATGGAGCGCTGCGGCAACCGCCACAAGGTCCGGGCCCATCGGGCCCGGCTCACCGCCACCGGTCAGGCCGCTCCTCCGTGATCCGGGGCCGAGCCTGGTGACCGCGGTCCCGGGGCGGGGCCGGGGCCGGGGGCGGGGGTGGCTCAGGTGGTGCAGGCGGGGCAGGCGTGCCGGTCGATCGCGGCCAGCAGGCGCAGGGCCGCCGTGCGTACGGCCGGTGCCGGGGGAGGGGTCCCGACGCCGGTCCCGGGTGCGCCGGGAGCGGCGGCCAGACGGGCGGCCGTGGCGCGGCCCGCCGCCACCGCCTCGTGCGCGGCGCGGGTCCACGCCGGGTGGCCGGCGTTTCCGGCGGCCAGGATCGTGGCGAGCAGATCCAGGACGCCCGCCCGGTCCCTGACCGTGTCCGTCATCGCCAGCTCCCAGAGGAAGGGCACCGTCGCCGCCGTCGAGTCGAAGACGGGCGGGGTGCCGATCCACCGCTCCAGATCGCCCAGGGCCTCGTCCGAGGTCGGAGCGTCACCCCAGGCGATCCGCGACAGCACACCGGGAACCTGGGAAGCGGAACCGTACGCGTGCCGCAGCTCATGCCACCGCACGTTCCTCATGGCCCCCAGGACAGTCCCCATCCGGGCACTCAATCAGCCTTTACCGCACGCGTCCACCATGTCGGGCGACCGTCCCGCGGACCGGTCCGCTCCGTGTATCCGGCGCAGGTACTCCCGTACCGCGCGGGGGTCGTCCGCCGAGGCGTACACGCCCACGTGATGGTCGGGGCGGACCACCACGACGATGCCCGCGCCCGCCCCGCCGGAGGCCCTCGTTCCGTACGCGGCGGCCGCGTGGCCCGCGTCGTCGACCACCGCCCCCGGCTCCGCCCCGGCCCGGTCCTCGTGCGGGGCGTACACCCGGCAGGTCCGCACCCCGGCGCCGCCGAACGACGTCCCCGCCTCGCGCAGGACCGCCGCGCTTCCGGGGCCGAAGCCGAGGACCGTGGTGCGGGGGCCCGCGAAGACGCGGTGCAGGCGGGTACGCGCTCCGGTCGCCGCGTCCACGCACGGGGCGTCCGGGGCCCGGTCCCCGGCGTACGGGGCGGACCTCCCGGCGGCGGGCGCCCGGCCCCCGGTGTCGGGCGCCCGGCCCCCGGCGGCGGAGGCGGCTGGGTCGGCTGGGTCGGCTGGGTCGGCTGGGTCGGAGGGGACGGCGGGGACGGCGGGGACGGTGGAGGCGGTGGAGGCGGTGGATGAGCCGCCGTCGGTCTCCGGGGAGGCGGGAGGGCGGGGCGAGCCGTCGACGGCCTCCGGCGCGACGGGAGGGTGAGCGGGGCGGGCGGCGAGGGAGCTCCAGCGGTAGCCGACGTCCAGGCCGGTGGTGTCCGGGGTGATCGCCGCGTCCAGGCCCCCGCCGGGCCGGCGGATCGCCTCCAGGGTGGCCCGCAACCGCTCCGAGGTGAGGTCCAGGGTCCGGGCGGCCACGGGGAGCCGCTCCTCCTCGTAGGTGTCCAGCAGTTCTTCGTCCGCGTGCCCGGCGAGGACCAGGCCGAGCTTCCAGCCCAGGTTGAACGCGTCCTGGATGCCCGTGTTCATCCCGAGGCCGCCCGCGACGGCGTGCACGTGCGCCGCGTCGCCCGCCAGGAAGACCCGCCCGGCGCGGAAACGGTCCGCCATCCGCACGTTGACCCGGTACGTCGACAACAGCTCGGCCCGCACCAGGGCCTGGCCGGGCAGCGCCGTGTGGTGGGCGAGCAGCCGCCGGAACCCGTCGGCGGTGGGCGCGAGGGGCCGCCCCCGCCCGTCCCGCTCCGGCCCGGCCTGGAACCACCAGCCCGCCCGCGTACCGGGGACCGGGCAGAGCATGACCGCGCCGTCCTCGTCGAACCACTGGTGCCAGCGGGCACGGTCCAGAACGCCCTCGACCAGGTCGACATCGCCGCAGACCATCACCTGGTCCTCGTCCGTGGTCCCTTCGAACCCGATCCCGAGCAGCTTCCGTACAGCGCTGTGGGCGCCGTCGCAGCCGACGACGTACCGTGCCCGCCCCGCCGGCCCTTCGGCGTACGTGACGTCGACATGGCCCCTGCCGCCCCCGCTGCCCCTGCCGCCCCTGCTGCCCCTGCCGCCCCTGCTGCTGCCCCGGCCGCTCCCGCTGCTGCCCCGGCCGCTCCCGCCGCTGCCCCGGCCGTGCCCGCCGTCCTCGTCGAACCCGGTGCCTCCCGGGGCTCCCCCGCCTCCGGCTCTCCCGCCCCGCCCCTGCGTCAGTCCCACGACCTCGCGGCCCAGCTCGACACGGACGCCGTACCCGGCCAGCCGGTCCCGGAGGACTTCCTCCAACCGCCACTGGGCGATCAGCCGTCCACGGTCGTAGGGGGCCTCGGGGGACGGCGCGGAGTCCGCCCACGGATCGGCCTCCGCGACCGGGAGGCGGTCACGGTACTTGAGCATCGGCAGCGGAGCCGAGCCCGCGGCGAGCACCTCCTCGGCCACCCCGAGGTCGTCCAGGATCTCCAGGGACCGGGGGTTGGGGCCCTTGGCGCGCGAGGTGCGCGGCGGCGCGGGCGACCGGTCCACGATCCGCACGGCAGCGCCGCGCCGGGCCAGATCGCAGGCCAGCACCAGCCCGGTGGGCCCCGCTCCCACGATGAGTACGTCGTCGCATACGTCCATGTCGGCCATGCCTGCCCGCTCCCTCTGTCGCCTCGTCCGGCGGTACCGTCCGGGGCATCAGAAAAGCGCAACCGAGTCAAAAAAGCAACTAGGTTACTTTTTCTTGCGCGGGCTCCCCGGGGCCCGCGGGCCGCTCGGGCGCGGTCGGCCCGCCAGGCGCTGCGCGAGGGGCGGCGGACGCGGGAGGAGGAGTGGGGGAGGCGACGGATGCGGGAAGCGGAGCGGCGGTCGCGGGCGCCGCGGGTGAGGGGGGCGGGTTCGCGGTCGCGGGCGCGGCGGCCGCCGTCGTCAGCAGCTTGAGCGCCAGAGCCCGGTTGCGCCGAGCCGTCCGCAACGCGTCCCAGGTCAGCAGTGACAACGCCAGCCAGACGAGGGCGAACCCGGCCCACCGTTCGGGCGGCATCGACTCATGGAAGTAGAGGACGCCCAGACCGAACTGGAAGACCGGGGCCAGATACTGGAGCAGCCCCAGCGTGGACAGTGGCACCCGGACCGCCGCCGCACCGAAGCAGATCAGCGGGATCGCCGTGACGATGCCCGTCGCGGCGAGCAGGAACCCGTGTCCCGCGCCCCCGGCCGTGAACGTCGACCCGCCGGTGGCGGCGAGCCAGAGCAGGAAGCCGAGCGCGGGCACGAAGAGCACGGCGGTCTCGGCGGCCAGGGACTCCAGGCCGCCCATGTTCACCTTCTTCTTCACCAGGCCGTACGTGGCGAAGGAGAACGCCAGCACCAGGGAGACCCAGGGCGGCTTGCCGTACCCGATCGCCAGAACGAGAACGGCGACCAGGCCCGTGGCCACCGCGGCCCACTGGACGGGCCGCAGCCGTTCGCCCAGCAGCAGGACGCCCATGGCGATGGTGACCAGCGGATTGATGAAGTACCCGAGTGAAGCCTCGACCACCTGACCGTTGTTCACCGCCCAGATGTAGAGGCCCCAGTTGACCGTGATGGTCGCCGCGGCGACCGATATCAGGCCCAGCCGGCGCGGGTCGCGCACCAGCTCGCCGATCCACGCCCAGCGCCGTACGACCAGCAGGGCGACGGTGACGACGCCGAGCGACCAGACCATCCGGTGGGCGAGGATCTCGATGGCCCCGGACGGTTTGAGCAGCGGCCAGAACAGCGGGACCAGGCCCCACATCCCGTACGCGCCGAATCCGTACAGCAGACCCGCTCGCTGTTCGTTCTTCCCCTCCACGTGCCCTCCCGGCCCGCCCGCGCCGGCCAGTCCGCCGACGGGACGACGGTAGCGCCGGCAGGGCCGTGTGTCATAGCCGTCTCGCGGAAACACTCATGACACTGCATGTGACTGGCTCATGACGCCGCCGGACAGCCCTGCGGGGGAGGGGCAGGAGCCGAGGCTCAGGCGGCGGACAGGGCGGCGCGCACGGTCTCGGCGAGGGGCGTCGTCGGGCGGCCGATGAGCCGGGCGAGGTCGCCGCTCGTCCCCGCGAGCCGGCCCCGTCCGATCGCCTCGTCCACATCGGCGAGGATCGCCGCGAGAGCCTCGGGCAGCCCCGCGCCGACCAGGATCTCCTGGTGTGCGGCGGCCGGGACGTTCCGGTACGCGATGGTCTCGCCGGTCAGTTCGGACAGCAGCGCGGCGTACTCGGAGAACGACCACGCGGTGTCGCCGCTCAGCTCGTAGGAGGCGCCCAGGTGGCCCTCGCCGGTCAGTGCGACGGCCGCGGCGGCGGCGTAGTCGGCCCGGGCGGCGGAGGCGACACGGCCGTCGCCCGCGTTCGCGACGACCGCGCGGTGCGCCAGGACCGGGGCCAGGTTGGCGGTGTAGTTCTCCGTGTACCAGCCGTTGCGCAGGAAGGTGTACGGCAGTCCGGAGTCGAGGATCAGCCGCTCGGTGGTCCGGTGCTCGTCGGCCAGCGTGAAGTCCGCCTCCGGCCCGCCGAGGATGCCGGTGTACGCGAGCTGGGCGACGCCCGCCGCCTTCGCCGCGTCGATGACCGCGGCGTGCTGCGGCACCCGCCGGCCCACCGCGCTGCCGGAGATCAGCAGCACGCGGTCGCCGGCGCGGAAGGCTCCGGTGAGGGTCTCGGGGCGGTCGTAGTCCGCGATGCGCAGCTCCACCCCTCGGGCGGCGAGGGCGGCGGCCTTCTCCTTGTCGCGTACGACCGCGACGACCTCGCTTGCTGGGACGGTGGCCAGCAGGGCGTCGACGACGAGGCGGCCGAGTGCGCCCGTGGCTCCGGTGACAACGATGCTCATGTGGGTCTCCGCTTTCTGGGATTCGGGTTCGGGTTCGGGTTTCGGTTTCGGACTGAGGCTCGGGAGCGGCGGCTCGGACCCGGTGGTTCGGCCCGCTTGCGCGCCTCGGTCACGACCTTACGGGTAGCGCTAACTGAGAGAAAGTACCCACTTTGAAGTAAGGTACTGGCATGGCAGTGAGTGCGAAGAACGCGACGAGCCCGCAGAGCCCGGAAACTGCGCAGAGCCCGCAGAGCCCGCAGAGCCCGCAGAATGCGGAGCGACCGGAGGGATCGCCGGGCGTGGAGGCTTCACAGGGCTCGGGCGGGGGCGCGGCTCCGGGCGGGGGTGCGGCTCTTTCCTCTGTCCTGTCCTGGGACGTCAACCAGCCCATGTGCCCGTCCCGGCTGATCCTGGAGCACGTGACGAGCCGCTGGGGCGTCCTCGTGCTGGCGGCGTTGCTGGAGCGCTCGTGCCGCTTCAGCGAACTGCGCCGCGCGGTGGCCGGGGTCAGCGAGAAGATGCTGGCCCAGACCCTCCAGACGCTGGAACGCGACGGCTTCGTCCACCGGGACGCGAAGCCGGTGATCCCGCCCCGCGTCGACTACTCGCTCACGCCGCTCGGCGTCGAGGCCGCCGAGCAGGTGTGGGCGCTCGCCCGCTGGACCGAACGCCAGGTGGACGCGGTGCAGGCGGCCCGCCGGGCATACGACGGGGCCCGGGCCTGATCCCCTGGGAGAACCGGGCCCGAACCCCGGGCGGCGCGCGTACGGTCGGAGCTCAGCCGACGACCGTCCAGGTGTCGTTCCCGGCGAGGAGCGAACCGAGGTCGCCCTTGCCGTCGCGTTCGAGGGCGGTGTCCAGCTGGTCTGACATCAGCGTGTCGTAGACCGGTCGTTGGACGCTGCGCAGCACTCCGATGGGGGTGT
>NZ_JBIVTR010000003.1:160587-468815 GCF_044756785.1 Streptomyces sp. NPDC091649 | reverse complement strand
TTCCTGTCCGCCTTCGCCTGCATGAACGCCGACCCCGCCTCCCGGACCTACTACGACAAACAACGCGCCCGCGGGAAGACCCACACCCAAGCCCTTCTCCGCCTCGCCCGCCAACGCATCAGCGTCCTGTTCGCCATGCTCCGCGACGGCACCTTCTACGAGCCCCGCACGCCCACCGTCACCCTCGCCGCATGAACGAGACCAACACCCACGAAACCGGCAGCGCGGGATTGACGAACGACATAGAGGCACCCCCCGGCCGGGTCGGACACCAGGTGGCCGAGTAGGTCGCGAAGCACGGCAGCCAGCACGACGGAATCAACGTCGAGGTGGTGGACATCGAGGACTACAGCCTGCCGGTCTTCGACGAGCCACAGTCACCGCTACTCGACTCCTACGCCCACGCCCACACGCGGGAATGGAGCAAAGAGATCACCGAGTTCGACGGATACATCTTCGTCACCCCCGGAGTCCAACCGATCGATCCCCTCGGCGTTGAAAAACGCCATCGAATTCCTTTACCGCGAGTGGAACAACAAGGCGGCAGGGAGCCGCTTGTCGACGTGCGTGATCACGGCTTCCGCCTCGATCCCCGCAAGCAAGACCGGCTGAGCGCGTTCACCCGCGTCCGCGAGGGCGTCCTGGCCCGGCTGGAGCACGCCCGCTCGCTCCTGCCCGCCCCGCCGGGGCCGACCTGCTGTTCATCGAGGGCTACCGGCCACTGGCCCTCCAGCAGCACTATTTCACCGCGTACCGGGACGAGCCGGCCGTCGCTCACTCCGGCTGGGAGGCTGAGCAGCTGCACCACGCCGCCAGCCGGTACGTGGCACCACCGGAGATCGCGCCCCACTCCGCGGGCGCGGGCGTGGACGTGACCCCCGTCGACCAGGACAGCCACGAACTCGACCTCGGTGCCCGCGTCAATGCCTCCCCCCAGAAATGCGATGGTGCCTGCTTCACTCACGCCCCGAACCTCAGCGATCGCACGTATTACCACCGCACGCTGCTGCTCAGCGCCATGGAGGACGCAGATTTCACCAACTATGCGGCCGAGTTCTGGCACTTCTCGGCAGCGGGCCGGTACGACGCGCTCATGCGGCGAGAGCCGCATGCGTTCTACGGAGATATCGAAAGAGGAGACGGGTCTTGTGCGCATTTCGAGACGCGTAGGAAGCCGGCCGAAGTCGGAGCGCCCGGAACGGGCGCTGAGAGTGCCTGCCCTGGCGCTCGGCGTTCCGTCGCGGAGGCGGAACCGGTCCGGGGACGTGCCACTCACGTCGGGCGGGGAGGGTGGTCACGGAGGGCGAGCATGATGGTCAGGGCGGCTCGCCCCCGGGCGCCTCTGGGAGAGAATCTGGGGAGTAATCGAAGGCTTGGGGAGCGCCTGGGGAGAATCGGCTGCATAACGCAGTACGAAGCTGCAAGACACTGAAAGACGCGTCTCCCCAGGCCGGAGGCCAGCAGAACCACAACGTCACAGGTCAGCGCCGCCCGGTAGACAACTTCTTGACGAAGTCCTCTTGCTGTCGCCCACCCCACCGGCGCCGATGGGAGTGCGGCATTGCTGAGCCGCATCGCGTTTCATACAGACAGTGGAGGCAGCTGGGACAGCAGCGATCCGCCCCACCGACCCAGCTCTGTGGCGGCCCGAGACCAACCGCTCAGGCGGGCAACGCTGCAAGGCCGATCGATGCAGTTTCCCCAACGGCGTTCTCGCGAACTCGGCGACTCGCATCGCGGTCCCGCACGCGGACGCGGTGCCGTCGCGCACCCGAAGCCGAGGGGTCCCGTTTGTCGACTGCCCACAATTCGCTGCATCAGCGTAGGCGCGGAGTCGATCGCCACCCGTCACGCGCAAGGCAACAGACGCCACGACCCTGCTCCACGCACGGGATCTCTCTTTCGCGCGGAACCTCGGCCGACTCACTCCTGGCGCGACGACATGGCGCGGACCGCCACCAGGTAGCCGACTACCCGTCAGCAAAGTCAGCGTTGAGTCGGCATTCGTTCCACCAAACGCCGCCACACTCTGCTCTGCATGGGTCAGTTCGGGCATAGCCTCGGCTCAGCGCACCCTCCCTCGCGCCTTCAGCGGCACCGAAGGCAGCTCCGGGGCCGGAATCGGAGGACCGTCGTAGCCCTGCACCTCACCGAAACGGGTGCCGTTCATCCAGTCGGCGCGGGCCTGTGCGATGTCCTCCTGGGACCGCCCGATCCAGTTCCAGAACATCACGAGCTCCTCCTCGAACGGCTCGCCGCCCAGGAGCATCAGCCCGGCGTCGGAGACGGCGCGCAGAGGCAGTTCGGTGCGGCCGCAGCCGAGGTAGAGCATCGAGCCGGGCAATACGGGGACGCCGTCCACCTCGGCCTCGCCCGACATGGACAGGACCGCGTACTCGAAGTCGGGGTCCAGGGGCAGGCGGGCTTCGGCGCCGCCTGTCAGGGTCACGTCGGCGCCGACGATCGGGGTGTACGCGGTGCCGGGCGACGCCGCTCCGTCCAGTTCGCCCAGAATCACGGTGGCGGACAGGCCGGGGGCGGTGACGACGGGCAGGTCGGCGTGGTGCTGGAAGTGCGGCTCGACGTGGCGGTGCGCTTCCGGGAGGGCCACCCAGAGCTGTGCTCCGTGCAGAAGCCGGGCGTGCTCCTTGGGGCTCTCCTCGGAGTGGCTGATGGCGCGGCCCGAGGTCATCAGGGCCAGCTCGCGGGGGCGTACGGTCTGCAGGCTGCCGAGGCTGTCCCGGTGGAGGACCTCCCCGTCGTGGAGCCAGCTGACGGTCTGGAGGCCCATGTGGGGATGCGGCGGGACCTGCATTCCGGGCTCGTCGGCGATGTCGTCGGGCCCGTAGTGGTCCACGAAGGCCCAGGCGCCCACCATGCGGCGGCCGAGATTGGGCAGCAGGCGGCGGACCTCGGTGCTCTCGCCGAGCTGGACGCGGCGGGGGGCGAGGAGCTCACGGACGGGCTCGGCGACGACGAAGCCACGCCCTCCGCAGACGGAGGGCGTGGCCTGGCGATCGAGATTGCTCATGAAGCTCAACCTATTCCCGCAGGGGCGTGGAACACCTGGTCCCACGCCAAAACATTAGTGGAATGTTCAACCATTGTGTGGTGTTGTCATGGCTGAACGTACGGCGGGGCGGCCGGAGGGCGGCCCGCACCACACGAAGGAGGACACGTGAGCCAGACCTACTACGAGTTCGGCACCGCCGCCGACCGGTGGGACCGGGCACAGATGTTCTTCGAGGCCAAGGAGTACGTGACGGCCGCGCGGATCCTGGGCGGGCTCGTCGAGGAAGTGCCGGAGCAGGTCGCGCCGCGACTGCTGCTCGCCCGCTCGTACTACCACTCCGCCCGGCTGGGAAAGGCGGAGGAGGAGCTGCGGGCCGTCCTGGAGCTCGACCCGGTGGAGACGTACGCGCACCTCATGCTGGGCCGGACGCTGGAGCGCCAGGGACGGGCGGCCGACGCTGCGCCGCACCTGCGCATGGCCGCCGCCCTCACCGGCGACTTCGGCCCCGGAGCCGCCCACGCCTGAGGGCTCGCGCACCCCGGCCGGGCCCGCGCACTTTTGCGCGGGCCCGGCCTCCTCTATCCGCGGATGCCGACATCCGACCATGGGGTCTCCGGACGGAGGGGTGGGGAAGGGGAGCGGGAAGATGCACGGATTCAGGGGTGCCGCGTCACGCCGGGCACGTCAGCCCCGCTCATCTGGTGCATTGACACCCAGGGCCCCGCCCACCGGCCCCGCCCATCGGTCCCGGCCCACCGATCCCGGACCATCGGCCCCGGTCGGCCGACCGGGGCGATCCGTCGCTCGCCGCCCCACCACCCCGCCGACCGCTCGTCACGATCCGTCGTTCTCCCTCCAGCCGGACCGCACCGACGCGGCCGTCGCGATGATGCCGTCCTCTACCCGCCAGCGCCCGTGAAGCGTCGTCGGCAGGGCCGGGTCGGTGAGGAGCAGACGGGCGGTGAAGCCGCCTTCGGCGGGGATGCGGACCTGGGGTCCGTCGACGCCGCCCGGGCTGTCCGGACCGCTCGCCCGGTCGAACGTCAGGTCGGCTTCGAGAAAGTCCAGTTCCCTTCCGGTGACCGGATACCACGTCTTGAAGACGCTCTCCTTGGCGCTGAACAGGACACGGTCCCAGTGGATCTCGCCCGCTCCTTCCGGCGCGGGCGGACCGATCCGTTCGCGTTCGGCGGGCAGGGTGATCAGTTCCCGTAGGTCGACGGGGAGCGGAGCGTGCGGTTCCGCGTCGATGCCGAGCGACAGCACGTCCGTCGCCCGGGCCAGCGCCGCCGCCCGGTATCCGTTGCAGTGGGTGAGGCTGCCGACGATGCCCTCGGGCCAGAGCGGTCTCCCCCGGTGGCCGTGGAGCACCGCGACGGGCGGCAGGCCGAGTCCGGCCATGGCACGCCGGGCGCAGGCACGCGCCGTGGTGAAGTCGTTCCTGCGCTTGGCCACGCTCTGGGCGATCAGCGCCTCCTCCTCCGGGAAGAGGATTCCGTCCGGGACGCTCTCCGCACGGGTGGCCGCGCAGGAGACTTCGGCGGACAGCAGCCGCTCGATCATGAGGGGGCTCCGGGGGTGCGGTCCTGTGCGGACGGTCCGGCGCCGGTCCCGGCCGGCGGCCCGGGTTCGCCGTCGTAGGGGAGGATCTGCCGCAGGAGGCCGCGTGGGTGCCCCCTCTCGCGCCACTCCCGGGGGTAGCCGATGGAGACCTCCTCGAAGCGCACGCCGTCGTACCAGGTCGTACGGGGGATGTGGAGGTGGCCGTAGACGACGGCGGTGACGTTGAAGCGGCGGTGCCAGTCGGCGGTCAGTTCGGTGCCGCACCACTGCGCGAACTCCGGGTACCACATCACCGACGTGGGCTCCCGGACGAGCGGCCAGTGCCCGGCGAGGACGAGGGGTATCTCCGGGTCGTGCTCCGCGAGCCGGCGTCCGGTCGCGGCGACCCGGGCGCGGCACCAGTCGTCCCGGGTCGGGTAGGGGTCCGGGTGCAGGACGTATTCGTCGTTGCAGACGATGCCGGACTTGTGCGCGACGGCGAGCGAGTCCTCCTTCGTGTGTGTGCCCGGGGCACGGAAGGTGTAGTCGTACAGGAGGAAGAGCGGCGCGATCGCCACCGGACCGTCCGGGCCCGGCCAGAGGGGGAAGGGGTCTTCCGGAGTCGTCACTCCGAGGCTCCGGCACACCTCGACGAGGTGGTCGTAGCGGGCTTGGCCGCGCAGTTGGACCGGGTCCTTGGGCAGGGTCCACAGCTCGTGGTTGCCGGGGGTCCAGATCACGTGGGCGAATCGTTCCGCGAGGAGGCCGAGCGCCCACCGGATGTCCGCCGGCTGCTCCGCCACGTCACCCGCGACGATCAGCCAGTCCGCGTCGGACGTCGGGTGCAGGGACTCCACGAGGGGCCGGTTGTCGCTCACCGCCGCGTGCAGGTCGCTCACGGCCAGCAGACGGCCGGCCCCTGGCTGTCGGCGCCCGTCGCCGAGGGAGGGAACGGAGGCGGGAGCACCGTGCGGTGCGGGTTCGCTCGGAGGCGTCATGGGCGCTGGTTCCCGATCTGTCGGCAGTGGTCCGGCTCCTTCCGCACGGTGGGGAGCCGCTGGGAACGTAGCCTCTCACGCTCCCCTCGCGGTTCTCGCGGCGTTTCGGACGGCCGGCACGACTACGGGCGGGGGGCGCGCCCGGAACGAGGCGGCCCGAGGGACCGGCCGTCAGCCGGCTTCCGCCCGGCGGGAGTTCAGCTCGTTCACCGCACCCAGCGCGTCTCCGACCGTCGTGTAGTCGACGGCGATGAAGTTGACCGGGCCGCCACGCTCCGCCTCGCAGGCGCGCGCCCGCTCCAGGAGCCATGCGCGGGCGTTGACGCGACCGGCGTCCAGGCGGCTGCCGCCCCCCTTCGTGATGAAGTGGTTGAGCAGGAAGAGCTGTTTCCCGGTGCCGCCCCGGTGGGGCGCGCATGTCATCTCGGAGGGGCTGCCGAAGGCGAACGGCGTCTCCATCCCGTACCGGTAGAAATTGCGGTACCAGGGCGCCGGACCGTCGGCCTTCTCCGCGAACACCACCAGCCGCCGGCCGCTGTCGATCATCTCCTCCAGGGTCGGCCACGGGGCGCCCTGGTCCGCAGGGGGGACGTGCAGGAGGTCGTCGAGGCCGGCGGCGCGGAACGCCTCCTCGGTGTCCTCAGGGCTGATGTCGTCCTGGACGATGAGCGTCACGACCTCGGTGGGGTGGGCGCGCAGCCAGTCGCCGATGTCCTCCAGGGCGGGGACCAGTTCGATGGCTCCGGCGCGGCAGACGCCGTGGCAGAGCCACAGACCGTCGCGGGGCGGATTGGCCTGGTCGACGGCGCCGGAGATCAGGCGCCGCTGCTCGGGGGTGAATTCGGGCGAGTCGAGCCGTGCGGCGATGTCCTGGGAATCCTCCCAGCGGTACGTGTCGAGCTGGAGGGCCCGGACGCCGGTGTTGAGCTGGGTGGTGATGTCGGGGTCCTGGAAGGGGCCGATGAACCGGTCGGCGGTGGTGGCCATGGCGTTGTGCGAGGTGAGGTAGGCGGCTTCGTCGTAGCGCAGGTCGCACAGGCGGCTGCTGCCGAGGCACTGGCGGGGTGCGGACGGGCTGAACACGGGTGGTACGACCAGTACGCCGGCGAGTGCGGCACAGGCCACGCCCGCCGCCGTCGTGCGGACCGCCGTCGGGGTCGGGATCGGGAGGCGGCCCGGGCGCACCAGCAGCGCCCAGCCCACGCCCGTGAGGAGCACGCCGCCGACGAGGGCCGTGAGGGCGGCGCTCAGGCCGGTGGCCACCACCTGGCGCACGGCGTTGCCCTGGAGGTCGTCGACGAGCGCGGTGACGCTCGGCGCCCAGGAGGACGGCGTGGCGATGAACTGGCCCCCGGTGGTCAGCCGGGTCAGCAGCACGGCCGCGGCGGTCAGTACCCCCGCGCAGGCGAGGGCCTGGCCGAGCCGCATCAGCCGACGGGCCGGGGCGGCGGGGCCGGTGAACCAGAGAGTCGCGAGGGCGGCCATCGCGAGGGCGAGCGCGAGGACCTGGAGCAGGCCGAGGAGCCTGATGGCGTCACGGGCGCGCTCCAGGGCCCTGAGGTCGTTCCCGGCGGCGGTCAGGGTGCCGGTGAGGTCCCACGTACCGTCCTGGAGGGCGGTACGGAGGCCGGCCACCGCGCTCCGTGAGCCGTCGGCGAGCGCGGCGGCGGTGGCCGCCAGCGCGGTCGACACGTCTCCCTCTCCCAGGGCGACCCGGATCTCGGGGCGCAGTGCCGTCCGCTCCCGCTCCGGGACGGCCGTGAGGAGGAGGTCGGTGGCACGGTCGGCCTGTTCCTCGGTGAGCGGCAGTGTGGGCAGCTCGGGTGCCCGGCCCTCCTTGAGGTCGTCGAGCGCCGAGGTGAGGTCGGCGGTGAACCGTTCGAAGTCCGGCCGGTCGAGGCCCTGGAGATGGGCCACCAGGTCACCGAAGTAGACGCGGGCGAGATCGGCGAGGTTCTCCAGTACCGGCGCCAGGTCGACGGTCAGCCGGAGCTCGTCGTCCTCGCCGCGCAGATAGCGGGTCACCGCGTCGATCTGCTGGTCGGTGAGCGCCCGGACCGTGGCGGGCGGCAGCACGACCTTGATGTTCGAGGTCACCAGTGCCTCGGGCACGGGCAGCCGTGCGAGGAGGTCGCGGGTGACGGGCGAGATCTCCGGGTCGACCAGAACCTCGCCGTAGAGGCGGTCGTAGGCGGACTCCTCGTCCAGCACCGCCTGGTAGAAGCCGGACGAGGCGACGGTGGACCGGGCGGTCGCGGTCAGGGCGACCGTCGTCACGCACAGGACGGCCAGCAGGAAGGCGAGTACCGGTACGAGGCGGCCGGGCCGGCGCGCGGGGGCGAAGCCCCGGACGGGCCCGTGCTTCGCGGTCGGTTCGGCGCTCACCCGTCCAGCCTATGCGGAATATCGGCTTTTATGCATGAATGATGAGATTGAGGAGCTGAGGAGCCCACTGTGCACTCCGTTCACCTGGCCGTGCTGATGACGAGTCATGACCGCCGCGCGCGGACGCTGTCCGCGCTGCGTGCCCTGGAGGAACAGCGCGGACTCACCTCCGGGACCACACTCGGCGTGCATCTCGTGGACATGGGCAGTACCGACGGTACGCCCGAGGCGGTCCGGCGGCGGCATCCCGCGGTGGAGGTCATGTCGGTGGGCGCGGACGTCCCCCGCAACCAGGCGCTGCGCATCGCGAGCCGCAACAGCCGCAGCGGCGGCGGGGGCGGCGGTCCGCTCCGCGTGGCGGCGGGCGGGCCGAGTCATCCGTGGACGCACCAGCTGTGGCTCGACGACGGGGTCGAACTCTTCCCGGACGCCCTGGCGAGGCTGCTGCACACGGCGGACGCGGCGGGGCCCGGCACGGTCGTCGTCGGCGCGGTGCGGAACGCGTACGGGGACACCGTGTACTCCGGGCGGCGGGGCAGGTCCCTGGCGCTCGTCGAGCCCGGCGCACACCGGCCGGAGCGCTGCGACACGTACGACGGGCGGGTGGTCCTGGTGTCCCGGGCCGTGTACGACCTCGTCGGGGACCCCGACAAGGTCTTCCGCCACCGGATGGGCGACTTGGACCACGGCTGCCGCGCGCGGCGGGCCGGGGTGGCCGCGCTCGTCGCCCCGGGGCATGCCGGCGAGTGCGTGGAGGGCCCGGCCGCTCCCGGGAGCCGGGAGCCGGGGATCGGCGTACGGGAGGCGCTGCGCCGGGTGGCCTCCGGGCGGGAGCTGCCGCCCCGCCAGTGGTGGCGGTACTGCGTGCGGCACACCTGGCCGTGGGCGCCCTGGCTGATGGTCTCCCCGTACGCGCGCACCGCGGTCCGCGCCGCTCTCGGCCGCCGGCGCGGGTGATCACGGGCCGGACGGTGTCAGCTTCGCTCGGCGGCGACCGGGGCGGAGCGACCGGTGGGCGGGGGCGGCACGGTGGGGCGCCCCGCGGCGGTCCTGGCGGGGCCGGCGGGCACGCCCTTCCCGCAGGGTGAGCCCTTGCCGCCCGGTGCGGAGGCCGCCGAGGGGATAGCGGCTCCGGTGGCGGGCGCCGGGGTGCGCCGGGCGGCGGTACGGGGCGGGGCGGCCCGGGGCGGTGCGTACGCCGGCACCCTCAGCAGGGCGTACACGGCGGCCACCGACCCGGCGAGCGGTACGAGGAGGAGCGCCGGGTGGAGCAGTTCGGCGTACACCAGCGTCCCGGTGGTGACGGGGACGCCCGCCCACAGGGTCAGGAGGACCGCCGTGCCCGGCACGGTGACGCGGAGGCGGCGCAGCCGGTGCCCGATGTGGTCGCCCGTGTCGCGCAGCGGGGGGCGGGCGGCGCGGCGGCGCGAGATCAGGACCAGGGCGGTGTCGGCGAGGGCCACGGTCGCCAGGGCCGGCAGCGCTGCCCACGCGGCGCGGTCCGTCGGGGCGGCCGCCTGGATCAGCGCGCCGGAGCCGGCCAGCGCGAATCCGGTGAACTGCGCGCCGGTCGCGCCGAGCTGAAGGCGGGAGGGGTGCCAGTTGTGGAGCAGGAAGCCGGCGAGGCCCCCCGCCAGGGCCGCCGGAAACAGGGCGAGGGCGGTGTTGCCGTCGATCACCGAGCACGCGAGGAGCCCGGCGGCGGTGACCACGCCCACGGCGGTCAGCAGCCCGTCGACGTGGTCGAGCAGGGCGAACGCGTTGGTGACGAGGACGATCCAGAGCACGGCCAGGACGCCCGCCACCGGTGACAGGCCGGCGAGGCAGACGACGAGGACGGCGGCGGCCGTCTGCGCGGCGAGGCGGAGGGCGGCCCACAGCGGCTTCAGGTCGTGGACGAGGCCGAGGGCGGCGACGGTCCCGGCTCCGGCGAGCAGCCCGGCGACGGAGCCCGCGGAGCCGTCCGCCGCTCCGAGCCACAGGGCCCCGCCCGCGGCCGTGCCGACACCGAGCACGGCCGCCGCGCCGCCGGTCCTGCGCAGCGCCCCGGCCCGCGGCGCGCGCCTGTCCGGCCCGCCCGGGGAGTGGGGGCGGAGTGCCGGACGGCGGGCGCCCTTGGCGAGTGCGACCGTGATGAACAGCGCGGCCACACCGGAGGCGATGATCCCCAGCACGTTCACCTGCCCTGCCTTTCCTCGTTCATGACCTGCGGCACGGGAGACCGGGCGGCCGGTGGAACGGCGGCCGACCGGTCCCCGGCCGGTTGCGGGTCGGGGGACACCGGACGCCACTCGGGTGGCGTTTCTCCCCAACCTACGGGCCGATGCCCGCATTGACCCTAAATAACACGAAAAGGGCGGCGTATTGTTCTGCTGTCCCACGGCGGGGCGACCTGCACCGACCCGCCCGCACCGGCCAAAGAGCCTCGCCCCGCGTGGAGTTGGAGCCCTTTCCGGGCGGAGGAGCCGTCAGACCCCGAGCGTCCGGTCGGTTTTGCCGTACGGCGGCGGCGCACCGGACCTGAGGGAGAAGGGGCCGCCGGCGTCCAGGGCGGCGGCAGATCGGCACGCGGACCCGGACGGCGAACCGGCCCGGATCCGCGCGGCGCGCACGCGCTGCGGCTTCGCCGCTCGCACGGCGCCGCGCAAGGCGTCACCCCGCGGCGCGGGCGTCACGGCCTTCCACGAAGGTCCGCACGATCTCGATGCCCCCGATCCGGGAGGGGTCCACGCGGTGCGGGTCGTCGGCCAGCACCACCAGGTCGGCGCGCATCCCCGCCGAGAGGGAGCCCGCAGCGCCCTCCCAGCGGCAGGCGTGAGCGCCGGCGACCGTGTAGGCCCGCAGCGCCTCGTCGACGGTGACGGCCTCGTCCGGGCCGACGAGACGGCCCGAGGCGGAGGCTCGTTCGACCATGAACTGGATGGCCCGCAGCGGCGAACCGTCCGTGACGGGGCGGTCGGAACTGCCGACGAGGGCGACTCCGTGGTCGAGGAATCCCCGGCCCCGGTACAGCCAGCCGGCCCGCCCCTCCCCCATCACCGCCGCGTAGTCGTCACCGAAGGAGCGGAGGAAATTGGGCTGGACGACCGCGCTCACGCCGAGCGCGGCGAAGCGGGGCAGCTGGTCGGGACGGATCAGCCCGGCATGCTCGATACGGTGGCGCGCGTCCGGGCGCGGCCGCAGCCTCTGAGCCCGCTCCAGGGCGTCGAGGGCGAGATCGGCCGCCCGGTCGCCGATGGCGTGAACGGCGAGCTGCCAGCCCGCGAGGTGGCCCTCGACGATGAGGCCGACGAGGCGGTCGGGGTCGTCCTGGAGCCGGCCGACGTTTCCGGTGGCGCCCTCGTACGGTGCGGTGAGCGCCGCCGTACGCGCCATCATCCCGCCGTCGGTGTAGATCTTGAGCGCGCCCAGGGACAGCCAGTCGTCGCCGAACCCGGTGCGCAGGCCGAGGTCCAGCGCGTGGGTGAACCCGTCGCCGGCGTGGGTCGCGCGGGGGCGCAGGGTGTCGCCGGAGGCCATGAGCTGGACGCGCAGCGGCAGTCGGCCGTGGTCCCGGAGCAGTTGGTAGGCGCCCAGCTCGACGGGGCTGTGGCCGAGCAGCCCGCCGCCGATGCCCGCCTCGGCGCAGGCCGTGATCCCCTCGTCGAGGCAGCCGCGGGCGGCGAGCTCGATCGCGTCGGCGAGCTCTTCCTGCGAGTAGGGCAGCCGCAACCGGCGGGCGGCGGTCATGGCGCTCTCGGCGAGGAAGCCCTCCTCGTGCGGCGTCCCGTCCGGCAGTTGGTTCAGCACGGCGGTGTTGACGACGCAGGCGTGCCCGGAGTCGTGCATCAGGAAGACTTCGCGGCCATGGCTGACCCGGTCCAGTTCGGCGGCGGTCAGGTGGCGGCCCAGGGCCCGCTGGTCGTACCCGGCCAGCTCCACCCATGCGCCGGGGGGAGCCGGGCGGCGGGCCGCGGCGTCCACGACGGCGAGGATGTCCTCGACCCGCTCGCACGGGGCGACGCTCGGTGTACGGGCCCTCAATCCGGTCCACGCCAGGTGGACGTGGCTGTCGATGAAGCCGGGCAGCACGGTGGCGCCGTCCAGGTCGACGACCTCGCGGGCGGGCAGGGAGGTGACGGCCGCGTCCACACCGACGATCCGCCCCCGCCAGATGCCGAGGTCATGGGCGACGGGGTGGCGCGGGTCCATCGTGAGGATGCGGGCGTTCGTCAGCCGCGTGCAGAGCATGGGCGGTCCGTCCGTCGGAGGTCGGGGCGGCCGGCGGGGGGCTCTCCCGGTACGGCAGGGCCGCGGGCGCCTCCCTCTCCGGGCTCCACCGGGCCGTCCGCCGGAATGTACTGCCGGCAGACGACCGGGCGCCACCGGGCCTCCCGGGCGGGGGCCGGAGAGCCGCCCCGCCCGGGAGGCCGGGCGAGGGCGCCGCACCGCCGCCCCGCGCGTGGCCGCAGACGTACGGGCAGTCGCTCCTGATGTTCACTCAACTCACCTGGCAGCCAAGCACCGTTGTGTTATTAGGTAAGGCTTGCTTTACTGATGCGCCGGTTGATCGCTCTTCCAAGGAGGCACCTCCATGCGGGTCGTCATGTTCGGTTACCAGACCTGGGGGCACCGCACCCTGCAAGCCCTCCTGGACTCCGAGCACGACGTGGTGGCGGTGGTGACGCATCCGAGGAGCGAACACGCCTACGAGAAGATCTGGAGCGACTCGGTCGCCGACCTGGCGGAGAAGCACGGCGTCCCCGTGATCGTCCGCAACCGGCCGGACGACGAACTCTTCGAGCTTCTTCGGGAGGCGTCCCCGGACCTCATCGTGGCGAACAACTGGCGTACCTGGATTCCGCCGCGGATCTACAACCTGCCGCGGCACGGCACGCTCAACATCCACGACTCGCTGCTGCCCGCCTACGCGGGCTTCTCGCCGTTGATCTGGGCGCTCATCAACGGCGAGCCGGAAGTGGGCGTCACGGCCCACATGATGGACGAGGAGCTGGACGCCGGCGACATCGTCGTCCAGCGGGCGGTCGCCGTGGGACCGACGGACACCGCCACCGACCTCTTCCACCGGACGGTCGACCTGATCACGCCGGTCACGGTCGAAGCCCTCGGAATGATCGCCTCGGGACAGACCGAGTTCACCCCGCAGGACCGGTCGAGGGCGAGCTTCTTCCACAAGCGCGCCGAGGAGGACATCCTCATCGACTGGAACTGGCCGGCCGAGGACCTGGAGCGCCTGGTCCGCGCCCAGTCCGCCCCTTACCCGGCCGCCTTCACCTTCCACCGCGGACAGCGCGTCGAGGTCGTCTCCGCCGTCGTGTCCCAGGGCCGCTACGGCGGGACCCCGGGCCGCGTCTTCTACCGCGAGGGCGACGGCGTCGTGATCGTCGCCGGGGCCGACGCCCGCACGGGCCGCAACCACGGTCTGGCGATCACGCGTGTCCGGACGGCGGACGGCCGCGAGCTGCCCGCGACCGAGTACTTCACCTCGATGGGCGGCTATCTCACCGGCCGCCCCTGACGATCAGGATTCCGCCCCATGCGTACCGCACGTGCCCGGCGCTACCTCATGTGCCGGCCCACCTTCTTCGACGTGGTCTACTCCATCAACCCGTGGATGGACCCGGCGAAGCCTGTCGACACTCCGCTGGCCATCGCCCAGTGGGAGCGCCTGCGCGAGGTCTACCTGAACCTCGGGCACACCGTCGACACCATCGACCCCGTCCCCGGTCTGCCCGACATGGTCTTCGCGGCCAACGGCGCCACGGTCGTCGACGGGCGGGCCCTGGTGGCCCGGTTCCGTGACGCCGAGCGGATCGCCGAGGGCCCGGCCTACCACGACTGGCTGCGCGACAACGGCTTCCCGGACCTGCGCACGGCCGCGTCCGTCAACGAGGGTGAGGGCGACTACCTCCTGGCGGGCGACTGGCTGCTGGCGGGCACCGGGTTCCGCAGCGACCCCCGCTCCCACGACGAGGCCCAGGAGTACTTCGGACGCCCGGTGATCGGGCTGACCCTCGTCGACCCCGACTACTACCACCTGGACACCGCCCTCACCGTGCTCGACGAGAAGACGGTCGCCTACTACCCGGCGGCTTTCTCCCCCGGCAGTCTGGCCGTGCTGCGGCGGCTGTTCCCGGACGCCCTCCTCGCCACGCCCGCCGACGCCGAGGCGTTCGGGCTGAACGCGACGTCGGACGGGTACAACGTGGTCCTGCCGCAGAACGCGACGGACCTCGCAGGGCAGCTGCGGGAGCGCGGGTTCCGCCCCGTGGGCGTGGACCTCTCGGAACTCCTCAAGGCGGGCGGCAGCGTGAAGTGCTGCACCCTGGAGCTGCGCGGGGCCTAAGCGGACCGCTGAAACGTCCGCGGCCGAAGCGGCCGAACCGTCCCGGCCCGTGCTCCGCGCATCCGCGCCGGCCGGGCCGGGACTTCACCGGCCGGGCGGGGGCACGACAGCACGACGGGACCGGCCGTCACCCGATGGCGGGGCTCCGGCGCTCGACGAGAACGACGTCGCGCCAGACCCCGTGGAGACGCCCGATCCGCTCCCGGACGCCGATGATCCGGAAACCGGCCCGCTCGTGAACGGCGAGACTGGCGGTGTTCTCCGGGAAGATCCCGGCCTGGACGGTCCAGATCCCGGCCTGCTCCGTGGAGTCGACCAGGGCCTTCAGCAAGGCGGAAGCGACCCCGCGACCACGAGCGGCGGGAGCGACGTAGACGGAGTGCTCGACGACTCCCGCGTACGCGCACCGGTCCGAAACCCTGCTCGCCGCCACCCAGCCCAGCACCGAGCCGTCCCCGTCGAGAGCGACGAAGCGGTGGCCGGGCAGCTTCGCGGAGTCGAAAGCCTCCCAGTCGGGCGGGCCGGTCTCGAAGGTGGCGTTGCCCTCCTCGATGCCGGTCCGATAGATCGACAGCACCTGCTGGGCGTGCTCCGCCGTCAGTGGCACCAGTACGACGCTCGACCGCCCGCTCACCGCCCTCCCCGTCCCGGCGGTCAGGCGGCCGTGCGCAGCGTCAGCAGCCGGCCCATCCCGGCGAGCACCGACGGTTCGACCCGGTAGTAGACCCAGGTACCGCGCCGCTCGGACGTCAGCAGCCCGGCCTCCTTCAGCTTCTTCAGGTGGTGGGACACCGTAGGCTGGGAGACGCCGACGTCGGAGATGTCGCACACGCACGCCTCCCCGCCTTCGTGCGAGGCCACGGCGGAGAACAGCCGCAGGCGCACCGGGTCTCCGAGCGCCTTGAACATCCGAGCGGCCGCCTGCGCCTCCTCGGCGGTCATCGGGCGCTCGGTCAGGGGCGGGCAGCACGGAACCACGCCCTGGCTCTCGGCGGGCTCGATCAGCGGCAACACCTTCGCGTTCGACATACGCCTATGTTGACACACGTCGAACCAGGACGCCCGGGGATCACCTTCGCGAGAGACCGGCGCCCGGGACGCCTTCCGCGCACCGGCGGCCGACGACCCGCGCCCCGGCGGCAGCGGAGCAGGGGGCGGAGGCGCCGCCGCCGGCGGCGACCCCGGCTCCGCCGCCGGAGACGGCACCTCCGCCCACCTTTTCGGGCGCTCAATTTCGACACATGTCTATGTTGACGCTCATCGATATGCGTGCCATTCTCGAACCCGTAAGCCATCGACGAACGTCGAAACACGCAAGGAGCCGCCGCCGTGAACGCGCCCGCCACCACCGAACTGCCCGTCGTCGTGATCGGGGCCGGACCCACCGGTCTCGCCGCCGCCGCCCACCTGATCGAGCGGGGCATCGAACCCCTGGTCCTGGAAGGCGGGACCGCCGCCGGCGCCGCGGTGCGCGACTGGGCCCACGTACGTCTCTTCTCCACCTGGGGCGAGGTCGTCGACCCGGCCGCCGAGAAGCTCCTGGCCCCCACCGGCTGGACGCACCCCGACCCGGACGCCTACCCCTCCGGCGGGGACTGGGCGGAGGGGTACCTGCGGCCACTCGCCGACGCCCTGGGCGACCGGGTCCGCCTCGGCGCCCGGGTCACCGGCGTCTCCCGCGCCGGCCGCGACCGGTCCGTGGACGCCGACCGCGACCAGCAGCCGTTCGTCGTGCACATCGCCCACGCCGACGGCCGCGAGGAGCGGACCTTCGCCCGTGCCGTCATCGACGCCTCCGGCACCTGGACCACCCCGTCCCCGGCCGGCGCCTCCGGCCTGCCGGCCCTCGGCGAGAAAGCCGCCGCCGACCGGATCACCTACCGCGTCCCCGACTTCAGGAACCCGGCCGTCCGCGCCCGGTACGCGGGGCGCCGCACCGCGGTCATCGGCTCCGGAGCTTCCGCCTTCACCGCCCTCGCCCAGCTCGCCGACCTCGCGAGGTCCGACGACGGCACGGGCACCACGGGCGTGTGGATCCTGCGCCGGGGCCTCTCCGGCTCCACGTTCGGCGGCGGCAGCGCGGACCAGCTGCCCGCTCGCGGGGCGCTCGGGCTCGCGGCGAAGGCCGCCGTCGACGAGGGGTACACGGACGCGGTCACCGGCTTCCGCACGGAAGCGATCGAGCGCGCCCCCGACGGGCGCCTCGTGCTGGCGGGCGAGGACGGACGCCGCTCGGACGCCGTGGACGAGGTCATCGTGCTGACCGGGCTCCGCCCCGACCTGGGCTTCCTCGACGAGCTCCGCCTCGGCCTGGACGAACGCCTCCAGGCCCCCGCCCGACTGGCCCCGCTGATCGATCCCAACCAGCACTCCTGCGGCACCGTCTATCCCCACGGCCACCGCGAGCTCTCCCACCCCGAACCCGGCCTCTACCTGGTCGGCATGAAGTCCTACGGCCGGGCCCCGACCTTCCTCGCCATGACCGGCTACGAACAGGTCCGCTCCGTGGCCGCCGCCCTCGCCGGAGACCTGGAGGCGGCCGACCGCGTCGACCTCACCCTGCCCGAGACGGGGGTCTGCGGAGGCGCCGGACTCTTCGACGACCCGGCCGCCGCGCAGTCCGACGCCGGAGGCTGCCGCACGACGCCGGAACCCGCCGCGGTGCCGCTCGCGGTCGGCACACCGGCCGCCGCCGCGGCCGACGCCGAAGCGGCGACGGGCGGCTGCTGCGGCTCGTGAGCTCCCCGCCCGTCAGCCAGGCGCCCTCGCGCCGCGCGTGGGCACTCGCCGGCGGGTGCCCACGCGGGGCCCGAGCGGGACGCGCACGTCCCTCCCGGGCCGAACGCCGCGCCGAGGGAACCGCACGATCGGGGCTCGGTCAGTGGTAGGCGTGGACGACGGCGTGACCCTTGCCGCGGCCGATCATCCACCTGTTGACCGGCGTGGTGATCACGAAGGCCACGGCGAAGCCGCCGAGCAGCGCCGTCCAGAACAGCGCGTCCGACAGGTGGGCGTCCATCGCCCCGGGCGTCAGGGCGATGATGCCGTTGTCGACGAACTCCATCACCGCGATCGAGACGGTGTCGGCGGCCAGTGCGACCTTCACGGCGTTCTTGAAGTCCAGCCCCGCCCTGCGGACCGCGAACAGCGTGAACGAGTATCCGAAGACGAAGGCCAGCGCGATCGCCAGGACCATCGTCTGGACGTTGCCCCAGAGCAGGGCCGTACCGATCACCATGCCGAGGATCTCGCCGATCGCACAGCCGGTCAGGCAGTGGAGCGTCGCCTTCGCGGCGGCCCCCCACGTCACCCCGCCCCGGTGGTGACCGGTGTGCCCCGTGGGCGCCTGCGGCGCACCGTGGCCGTGGGCGGTGTCGGCGCCGTGCCTCCCGTGGTCCATGATCGTCATCTCCCGTGCGCTGCGATCCGGTCGATCTTCCACATTTTATACCCCGCCGGGGTATCTGGCGAGGGGATCGCGTCCGCGCCCGCCCGCGTCAGTGCCGCGAACGGCCGCTCACGGCCCTGCGGAGGGCGAACACGGCGGCTCCGAGGACGAGGACCGCCGCACCGGGGATCACGGTACTCGGGGGAAGGGCGAAGGCAAGGACCGCGCAGCCGGCGAGACCAAGGGCCGGGACGAGCCGGTTCGGTCGCCCTTCGGCCGGGGTGAGAGTCCACGCGGAGGCGTTGGCGATCGCGTAGTAGGCCAGCACGCCGAAGGAGGAGAAGCCGATCGCGCCCCGTACGTCGGTGGTCGCGGCGAGCACGGCGACGACAGCGCCGACGGCGAGTTCGGCGCGGTGCGGCACCCCGAAGCGGGGGTGGACGGCGGCCAGGACGTGCGGCAGATGCCGGTCCCGGGCCATGGCCAGGGCGGTACGCGAGACGCCGAGGATCAGGGCGAGCAGGGAGCCGAGGGCGGCGACGGCGGCGCCCACGCGGACGACGGGCACGAGCCAGCCGGCCCCGGCGGCGCGTACGGCGTCCGCCAGCGGGGCGGTCGCGCCGGCCGGCCCGCCCGGTCCCAGAACCGTCAGCACGGCGACGGCGACGAGGGCGTACACGGCGAGCGTGATGCCGAGCGCGATCGGGATGGCGCGGGGAATGGTGCGGGCGGGATCGCGGACCTCCTCGCCGAGGGTGGCGATGCGCGCGTATCCGGCGAAGGCGAAGAACAGCAGGCCGGCGGCCTGGACCACCCCTGCGACGTCGGCGTCCGAGCCGATGCGCACCCGCGCGGCGTCCGCACCGGACGAGGTCAGGGCGGCGACGACCACGGCGGCGAGGACCGCGAGGACCACCGCGACGACGACCCGGGTGAGCCGCGCGGACTTCTGCACCCCCGCGTAGTTCACCGCGGTCAGCGCGACCACGGCTGCCACCGCCACCCCGCGTTCCTGACCGGGCCACAGGTAGGCGCCGACCGTGAGGGCCATGGCCGCGCAGGAGGCGGTCTTCCCCACGACGAAGGACCAGCCGGCCAGATAGCCCCAGAAGTCGCCCAGGCGCTCCCGGCCGTAGACGTAGGCGCCGCCCGACCGGGGATATCGGGCGGCCAGCCTCGCCGAGGAGGTGGCGTTGCAGTAGGCCACCGACGCGGCCAGGGCCAGGGCGATCAGCAGCCCCGAACCGGCGGCGTCCGCCGCCGGTCCCAGCGCGACGAAGACCCCGGCCCCGATCATCGACCCCAGGCCGATCACCACCGCGTCGGACACACCCAGCCGGCGCCGCATCCCGCCCGCGCCGCCCGCGACACCCACCGTGCTCACGCACACTCCCCCGCTCCGCTCCGACGAACTCAGCGAGGGCACCGTAGCCGAGCCGGATGTCCCGCCGGTGT
This sequence comes from Streptomyces sp. NPDC091649, assembly GCF_044756785.1. Classification (NCBI taxonomy): domain Bacteria; kingdom Bacillati; phylum Actinomycetota; class Actinomycetes; order Kitasatosporales; family Streptomycetaceae; genus Streptomyces; species Streptomyces sp. NPDC091649. The sequence continues at coordinate 449,688 of NZ_JBIVTR010000003.1, read as the reverse complement.
CGCGGAGGAGCCGTCGGAGGGCCGGCCGTCATGTGTGCTCAACCGCGGTACGTCTCCAGCAACCGCAGCCACACCTCGCTGATGGTCGGATACGCCGGAACCGCGTGCCACAGGCGGGAGAGGGGCACCTCCCCCGCGACCGCGACCGTCGCCGAGTGCAGGAGTTCACCGATGCCCGGGCCCACGAAGGTGACGCCGAGCAGGATCTCGCGGTCCAGGTCCACGATCATCCGGGCGCGGCCCCGGTAACCGTCGGCGTAGAGGCCGGAGCCGGCGACCGAGGCGAGGTCGTAGTCGACGGCGCGTACCCGGTGGCCGGCGCGTTCGGCCTCGGCGAGCGTGAGACCGACGGACGCGGCCTCGGGGTCGGTGAAGACGACCTGGGGGACGGCCGCGTGGTCCGCGGTGGCGGCGTGGGCGCCCCAGGGGCCGTCCTCCAGGGGGGCCCGCTGGGCGCGGGCGGCGATCGCCGCGCCCGCGATGCGGGCCTGGTACTTGCCCTGGTGGGTCAGCAGGGCCCGGTGGTTGACGTCCCCGACCGCGTACAGCCAGTCCGTCCCCTCGACGCGGCAGCTGTCGTCCACGGTGAGCCAGGAGCCGGGTTCGAGACCGACCGTCTCCAGTCCCAGCTCGTCCGTGCGCGGGGCCCGGCCGGTGGCGAAGAGGATCTCGTCGGCCTCGACGCGGTCGCCGTCGTCCAGGAGGACGGTGACCGGGCCGTCCGGTGCGGGGCGCTCGACCGCGGTGACCGAGACGCCGGTACGGATGCGGGCCCCGGCCTCCGTCAACGCGTCGGCGACCAGCTCGCCCGCGAAGGGCTCCATCCTCGGGAGCAGGCCGCCGCCCCGGATCAGCAGCGTGACCTCGGAGCCCAGCGCCTGCCAGACGGTCGCCATCTCCACGCCCACGACTCCCCCGCCGACGATCACGAGCCGGCCGGGAGCCTTCTTGGCGCTGGTGGCCTCGCGGCTGGTCCAGGGGCGGGCCTCCTCGATGCCGGGGAGCCCCGGGACGGCGGCCCGCGTGCCGGTGCAGACGGCGACGGCGTGCCGGGCGGTGAGCCGGTGCTCCGTGCCGTCGGGTGCGGTGACGGAGACCTCCCGGGGGCCGGTGAGCCGGCCCGTACCCCGGTAGACGTCCGCACCGACGCTCTCCAGCCAGGCGACCTGGCCGTCGTCCTTCCAGTGGCTCGTCTCCTCGTCCCGGTACGCGAGGACGGCGTCCACGTCCAGGGGACCCCGCACCGCGGCGCTGAGACCCGGCACCCTGCGCGCGTCGGCACGGGCGACGACGGGGCGCAGCAGCGCCTTGCTCGGCATACAGGCCCAGTAGGAGCACTCGCCGCCGACGAGTTCGCACTCCACCACCGCCGCGGAGAGCCCGGCGGCGCGGGCCCGGTCCGCCACGTTCTCCCCCACCGGGCCCGCGCCGATGACCACCACGTCGTACGGGGAGCTCTCGGAGGTCTTCCCTGCATCAGTCATGGAAACAGTGTCCTCGCGCGTGTGCGTCCCGGCCACATGGGCAGGCGGAATAGCACACGTGTCGTCACCGTTGTGCCGGGACAGGACCGAACGGGCACAGGAAGAGGTATCTGAAGCATGAGCACCGTAGAGCTCACCAAGGAAAACTTCGATCAGGTCGTGAGTGACAACGGCTTCGTCCTGATCGACTTCTGGGCTTCCTGGTGCGGGCCCTGCCGACAGTTCGCACCGGTCTACGACTCGGCGTCCGAGCGCCACCCCGACCTGGTCTTCGCCAAGGTCGACACCGAGGCGCAGCAGGAACTGGCGGCGGCGTTCGAGATCCGCTCCATCCCGACGCTGATGATCGTCCGCGACAACGTCGCCGTCTTCTCGCAGCCCGGCGCCCTGCCCGAGGCGGCACTGGAGGACGTCATCGGACAGGCCCGGAAGCTGGACATGGACGAGGTCCGCAAGTCCGTCGAGGAGCAGAAGCGGGCGGCCGAGGCGGGACAGGGACAGCCGGAGCCCCAGTAGCGGCGCGACCGGCGCACGGGACGACCCGGGGCCCCGGCCGACACCGTGGACGCGGTGCGCGGCCGGGGCCTCAGTCGTGGCCGGCCAGCTGCCCGAGTCGAGTCCGGGGGCGGCGTTGGCCCGTTCCCGAGGCCCGTGGGCGGGGGCCCGCGCTCGCGCGGGCCGTTCCCGGCCGTGTCCCCGGTCCGGCGAGCGGGTGCCGGAAGCGGTGGTGAGCGCGCCCCGTCAGGGCGCGGGGCGCTCGCCCTGCGCCCCGGCGACGCGGACCGACATCCCGTAGTCCAGCTCCTCGCCGTCGATGAGCACGGCCTCCACCGTCCGCGTCTCCGGATCGACGTCCGCCTCCATGCCCTCGCCCGCGTACCGGGGATAGCCCGAGGCGCCCGTCTCTCCCGTGGCGGCGACTACGGCGGACCGGATGGGCCGGCCGGGGGCTCCGGTCCGCGTCCTGCTGTGGTCGGGGATCAGGAGGAGCTCGTAATTCTGCGGATGGCTCATGCCTCCGACGCTAGACACGCGCCGCTCGCCGCGCATGTCGTCGCGCCGGAGGCGGTCAGCTGGATTCCCGGTGTACGGCGTCGGTGCGGAGCAGGTCGTGGTGGACCGGTGGCCCGCCCGGGTGCTGGACCATGCGGTCGATCGTCTCGGCCAGTGGCTGCGGCATGGCGAGCTCCATGCGGACGGTGCTCAGCCGGGGACGCAGCAGTCGGCCGATGAGCGAGTCGTCCGCGCCGATCACCGCCGTGTCGGCGGGTACGGCGACCCCGGCGTCCTGGAGGGCCCGCATCAGCAGCATGGCGTACTCGTCGTTGTACGCGAACACCGCGTCCAGTCCCAGTTCCGCCCAGTGCGCGGCCAGCCGGTGCGCGGACTCCTCCTCGTACCACAGCGGGAGCGGGCGTACGCGGGCCCCCGCCGGCTCGGCGGCACGCCGTGCCCCGGCGAGGCGGGGTTCGGAGAAGGGCGCCCGGCCCGGTTCCTGGGGCATGACCACGCCGATGTGGCGGCGGCCGCGGGACAGCAGGTGTTCCACCGCACTGCCGCCGACCAGGCGCTGGTCCATGACCAGCCCGTGCGCTCCGGCCACCGGGTCGGGGCCCAGGGTGATCACCGCCTTGGCGCCGGAGCGGGTCAGGATGCCGGTGCCGTGCGGGGTGAGGGCGATGCCCGGCGGCACGACGACGGCGACGGGCCGCAGTTCGGCCCAGGCCGTGGCCGCCTCGTCGGCGGTGAGACCGACGCTGCCGTACTGGACGACCGTGTAGTCCAGGCGGCGCAACCCCGACTGGAGTTCCTCGAAGAAGTACTGGTGCAGTGGTCCCGCCGGTATGTGACCCGAGGGCAGCAGGACCATACGGCTGTGGCCGGCGCGCAGGCTGCGGGCGGCCGCGTGCGGAACGTAACCGAGTTGCAGGGCTGCCTCCCTGACCCGGCGTCGGGTGGGATCGCTGATCCGGACGGTGGCGTTGTTGTTCAGTACGTATGACACGGTGGCCCGGGACACTCCGGCGAGGCGCGCGACGTCGGCGCTGGTCGGAACGGAGACTTCGGCGGGCTGCTTGGGTAACTGGCTCATGGCGTCGGGCAGTCTTCCAGACCGGTGGGAGCGGGTTTCGGCCCGGGGCCCGCTGGTCCGGTCACGGTGGCCGGAACGCCGCCCCGCGGTCCGCTCCGACGCCCCGCTCCCGGGAACGGGCGGCGCGGGTTCTACGGTGTTGCGATGACCTTCCACGACAGCGCCTACCGATCCGACAACCCCTTTGACGTGCCCGGCAGCAGCGGGCCGACCGCCACGGTGCAGGCCGATCCCGACGATGTGCGTGTCGTGCGCACCTCCTACGCTCCCGATCGGGACGGCGATCCAGACCCCGGCGAGATCGTCTGGACCTGGGTGCCCTTCGAGGAGAACGACGGGCGCGGCAAGGACCGGCCGGTGCTCGTCGTCGCCCGGGAGGAGGCGGGTTCGCTGCTCGCCGTCCAGCTCTCCAGCAAGCAGCACGACCGGGACCACGAGTGGGTGGCACTGGGCGCGGGCCCCTGGGACAGCTCGGGGCGGCCGTCCTGGGCCGATCTGGACCGGGTGCTGCGGGTCCACGAGGACGGGATGCGCCGGGAGGCGTGCGCCCTGGACCGGGAGCGGTTCGACCGGGTCGCCGGGCGGCTGCGCGAGAGGTACGGCTGGAGCTGAGAGCGTCCACGGCTCGCGGGGGGCGCGACGGGGCACGGTCCCCGCCACGACGGTGATGAAAGGCCCCCCGGGCTTGGTACTCCAGCAGGGCTTCGCTGTCTGACCTGCGGGATTCGCCGGGGGGCGGAGTGTAGCGGGACTTCGATCGGGTGGGGGCGGTCTCGCGGAGACCGCCCCTCGATCGTGCGATGACGCCGCAGGCAGCGACAGCGGCTGGGCAGCCTCCGAGGGCTGCTACCGAGTGCGCCGCCGCTCGGCTGGACCTCGAAGACGACGTCGGGCCCGGAGGTCGGACGGCGACGCCTGCTGGGGTATTAGGTACCGGGCAGCCGCACGGTCCCGTAGACCGGGTAGTGATCCGACTTTCCGGCGTCGGCCGTGACGGAGCACGAAGAGAACTCGGCGGTGTCCTGGGCGAAGATGTAGTCGATCTTGATCGCTCGATCGCCGAGCGGCTTCGTCGCCTCGCCGTCCCGGGGCCTTCCCGTGATGCTGTTCTCGTCACACTCACGGTACTCGGCGTAGGTGTCGACCAAGACTGTGTTGGGAGGGTCGGACTCCGTGTGGTCCGGAGGCACAGAGTTGAAGTCGCCTCCGAAAATGGTCCGGTAGCCCCTCTGCTCGTACATCTTCACGATTCCCGCGAGCTGCCCCGCCTGCTGGGTACGCCAGACGCCGTCCGGGTCGCCGAAGTCCGCCCCGCCCGCCGTGAGGTGGGCATTGCACACCATGACGGCACGCGCGGGCAGAGCGGCGCACAGAGCCGACCGCTGTTCGTGCTCATGAGGGTCCGGGGACGCGAGGTCGTGGCGCTTGTACCAGACGTTCTCTTCAGGCACCGCGATGGCTATGCCGAACGCTCCCCGGTCGGCGCTGTCAGGCGCAGGCCCCATGGCACACTGCTTCTGGATTCTGGGCCCGCCGGCCTGGTGGTGCACAGGGGCGAATCGAACATCCCATCCGCGTCCGGTGTGGTCTTCGAGCATCCACTCGACACGTTTGGCGTGCTTCTCGCAGAACTCCTGAAAGAGAATGACATCGGGGCTCTTGAGCCTTCTTTTGATCTCCTCGTTGAGTTCCGCGAAACCTGCCCGATCATCACTCCACCCGCAGTTGTCATTGTTGTTCGCGCACACATTCCATGACATCACGTTCAACGTCGCGGCGTTTCCCGCGCCCACTTGCGGAGGCTGGTCGTCGCCGGCGCCGGCGACGGGTTCCAGAACGAACTTCTCCCAGGAGCCGAGCTTTGTGCCCCGTGCCCGCAGCAGGCCGTCGCCCGCCTCCCCCACCTCGGCGGTGACGTACTTCGGCGCTCCTCCGGTAGGCGTGGCCGTGAACGCCAGCACCTGCGACTCGTCGGGGGATCCCGCCGGGGGTTTCTCGTTCACGTACTCAGGTGTGAACTGTTGCCACTGCCCGAGCCTGGCGCCCCTGGCCCTGAGCATCCCCTCCCGATCGCCGCCGTCGTCGAACTCCGCCGTGACGAGGAATCCGGTGACTTCGGAACGAAGACCCATGGTCTTGGCCCTGTGATTGGTGTGCAGCGTGAACCGCTCCCAGGAACCGACCGAATCGGCGCGGGCCCGTAGCCTCCACTGCAGTTGAGCGTCAGTCTCGTTGAGGTCGACAGAGACATACTTTCCGTTTGCCAGCGACTTCAAGGCCCACTTCTGACCGGCCGATTTGGCGACAGCGTCGGCATCTTGCGAGATGTCCGCAGCGACCGCCGATGGAGCCGAGAACACTTGCAAACCAACTATCGCCGCGCAAAATATTGCGAGTGCCCTCAAAAGGCGGCGCATCGAATCCCTGTCTCTCTTATGATTTTTTTGACAGGAGCGTCACAAGGGGGCACGGCCCAGGCATACTTCTCGGCGCCTTGGCCAGGCGCTTTGCTTGATCGATCGCTCCAGATTTCAGGCGAGGATACGTGCTCCCCGATCGCCGCCTGCCCGGTGGGTCCGGGCCAGGATCCGGTCCGCACCAGCGGGAGTGGCGCGACGCCTGCCCAGGCCGACGTCGACACCGCCGAAACCCGCGTTCTCACCCGCTTCCGCAAGCCCGACGCCACCCTCGCCCCGGCTGCCGGAAGTTCGTCGCACGAACGTAGCCGACCGCGATCGAGGCCGCCCGCCCTCCGCGCGTCACGCCTTCCGGCCTCCCCCAGGGCCTGCGCGCCGTCGACGTAGCCGCCACCCGGGTTGCGGGCCGAGGCGTAGCTGAGGACAGCGGCCCGCCCGGCGGTCTCGGCGGTCGGCCGGCGGGCCGCGGCGAGGCGGCTCTCGCCGGTGACCTCGGTGCGAGGGACGCGGTCGGTGTCCAGGGCGGCGACGGGGACCGGGTCCGGTCCGTAGAGCCTCGTTCCGGACAGCGCGGCGGTCACGGCCCGTTCGATGGACACGTCCTGACCTGCCGCGTCGCGGTACCGCCCGGCCTCGACGACCGTTTCCGTCCCGCGAGCGATGCCGCGCAGCCGCGCGCTCACCGACGCTGCCCCCCGTGGTGCATACGGGGCATGGTGGTAGGGCACCCGGCCCGGGCACAAGCGTTTTTCCTTGGCCCGGGGGCACCCTTGTGCGATCTCCGGGTACGGGTTTGGCTGGTAGGCAAGCAGCTGAGAAGGAGCTCCTCATGGCCTCGGATATTCCCGACGCGACCGGCTCTCGCCCGGACGCCACGCCCCTCGACGTGAGCGGGGCGGAGGACTTACTGCGCGGCATCTGTTTCAAGACGGGCCCTCCCCGGACCGTCGGGGTGGAACTCGAATGGCTCATCCACGACCGGGAACATCCTCGCCTTCCGGTCGGACAGGAACGGCTGGACCACGCCGTCGAGGCGGTCCGCGCGCTGCCGCTCAGCGCGGCGCTGACGTTCGAGCCGGGCGGGCAGCTGGAACTCAGCTCGCAACCGGCCGGCTCCCTCATGGAGTGCGTCGACACCACCGCGGCCGATCTGGCGGCGGTCCGCGCCTCGCTCGGTGCGGCGGGCCTCGCACCGGTCGGGCTCGGCGTCGACCCGTGGCAGGCGCCGCGACGCCGGCTGCGGGAGCCGCGCTACGAGGCGATGGAGACCGCGCTGGACCGTGCGGGGCCCGCCGGGCGGGCGATGATGTGCAGCTCCGCGTCGGTCCAGGTCTGTCTGGACGCGGGCGAGGAGGAGCCGGGGCCGCTCGGTTACGGGCGGCGCTGGCAATTGGCGCACCTGCTGGGCGCGGTGCTGGTGGCGGCGTTCGCGAACTCACCGTTCCAGCAGGGCCGGCGGACCGGCTGGCGCTCCACGCGGCAGTCGCTGTGGACCTACCTGGACCCGGGCCGGGCCCTCGCGCCGGGCTCCGGACGGGCCCCCCGCGAGGCGTGGGCCGCCCATGTCCTGGACACGACCGTGCTGTGCGTGCGGCGCGAGACGGGCCCCTGGGACGTGCCCGAGGGGCTCACCTTCCGCGACTGGATCCGCACCGGTTCGCCCCGGCCGCCGGTGCGGGCCGATCTCGACTACCACCTGACCACGCTGTTCCCGCCGGTCCGGCCGCGCGGTCATCTCGAACTGCGCATGATCGACGCGCAGAGCGGACCGGACGGGTGGCTGGTGCCGCTCGCCGTCGCCACGGCCCTGTTCGACGACCCGGAGGCCGCCGAGACCGTGTACCGGACCGTGAAGCCGCTGGCCGAGACGGCCGGCGCCCCTGCCGCCCCGCGCAATCCGCTCTGGACGACGGCCGCCCGCGAGGGGCTCGCCGACCCGGAGCTGCGGGCCGCGGCCACCGCCTGCTTCGGGGCGGCGCTCACGGCACTGGAGCGGATGGGTGCGAGCGACGTGGTGCGCGACACCGTGGCCGCCTTCACCGACCGCTATGTGGCGCGGGGCCGCTGCCCGGCCGACGACCTGCCGGAGCCGGACGAGCTGACCGATCTGAGCCGGCTGACCGATCGGGGCCTGCTGACCGGCCGGGGCCTGCCGACGGGCCGGGGCCGGACGTCCGATCAGGAGCGGACGGGCGGCGGAAGGCCGTCGGCGGGCGCCGACGTGCCGACCGGACCGGCCGGGCCTCCCGCGCCCGGCCACGAGGAAGACCGTGCGGCCGGGCCGCCCACGATCCCGCCGTCTCCCGGAAAGGCGTCCTCCGTATGACCGAGCACCGCGAAGTCTCCCGGTACCGGGAGAACTCGGAGGGCGCGGAACACCGCGAGCACTCCGATGCCTTCGATCCGGCCCGCGCCACCGCCTCGACCGGTTTTCCCCTCGCGCCCGGCGTCGACCCCGAGGCCCTGCGGCGGCGTGCTCTGGACGCGCTGGTGGCCGCTCGGGAGCGTACGGCGCTGCTCACCGACAGCGTGGACGACGGCGAACTGACCGCCCAGCACTCCCCGCTGATGTCGCCGCTGGTCTGGGACCTGGCGCACATCGGCAACCAGGAGGAGCAGTGGCTGCTGCGCGCGGTCGGCGGACGGGAGGCGCTGCGCCCGGAGATCGACGGGCTGTACAACGCCTTCGAGCACTCCCGCGCCTCGCGCCCCTCACTGCCGCTGCTGGCCCCCGCCGAGGCCAGGACGTACGCCTCCGACGTGCGGGGGCGCGCACTGGACCTGCTGGAGGGCACACCGCTCCACGAGGGCGGACGCCCCCTGGAGCGGGCCGGGTTCGCCTTCGGGATGATCGCGCAGCATGAACAGCAGCACGACGAGACCATGCTGATCACCCATCAGCTGCGCGTGGGTCCGGCGGCGCTCACCGCGCCCGCCCCGCCCGGGCCCCCCGCCGGCGGCGAGGCCCTGCCGGGCGAAGTCCTGATCCCCGGGGGTCCGTTCACCATGGGGACCTCCGCCGAGCCGTGGGCCCTGGACAACGAGCGGCCCGCGCACCGGCGCGACGTGGCGGCGTTCCACCTGGACACCGCGCCGGTCACCTGTGGTGCGTACCGCCGTTTCGTCGAGGACGGAGGCTACGGGGACGAACGCTGGTGGGCCCCCGAGGGGTGGGCCATGGTCCGGGAACACGACCTGGCCGCGCCGCTGTTCTGGCGGCGCGAGGCGGGGCAGTGGCTGCGCCGCCGGTTCGGGGTGACCGAGCCGGTGCCCGACGACGAACCGGTGCTGCACGTCAGCTGGTACGAGGCCGACGCGTACGCCCGCTGGGCGGGGCGGCGACTGCCCACGGAGAGCGAGTGGGAGAAGGCCGCCCGGCACGATCCGGCCTCCGGCCGCTCGCGGCGCTACCCGTGGGGCGATGAGGACCCGACGCCGGAGCACGCCAACCTGGGGCAGCGGCATCTGCGCCCGGCGCGGGCCGGGGCGTATCCGCAGGGCCGGTCGCCCTCGGGGGCGGGGCAGTTGATCGGCGACGTGTGGGAGTGGACCTCCAGCGACTTCCTGCCCTACCCGGGGTTCGTGGCCTTCCCCTACCGCGAGTATTCGGAAGTGTTCTTCGGGCCGGGCCACAAGGTGCTGCGCGGCGGCTCGTTCGCCGTGGACCAGGTCGCCTGCCGCGGCACCTTCCGCAACTGGGACCTCCCGGTGAGGCGGCAGATATTCTCCGGCTTCCGCACCGCGAGGGACGCCTGATGTGTCGTCACATAGCCTATGTGGGCGAGCCGGTGGCGCTGAGTGAGCTTCTCCAGCGGCCGCCGCACTCCTTGGTTCGGCAGTCCTGGGAGCCGCGCCGCCAGCGCTACGGCACGGTCAACGCGGACGGCTTCGGAGTCGGCTGGTACGCGGACGGGGACCCGGTGCCCGGCCGCTACCGCCGCCGGGGACCCGTCTGGGGCGACGAGACCTTCAACGATCTGGTCCGGGTGGTCCGCAGCACCGCGTTGCTCGCCGCCGTACGGGATGCCACCGAGGCGGGTGCGGACGGGGAGGCCGCGGCGGCGCCGTACACCGCCGGCCGGCTGCTGTTCAGCCACAACGGAGCGGTGCGGGGCTGGCCCGGTTCGCTGGCCGGGCCGGCCGCCGCCCTGCCCGCCGAGAAGCTCCTGTCGCTGGCCGCCCGCAACGACTCGGCGCTGATCTGGGCGCTGGTCCGCCACCGGACCGACGCCGGGGACGATGTGCCGCGCGCCGTCGCGGAGACCGTCCGCGAGGTCGCGGCCGCCGCCCCCGGCTCGCGGCTGAACCTGCTCCTCACCGACGGCGCCACCATCACGGCGACCGCCTGGGGCGACACCCTCTGGTACCTCACGACACCGGGCCGCCGCACCGCGGTGGCCTCGGAGCCCTACGACGACGACCCGCTCTGGCGCGAGGTCCCCGACCGCACCCTGCTGGTCGCGACCTCCACGGACGTCCTGCTGACCCCGCTCAAGGAGCCCACCGCGTGAGTCCCTTCCTGCTGACCCGCACCCTGCCGCTGGACGCGACGGACGCGGCGCTGCGCGCCGACGTCCTCAGCGGCCTGACCCGGCATCCCAAGACGCTGCCGCCCAAGTGGTTCTACGACGCCCGCGGCAGCGAGCTGTTCGACGAGATCACCCGGCTGCCCGAGTACTACCCGACCCGCGCGGAGCGGGAGATCCTGCGGACGCGCGCCGAGGAGATCGCCGCGGCCTCCGGGGCCCGGACGGTGATCGAACTGGGCTCGGGTTCGTCCGAGAAGACCCGTCACATCCTGGACGCCCTGACCGAGTTGCACAGTTACGTCCCGGTGGACGTGAGTGAGAGCGCGCTGACGGGGGCGGCGGAGTCTCTCCTCGCCGAGCGGCCCGGGCTCTCCGTCCACGCGCTGATCGCGGACTTCACCGGCGGCCTGGCCCTGCCGGGGACGCCGGGGCCCCGGCTGGTGGTGTTCCTCGGGGGCACGATCGGCAATCTGCTGCCGGAGGAGCGGGCGGCGTTCCTGCGGTCGGTGCGCTCGCTGCTCTCGCCCGGTGACGCGCTGCTCCTCGGCACGGACCTGGTGAAGGACGAGGAGACGCTGGTGGCCGCGTACGACGACGCGGCCGGGGTGACGGCGGCCTTTAACAAGAACGTCCTGAACGTCGTCAACCGTGAGCTGGGGGCCGATTTCCCGCTCGGCGACTTCGAGCACCGCGCGGTGTGGAATCCGCGGGACCGGTGGATCGAGATGCGGCTGCGGGCCCGCCGGGCGCTGAGCGTCAAGATCCCGGAGCTGGACCTCGTGGTGCCGTTCGAGGCCGGTGAGGAACTGCGTACGGAGGTGTCGGCGAAGTTCCGCCAGGAGGACGTCCGCGAGGAGCTGGCCGCCGCCGGTATGCGGCTGGCTCAGTGGTGGACGGACGCGGCGGGCCGGTTCGCCCTGTCGCTGGCCACGGCGGCCTGACGGCCCGAGGGTCCGAGAACGGCCGCTCGCGCCCTGCTCGCCAGGGCGCGGCGGCCGGGCTCGACGCCCGCGGGGATCGGCGCGAGGACGTCGACCTGGGCGGTGAGCCCGGCCGCCCGTACCACCCGCCACAGGGAGGCGGCGAGCGGATCGGATCCCACGAAGGCGACGGCGCCCGCGCCCGGCCGGGAGCGGTGCGGCGCGGTGCGGTAGGCGATGCGGACCGGCCGGACCGTCGCGCCGGCGTCGATCGCCGCCTGGAAGACGGCGGGCCGGAACGCGCCGCCGCTCCGCCCGCACCAGGTGCTGCCCTCGGGGAAGACCACGACCCGGGAGCCGGAACGCAGGGCCGCGGTGACGGTGCCCACGGCGGCGGGCAGGGCGCGCAGCCGGTCGCGGTCGATGAACAGGGTGCCGCCGAGCGCGGCGAGGGCGCCGAGCAGGGGCCAGCGCCGGATCTCGCTCTTGGCGACCATCCGGCCGGGCAGCACGGCGGCGATCAGCGGAATGTCGAGCCAGGAGATGTGGTTGGCGACGACGAGTTCGCCGCCCGCGGGGGGTTCGGCGGGGTTGCGCCGGACCTTGACGCGTACGCCGAAGGCCCGGGGTACGGCGCGGGCCCACTGCCGGGTCAGCCGGCCCCTTTGGGCGGGACCGAGCAGCCGGACCAGCGGGACGCAGGCGGCCCCCAGCAGGACCAGGGTGCAGCCGGCCAGCAGCAGGAGGACCGCGGGCAGTGGCGCTCGTACGGTGCCGAAGTGGCGGGCGCAGCCGTCCGGGGTGCACGGGGCCACGGGCAGCCAGCCGCTCATCGCAGCGGGGCCAGGGAGAGGAAGTGGCGCAGGTAGCGCGGGTCGGTGCGGCGCAGTGAGAGCAGCACGTACAGGTCGGCGACGTTGAAGTCGGGGTCGTACGCGGGTGCTCCGCAGATCTGGGCGCCGAGCCGGAGGTAGCCGCGCAGCAGGGGCGGGAGTTCCGCCCGGGAGCCGGTGTCCGTGCCGTGCGCGGAGGAGTCCCAGAGGCGGTGCGGGGTCACCCAGTACTTCTCCGGCGCGAGGTGTGCCGCGCGTACGGTGTTCCAGCTCCGGGCGGCCAGGGCGCCGCCGTCGGCCAGCGGCAGGGAGCAGCAGCCGGCGATCCAGGTGTGGCCGGTGCGCTCCATGTAGCGGGCGAGTCCGGCCCAGACCAGGGCGATGACCGCGCCGTCGCGGTGTGCGGGGTGGACGCAGGAGCGGCCGACCTCGACGAGGTCGTCGCGGATGGGGGCGAGCCGGGTGAGGTCGAACTCGCTCTCCGCGTAGAGGCGTCCGGCGATCCGGGCCCGGTCCGGCGGCAGCAGCCGGTAGGTGGCGACGACGTCCCCGGTGGCGGTCTCGCGGACCAGCAGATGGTCGCAGTAGGCGTCGAAGGCGTCGCTGTCCAGACCGGGCTCGGGCCCTTCCAGCCGGGCTCCGAGCTCCCCGGCGAACACCAGGTGGCGCAGGCGCTGGGCCGCGCGTACGTCTTCCTGGCAGGTGGCGAGGGAGACGCGGTAGGCCGGTTTTGGGGTGCCGGCCGGGCCGGGGGCGGCCGAGGAGCCGGAGGCAGGGGCCGGGGCGGGGAGCTGGGCGACGGGCAGCACGGTCATGGCGGTCTCCGGGGACGGATCGGCGAGAAGCTCAGGTCGGTCCGGGTCGTCGCGGGAGTGCGACGGCCCGGCCCCTTACTTCTTCCGTCACCGGCTGGATTCGACGTGACCGCTGCGGGGAGCGGGGATGTGCGACGGCTGAATCCCCCGCGACGCCGCATACCGGGGGCACTGCGGCCCGCCGGCTGCCCGGGGGGCCCGCCCGGGAGGGATCAGCCGCTGCCGGTGAGCATGGCGGTGATGCGCTCGGAGGCGGCCTTGGCCTCCTTGGCGGCGTCTCCGCCCTCCAGCACCGCCGTCATGTACGGCTTGATCGGGTTCTTGGCCTCGACCCTGGCCCACTGGGACGAGTTGGGGGTGGCGCGGCCGCGGGTGGCGCCCTCCGCCATCGCCGCGGTGCCCTCGTCGCCCTCGATGACATGCGCGAGGCTCGGCTTGTTGGGGACGTAGCTCATGCCCCGCGCGAGCTCGGTCTGCCACTTCTCGCCCGCCAGCGCCTTGACGACGTCGATGCCGGCGCTGCGCTCGTCGGCGTTCTTCGGGACGATGAGGTCGGAGCCTCCGGTGAATACCGAGCCGGGCGCCTTCGAGGTCTTGCCGGGGATGGGGAAGTAGCCGAGCTTTCCCTTGAGTTCGGGATTCTTCTGCTCGATGAGAGCGGCACTGCCCGGCGTCGAGATGATCTGGGCGACGTCGCCCTTGGCGAATACGTCGGTCTGCGGGGGCTTCTCCTCGTCGGCGTCCGTCGGGCCGTCGCCGAGCGCCTGGAGCTTCTGGTAGAACTCCATGCCGGCCAGCGCCTCCGGAGTGTCCAGGGCGCCCTGCCAGTCGCCGCCGTTCTCGTCGGCGAGCTCGCCGCCTTCGTCCCAGATGAAGCCGGCGAGCACGTACCAGTTCTGACCGGCCAGGTAAATGCCTTGGTTTCCAGCCGTGTTGAGTTTCTCGGTGTCGGCGATCCACTCGGAGCGCGTCTTCGGCACGGAGTCGATGCCTGCTTCCTCGAAGATCTCCTTGTTGTAGATCACCACCCGGTTGGCCGCGTACCAGGGGATGCCGTACTGCACGCCGTTGATGCTGCCGGGCTGGGCGAGGCCGGGAAGCCAGTCCTCGCTGCCCAGGTCGCGCATCGATTCGAGAGTCAGATCGCGCAGGCCGCCGCTCTCCGCGTACTGGGCGACCTGGGTGTTGCCGACCTCGATCACGTCAGGGGCGTCGTCGCCCTCCAGCGCGGAGAGCACCTTGGGGCCGATGCCGCTCCATTCCTGGATCGTGAATTCCAGCTCGACCGAGGGATTCTCCTCCTCGTACGAGCGGGTGAACTTGTCCAGGAATCCGGGCGAGACGCTGTCCTTCATCAGCCAGACCGTGACGGTGCGGTCCCCGCTGTCCGAGCCCGATATGTAGCCGCATCCGCCGAGCGCGACGGACGAGACGAGCGCGATGGCTCCGGCCAGTATGCGGTTCTTCACGTGGTCACCTTCTGCGAAACGGCACAACGAAATCGGGACCCGGTGTGGGGGGACTGCGGGCGACGCTCGCACGGGTGGTTGGCTGAATTTTGGTATGGACCTTTCAGTAGGTCAAGGCGGGTGCGCGTTCCGGCTCGCGCCCCCGCCCCTCTCGCGGGACACCGCGGTTTGGGGCAACGTGGTCCCAGGAAAGGAGACAGACCATGACGAATCACACCTACCGCGTCACCGAGATCGTAGGAACCTCCGAGGAGGGCGTCGACGCGGCAATCCGGAACGGCGTCGCAAGAGCGGCGGAAACGTTGCACAATCTCGATTGGTTCGAGATCAACCAAGTCCGGGGTCATATCGAAAATGGCCGAATCGCGCACTACCAGGTCGGCCTGAAGGTGGGCTTCCGGCTCGACGAAAGCGCCTGATCAGGTACGTCCCTCACGCTCCTGGGCATCCTTCAGCGCAGCCGAAGGGTCGGCCCAGCGCGCCCGCACCACAGCGAATCCGGCCACCTCGGCCGCATCGCAGACCAACGCGTCGTCGTCCACGAACACACGCACCCGCCCCGTTCGCCCCAGCCGCCGGAGGACGTCCAGCTTCGTCCGGCGCGCGGGGCGCCGGTCGTCGTTGCGCCGCATGAACAACGTGCCCTCGGGCAGCCCCTGACGGCTCAGCCACCGCACGGTGTCGCGACGGCACCGCTCGGGCCGTCCGGTCAGATAGACGATCGCGCACTCCTCGGCGCTCGCGTGCACCATCCGTACGCCCTCCGGGAGCGGCGGGTCCTCCACGGCCGCGGCGAAGAAGCCGGCCCAGTCACGCTTCGGCCCCTCCAGGAAGTGCTGCCGGTGGGCGGTGTCCGCGAGCGTGCCGTCCAGGTCGAATACGGCCAGCGGCCGTGCGTCGTTGTCCACTCCCCCAGCTTAGAAAGCCTGTCTTCCCCCGGCGGTCCGGGTCGCGCGGTCGTCCCGGAGAGGCCCCGCGCCGGAATCCCGCGGAGTCCCGGAGCCTGGCGCGGGAATCCTGGGAGAACGGCGGCGTTGAAGAGGGCGTGAACTCTGTGATCGCGTCGACCCGCTTCTCCGTCCTGGACCGCTCCCGCACCCGGGAGGGGCACGACGCCTCCCTGGCGCTGCGCGACACCGTGGACCTGGCCCGGGAGGCGGAGGCACTCGGTTTCCACCGCTTCTGGGTCGCCGAGCACCACGGCGTGCCGGGCGTCGCGGGGTCCGCCCCGACCGTGCTGGCCGCCGCCGTCGCCGCCGCGACCTCCACCATCCGGGTCGGCACCGGCGGAGTGATGCTGCCCAATCACCGGCCGCTGGTCGTCGCCGAGCAGTTCGGTGTGCTCGCCTCCCTCTTCCCCGGCCGGATCGACATGGGGCTCGGACGCTCGGTGGGGTTCACCGACGGCGTCCGCCGCGCTCTCGGCCACGGCAAGGAGGACGCCGAGGACTTCCCCGGCCGGCTCGCCGAACTGCTCGGCTGGATCGACGGCACCCAGCAAGCCCACCCCGGGGTGCACGCCCGTCCGGCGGAGGGCCTGCGCATCCCCGCGTACGTCCTGGCGGTCGGCGAGGGCGCGTCGGTCGCCGCGGCCGCCGGGCTCCCTCTCGTCATCGGTGATCTGCGCGGCCGGGAGAAGGTGCTGCGCGCCGTCGAGGTCTATCGCCGCGCCTTCCGCCCCTCCGACCGCGCGGAACGGCCAGAGGTGATCGTCGCGGGCACGGTGGCCATCGCCGGCACCGAGGAGGAGGCCCGCAGGCTGCTCGTGCCGGAGGCGTGGGCCATGGCGCACTCCCGCACGCACGGGGACTTTCCGCCGCTGGCTCCGGCCGAGCGCGTCGAGGCCCTCGCCATGACGGCCAAGGAGCGGACGCTGTACGAGCGGGGGCTCGACGGCCACATCCACGGGACCGAGGACCAGGTGGCCGGTCAGCTGGAGCGGGCCATCGCCGAGACCGGTGCGGACGAGGTGCTCGTCACCACCAGCACGTACGACCGCGAGGGTCTGGTGGACTCGCTGCGGCGGCTCGCCCGCATGGCCGGGACAGGGGGCCGGGCCGACGGGCGGAGCCTCGACGTTCGATAACCGCCGGACCTCAATGCGAGGAGCGGGAACGCCGGGAGGCATGACGCACTCTCCCGCGACGGGCCCCCGGCCGTCCTCACCGCCATGTACACGGCCGAAGCAGGTTATCCGGCGGTCGGCGGGCCGGGCAGGGCCTTCTCCCGCGGGCCCGTCGTCGGCGCCGACGCCTAGAATCAGACTGTTTGTCCCATCAGGCGTCAGAACCCCACCCGTACGGAGCCGAGCCCCATGCACTCCCCCCACGATCCGTACGTCCGCGTGCGCGGAGCCCGCGAGCACAACCTCAAGAACGTCCGGGTCGACATCCCCCGCGACACCCTGACCGTGTTCACGGGCGTATCGGGGTCCGGGAAGTCCTCGCTCGCCTTCGGGACCATCTACGCGGAGGCGCAGCGCCGCTACTTCGAGTCCGTGGCCCCGTACGCCCGCAGGCTGATCCATCAGGTGGGCGCGCCCGCGGTCGGGGAGATCACGGGACTGCCGCCCGCGGTCTCGCTGGAGCAGCGGCGCTCCGCCCCGGGGGCCCGGTCGTCCGTCGGGACGGTGACGACGCTCTCCAACTCGCTGCGCATGCTCTTCTCCCGGGCGGGGGACTACCCGCCGGGGGCCGAGCGGCTGGACTCCGACTCCTTCTCGCCCAACACCGCCGTCGGGGCGTGCCCCCAGTGCCACGGGCTGGGGCGGATCCACCGGACGGACGAGGCGCTACTCGTCCCGGACCCCTCCCTGTCTATCCGGGAGGGTGCGATCGCCGCCTGGCCGGGGGCGTGGCAGGGCAAGAACCTCCGCGACGTGCTGGACGCGCTGGGGTACGACGTCGACCGGCCGTGGCGCGAGCTGCCCGCCGGGGACCGGGAGTGGATCCTGTTCACCGACGAGCAGCCGGTGGTGACGGTGCATCCGGTGCGGGACGCGGGCCGGATCCAACGCCCGTACCAGGGAACGTACATGAGCGCGCGGCGCTATGTGCTGCACACTTTCGCCGACACCCGGAGCCGGGCCCTGCGGGCGAAGGCGGAGCGCTTTCTGACCAGCGCACCGTGCCCGGTGTGCGGCGGGAGCCGGCTGCGGCCCGAGGCGATGGCGGTGACCTTCGCCGGTCGGACCATCGCGGAGCTGGCCGGGCTGCCGCTGGCCGAGCTGGCCGAGGTGCTGTCCGGGGCGGGAGCGGGCGGCGAGGAGGCCGCACGGGTACTGACGGACGACCTGTCGGCGCGGATCGGGACGGTGACGGAGCTGGGACTCGGATATCTGAGCCTGGACCGGACGGCCCCGACGCTGTCCTCCGGTGAGCTGCAACGGCTGCGACTGGCCACGCAGTTGCGGTCGGGCCTCTTCGGTGTCGTCTACGTCCTGGACGAGCCGTCGGCCGGGCTGCACCCGGCGGACACCGAGGCGCTGCTCGGGGTGCTGGGCCGGTTGAAGGAGGCCGGGAACTCGGTCTTCGTGGTGGAGCACCAGATGGACGTGGTGCGGCGGGCGGACTGGCTGGTGGACGTGGGTCCGCTGGCCGGGGAGCACGGCGGGCGGGTGCTGCACAGCGGGCCGCCGGAGGAGCTCGCCCACGTCCCGGAGTCGGCGACGCGCCGCTTCCTGTTCGGGGAGGACGGCCGGGACACCGCGCCGGTGCGCGAGCTGCGCACCCCGTCCGGGTGGCTCCGGCTCACCGGTGTGGAGCGGCACAACGTACGGGGCGTCGACGCGGCGTTCCCGCTCGGGGTGTTCACCGCGGTGACCGGGGTGTCCGGTTCGGGCAAGTCGACTCTGGTCGGCCAGGTGCTCGCCGGGGTGCTGGCGGACCGGCGGGCGGGCGAGGAGTCCGGACCGGGCGATCGGTACTGCGCGGCGGCCACGGGCCTGGAGGCGGTGGACCGGCTCGTCCAGGTCGACCAGAAGCCCATCGGCCGCACGCCCCGGTCCAATCTGGCCACGTACACCGGTCTGTTCGACGCCGTGCGGAAGCTCTTCGCGCAGACGGAGACGGCGCGGGAGCGGGGGTACACGGCGGGGCGGTTCTCGTTCAACGTGAGCGGCGGTCGGTGCGAGACCTGCCAGGGCGAGGGTTTCGTCTCGGTGGAGCTGCTGTTCCTCCCGAGCACGTACGCGCCCTGCCCGGACTGCCACGGTGCGCGCTACAACCCGCGGACCCTGGAGGTCGCCCTGCGCGGTCTGACGATCGCTCAGGTCCTGGATCTGACGGTGGAGTCGGCTGCCGCGTTCTTCGCCGGCACGCCGGCCGCCGAGCGCGCGCTGACCACCCTGCTGGACGTGGGGCTCGGTTATCTGCGGCTCGGCCAGCCCGCCACGGAGCTGTCAGGCGGTGAGGCGCAGCGCATCAAGCTGGCGACGGAACTCCAGCGCATCCGGCGCGGTCGCACGCTGTATCTGCTGGACGAGCCGACGACGGGGCTGCATCCGGCGGACGTGGAGGTGCTGATGCGGCAGTTGCACGCCCTGGTCGACGCCGGGAACACGGTGGTGGTCGTGGAACACGACATGGCCGTGGTGGCGGGTGCGGACCATGTCATCGACCTGGGGCCCGGGGGCGGGGACCGGGGCGGCCGGATCGTCGCGGCCGGCACGCCGGATGAGGTGGCGCGCGCCGCCGGGAGCCGTACGGCGCCCTACCTGGCGAAGGCGCTGCGGCGCTGAGCCGACGGCGCGCAGGGTGTCGGTCCCGTACGGCTCAGGAACCGTACGGGGTCAACTCCCGTGTCAGCGGCGGACCTTGCGGGTCGCCCGCAGCCACTCCTTGTTCATCGCGGCGATCGAGGGCAGCGGGATGCCCTTGGGGCAGGCCGTGGCGCATTCTCCGGTCAGGGTGCAGCCGCCGAAGCCCTCGTCGTCCATCCGGGCCACCATGTCCAGGACGCGCGTCTCGCGTTCCGGGGCGCCCTGCGGCAGGACGTTGAGGTGGTTGACCTTGGCGGCCGTGAAGAGCATCGCCGAGCCGTTCGGGCAGGCGGCGACACAGGCGCCGCAGCCGATGCATTCGGCGTTCTCGAAGGCCAGCTCGGCGTCGGGCTTGGGCACCGGGGTGGCGTGGGCGTCCGGGGCGGTGCCGGTGGGGGCGGAGATGTAGCCGCCGGACTGGATGATCCGGTCGAACGAGGAGCGGTCCACGACCAGGTCCTTGATGACCGGGAAGGCGGAGGCCCGCCAGGGCTCGATGTCGATCGTGTCGCCGTCGGCGAAGGACCGCATGTGGAGCTGGCAGGTGGTGGTGCGCTCCGGGCCGTGGGCGTCGCCGTTGATGACGAGGCTGCACGCGCCGCAGATGCCCTCGCGGCAGTCGTGGTCGAAGGCGACGGGCTCGTCCCCGGCGAGGGTGAGTTCCTCGTTGAGGGTGTCGAGCATCTCCAGGAACGACATGTCGGCGGAGATGCCGTCGACTTCGTAGGTGGCCATGGCGCCGGGCTCTTCGGCGTTGCGCTGGCGCCAGACGCGCAGGGTGAGCTTCATGCGTAGCTCCGCTGGGTGGGGTGGACGTACTCGAAGACGAGGTCTTCCCTGTGCAGGACAGGGGCGCCGCCGGTCGCGGTGAACTCCCAGGCGGCGGCGTAGGAGAACTCCTCGTCGCGCCGCTCGGCCTCGCCGTCCGGGGTCTGGGACTCCGCGCGGAAGTGGCCGCCGCAGGACTCGGCGCGGTGCAGGGCGTCGAGGCACATGAGCTCGGCGAGCTCCAGGTAGTCGACGATGCGGTTGGCCTTCTCCAGCGACTGGTTGAACTGTTCGCCGGTGCCGGGGACCTTGATGCGGCGCCAGAACTCCTCGCGGATCCGGGGGATCTTCGTGAGCGCCTTGCGCAGGCCGTCCTCGGTGCGGGCCATCCCGCAGTACTCCCACATGAGTTCGCCGATCTCCCGGTGGAAGGAGTCGGGGGTGCGGTCGCCGTCGACCGAGAGCAGCAGGTTGATGCGGTCCTCGGTCTCCGCCACCGCCTCCGCGACGGCGGGGTGGTTTTCGTCCACGGTGTCGGTGTGCGGATTGCGGGCGAGGTAGTCGTTGATCGTGGAGGGCAGGACGAAGTAGCCGTCGGCCAGGCCCTGCATCAGGGCGGAGGCCCCGAGCCGGTTGGCCCCGTGGTCGGAGAAGTTCGCCTCGCCGATGGCGAAGAGGCCGGGGACGGTCGTCTGGAGGTCGTAGTCGACCCAGAGGCCGCCCATGGTGTAGTGCACGGCGGGGTAGATCCGCATCGGGACCGTGTAGGGGTCCTCGTCGGTGATCTGCTGGTACATGTCGAAGAGGTTGCCGTACTTGGCTTCGACGGCCTTGCGGCCCATCCGGCCGATGGCCTCGGCGAAGTCCAGGTAGACGCCCTGCCCGCCGGGGCCGACGCCGCGCCCCTCGTCGCATACGTTCTTGGCGGCGCGGGAGGCGATGTCGCGGGGCACCAGGTTCCCGAAGGCGGGGTAGATCCGCTCCAGGTAGTAGTCGCGCTCGTCCTCGGGGATCTTGTTGGCGGGGCGGTCGTCGCCCTTGGCCTTCGGGACCCAGATGCGGCCGTCGTTGCGCAGCGACTCGCTCATCAGGGTGAGCTTGGACTGGTGCTCGCCGGTGCGCGGGATACAGGTGGGGTGGATCTGGGTGAAGCAGGGGTTGGCGAAGTACGCGCCGCGCCTATGGGCCCGCCAGACGGCGGTGGCGTTGGAGTTCATGGCGTTGGTGGACAGGTAGAAGACGTTGCCGTAGCCGCCGGTGGCCAGGACGACCGCGTCGGCGAAGTAGGTGTCGATCTTCCCGGTGACCAGGTCGCGGGCGACGATGCCGCGCGCCTTGCCGTCGACCACGATCAGGTCCAGCATCTCGGTGCGGGCGTGGAGTTCGACGTTGCCCGTGGCGATCTGCCGGGACAGCGCCTGGTACGCGCCGAGGAGGAGCTGCTGCCCGGTCTGGCCGCGCGCGTAGAACGTACGGGAGACCTGGACTCCGCCGAAGGAGCGGTTGTCGAGCAGACCGCCGTACTCGCGGGCGAAGGGGACGCCCTGGGCGACGCACTGGTCGATGATCTCGACGGAGATCTGGGCGAGCCGGTGGACGTTGGACTCCCGGGCGCGGAAGTCGCCGCCCTTGACGGTGTCGTAGAACAGCCGGTGGATGGAGTCGCCGTCGTTGCGGTAGTTCTTCGCGGCGTTGATGCCGCCCTGGGCGGCCACCGAGTGGGCGCGCCTGGGCGAGTCCTGGAAGCAGAACTGGACGACGTGGTAGCCCTGTTCGGCGAGGGTGGCGCCGGCCGCTCCGCCGGCCAGTCCGGTTCCGACGACGATGACGGTGTGTTTGCGCCGGTTGGCGGGGTTCACGAGTTTCGCCTGGAAGCGGCGGGTGTCCCAGCGTTCGGCCACCGGGCCCCCGGGGGCCTTCGTGTCGACGACGGGCTCGCCCTCGCGGTACTGCGTGTAGTCGGGCATGTCAGCTCACCACTCCGGTCATGACGGCGACGGGTACGGAGATGAAGCCCACCGTCAGCACGACCGCGAGGAGGGTGGCGAGGGTCTTCAGGATGCGGTCGCGGGTCGCGTTGCCGACACCCAGGGTCTGCGCGGCGCTCCAGAAGCCGTGCTGGACGTGCAGGCCCATGGCGAGCACGGCGACGATGTAGATGACGTTGCCGTACCAGGTCGAGAAGGTGTCGATGACGTTCTGGTAGGGGCGCCCGGCCTCGAAGCTCGTGTGCACGGTGCCGGTCGTCAGGTCGAGGATGTGCCAGACGATGAAGAGGGCGAGGATGATCCCGCCCCAGCGCATGGTCCGGGTGGCGTAGCTCGCCCGGGGCTTCTTGTGGACGTACTTGGCCGGGCGTGCCCTGATGTCGCGCCGGCTCAGCTGGTAGGCGGAGATGCCGTGCAGGACGACCGCCACGACCAGTGCGACCCGGACGAGCCAGAGCGCCCACTCGTAGTGCAGTACCGGCTCGCCCATGGTGCGCAGCCAGTGGGCGTACCCGTCGAACTCGCCGGGCCCGAAGAAGATCTTCAGGTTGCCCGCCATGTGGGCGACGAGGTAGCCGAGCATGACCAGACCGGTCACGGCCATGATCGTCTTCTTGCCGACGGTCGAGTCCCAGAGCGTACGCGTCATCGACGGCCGTCGGTCCGTCCGCGTTGCCAATGCCATGGGCACGACGGTAGGGGCGAAGGACCTGATCAGTCCAAGACATGGTCCGGCTCATCTCCATAGGCGACGTCTATGGAAGGACGTTATCGTCGGCTTATGCACTTCCAGCAGCTCACCTACTTCGTGGCCGTGGCCGAGGCCCGGCACTTCACCCGGGCCGCAGAGGCGGTGCATGTCTCGCAGCCCTCGCTCTCCCAGCAGATCCGGGCGCTGGAGGCGGAGTTGGGCGCGGACCTGTTCAGCCGCGCCCGGGGCAACATCGCCCTCACCGACGCGGGCGAGGCGCTGCTGCCGCTGGCCCGGCGGATCCTCGCCGACGCGGAGACGGCGCGGCAGGAGGTCCAGGAGCTGGTCTCCCTGCGCAGCGGCCGGGTGCGGCTCGGGGCGACGCCCAGCCTGTGCACCGGGCTGCTGCCGGACGTGCTGCGCGCCTTCCACGACCGGCATCCGGGGGTGCGGCTGCTGCTGGAGGAGGGCGGCTCGCACGACCTCGTGCGCCAGCTGGCACGGGGAGCGCTCGATCTGGCCCTGGTGGTGCTGCCCCTGCCGGCCGCCTCCCCCGCGCTCACCACGGTGGAGCTGTTGCACGAGGACCTGGTGGTGGTCTCCTCGGCGGCGGAGCCGCCCCCGGGACGGGGCGGCCGGGTCCGGATCGCCGATCTTCGGGGGGCGCCGCTGGTGATGTTCCGGCACGGCTACAACCTGCGGGAGCTGACCCTGGCCGCGTGCCGCGCGGAGGGCTTCGAGCCGTCGTTCACGGTCGAGGGCGGCGAGATGGACGCGGTGCTCGGTTTCGTACGGGCGGGGCTCGGCATCGCCGTGGTGCCGAGCATGACAGCCATCCGGGCGGGCCACGACCTGCGGAGGACTCCGCTGGCCGGTGCCGGGCTGCGGCGCACGATCGCGCTGGCGCACCGCAGCGACGTGGATCCGCCCCGCGCCGCGCGCGAACTCCAGCGGATGCTGCTGGAGCACCGGCCGGTCCCCGGCTGACGGATCGCGCCGGGCCGGAGCGGGCCGGGCGGCGCACCGGCCCCCGAGGGAGCCGCACGCCGCCCGGGGGCGCCGCGGCCACGGTCAGACCGCGTCCGCCAGCAGCAGGGAGTGGATGCGGTCCGGAGCCCCGGGGCGGGCGTAGTACCAGCCCTGGGCGGTGTCGCAGCCCAACAGGCGCAGCTGCTCCGCCTGGGCGGCCGTCTCCACGCCCTCCACCGTGACGGCGAGCTCCAGGCTGTGGGCCAGCGACACGATGCCTTCGACGATCTTCAGATCGACCGGGTCGGCCGGGTGCTGCTGCATGCCCTGGGTGAAGGAGCGGTCCAGCTTGAGCACGCTCACCGGCAGCCGGCGCAGGTTCGCCAGGTTCGAGTAGCCGGTGCCGAAGTCGTCGAGCGCGATGTCGACGCCCATCTCCGCGAGTTGCCGCAGCGGCTTGAGGAGGTCGTCCTCGGCGCCGATCAGGGCGGACTCCGTCACCTCCAGGCAGAGCGCTCCCGGCTCCAGACCGGAACGTTCCAGCACGTCGACCGTCTCGGCGACGAGGTGCGGGTGGTGCAGCTGGGTCGGCGAGAGGTTGACGTTGATGCGCAGCGGTCCTCCGTCGGTGTGCCGTTCCTGCCAGAAGTTCGCCTGCCGTACGGACTCCTCCAGCACCCAGCGGCCGAGCGGCACGATGAGCCCGGTGTGCTCGGCGAGCGGAATGAACCGGTCGGGGCCGAGCACCCCGTGCTGCGGATGGCACCACCGTACGAGCGCCTCGGCGCCGTGCACGCTGCCGTCGCCCAGGTGCACGAGCGGCTGGTACTCGATGAAGAACTCCCCCCGGTCCAGGGCGGCCGGGAGGGCGGTGGTCAGCCCGTGCCGGGTGATGACGCGCGCGTCGGCCTCGGCGTCGGCGAGCTGGAAGCGGTTGCCGCCCGCCGCCTTGGCCCGGTACATCGTGATGTCGGCGCTGCGCAGCACCTCCGCGGCGCTGCGCTCTCCGGAGGGTCCCTCGACGACGCCGATCGAGCCTCGGACGGTCAGCTCGCGGCCGTCGAGGCGGATCGGGGAGGCGAGCGCGTTCAGGATGCGGCCGGCCAGCTCGTCCACCTCGTCGGCGCTGTCCGGGCCGGTGGTCAGCGCGACGAACTCGTCGCCGCCGAGCCGGGCGACCATCTCGCCGCGCGCGGTGGCGCAGCTCTGGAGCCGGTCGGCGACCTCGACCAGGAGCCGGTCGCCGGCGGCGTGGCCGAGGCTGTCGTTGATGGCCTTGAAGCCGTCGAGGTCCAGGTAGCAGAGGCCGAAGCGGACGCCCTCCTTGGCGGCGAGGGTCTTCTCCAGGCGTTCGAAGAACATGGTCCGGTTCGGCAGTCCGGTGAGGGCGTCGTGGGTGGCCTCGTAGCGCAGCCGCAGATTCAGCAGCCGCCGCTCGGTGGTGTCCTCCATCAGCGCGAGCTGGTACTCGGGGCGGCCTTCGGAGTCCCGCAGCAGCGAGACGGTGAGGTTGGTCCACAGGACGGTGCCGTCGTTGCGGTAGAACGCCTTCTCCACCCGGTAGTGGTCGCGTTCGCCGCGCACCAGCTCGTCGTAGTACTTCCAGACCTGGGGGGAGTCCTCGGGGTGGACCCACTCGTTCACCTTGTGACTGCGGACGTGGTGCTCCAGCCCGCCGAACATCCTGGTGAGGGTGTCGTTGATCTCCAGGATGTTGCCGTCCAGGTCGGCGATGCCGATGCCGATGGCCGCGTCCTTGAACACGGCGCGGAACCGCGCCTCGGTCGCGTGCAGGGCCTGCTCCGCGTGCGAGCGGGCGGCCAGCGCCGAGCGGGCGATGGCCTCCTGCTCGGCGAGCGTGCGCTCGCGCAGGGCCGCGGTGAAGCCGGCGGCGAGGGTGTGCTGGATCCGCGCGCAGCGGGCCCGGCCGTCCTCGGTGGACAGCGTGCCGGGCCCGTTGCCGCCGCAGTACAGGACGAGGTAGGAGTCGACGACGCCGAGCGTGGAACTGAGGGCGTCCGGGTCGGTGCAGTGCGCGTCGACGAGGGCGGCGCCGGTCCGCTGGGCGGGCGAGGCGTCGAAGGGGTGGGCGTGCAGGATGCCGTTCAGCTCGCGTGCCAGGGGCAGCAGATGCTGTTCGAACTCCGGGCGGGTGAGGGAGGTGGCCGTCAGGGGGAAGATGGCCCTGCTCCAGATTCTGGCGAATCTCCGGAGGCGGCCTTCCGGGCCGTCAGGTTCCGCGTCCGGCTCCCCGGACGACTGGGCGGGAATGCTCACGCCTTGCGCCCAACCCCTGCGAAGCCCGAGAAGGCGTACGGGTCTTCCTGCTCCGGCGACTGCGGTGTGTCGGGCCGCCACGCGGGCATCGGCACGAGCCCCGGCTCGACCATCCCACAGCCCTCGAAGAACTGGGCGATCTCCTCGCGCGAACGCATGACCAGCGGGTTGCGGATGTTCTGGTAGACGCCGACCGTGCCGGCCGCCTCCTCCCTGGACCGCGGAATGCCCTCGTACGAGGCGTGGGTCAGGACGATCAGGCTGCCGGGGGCCAGTGACTCGCGCAGTTCGGCGACCGCGCCGCGCGGGTCGTCGGCGTCCTCGACGAAGTGGAGCACCGCGACCAGCAGCAGGGCCACCGGGCGGTCCAGGTCGAGCAGTCCGGTGACCTCCGGGTTCGTCAGGATGTCCTTGGGGCGGCGCAGGTCGGCGGCGGCGACGACCGTGCGGTCGTCGCCTTCCAGTACGGCCTGGCTGTGGGCGACGGCGACCGGGTCGTGGTCGACGTAGGCGACCTTGGCCCCGGGGTCCGCGGCCTGGGCGACCTCGTGGACGTTGCCGAAGGTCGGTATGCCGGAGCCGATGTCCAGGAACTGGTCGATGCCCGAGTCGACGGCGTAGCGGACGGCCCGGCGCATAAAGGCGCGATTGGCCTGCATGATCTTGGGAAGGCCCGGGAGGAACTCCATGGCCTTGCGCGCGGCTTCCCGGTCCACCTCGAAATTGTGCGATCCGCCCAGATAGAAGTCGTACATGCGAGACACGCTCGGCACCGAAATGTCAATGCCCTGCGGTGCCCAGGCGGGACGCTCCATCGATGTCTCCAACAAGTCGCCACGGCGATCCGGCCATGTTCATGGTCAGTGTTGACCAGAGGCTACTGACCGGCCGCCAAGAGAGCGAGTGGAAACGGAAATTCGCGATCCGTTATTGGTCACACTCCGGTGGCATCCACGGCGAATCCGTCGCTGCGCGTATGCGTACAGCGACGGACCGGCACCCCGGACGCCGTTTCCCGGTCGTTCGGGGCCACTTGGAGCTCCTGGGGGATTGCTCGCGGGGCTCGCCATAACGAGGGAAGCGCCGACGCGTTCGGAATGCCGGGGAAACGGGTCGCCAGGCGCCGCAGGCTCCCCGCCGGTCGGCGCCGCCCGCCTCGGCACCGGCCCGCGAAGGGCGTGGGGCGCGGACTGTCGACGGTCGCCGCTCGGCACATCCGGGGTGTTCGAATGGCGAATCCCTTCGCCGGCACGCCATCCACCGCACTTTCGGCCAGGAGAGCAACTAACCGGCCACTTCTCGGGCCGAAACAGCGTGAAGCCCGGGGACACGCTTACCGCGGGTCGGAAGCACCGCGCAAACACGAATGGCCCATTGTTCGCACGATCAGGCGAATCACCCACGGGTACCGCGTGTCCACCGGCGGCGTCGATCATGCTCCCCGACGTGTACGGATCACGCATCGCGCGGCTCACGACCGCCGCCGCACTCCTCTGGCTGACAGCCGTACCCCTGCCCGCGACCGCCGACTCCTGCGCGGTGGCCACGATCGGGCGGGGTGACGGCAGTTCCTCGGTCGCCGTGGCGGGCGACGGGAGCTGCGTCGCCGTCTCCAGGCCGAAGCCCCCGCCGCCCCCGGAGCCGCCACCACCGCCGCCCCCACCGGAGCCGCCGCCGGAGCCTCCGCCACCACCGGAGCCGCCGCCCGCGCCACCGCCACCGCCACCTCCGGAGCCCCCACCGCCCCCACCGCCTCCCCCGCCGCCACCGGTGGCCGCTGAACCGCCTCCCCCGCCACCGCCTCCCCCGCCCGCACCGGCACCGCCGCCGAAGCCGTCGCCCGCCTCCTCCCCCTCACCGAAGCCCCCGGTGCGGGCCGAACCGCCGGCCCCCCGGCCCGTCGCGCTGCCGTCGTACCGCAAACCCGCCCGCAAACAGCCGAGAAGCGGCCCCTCGCTGGTGTCCCTGACGCTGCTCATCACCGCCCCGGCGGTGTTCGCCGTCGCCGTGCTGCGGCCGCGGTCATCCCGCTGACCAGGAGAGACGCATGTCCGAATGGCTCGTACTGAGCATTGCCATGGCCTCCGCCTGCGCGGTCGTCCTGACGATCGCCATCCTGAACAACCGGCGGATCGGGGATGATGACGACCCGTCCGAGACGCCCGACGTCATCGAGTACATGACGATGATGATCGGTGTGGTCTACGCGATCGTCCTGGGGCTCGCCATCGCCGGGGTCTGGGAAGGGCGCAGCGCCGCCCAGGAGTCGGTACGCGTCGAGGCGCAGGCGCTGCACGAGATCCAGGCGCGGGCCTCCGTCTACCCGGCCGAGGTCCGCGACCGCATCCGCGCTGACGTCGACGCCTATGTCCGTCACGTCGTCCACGACGAGTGGAAGGCGATGTCCGAGCGGAACACGCTGACCGAGCGCGGCACCCGGTTGCTGGACCGGGTGCGTGCGGACGTCACCGACTACGTCCCCAGGAACGACCACGAGGGGCAGGCGTACCAGCCACTGGTCGACCAGGTGGCGGCGGCGGACGACGCCCGCAGCTCCAGGGGGCAGAACGCCGGCGCGACGATGCCCGGGGTGGTCTGGTTCGGGCTGATCATCGGGGCGCTGGTGACCGTGGGGCTGATCTTCACCCTCCAGATCCGCAGAACGTTCCGTGAACTGCTCCTGGCGGGCCTGTTCAGCGCGTTGATCGCCTTCCTGCTCTTTCTGATCTGGGACTTCGACGCGCCGTTCGGCCGGGGTATCTCGGCCACCGCCGAGCCCTTCCTCGACATGTTCCCGGGGGCCGCCCGCTGAGGCCCCGCCCCCGGCCGGTGGGCCGGTCGGGGGACTCCTCTGACCCATTCGCCGGACCCCGATCGCGGGTAGCGGGGCCCCCTTTTAGCGTGTCGGGCATCGAGGTGCATTTTTCCTGCTATGTGGAAATTGGTTCCGCAGCTGCCCCTCGGGGAACCGGAGGATCCACCATGCGCGCGATACGTGTCGCACCGCTCGCCCTGCTCGGCGCCAGTGCCCTGACGCTGCTGGCCCCGCCCGCCGCCCACGCCGCGCCGGACGGGGCGGCCAGCACGTTCAACCCGACCATCGCTCCGTCGGTCATCGCACCGGGCGGCCGGGTCACCCTCGGCGCCGGCGGCTGCACGGGCGAGACGACCGTCAGCTCGGGCATCTTCGACACCGTCACCATTCCGAGCGGCAGCACGACGGCCACCGCCACCATCGACACGGGCGCCCGACGGGGCGCTGTCTACGCGGTGACCTTTGCGTGCGGTTCGACCGGCACCTCCCGGAACGTCAACCTGACGATCACCGGAGGCGCCACGAGCACCCCGACACCCACCACGGTGCCGACCGCCAGCTCCACGGCCCTCGTGCCGGGCGGCGTGCGCGGCGGCCTCGGCGGAAGCTCGGGCGGCACCGACACGGTGGAGCTCGCCGCCGGCGCGGCCCTGGTGGTCGCCGCGGCCTCGGGCGCCCTCTACTTCGCTCGGCGCCGCTCCACCGACCGCCGTCACTGACCGCCGCCATGCGGCGCACGGCAGTCGCCCCGGGTCCTGATCCAGGACTCGGGGCGACGGGCGTATCGGGCCGGGCGGGAGGTTCGACGCCCTAGAACGCCGCATGGCTCGTCCGCCGGCGCCGGACGAGGAAGACCGCGCCGCCGACGGCCGCGGCGGCCACCAGACCGCCGCCGACCTGCATCTCCACCGAGCTCGGGCCCATGGAGCCGCCGAGCCCGCCCTGCGCGCCGTTGCCGGCGAGCACGGTGAACTTGTGCGTCTCGATCCGGCTGTTGTCACTGCACTTCACGGAGAGGTTGTAGTGCCCCGGCGTGGCGTTGTGACGGATGTGCGCCTTCGCGTACCCGGTGCTGCCCGCGGAGAGCTCGGTCGTCGGGAACGCGTTCGACCAGACCTTGCCGCCGTGACCGCAGCCCTGCGCGGTGACCTTCATGGTCGCGCCCTGGTGGACCGAGTACGGGTTGACGGTGATGTTGCTCGGACCGTTGGTGGCGGCGGCCATGGGGGCCGCGAGCCCGACGGCCGCGAAAGCGGTCGCGGTGACCGCGAGAGCGCGTGAAGCACGCATCGTGTGAACCTCCAGCGGGAAACGCCCCGAGGGCTCGTCCCCCGGGCTGGATCGACGAGAACGCCTCCCATGACGAACACTCACCAGCGGACGCGTGGATCGCACTTCGGCGTTGCGCCACCCCGGTGACGCGACACGCCGTACGAAAACCCCCGCACCTGACGGAGCCGCAGGTCACAGAGCGTCAGAACTTTTATCCGCTCATTACTCCGATGGGCCGTCGTCCGGCAGCTCCCCGTCCCGGTGCCACCCGTTCGCCCTTCTCTGATCGCCGCCCGGACGCGGCGCGCCTAACGTTCACAGCGTCGCGACGAAGGGAGAGCCATGGGCCGGGACTACGCTGGCGTCGAGCGGACCAGACGTGTGCCTTGGGGTGCGATCGCCCTGGTGATGCTCAGCGGCCTCGCCCTCATGCGCAACGGCACGGAGTTCGGGGAGGCGGGCCCCCCGCAGCCCGCGGCGGCGGCCGCGCTGGACCCGGGCAGGGAGACGGCGGCGCCGCCGGCCGAGGGCGAGGGGGTGCAGCCGCTGCCGTACGCCCCGGCCTCCCGGGTGAAGATCTCCGCCATCGACGTGGACGCTCCGATCATCGACGTCAACCTGGACGCCAACGGGTGGATCGACGCCCCGCCCGCCGAGGACCCCAACCTCGCCGGCTGGTACCAGAACGGCATCTCCCCCGGCCAGCGCGGCACCGCCGTGGTCGTCGGCCATGTCGACAACATGTCCGGGCCCGCAGTCTTCTACGGCCTGGGCTCGCTGCGGAAGGGGCACCGCGTCGAGGTCACCCGCTACGACGGACGGGTCGGGATCTTCGAGGTGTACGGGGTGGAGGTCTTCTCGAAGAACGACTTCCCCGGCCCCCGGGTCTACGGCGACACCGGTCAGGCGGAGCTGCGGGTCATCACCTGTGGCGGCGGCTATTCCAAGGCGGGCGGCTACGACGGCAACGTGGTGGTCTTCGCCCGGCTGGTCGACACCCGCTGACCGGCGCACGTCCCGCACGGCCGTCTCCCGGTGACCACCGGCCTCGGACCCCCGGCCGGGCACAGCCGTGCGCACGTGCTCCCCGGCTCAGACGCGGTGCGGCACCGTGATGCGGTAGCCGGAATGCAGCAGCCGGGGCAGATAGCGGCGCAGCGCCGCCACGCTCTGCGAGCGGTCGCCGCCCGCGTCGTGCGAGAGGACGACGACGCCGGGCGCCGCTCCGTCCAGCACCCGGCGAACGATCGTTCCGGTCCCCGGCGTCTTCCAGTCGAGCGTGTCCACGGTCCAGGCCATGGGCTCCATGCCCAGGTCCGCCCCGATCTCGAAGGAGTTGCGGTTCCACGCGCCGTAGGGGGCGCGGTACCACAGCGGCGGAGCCCCGAGCGTCCGGTCCAGCACCTCGCTGGTACGTCCCAGCTCGTCGCGGATCCCGGCGCGCGAGAGGTTCGGGATCAGCGGGTGGGACCAGGAGTGGTTGCCCACCACATGCCCGTCGTCGGCCATCTCGCGCAACAGGTCCGGGTTGCCGTCGGCCATCTCCCCGCAGACGAAGAACATCGCGCGGACCCGGTGTTCGCGCAGGGTGGCCAGGATGTCCGGGGTGTAGAGCGGGTCGGGGCCGTCGTCGAAGCTGAGGACCATCGAGTGGCCCAGCTCGGGGAGGTGCTCGAAGGGCCGGGTCCGCACGGGCGGCCTGCCCGGTCTGAACCGGGGCGGGGTGTTCGCGGTCATGGGGTCGAGCCGGTACGGGGAGGGGCGGCGGCGGACGTTCGCCGGGGGCCCGGCGGCGGCTGCGGGCGGGGTGTCCGCGACGGGTGCGGAGCGGCTGGGCGTCGACGCCGGATCGGCGGCGATCAGGTGCACGGCGGTGGCGGCTCCGAGGCCGAGGGCGACCCTCAGCGCGGTGCGGCGCTCGGGCCGGGGGGGATCACGTCTCATGGCCAACTGCTCGCACGGTCGGAGGCCCGCCCCGGACGCCGACACCGAACGTCGCCCGTTTTGTACCCGATCGACGCAGTATGTTCATCTCCGTGGAAGCCGTCGATGTCCCGGAGCCTCCCCTCGGGGCCGAGCCGATAGCCTCGATGCCGTGACAGAGCAGCAGCCTCACCGGTTCGAACGCGGCACGGACGGCCCCAAGGTGATCGTCGCGGGGCTCGACGGTTCCGATTCGTCGATGCGCGCGGCGGCCTACGCGGCCGGGCTCGCTCGCCGGCAGAACGCCATGCTGGCACTGGTGTACGTCCAGCCGGTCATGCCGGCGGGCGCCGCGCTGGGCGTGCCGTTCGGAGACGTGACGGGCGAGGTCGCGGACAGCCTGGTCACCGAGATCCGCGAGGCGACCGAACGCTTCAGTGACGCGTGGGACATGCGCTGGGAGTTCCACACCTTCCGGGGCGACCCCTACAACGGCCTGGTCACGGCGGCCGACGAGCTGAAGGCGGACGCGGTGGTGGTCGGGGCGTCGGAGTCGGCAGGGCACCGCCTCATCGGTTCGGTGGCCGTGCGCCTGGTGAAGGCCGGGCGCTGGCCGGTCACCGTGGTGCCGTAGGGGTTCTCCCGAGCACGCCGCGCTCACCGCGGCCTGGCCGGCACGACATCCCCCAGAGGCCCCGCCGCCGACCGCTATTCGCCCATCCTGAGCCCGTCCTTGTCCGCCCCCCGGCCGAGGACGACGGTACGGATGCGGTCGCGGATCTCACGGAGGCACCCGGCCCCGTCGCCCAGGGCGGCGTTGAGGTTGACGGCACGCCCGGTGGCGGTGTCGTACCACTGCGGGACGAATTCCGCCTTCTCCACCTTCCAGCGCTCACCGGGTTTCGCGGGCGGCGCGAAGGTGAAGCGGCCCATCGAGCTCTGGTTGCCGCGCGGGTCCTGGACGCCGTCGTGGTTGATCATCGCTCCGGCGATCTGGTCGCCCATGCCGTAGACGACCCAGGTGCCGTTGACCTTCTCGTACGCCTGCGGCACATGCGCGTGGGTGCCGATGATGAGGTCGATGTCGGGGCGGCCCCCGTGGGCGGACGCGGTGAGCCGCCGGGCCAGCTCCAGCTGCTCCGCGTCGGGCTCGTCCTGCCATTCGGTGCCCCAGTGGGCGGAGAGGACGACGACGTCGGCACCGGCGCGACGGGCCGCCCTGGCCTCCTCGACGATGCTGCGCTCGTCGGTCACGTTCACCGTCCAGGGCCGGCCGGCGGGCAGCGGGATGTCGTTGGTGCCGTAGGTGTACGCGAGGTGGGCGACCTTGGCCGCCCCCTTCCCCGGCCCGGCCGGCAGGATCGTGGGCCGGGCGGCCTCGGCGGCGGTGCGGGCGGAGCCGGCGTGCCGGATGCCCGCCCTGTCCAGCGCCCCGAGCGTGCGCCGGACGCCCTCGGCCCCGCCGTCGAGGGTGTGGTTGGAGGCGGTGGAGCAGGAGTCGAACCCCGTGGCGCGCAGGGCCGCGGCGACCTCGGGCGGCGACTTGAAGCTCGGGTAGCCGGTGTAGGGGCCGCCCTCCTTGCCGTACACCGTCTCCATGTGGCAGAACGCCAGGTCCGCGCCCGAGACGACGGGGGCGACGCCCGCCAGCATCGGGGCGAAGTCGTAGCCCTGACCGCCCGCGTCGGCGGCGGCCCGGTCGATCACGGAGGAGTGCGGCAGGACGTCGCCCGCGGCGAGAAGGGTGAACGGGCGGGGCCCGTCCGCCTTCTGGCCCCCCGCGCCCCGGGCGGCGGGCGGTCCGCCCGGTCCGGGGGCCGTGGGCTGCGGCCCGGCGCAGCCGGCCGTCGCGGCGAGCAGGAGGGCGAGGGCGGCCACGGTGCCCGGTCGGATGCGCTGCGTCATCTGCTCGACTCCACGTTCGGATGATTACGACCATCCGACTACACATATCTTCATATCGTGTAAGCAAGGAGCATTGCCGTATACCTAGCTGAACTGGTCGTACCGGCCGACTCCGACGGCCCCTCGACCGTTCACCGCACCATTCGCCGCACTGAGCGACCGCTCGTCGCACACCTCGGCGCACCGTCTGTTCCCGCGCCGCCGAATGCGTTCGGATACGCCCGTCGGCAACGAGGCCGTCAGGGGCCTCGGCGGGAGAGGGCGTTCATGAAGACCACGACGACCGATGAGCGGACCCTCGCGGAGTTGCAGCGGGAACACGGCCCGGCCCTGTTCCGCTTCCTCCTCGGCCTGACCTTCGGGGACCGGCAGCGGGCGGAGGACCTCGTCCAGGAGACCCTCGTACGCGCCTGGCAGCACCCCGAGGTCTTCGACGCGCCCTACGACTCGATGCGGCCCTGGCTGTTCACGGTCGGCCGCCGCCTCGCCATCGACGCCCGGCGCTCCCGCCAGGCCCGTCCGGCCGAGGTCAGCGACACGGCGCTGGGGAGCACTCCGGCCGCCCCGGACCCCGCGGACTCGGCCGTCCGCGCCCTGGACGTACGCGAGGCCGTCCGCACCCTCAGTCCCGAGCACCGGGCGGTGCTGGTGCAGATCTACTTCCGCGGGCTGAGCGTCGGCGAGACGGCCGCGGAACTCGGCATCCCCGCCGGGACCGTCAAGTCCCGCTCCTACTACGCCCTGCGGGTCCTCTCCCGCACGCTCCCCGGCTACTCCCGCAGGTCCTCCACCCGGAGCAGCGCCAGCAGGGCGGAGGCGTCGGCGACCTCCACATAGGCCCGGGCGCAGCCGTCGCAGCCCTGGAGATGGCGTGCGACCCGGCCCGTCTCCTCGGCGTCCAGGGCGTCCAGGACGTAAGCGCCCAGCAGCAGGCGCACATGCGGGTCGTCGCCGGGGTCGGCACTCATCGGCAGCCTCGTATCTCCTGGGCGATCCTCACCTTCTGCCCACGCGGGACGCCCGCCCCCGGTTCAATGCTGCGTGAAGCCCGGCACCGAGCGAGGAAAGAGGCGAGAGGGGATGCGTCCCGAGGATACGGATGGGGCCGGTGGGAACGGGCTCCGGGTACCGATGGCCTGGCTTGCCACCGAGTACATCGCCGACGAGCTGTTGCGGACCGGCGAGCTGATGGAGCCGACGACCCCGGAGTTCCGGGCGGGGCGCGACGCGCTCGCGCTGACGATGTTCCTGTGCGAGTTCGCCCGGAACGGACCGGCGCTCCACGCCCTGCCCGAGCCGCGGGTCGACGAGCTGCGGACGCTGACGGCGTACGAGTGCGCCTGGCGCACCTGGATCCGCGAGCGGCTGGCGGAGGCGGGGCGGCGCGCCGAGCCCGGCGACCCCGATCTGGAGCTGGCACGGGCGGCCTGGCGCTGGCTGGAGGAAACCGAACTGCTCGCGGCCGACCTGGACGCGATCGGGTCCGCTCCCGGGGACTTCGCGGCCGGCCCGTCGGGCGACCGGGAGGTCCGGGTCTGGACGCCCGCGTGGCAGCTGGGGCTGCCGCTGGGGCATCTGGCCGTACACCTGTGCTGAGGCCCGGCTTCCCCGGCCGGCTCGGGCGTCGAGGTCCGGGCCCGCGCGCCGCGGGGCATGCTCGGACAGATACGGCCGTACGTCGGGCGGGGTCACGAACCATGCACCCCAGCACGGTACTTGGGGAGCCTCAGGGTGATCTTCATGCCCGCCCCGACTCCGGTCTCGATGACGAGGCCGTAGTCGTCGCCGTAGACCTGGCGCAGCCGCTCGTCCACGTTGAGCAGGCCGATGCCGGTGGAGGCGTCGCCCTCGCCGCGCAGGATCCGCCGCAGCCGTTCGGGGTCCATGCCGGTCCCGTCGTCCTCGATGACCACCTCGGCCTCCGAGCCGGCGTCCAGGGCGCTGATGGTGATGCGGCTGCGGGTCGCGGCGCCTTCGAGGCCGTGTTTGACGGCGTTCTCCACCAGCGGCTGGAGGCACAGGAACGGCAGCGCGACCGGCAGCACCTCGGGGGCGACCTGGAGGGTGACGGCGAGGCGTTCGCCGAAGCGTGCGCGGACGAGCGCCAAGTACTGGTCGATGGAGTGCAGTTCGTCGGCCAGAGTGGTGAACTCACCGTGCCGGCGGAACGAGTAGCGGGTGAAGTCGGCGAACTCCAGGAGCAGCTCACGGGCCTGTTCGGGGTCGGTCCGGACGAACGAGGCGATCGCGGCGAGCGAGTTGAAGATGAAGTGCGGCGATATCTGCGCCCGCAGCGCCTTGATCTCGGCCTCGATGAGCTGGGTGCGGGAGCGGTCGAGTTCGGCCAGTTCCAGTTGGACGCAGACCCAGCGCGCCACCTCCCCCGCGGCCCGCGCCAGCACC
This sequence comes from Streptomyces sp. NPDC091649, assembly GCF_044756785.1. Taxonomy (NCBI): domain Bacteria; kingdom Bacillati; phylum Actinomycetota; class Actinomycetes; order Kitasatosporales; family Streptomycetaceae; genus Streptomyces; species Streptomyces sp. NPDC091649. The sequence continues at coordinate 413,359 of NZ_JBIVTR010000003.1, read as the reverse complement.
GCCGATTCGCGCGGGGCGTAGGCGACGAGCGCGCCCAGGACCCGGTTCTCCACGGTGAGCGGGACGGCGACGGCCCAGCGCAGCGGGCAGTCGAGGTCGTCGCAGCCGCTGTCGAAGGCGGTGCCGCGGCCGGTGTCCAGCAGCACCTTCAGGTGCCCCATCACGTCCTTGCCGTGGTGCTGCCCGGCGCCGTCCCAGACCAGCACCCGGTCCCGGTCGGTGAGGCAGAGCGCGTCGGTGCCGAGCAGGGAGCGCAGCCGGCGGGCGGCACGCCGGGCGCTCTCCTCGGTGAGGCCCGCCCGCAGCGGCGGGGCGGCCAGCGACGCGGTGTGCAGGGTCTCGAACGTGGCGTGCTCGACGGGCGTGCCGACGTCACTGGGGCGCAGCGGGCGGGAGGTGCGGCGGCCCAGCCGGAAACCGGCCCCCAGCAGCAGTGCGGCCAGGACCACCACCACGGCGACGGTCGCCCCGGTCATCCCTCCCTCCCGGCGGACCGGCCCGAGGAGAGCGCCTCGGGGAGGTGGAAGCGGGTCATGGCGGCGTTGGTGCCCGGGGGTATCCGTCCCGGTGTGGCGAGCGAGACCAGGATCATCGCGAGGAACCCCACGGGGACGGACCAGACGGCGGGCCAGGCCAGCAGGGCGTGCGGCCAGCCCGGCGGGCGTACGGAGCCGCTGACGGTGATGGCCACGGCGAGCAGGGCGGAGCCGCCGCCCAGCAGGAGACCGGCGACGGCCCCCGGCGGGGTGAGCCGTCGCCACCAGATGCCGAGGACGAGCAGCGGGCAGAAGGAGGAGGCCGAGACGGCGAAGGCCATGCCCACCGCGTCGGCCACCGGCACCCGGCTCACCAGCAGGGACCCGGCCAGCGGCACGGCGATGGCGAGGACGGTGGCGAGCCGGAAGTGGCGCACCCCGCGCGCGGGCAGCACGTCCTGGGTGATGACTCCGGCGACGGCCATGGTGAGCCCGGAGGCCGTGGACAGGAACGCGGCGAACGCCCCGCCGGCGATCAGCGCCCCGAGCAGGTCGCCGCCGAGTCCGCCGATGAGGCGGGCGGGCAGCAGCAGGACGGCGGCGTCCGCGTCCCCTCCGTGGCGCAGCTCGGGCGTGTAGAGGCGGCCGAGAGCGCCGTAGACCGGCGGGAGCAGGTAGAAGAGGCCGACCAGGGCGAGGACGGCGACGGTGGTGCGGCGGGCGTCGCGGCCGTTCGGGCTGGTGTAGAAGCGGACGACGACATGGGGCAGGCCCATGGTGCCGAGGAAGGTCGCCACGATCAGCCCGTAGGTGGCGTACAGCGGATGGTCGCCGCGGAAGACGGCGAGCTGGTCGTCGAAGCTGACCCGGGGCCGGCCGTCGCCCTGCCAGGCGAGGACCAGGAAGAGGGCGGGGACCAGGAGGGCGGTGAGCTTCAGCCAGTACTGGAAGACCTGGACGAAGGTGATGGAGCGCATGCCGCCGGCGGCGACGGCGGCGGTCACGACGGTGGCGACGAGCACGTCCCCGAGCCAGCCCGGAGCGCCCGTGAGGATCTTGAGGGTGAGTCCGGCGCCCTGGAGCTGGGGCACGAGGTAGAGCCAGCCCGCGCCGACGACGAGCGCGCTGACCAGCCGGCGGACCTGCCGCGATTCCAGGCGGCCCTCGGCGAAGTCCGGCAGGGTGTACGCCCCCGAGCGGCGCAGCGGGGCCGCGACGAAGACCAGGAGCACCAGGTATCCGGCGGTGTAGCCGACCGGGTACCAGAGCATGTCGGGGCCGTGGAGGAGGACCAGCCCGGCGACGCCGAGGAAGGAGGCGGCGGAGAGGTATTCGCCGCTGATCGCGGCGGCGTTGAGGCGGGGCCGTACGGTGCGCGAGGCGACGTAGAAGTCGGAGGTCGTCCGGGAGATGCGCAGACCGAAGCCGCCGACGAGGACGGTGGCGAGGACGACGAGGGCGACGGCCACCCAGGAGGCCGCGGGGGCGGGGGCGCTCACGGGGCGGGGCGGCCCTCCACCAGCCGGGCGAAGTCGCGTTCGTTGCGCTCGGCCCTGCGGACGTACCACCAGGCGGCCAGGGTGAGCGGCGGGTAGGTGGCGAAGCCCAGCACCGCCCAGACCAGGGCGGAACTGTTCAGCGCGGCGAAGAGGAGCGGCAGGGTCCCCGCGACGAGGGCGAGCACGCCGAAGACGGTGAGCCCGGCGCGCAGCTGGCCGCGCATCAGCGAGCGCACGTACGCCCCGCCGAGGGCGGTCTGCTCGTCGATCTCCGACTGGGTGCGGTAGCGGGGCAGCGGGCGCACCCGCCGCGGCTCCCCCGTGACCACGTGGCGCCGGGGCGATGGCTCTGCGGACATGGGCTCGGAGTGTAGGCGTCGGCGGGCCGTGCTGGGAAGGGATGACGGATCTCTCCCGGGCCCCGGCCCGGACGGAAGGGCCCAGGTCAGCGGCCGCCCTGGCGCATCAGGAGGTCGCGCAGGGCGCGGGTGTGGCGGCGGCTGACGGCGAGCTCGGCCTCCCCGATGCGCACGCTCATGCTGCCCGCGTCCAGGCGCAGTTCGTCGATCCGGCCCAGCGCCACGAGGTGGCGGCGGTGGATCCGGACGAAGCCGCGGGAGCGCCAGCGCTCCTCCAGGGTGGTGAGCGGGATGCGGACGAGATGGCTGCCATTGTCGGTGTGCAGGCGCGCGTAGTCGCCCTGTGCCTCGGCGTACGCGATCTCGTCGACGGGGACGAAGCGGATGACACCGCCGAGCTCGACCGGGATCTGGTCGCCCGCGCTGTCGTGGACCGGCGCGGACCGCTCCCCCACCTGTTCGGCGACGCGGCGGACGGCTTCGGCGAGGCGTTCGCGGCGGACCGGTTTGAGGACGTAGTCGACGGCCTTGAGGTCGAAGGCGTGGACGGCGAAGCCCTCGTGCGCGGTGACGAAGACGATGAGCGGGGGCGCGGCGAATCCGGCGAGGAGCTGGGCGACGTCGAGTCCGGTGAGGCCGGGCATGTGGATGTCGAGGAAGACGACGTCGATGGCGGCCGGGTCCTCGGGTCCCGCGTCCACCGCGCCGCCGATGCGGCGCAGCGCCTCGGTCGCTCCGGTGGCGCCCTCGGCGCTGCGCACACGGGGGTCGGCGCGCAGGAGGTAGAGGAGTTCCTCCAGGGCGGGTTGTTCGTCGTCGACGGCGAGTACGCGCAGCATGAGGCCGGAGTTTAGGGGGTGTCCGGCCGGTCCGGCCCGTGCGCGGACCGCGGGGCGCCCCCTCGGCGGCGGCCGTCCGCGCGGACGGCGGCGCGGCGGGCGTCCGCTCGTCCGGTCATTTCAGGAACTTCGAGAGCCGGCGGTCCGCCAGGGGCTTGCCGCCGGTCTGGCAGGTGGGGCAGTACTGGAGCGAGGAGTCGCTGAAGGAGACCTCCAGGACGGTGTCCCCGCAGACGGGGCAGTCCTCTCCGGTACGCCCGTGGACCCGCATCCCGCTCCGCTTCTCGGCCTTCAGCTTCCCCGCCTCCACTCCGGCTGAGCGGGCCACGGCGTCCTTGAGCGTGTCGCGCAGCGCGGTGTGGAGGCGGGTGACGTCGTCCTCGTCGAGGTCGGCGGTCCGTTTGAACGGGGACATTCTCGCGACGTGCAGGATCTCGTCGCTGTAGGCGTTGCCGATGCCCGCGATGAGCGACTGGTCGCGCAGCGCGCCCTTGATCTGGCGGCGTTCCCCGGCGAGCAGTGCGGCGAACGCGTCGCGGTCGAAGGCGTCGGCGAGGGGGTCCGGGCCGAGGCGGGCGATCCCGGGGACGTCGGCGGGGTCGTGGACCAGGTGGACCGAGAGGCGCTTCTTGGTGCCCATCTCGGTCAGGTCGAAGCCGTCGCCGTCCGCGGTCACCAGGCGCAGGGCGAGGGGCCCCTTGCCGGGGCGGGGCGGGGCGGCCGGGAAGGAGTCCTTCCAGCGGAGCCAGCCGGCCCGTGCCAGGTGGGTGCACAGGTGGAGCCCGCCCGCCTCGATGTCGAGGAACTTGCCGTACCGGGCGACCGAGGTGACGGCCGCGCCTTCCAGGGCGGCCGGCGGCGGGTCGTACGTCTTCAGGACGCTGATCGCCAGCGGGAGGACGCGGGCGATCTCCTTGCCGACCAGGTGGTCGTCGAGGAAGACCCGCAGGGCTTCGACTTCGGGCAGTTCGGGCATGGTTCCAGCCTGCCGCAGCCGGTGGGGTGCCGCCTGTCAGGCCACCGGCGAGCGGTCCCCTCCGGTGACGACGGCGTACAGCTCCGCGAACTCCTCCTCGACCGCCGCGGCGAGCCGTTCGAGGTCGGGCAGCGCCTTGCCGTCGGCGACCAGACCCACGTGCACCCGCCCGCCGTAGGTGGCGAGGGCGACCGCCAGGGACTGGCCCCGGGCCAACGGCGCCATGGGGTAGAGGGCAGTCAGCGGGCAGCCGCCCAGCGAGAGCGCGGAGCGGGGCAGGGGCACGCTGGTGACCAGTACGTCGAACAGCAGGCGGGCGGCGTTGGCCGCCAGCGGTGCGCCGAACCGGTGGGCCAGCGGTGGCAGTTGGTCGGCGAGAACGGCGACGGCTCCGGCGCCCTTCAGGGGGCCCGCCGCCTTGTTGCGGTCCATCGCGCTCCGCACGGCCCGGAGCCGCTCGCGCGGGTCGGCGGCGGTGACCGGCAGGCCGAGGAGATAGGCGGAGAGCCGGTTGCCGCTGGCGGTGGCCCCGCCGGGCCGGCGCCGGGAGACGGGGACCAGGGCGCGCGGGTCGGCGGCCGGCGGCCGCTCTCCGCGCCCGGTCATCCAGCGGCGCAGCGCCCCGGCGACGACGGCGAGGAGGATGTCGTTGGCGGTGCCGCCCTCGGCACGCCGGATCCGCTGGAGGTCCCCGGCGTCCAGGTCGGCGGTGGCCAGCCGCCGGGTGCCGCTGGAGGGCGCGGTCAAGGCGGTCGTGCCGCGCAGGTCGAGGCGGCCGGCGCGCACGACGGAGGCCCCCACGCCGAGCGCCCGGCCGACCTCGCCGATCCGCCCGATCGCCATGCCCGCCATCTCCCGGGGGTCGGGCAGCCAGGAGCGGGGCGGGACGGCGGGGCGGCCCCGTACGGCGGGGCGGGCGCTGGTGACGGCGGCGATCTCGTCGAAGATCCCGGCCCCGATGGCCACCGCCCGCATCCCGTCGGCCAGGGCGTGGTGCAGCTTGACCAGGACGGCGAAGGGCCCGCCGTTCCGAGCGCCGAGGAGGTACATCCGCCAGGGCGGCCGCCCGCGCCCGAGCGGCCGCTCCATGAGTTCGCCGGCCAGCCGGGCGGCCTCCGTCATGAAATCGCCGTCGTCCACGACGACGCGTTCGACGTGCCGGTGCACGTCGAAGTCCTTGTCCACCGTCCACGCCTTGCCGCCGACCGGCAGCAGCACGTCCCGCACGCGCATGCGCAGCCGGGGGATCGCGGCCGCGCGGGACGCGAGCAGGCCGAGGATCCGCTCCGGACCGACGCCGGGCGCCGGGGCGAAGACGGCGAGCGCGCCCAGGTGCATCGGGTGCGCGTCCGTTTCGAGGTGCCAGAAAGCGAGATCGAGCGGGGCGAGGAGCTCGGTACCCAACGGGGGGCCTCATGTCGTCGGAAGCGGCAGGGTCGGGGTGCGGTCGGCACCCCGCAGTCAATCCCCTGCCCACGGCCACGGTCAAGCACTGACGGATTACGCAGTGTTATGTCAGCGCGCCGGGATGAGGAACTCGCACCACACGCATTTGCCGCTGCCCCGCGACTCCACGCCCCAGACGTCGGCCAGCCGGTCGACCAGCATCAGGCCGCGGCCCGACACGCCGGCCTCTCCCGCGTCGCGGCGCCGGGGCAGCGCGCTGGAGCGGTCCTCGACGTCGACGCGCAGACGCCGCTCGGTTCCGGCGAGCACCCGGATGGTCACGACGGCGCCGCCGTCGGTGTGCATGAGGGCGTTGGTGATCAGTTCGTCGGCCGCGAGCTCGATCTCGTCGGCCCGGTCCTTCGCCCCCCAGGCCCGGACCGCGGCGCGGATCATGTGCCGGGAAGAACTCAGCGCCTCGGGGTCGTTCTGGGCGACGTGCTGCTGGAGGCGGCCGCCCGGCTGCGGGGCGTGCGCGGCCCGGCGGCGCAGCAGCAGGAGGGCGACGTCGTCCTGGCCGCCGCGCCCGTCGACGGCCTCGCACAGCCGGTCGGCCAGTTTCTGCAGGTCCCGGGGACCGTTGGAGACGAGCTCGGTCAGCAGCTGCATGCCTTCGTCCAGGTCGGAGCCCGGCAGTTCGACGAGGCCGTCGGTGAACAGGATCATCGTCTGTCCGGGGTCCAGCTCGACCGTGCCGACCGGGTACTCCAGCCGGCCGAACTCCGCCGAGAGGCCGAGCGGCAGGCCGCCCTCGGCGGGCATCCTGCGGCAGCTCCCGTCCACGTCGCGCACCAGTGGGTCGACATGCCCCGCGCGGACCACCTGGACGACGCCGGTGGTGAGGTCGACCTCGGCGTACGTACAGGTGGCGAAGCGGTCGGTGTCCAGTTCGTGGAGGAAGACAGAGGCGCGCGCCATGACCGTGGCGGGGCTGTGGCCCTCGGCGGCGTACGCGCGCAGGACGATCCGGAGCTGCCCCATGACGGCGGCGGCGTGGGTGTCGTGCCCCTGGACGTCCCCGATGACGGCTCCGACCCGGCCGCCGGGCAGCGGGATCAGGTCGTACCAGTCGCCGCCGATGTCCCGGCCGAGCCGGGCCGAGCGGTAGCGGACGGCGACCTGCGCCCCGGGCACGGCCGGGATCCGGCGCGGCAGCATCGCCTGCTGGAGGCCCTCGGCGAGGTCGTGCTCCTGCTCGTAGAGCATGGCGCGCTGGAGGCTCTGCGCGATCGAGGTGCCGAGCGCGATCAGCAGATTGCGTTCGTCGGCGGTGAAGCCCCCCTTGCCCCGGTAGAGGAGGCCGAGCGCGCCGATCGGCCGGGCCTGGGCGATCAGCGGCATGTAGGCGGCGGAGGTGACCCCGAGGTGGCTGATGCTGGGCCACAGGATCGGGTAGGAGGCGGCGAAGTCGTCGGCGGACTCGATGAAGCGCGGGGCCAGCGTGCGGACCACTTCGCTCATCGGGTACGGCTCGTCCACCCGGGTGTAGCGGGTACCGGGGACGTACGCGTCTTCGGGCCCGTCGGCCACGAGGTGGATGCGGCCGGACTCCAGCAGGCCCATGACGAGACTGGTGGCTCCGAGGTGGGCGAGCCCCTGGGAGTTCTTGAGGACGGCGATGACGTCCTTGACGGTACGGGCGTGGGCCAGTGCGGCGGTGGTGCCCTCGACCAGGCTGGTGCGCTGGCGGCGCTCGTCGTCCAGCTCGCGCCGGGCGGTGGAGTCGGCCAGCTCCTGGGTGGCGTCGCGGACGATCCCGATGATGCGGCGCGGGCGGCCGGTCCCGTCCCGGCGGACGAACCCCTGGGTGTGCGTCCAGCGCAGGGAGCCGTCGCGCCGCTGGATGCGGAAGTAGGCGCCGTAGTTGGTGCGGCCGCTCTTGAGCGCGTGCGAGACCATCGCGTCCAGGCGCTGCGCCTCGTCCGTCGGCACGCGCGGCGCGAGCGAGTCCGGCCCGCCGTCGTACTCGTCCGCCGTCAGGTCGAACACGTCGAGGGCGGGCTGGTCCATGTGCATGAGGCCGGTGTCGAGATCCCAGTCGAAGCTGCCCATACGGTTCAGGGCGAGGCTGAGGTCCGGGTGGGCGGGCCAGTCGTCGGGGAGTGACAGGGCACCCGCTACCCGATCATCCATGTCGGCCACTCTGCCACCATTTGTCCAATTCTTCTCGTCCGTTTCCCCCGCCCCTCACCGCACTCGGAGGCGGGGCCGCTCCGCCCCGGCACGGCCGACGGGCCGTGAGCCCGCCGCGCACGGGACGGATCAGCCGGCGAACACGTCACCGACGCCCGCCTCCATGGGCTCGTCCGGCCAGGGAGGTTCGGCCGGCCCGGCGGGCTCGTCCGGCTCGGCGGGGAAGACCTGGGTCGGCTCCGGCGCGACGTCCGGATCGCCCTCCTCGTACTCCCACGGCCCCTCGGGCGGGGTGTCGCCGAAGTCGTCGGACGGTTCGGCCGGTCCGGGGTCCGTCGGCCCTTCCGGTTCGACGGGGCCGGAGGGGTCCGGGTCGGTCGGGGCGGTGTCCGGGGGCGGAGGCTCGGAGGGGCGGCCCGGGGGCGGGAAGAGCAGGTCGACATCGGGCTCGAAGGGCGGCGGGTCGTCCGGGGCGCGGTCGCGGCCACCGCTGTCGCCCACGGCCCGCTCGATCCAGGTGTTGTCGTCGGCGTCGACGATGATCAGGCTGGTGGCCGCCGTGGCGCCGGGTTCGACGGCCACGATGCGGGCGGGGTCGTAGCCGGGCCAGCGCTCACCCCGGTGGGCGGCCTTCCCGTCGGCGGCCTCGGGCGGGCCCAGCGGGTTGCCGCAGGCGCACCGGACACGCGGCATCCCCCTGCTGTCGGCCAGGACGGCGGTGCCCGCCTGGAGCACGGCCTGGAAGGCGGTGGCCGAGCCGGCGCTGTAGCCGTGGTTGGTGACCTGGGCGTCGGCGCGCAGGACGACGGGGGTGAGCGACTTCAGGTATCCCGGGATCTGCACGGCCTCGATGGCGGCCGCGTCGGCGAAGGCGCGCGCCTTGTCCTCGTCGTCCGTCAGGAGGGCGGCCTGCCGCTCGACATCGCAGGCGGCGACCGACCGGGTGCCGCCGTAGAGCCCCGGGACGGCGCCGGAGACGGGATGGGCCGTCCGGGGGGCGGAGCCCGGACCGGCATCCGGCGCGCCCCCCGGGGACGGGGCGGCCGACGCCCGAGCCGTGGAAGCGGTGAACGGCCCCGGGCCGGGGGACGCGAGCGGCTGGAGGAGGATGTCCCCCGCCTCCGCCGTTCCCGTGGTGCCCTTCGCCGTGCGGCCGCCGCCCCCGCCGCAGCCGCCGGCGGCGAACAGCACCCCGGCGGAGAGCGCGGCGAGGGCCGTACGCCGGAAACGTCTGGGTGAGCGCACAGAGCTCTCCTGCCTGTCCCTGGGGAACGGATCGATGTCACCATCTGTGCCGCACCGGGCGCGGACCCGCAAGCGGACGACCGGCCACGACCCCCAGTCTTGAACACGTTCAAGAAACCCTCTACGCTCACCATCAGAACTTGAACACGTTCAAATCAAGGGGGTGTCATGTCCGCGCTGGTCAACACCATCGTGATGCTGGGCATGCTCGTCGTGGTGCCGGCGGGGCTGCGGCTGACCGGGCGGCGAGAGCTGGACCGGATCCGCAGGCTCTGGCCCGTCTTCGCCGTACCGGGCGCGATCGCCCTGTGGCTGCCGCGCGGCACCACCGCCACGGTGCTCGCCTGCTGCTACGCGCTGGGCACCGCCCTGCTCGCCCTGCACGCCCCGCGCCGGGCGGCCCGCGGCCGCGACCTCGACCCCGCGGGGATCGCCCTGCTCACCGCCCTGGTCACCCCGGCCGTGGCCGCGACCGCCCTGGTCGCCGAACGGTCCGGGAACGAGCTGTTCGGCTTCGGCCTCGGCATCCTCGCGCTGACCGTGCCGCACTTCCACTTCGCCGGATTCGCCGCCGCCCTGATCGCCGGGCTCGTCTGCCGGGTCTCCGACGGTCCGGCGGGCCGCTTCGCCGCACTGAGCGTGCCGCTGGGCACCCTGCTGGTCCTCGTCGGATACTTCATCGGCGACTGGGCCGAACTCGCCGGGGCCCTCGTCCTCACGGCCGGCATGTGGACGGTCGGCCTGCTGACCTGGCGCCTGGGGCGTGCCGACGGCCGGGACCGGACGACGCGGCTCCTGCTGCTCGCCTCCGCCGCCGTCCTGGTGGCGACGATGCTCCTCGCGCTGAGCTGGGCGCTCGGCGAGGCGACCGGGCTGCCCCACCCCACCCTGACCTGGATGGCCGCCACCCATGGCCTGGGCAACGCCCTGGGCTTCGCCCTCTGCTCGCTGCTGGCCTGGCGGCGACTCTGCGCCCAGGGACCCGTCCGCACCGAAGTACCCCAACGCACCGGAGGCAGGACCGCATGAGCACTCTCAGCTACCCGGAGGTCGGCGCGACCCGTCTCGGCCCGCTCCCCCGGGGCTACCACCACCTCCACCACCGCACCCGGGTCGGGCGGGGCCGGGCGGACTTCGCGGCCGCCGGGGCGGCGGTCACCGAGTGGCGGATGCACCGCGCCTCGGGCGCGCGGGTGGAGGCCCCGGCGCGGCGCGCGGAGCCGGGCGGCGGCGTCCGGGTGTCCCTGGGGCTCGGACCGCTGCGTTTCACGGCCCCCTGCGAGGTGATCTGGACAGCGTACGGGGAGGACGGCCGCACGGGCTTCGCCTACGGCACCCTCGCCGGGCATCCGGAGCGCGGCGAGGAGTGCTTCGTGGTGGAGCTCGCGGAGGACGGCGCCGTGTGGTTCACCGTGATGGCGTTCTCGCGCCCGGCCTCCTGGTACACCCGCCTCGCCGGACCGCTGGTGCCCGTCGCCCAGCACTGGTACGCGCGCAGGCTCGGCCGCACGCTGCGGCGCATCGTCGCCGCGAGCTGACTTCTGGCCGATACTGGCAGGGATGGACTGGTTCACCGCGGACGGCTACTGGCTGAGCCGGCTGGTCTTCCAGCGGGCTCTGGCCGTGGTCTATCTGGCCGCCTTCCTCTCCGCCGCGCTCCAGTTCCGGGCGCTGATCGGCGAGCGCGGCATGCTGCCCGTGCCTCAGCTGCTGCGGCGCACGCCCTGGCGGGCCGCTCCCGGACTGTTCCGGCTGCACTACTCGGACCGCTTCTTCGCCGCCGTCGCCTGGAGCGGCTGCGCCGTCTCGGTGGCCCTGATCGCCGGCCTCGACGGTCTGCTGCCGCTGTGGGGCGGCATGCTGCTCTGGGCGCTGCCCTGGGTGCTGTACCTGTCGATCGTCCAGGTGGGACAGGTCTGGTACGGATTCGGCTGGGAGTCGCTGCTCCTGGAGACGGGGTTCCTGGCGGTCTTCCTCGGCAGCGGGGACACGGCCGCGCCGGTGCTGGTGCTGTGGCTGCTGCGGTGGCTGCTGTTCCGGGTGGAGTTCGGCGCGGGGCTGATCAAGCTGCGCGGGGACGCGTGCTGGCGGGAGCTGACCTGCCTGGACTTCCACCACGAGACCCAGCCGATGCCGGGACCGCTGAGCTGGTTCTTCCACCATCTGCCCAGGCCCGTGCACCGGGTGGAGGCCGCCGCCAACCACGTCACCCAGCTGCTGGTCCCGTTCCTGGTGTTCACCCCGCAGCCGGTGGCGAGCGTGGCCGCCGGCCTCATGGTCCTCACCCAGCTCTGGCTCGTCCTGTCGGGGAACTTCGCCTGGCTGAACTGGCTCACCATCACACTGGCGCTGTCCGCGATCGACTGGACCCCGCTGGCCGGGCCGCCGCCGGCCCAGGCCGCACCGCCCCTCTGGTACGAGGCGGTCGTGATCGCGGTCACCGCCCTGGTCCTGGTCCTCAGCTACCGCCCGGCGCGCAATCTGTTCTCGCGGCGGCAGGCGATGAACCGGTCCTACGACCCACTGCACCTCGTCAACACGTACGGGGCCTTCGGGTCCGTCAGCCGGATGCGGCTGGAGGTCGTCGTGGAGGGCAGCGCCGATCCGGTGGCGCACGAGGACGCCGAGTGGCGGGAGTACGGTTTCCGCGGCAAGCCGGGCGATCCGCGCCGGCTGCCGCGCCTGTTCGCCCCGTACCACCTGCGGCTCGACTGGATGATGTGGTTCGCGGCGCTCTCCCCCGCGTACGCGCGCTCCTGGTTCGGGCCCTTCGCCGAACGGCTGCTCGACGGTGACCGGGACACTCTCCGGCTGCTGGGCCACAACCCCTTCCCCGACGGCCCGCCCCGGCAGGTGCGCGCCCGGGTGTTCCGCTACCGGTTCACCGGGTTCCGGGAGCTGCGGGCCACCGGCTGCTGGTGGCACCGCACCTATGTCCGGGAATTCCTGCGGCCCGTCTCCCGGCCGCTGCCGCCGGAGCGGGAGGGCCGGGAGACGGGCCGCGGGAAGCGCTGAGCCGTCAGTCGATGCCGGGCAGGATGTGCGGCTCGGCGAGGTCGTCCTCGTATCCGGCGAGCCGGATCGGGGCGGACCTGGCCCAGACCTCGATGTTCCGCAGCTTCTCGGGGCGGCCGGGCCGCCCCGCGTTCCGTTCGGCGGGGCGCATTTCGCGCTCGGTCAATTCCGGTGTCGTCACCGCGCACTCCTTCGTGTCGCGTCGCCCGGGGGCGCCGTCGCTCCGGCGGGGATGCCGGGGCGCGACCGCCTCGCGGGGGCAGGGTCGGGGAAATGTCGGTCGCGGTGGCGCCGGTTTCGGGCAGAACAGCGGCCGGGTTACCGACCATGTCCCAGGACGGTCGAGGAACCTTCGTGAGCCCCTCGATGACGTCCGTTCGCCTCAGCGTAACCAAATGAGCACCACCGCGCTCGATAGAACGTGTGCGGTGAGTCACATTCGAGCACCGGGTGCAGCGAAACCCGGCCCGGGGAACACCCTGGACCGGGATTTCGGCGTCCGCACGGAGACCGGCGGGCGGGCTGAGCCGTTCGGGTTACCAGTTCGCGGGGGCGTAGTCCTTGAGGAAGCAGCCGTAGAGGGCCTCGCCGCTCTCACCGCGCACGATCGGGTCGTAGACGCGGGCCGCGCCGTCGACCAGGTCGAGGGGCGCGTGGAAGCCCTCCTCGGCGAGACGCATCTTGTCCGGATGCGGGCGCTCGTCCGTGATCCAGCCGGTGTCCACGGCCGTCATCAGGATGCCGTCCTTCTCGAACATCTCCTGGGCGCTGGTCCGCGTCAGCATGTTGAGCGCGGCCTTGGCCATGTTGGTGTGCGGGTGGCCGGCGCCCTTGTAGCCGCGGCTGAAGACACCCTCCATCGCCGAGACGTTGACGACGTACGCGTGCTTCGCGGCGGCCCTGGCCATCGCCGGGCGCAGCCGGCTGATCAGGATGAACGGCGCGGTGGAGTTGCAGAGCTGGACTTCGAGGAGCTCGATCGGCTCGACCTCCTCCACCGTCTGGATCCAGCTGTTGGTGTCGTGCAGGTCCGGGACGAGGCCGCCGGCGTCGATCGCGGTGCCCGCGGCGATCCTGGCCGGCGAGGCGGAACCGGTGACCAGGGCGAGACCCGTGACGTCCTGGGCGCTCAGGCTTTCCTTGCGGGCGGCGGGCAGGGCGGCGACACGGTCGACCGTGCCGCTGCCGAAGGTGCCGATGACCTCGGCGACGGGCAGCTCGCCCGCGGGCAGCGGGGCCGACTCGGCGTTGACCAGCTCGCTGTAGGCCCCCGGGGAGCGGCGTACGGTCTGGGCGGCGTTGTTGATCAGGATGTCGAGCGGGCCCTCGGCCGCGACCGAGTCGGCCAGCGCGACGACCTGGGCCGGGTCGCGGAGGTCGATGCCGACGATCTTCAGCCGGTGGATCCACTCGTCGCTGTCCTCCATCGCCTTGAAGCGGCGGATCGCGTCGTTGGGGAAGCGGGTGGTGATCGTGGTGTGCGCGCCGTCGCGCAGCAGCCGCAGCGCGATGTACATGCCGATCTTCGCCCGGCCGCCGGTGAGCAGCGCCCGGCGTCCGGTCAGGTCGGTACGGGCGTCGCGGCGGGAGCGGTTCTCCTGGGCGCAGGACTGGCAGAGCTGGTGGTAGAACGCGTCGACCTCGACGTACCGCGTCTTGCAGATGTAGCAGGACCGGGGCCGCTGGAGGATGCCGGCGATCTCGGCCTGGGCGGAGGAGGAGGGCAGCACGCCCTGCGTCTCGTCGTCGATGCGCTCGGCCGAACCCGTCGCCGTGGCCTCGGTGACGGCCCGGTCGTGGGCGGTCTTCGCGGCGCGGCGCTCCTGGCGGCGGCGCTGCTTCACGGTGCGGTAGATCCCGGCGGTGGCCCGGCGGACGGCGACGGCGTCCGGGTGGTCCACCTCGATCCGGTCGAGTTCGTCGAGCACGCTCAGGCAGACGGCCAGCCGCTCCGGGTCGATGCCGGGACCGAACTCCTCGATTCCGGGAGCGAACTCCGGGCTGTCCTCTGTCACCGTCATTGCCGTTCCTCTGTCATCTTCTCGCCGCGGATCGTGGATCACCGCAGGCCGAAACACCCCGCCCAAGTTTGCCATGCGCGGGCCACTGCTCTGTTCGACCGGCGTACGAGCGGCGTCCCGGCGCCCGGCGTCGGAGGCGGCGGCGGGAGGGGCGGCCGAAAGAAACGGAATGAGGAGGCATGACTTCGCGGGAACGGGGCATGCGACCGTCCGACACATTGGGCAGCAAGAAGGGTGACACCATGACGGCGATGTCAGTGCGAGCCACCGGAGCGACGGCGCCGCTGAGCGACGCCGGAACCGGAGCGCGGACGGCGGACGTCACCGGAGACCTGCCCTGGGTCGAGGACGCCGGGAAGATCGCCCCGCAGGACGCACGGGCGCTGTCGAAGATCTTCTTCGACCGGCTCCAGGTCCTGGAAGAGGGCACCCACGAGCACCAGTACGCGCGCAACACCCTGATCGAGATGAACCTCTCCCTGGTGCGCTTCGCCGCGTCCCGGTTCCGCAACCGCGGCGGCGACGACACCGAGGACGTCATCCAGGTCGGCACGATCGGCCTGATCAAGGCCATCGACCGGTTCGACCTGTCCCGCGAGGTGGAGTTCGCCACCTTCGCCGTGCCGTACATCGTCGGGGAGATCAAGCGGTTCTTCCGCGACACCACCTGGTCGGTGCACGTGCCGCGACGGCTCCAGGAGCTGCGGGTGGACCTCGCCAAGGCGAAGGAGCAGCTCTCCGCCGAACTCGACCGCGACCCCACCGTCAAGGAGCTGGCCGCCCACCTCGACCTCCCCGAGGAGGAGATCATCGAGGGGCTCGTGGCCGCCAACGGCTACTCGGCGGGTTCGCTCGACACCCCCTCCGCGGACAGCGACTCCGGCCAGGAGCAGCGGGCGTACGCCGACGTCCTCGGCGAGACCGATCCGGCGATGGAGACCGTCGAGAACCTGCACACCCTGGCCCCGCTGCTGGACCGGCTCGACGACCGCGAGCGCCGGATCGTGCAGATGCGGTTCGGGGCGGAGATGACGCAGTCGCAGATCGGCGCGGAGCTGGGCGTGTCCCAGATGCACGTGTCGCGGCTGCTCAGCAGGATCGTGCAGCAGCTGCGCAAGGGGATGAGCGTCGAGGCGTGAGCCCGCGCGAGACGATCGGATTCCGGCCGGAATCAAGCCGTCCGCCCTTCCGGGCGGGCGGTTTCGCAGCCCCCGACCAGCGGACCGGTCCGCTGCGGGTCCCGTCACTCGCCTATGCTTCCTGACGATCAGGCCGGACGAACCGCGCCGTCGCACGAGGGGGTGGAGGGTTGATCGAGTCGGCCGTGGGAACATCGCCGGGGCCTGTGGGCATCTCCGGAATCCCCTCGCAGCAGGTCGCGGCCTCGCGAACCCCCGAAGCCCCGCTGTGGAACCTGAACGCGTCGATCCTCCTCGTGGAGGACGACGCGGGCGACGCGCTGCTCGTGGAGGAGATGCTCACCGACAGCGAGCTGGACTCCGCCCTCACCTGGTGCAAGACCCTGGCCGAGGCGCGGTCCTTCCTGCACGCCTCCGCCGCCCCGGTGTGCGTCCTCCTCGACCTGCACCTTCCCGACGTCCACGGCCTGGACGCCGTGCGCCAGATACTGGAGTCCGACAGCGACGCCGCGATCGTCGTCCTCACCGGCCTGGAGGAGTCCGGGACCGGGCTGCGCGCGGTCGCCGGAGGCGCCCAGGACTACCTGGTCAAGGGCCGTCTGGACCCCGAGGTGCTCTCCCGCGCGATCCGCTACGCCCTCCAGCGCAAGGAAGTGGAACGCGCCGCCGCCGCGCTGCGCGCCAACCGGCTGATCGCCCAGGAGAACGCCCGGCTGGAGCGCGGGCTGCTGCCCGTCCCCCTGCTGCGGGACGACCGCTTCCGGGCGCGCGCCCGGTACGAGCCCGGACGCGTCCACGGACTGCTGAGCGGTGACTTCTACGACGTCGTACAGACCTCGGACGGCACGGTGCACGCGGTGATCGGCGACGTCTCGGGGCACGGCGCCGCCGAGGCGGCGCTCGGCGTCTGCCTGCGGGTCGCGTGGCGTACCGCCGTACTGTGCGGTACGTCCCAGCCCGAGCAGATAGCCCTGCTGGAGGAGATCCTGGTCGCCGAGCGCTCGGACTCGCACGTGTTCGCCACGGTGACCTCGCTGGCCTTCCCGCCCGGGCAACGGCACGCCCAGGTGCTGCGGGCCGGTCACCCGGGCCTGCTGCTGCGCCAGGGCACGGACGTGGCCTGGGTGGAGCCAGAGGGCGGCATGGCGCTCGGGCTGCTGCCCGGGGCCGGCCGTTGGCCCACGGTCGACCTCCCGCTGACGCCCGGTGCGGGGCTCGTGCTCTTCACGGACGGGCTCTTCGAGGGGCGTACCGGACCCGACAGCCGCCTCGGCGAGGAGGGGCTGCTCGCGATGGCCCGGGCCAACGGGCACCTGGCGGCCCGCCCGTTCGTCGACGCCCTGGTGGCGGGAGCCGCCGAGGGGGCCGCCCCCTACGGCGGTCTCGCGGACGATGTGGCCGTTCTGCATCTGGGCTGGGGAGGGGAACCCGATGAACGGTGACAGCACGGAGGAACCGGCGCCGAGCGGCTTCGCGGCACGGCTGTCGGTGCAGAACTGGGTCCATCTGATTCTCGGCGGTTTCATCGTCGTGGTCTGCGGCTGCCTGGTGGTCGGCGGCCTCGTGATGTCCCGCATCTCCGACCGTACGACCGATCTGGTGGACCGGATCCAGCCCGCCAGATCGGCGTCCTTCCAGCTCCAGAACGCGCTGCTCGACCAGGAGACCGGGATCAGGGGATTCGCGCTGACCGGCGACGACTCCTTCCTCGAACCCTACGAGGCGGGGAAGGCCGCCGAGCGGGAGCGCCTGGCCCAGGTGCGGCGCCTGGTGGGCCCGGGGAGCCGGTACGCCGACGACCTGGACGCCATCTCCGCCGCCTCCCGGCAGTGGCGGCGGAGCAAGGTCGAGCCGTTGATGGCCACGGTCCGGGAACAGGGGCCGAGCGAGGCCGCCACCTCCGCGCAGTTGCAGCGCAGCAAGGCGGACTTCGACCAGCTGCGACGGGCCTACGCCACCCAGCAGCGGCATCTCGCCGAGGCGCGCGATCAGGCGCGGGCCGATCTCGACTCCGCGCGCACCACCCGCGACCAGGTGCTGTTCGCGCTGGTCACCGGCTTCCTGCTGACCATGGTGGCGCTGAGCATGCTGCTCCACCGGGTGGTGGGCGTCCCGCTGAACCGGCTGCGCGGCGCGTCCGACCGCGTCAGGTCGGGGGCCTTCAAGACGCGGATCGAGATCAAGGGGCCGTCCGACGTCCAGGCCGTGGCCTGGGCGGTGGAGGACATGCGGCGCCGACTGGCGGACGAGCTGGCCGAGGCGCAGGACCGCGAGGCCCTGCTCGCGGAGCAGACGGAGGAGCTGCGCCGGTCCAACTCGGAGCTGGAGCAGTTCGCGTACGTCGCCTCGCACGACCTCCAGGAGCCGCTGCGCAAGGTCGCCTCCTTCTGCCAGCTGCTGGAGAAGCGGTACGGCGAGGAGCTGGACGAGCGCGGCAAGCAGTACATCGCCTTCGCGGTGGACGGGGCCAAGCGGATGCAGGTCCTCATCAACGACCTGCTGACGTTCTCGCGGGTGGGACGGGTGCAGGAGAGCTGGAAGCCCGTGGATCTGGACCGCGCCCTGGACCGCGCCCTGGCCAATCTGGCTCTGGTGACGGAGGAGTCGGGGGCGGTGATCGAGCGGCCGGAGTCCCTGCCGGAGCTGCTCGGGGACGCGACCGCGCTCACCATGGTCTGGCAGAACCTCGTCGGCAACGCGGTGAAGTTCCGCCGCGAGGGCGTTCCCAGCCGGATCTCGGTCGACTGCGTACGCGAGGGCGAGGACTGGCACCTGACCGTGTCGGACAACGGGATCGGCATCGCGCCCGAGTTCGCGGACAAGGTGTTCGTCATCTTCCAGCGGCTGCACGCCCGGGACGAGTACGAGGGCACGGGCATCGGCCTCGCGCTCTGCCGGAAGATCATCGAGTTCCACGGTGGCCGGATCTGGCTGGAGCCCGAACCGGACGAGGGCACCCGTGTCCACTTCACCCTGCCCGTGGCGCCCGAGGCGCCCACCCACACCACGGCGGAGCTGCTCGCTCCCGCCCTGCTCACCAGCCAGCCGGGAGATCCTTCGTGAACACCCCTGTCCAGCCCATCGAGGTCCTGCTCGTCGAGGACGACCCCGGCGACGAGCTGATGACCCGTGAGGCATTCGAGGACAACAAGATCCGCAACACCCTGCACGTCGTGCGCGACGGGCAGGAGGCGCTGGACTTCCTCTACCGGCGCGGCGAGTACACCGAGGCCCCTCGGCCCGACCTGGTGCTGCTGGACCTGAATCTGCCCCGGTACGACGGCCGGCAGGTGCTGGAACAGATCAAGGGCGACCCCGAACTCTCCCTCATCCCGGTGGTCGTGCTCACCACGTCCTCGGCCGAGGAGGACATTCTGCGCAGCTACAAGCTCCACGCCAACGCGTACGTGACGAAGCCGGTGGACCTCGATCAGTTCATCGCGGCGGTGCGCCAGATCGACGAGTTCTTCGTGACCGTGGTGCGGCTGCCCGGACGTGCGTAGGATCGGTCCGGATCTCCTGGAGTGGGATCCTTCGCCACGGGTAGACGCATGGCGGAAAAGGTCTGCGACCTCACTGCGGCGCCCTGGCTGGAGCACATGAACGAACAGCTCACCTCCCCACCGGAAGAACCCGGTCAGGGGCTGGCTTCCGCGGAGGTACTGCTCAGCGCCGAGGTCTTCGACGGCGAGCCGGGCTGCATCGCGCTGGCCCGCGCGCTCGCCGACCGGTTCCTGACGAAGCTCGCCGTGGAGTGCCTCGCCCCGATCGGCGAACACACGCGCAGCGACCTGATGCTGGCCGTGAGCGAGCTGGTCACGAACGCCGACCGCTACAGCCACGGCCCGTACCTCCTGGAGCTGGAGGGCAGCGCACAGCTCATCAGCGTCACGGTGTACGACAGCAGTACCGCGATGCCGGTGCTGTACTCCCCCGATCCGTCCCGCCTCGGCGGTCACGGCATGGAGATCGTCGTGGCCCTGTGCGACCGGCTCACGGCCGAGCGGGTGCCGGTGGGCAAACGGATCCGGGCGGAGTTCCAGCTCAGCACCTGAGCCCGGCCGGCGTCCCTCAGGCGTCGAGCACGGCGGTGGCCTCGATCTCCACCAGGTGCTCGGGGACGTCCAGGGCCGCGACGCCCACCAGCGTGCCGGGCGGTACGGGAGCACCGCCCAGTCGCGCGGCGGCCCGGGAGACGCCCTCCAGGAACAGGGGCATCTTCTCGGGCGCCCAGTCCACGACGTACACGGTCAGCTTCGCCAGGTCCGCGAAGGTGCCGCCGACCGCCGCGAGGGCCATGCCGATGTTCACGTAGCACTGCTCCACCTGCGCGGCGAGGTCGCCCTCGCCGACGGTGGCGCCCCGCGCGTCCCAGGCGACCTGTCCGGCGATGAAGACCAGCTTCGAGCCGGTCGCGACCGACACCTGCTTGTAGGCGCCGATCTCCGGCAGCCCGCTCGGGTTCACCAGGGTGATGGCCATGTTGCCCGCCTCCTCGTCCCGGGGGCCGTGCGCCCCCTCTTCTCCACCGGACCGGTCGGTTCCCGGTCACTTGTGGTTACTCCGAAACCGTAGGAGAGTGGCCGCTGACATGGAAGAACGCACTTTTCGGTGACAGGGGAACCTGATGGTGACCAAGCAGTTCAGCGGGTCGCCCGAAGACGCGGATCTGCGGCGCGCGGACTCGCTGGCGCGGGAGGTGTTCTCCGACGTCGCCAACAAGTGGGCGCTCCTGATCATCGAGGCCCTGGGCGGGGGCACCCTCCGCTTCACTGAGCTGCGGGGCGAGGTCGAGGGCATCAGCCACAAGATGCTCACCCAGAACCTGCGGATGCTGGAGCGCTACGGGCTGGTCGAGCGGTGTGTGCACCCCACCGTGCCCCCGCGCGTCGAGTACACCCTGACCGAGCCGGGGCAGGGCCTGCGCCGGACGGTCCATGTGATGTGCGACTGGACCCATGAGCACATCGGTCACATCGAGACCGCCCGCCGCGCCTTCGACACGGCTTAGGACACGCCCCGGCCCTCCGGCCGGCCGAACCAGTCCAGGCACAGCACCAGCGCGTCGTCGGGTGTCTCCGTGCCCCGGTACTCCGCCAGTTCGCCGAGCATCGCGCGCGGGACAGTGGCGGCCGGGAGGAGCCGCGTCGACTGGATGGCACGGGCCAGCATGCGCTCCCCGTACGTCTCGCCGAGCGGCGACACCGCGTCGTAGACGCCGTCGCTGAGCAGCAGCAGCCGGTCGCCGGGCTCCACGTGGAACTCCTGGACCGTGTACTGCGACTCCTGGAACATGCCGAGCGGAAGCTGCGCCTCCAGCTCCACCCGGCGCACGGTGCGGCCGCGCTGCATCCACAGCTGCGGCGATCCCGCGTCGACGACGCCGACCCGCCCGGTCGCCAGCTCGAAGCGGAGCAGCAGGGTGGAGACGTGGGAGGCGCCGCGGTGCTGGTCGTAGAGGGCCTGATCGGCGAGGGCCGCCTGGTCCGCGATGCCGATGCCCGCCCGGCGGGCGTTGCGCAGGGCGTTCACGGCGAGGTTGGTGAGGAGGGACGCCTGTATGCCCTCACCCATGCCGTTGGTCACGGCGACGGTCAGCTCGTCGGCGTCGGCGGCCCAGTCGAAGTTGTCGCCGTGGATGGCGTACGCGGGCTCCAGCTGGGCCCCGATGGCGAACTCGGCGGCGGTGCAGGCGCGGGCGGGCAGCAGTTGCCACTGCATCTCGGCCGCGAGGGTGAGGCGGGTGGTGCGCCGGGCGCGCTGGTAGAGGTCGGTGTCCCGTTCGGCTACCAGGATCTCGTGGCCGAGCAGATCGGCCATGTGGGCCAGCTCGCCGACGAGCTCCGGGGTGGACAGGGCCTGGGGCAGCCGGACGGTGAGGATGCCGAGCCGTTCGCCCCGTACCGTCACGGGCAGGTGGTGGTCGACGGCGTCGTCGTGCCGGACCTGCTGTTCACGCGGCTCCTGACTGCCGAACGCCCGGCCCTCGGGGCTGTTGTGGAGGGACAGCGGCTCGCCCTCCCCGTCGGGCCGGTCCAGGGACTTGAGGACGCGCAGACCGTAGTCGGCGAGGTGGAGCTCCACCGCGAGGGCGCCGTAGGCGCTGCTGAGCTTGGTGCGCAGGGTGGCCAGCAGGGCGTGCGGCGCGGCGGCCCGTACGGCGGCCTCGATGTCCGTTCGTCTGTTCACGGTCTCTCGCGCAATCTTCGTCCTGCGACGTGGTAGTGGCCGGGGCCGGGCTGACAAGCGGGCCTGACGGGTGACACAGTGGCTGAATGCCCCACCGAGGATTCCGCCCGAGCAGTCGCGAACAGGCGTCCGCCGACGCCGTCGCCGCCTCGGAGCTGTTGGAGGTGCTGTGGGGCCGGGGCCAGGAATCCGCCGCTTCGGGAACCGTATCGCCCTCTCAGCTCCGGGCCCTGCTGGTGATCGAGCGGCAGGAGGGCGCCAATCTGCGGGCCCTGGGCGAGGCTCTGGGCTCGCGTGCCCCCTCCGTCAGCAGGCTCTGCGACCGGATGGAGGCGATGGGGCTCGTCCAGCGGGCGCCCAGCCCGACCAGCCGACGTGAGGTGGAGCTGCGGCTGAGCCTGCGCGGCCGCGCCCTTCTCGAAGAGTACCGGGCCCTGCGTGCCGGCGAACTGAACGCCGTGCTGGAGCGGATGGAACCCGGCGCCCTGGCCGCGCTGGCGGAGGGTCTCGCGGCTTTCCACGCCGCGGCTTCGGAGCGCCTCTCCCCGCGAAAGGACACGGTCGCCACCCCACTCCGCGATGATGTCGCCGACAGCGCCTAGCTTCATCCGGCTCCTGCTTCCGCATCCATCGGTTCTCCGCCCCCGGCCGTCGGCCGGGCGACCGTCGGGGTTCAGATTGTTACCCGATGGAGAATGTTGTCAAATGGCAACTGTTACTTCTATCGTTACCCCGTACCCCGCCGCGACCAGGGACGGAACCATGCCGACCCGTCCGGCAGAACGGCTCTCCGCCCCCTTCCGACCCGTCCGAGGTGCCTTCCGTGCTTTCATCGCCCAACGAAGACAGAGCCGTCCCCATCACCACCCGGCAGGAGCGGGGTGCTCTGGTCCTCACCGTGTCGGGTGACCTCGATATCGACAGCGTCGGACCCCTGGACCTCGCTCTGACCGCGGCGGCCGACCACGGCTCCGGCCCGGTCGTCGTGGACCTCTCGGGCATCGGTTTCGCGGACTCGACCACCGTGAACGTGCTCCTCCAGGGACACACCACGCTGGGCGACCGGCTGCGGCTGGCCGCCCCGTCGCCGTTCATGCGTCGTCTGATCGACATGATCGGTCTGGCCACCGCACTGCCCGTCCTGCCGACCGTGGAGGACGCCATCGACGCCGTTCCGTCTCCCTGAGGTCCCGGGCGCGGCCCGGCGGGGGGGTGGGCGCGATGGTCCAGGGCCCGCCGCTCCGGTCGTGCCGGGCCCGCGAGCCCGGCACGACCCCGAACGGGACAACCCTCAGCCTCCGGCCCCGCCCGCCCCGGGCGCCCGGTCGAACACGCAGTCCCCGCAGAGCCCGCCGCCCGGACAGCGCCAGTACAGGCAGCAGCTGCGCCGCCGGAACGCCGGGCCGTGCGGGGCCCCGGTGTCGCGCAACGCGTCGTCGTCGAAGAGTCCGGCCGCCAGCGCCCGCGCCCGCGCGGCCACGTCCGGCCGGTCGTGGGCGCCGGCGAAGGCGACGAGTTCGCGTACGGCTCCGGCGAGCGCGGACCCCGCGTTGCCCCACAGCAGCCTCGGGGAGATGTTCCCGTCGCGCCGGAACGCCTCGGACAGCGGGACGAGATGTCCGTACTGGACCTCCTCGCGGATCGTGGACGCCGTGCCGGGCAGCTCCGCCGTCCCCGCGAGCCACAGGTCGTCCGGTGAGGTGGACGACGGGTCCCAGTGGAGGGCGCCGGGCGTCAGTGCGGGCATCCGTCCGAAGATCGCTGCCGGGCCCAGGGCGAGGGACCAGAGCCGAGCGGCCAGCCCGAGATGGGCGATGGAGGCGGCGACCCTGCGCTCGGGAGCCGCGAGGCGCGCCGCGACCCGGTCGACACGCGCGGTGAGAGGACCGTCCTCCCCCGCGTACAACCGCTCCAGCGGCCGGTGCGCGCCGCCGGGCACCGGAGTGGTCCGCAGCGCGAAGAATCCTCCGACCGAGCTCAGTAGCGTCAGGTCCATACCCTGCTCCCTCTCGGTGTCCCGGTCCGTCCGCCGGCGGCTCCCGTGAGCGCCGTACGCCACCCGCTGTGCTGTCCCCGCGGCTCACCGTATCCGCCGGGCGGCTACTTCTGACGGCTGGGGGGCGGCAGGACTACCGTCGGGAGGAGGACGTCGGTGCGACGGGCGTACTCCTGGGGCAGTACGCCGAAGTGCAGTCTCAAGGACGACGACGTGGGGCCCCGGACGGGACATCGTGGTGTACATGAGTTCCCTTGCGTGGTCCGTGCTGCTGTCACTGATCTCCGCGGTCGCCTACGCGGCCGGGGCGATCATCCAGGAGCGCGTGGCCGCGACCGGTGACAACTCCTCGCGCACTCTGCTGCGCAACGGCGTGTGGTGGGTCGCCGTCCTCCTCAACGGGACGGGTGCGGTCCTGCACGTGGTGGCGCTCGCCTACGGTCCGCTCAGCCTGGTCCAGCCGCTCGGTGCCCTGACGATCGTCTTCGCCCTGCCGATGGCTGCCCTGTTCGTCGGGCGGCGGGCGGGGGCGACGGCCTGGCGCGGCGCGCTGATGGCGACGGTGGGGCTGGGCGGCCTGCTGGCGCTCACGGGGAACGCCGAGCCGCACACCCTGAACGGCCCCGAGCAGGCGCTGCTGGCCTCGGTGACGTTCGGCGCCGTCGGCGCGCTCGTCGTGTTCGCCCGTACGCTGCGCCGGCCGGTGCTGCGCAGCGTCGTCCTGGCCACGGGCGCGGGCGCGGCGTTCGGCATGGCTTCCGTGTTCACCAAGACCGTGGCCGTGGAGTGGACGTCCGGCTCGGTCCGTTCGGGGCTGCCGACGCTGCTGGTGATCGCCGGGCTCGCGGCGGCGGGCCTGTTTCTGTCCCAGGCCGCCTACCGGGGCGCGGGGCTCACGGCTCCGCTGGCGACGGTGACGGTGGTCAACCCGGTGGTGGCAGCGGCGATCGGCATCACCCTGTTCGGCGAGCACTTCCGCCTCGGCCTCCCGGGCGCCGCCCTGGCGCTCTCGTGCGGGGCGCTGGCGGCCGGCGGCCTGATCATGCTGACCCGGGAGCGGCTGAGCTCGGAGCGGCTGAGCTCGGAGCGGACCGGAGAACGGCGTACGGCAGCGGGGTCGGCAGGCCCCGCCGCCCGGCGTCCGGCCTCGGACTTCGGGCGGAAGGACACGGTCGTCGGCACGGAGGCGCGGGAGGACCCACCTCTCCCGCCGTCACCGCCCTTGCCCGGGCGGCTGCCCGTGGCACGCGCCGCGTCGCCCCTGCCGCCGGGGCACGCGGTGCCGCAGGTGGAGTTCGGCAGGCCCGGCCCGGTCACGAAGCGGCTACGGGGCGGCGGCCTGCGCCACTCGCTCTCCGCCCGGCCCGTTCAGAGCCTGACGCCGCCCGCCCGGAGGTAGGCGAGCGGGTCGACGTCCGAGCCGTAGCCGGGGCCCGTGCGGATCTCGAAGTGCAGGTGCGGACCCGTGCTGTTGCCCGTCGAGCCGGAGCGGGCAATGCGCTGCCCGCCGGAGACCGACTGCCCGGCGCGTACATGGAGCGCGGAGAGGTGGGCGTACTGGCTGTACTTGCCGTCGTTGTGCCGGATGACGACCTCGTAGCCGTACGCTCCGGCCCAGCCGGCCGACACGACCCGTCCCGAGGACACCGACTTCACCGATGTCCCGGTGGGAACGGGGAAGTCCACCCCGGTGTGGTATCCGCTGGACCAGCCGCCGGCCTGCCGGTAGGGAGTGCCGGTGCCGGCCGCCACCGGGGCGCTGAAACCGGAGTGCTTCACGGCCCGCTCCGGAGCGGGCCGCTCCTTCTGCGGGGCGGCCTTCCCCGGTGCTTCCTTCGGTGCTTCCTTCTTCGGCGCCTGCTGTTCCGGTGTCCGCTGTTTCGGGGCTTCCTTCTTCGGCGCGACCGACGCGGGCGCCCCCTTCTCGGGAGCGGAATCGCGCTGCTCGGTCTTCTTCGCCTCGGGCGCCGCCGCCGGGGGCTTCGGGGCGGTCTTCCGCCCGGGCTTTCCGGAGGCGCTTCCCTCCCCCGCCTTCGGCGCCCCGCTCCGGTCGAGGCTCAGCCGCTGGCCGGGGAAGATCAGGTCCGGGTCGCTCCCGACCACGGTGCGGTTGGCCGCGTAGAGGCCCTGCCAGCCTCCGCGCACCCGCTGGGCGGACGCGATCCCGGAGAGGGAGTCGCCGCTCGCGACGGTGTACGAGTCACGCTTGCCCGGCACATGGGTGGGCGTCGCCGCGGCGGGGCGGGCCTGCTGCTGTCCGGGCGGTGCGCTCTGCGGCGCCGGGGCCCGCACGGGCCTGTTTCCCGCGCTCTGCGTGTCGGTCTCCGCCGGGGCGGTGTTGGGCGCGTCCCCGCCCCGGGAGAGCCCCGCCCGTACGGAACAGGTGGGCCAGGCGCCGGGGCCCTGACCCTCCAGCACCTTCTCCGCGATGGCGATCTGCTGGTCCCGGGTGGCGCGATCGGCGCTCGGCGCGTAACGCGTGCCGCCGAACGCCTCCCAGGTGGAGCCGCTGAACTGTAGCCCGCCGTAATGGCCGTTGCCCGTGTTGACGGTCCAGTCGCCGCTGGACTCGCAGGCGGCGACCTTCTCCCACACCTCACCCGACGCGGCCCCCGCCGAGGTCGCGGCGATGAGCGGGAGCGCAAGACCCGCGCCGCCCGCGGTCACCGTGAGCGAGACACGGTTGATCCGGCTCGGCTGGTATCTGCGGTGCCGTCCGTTCGCGGCCATACGTGGCTCCCCCACTTGCGTTGAGACATCTCGCCAGGGGCAACGTAGGTCCGTGCCGTGACTGATCACAAGCAAAACGTGATAGTCGGCCGCCCCCGGCCGATCCGTGGCCGGATTCCGATCCCCAGCCCCTCGGTGTGCGCCTCCGCCCCGAGGACGCGCGTGCGGGGTGTGCCGGGTGGCTCCGGTGATCCGGGAGGCCGGGTCCGGCGGGGCGGGTCCGGCGGGGCGGGTCCGGCGGTGTGCGCGAGGATGCCCGCATGACCTCTCCCGCAGCCGAGCCCCGCGTCCGGGTCGCCGCCTACGTGATCCGGCGTCACCCCTTCCCGGCTCTTCTCGTGTTCGACCACGTGGACTCCCCCGATGCGGGCACCCAGGTGCCCGCCGGCGGGGTCGGGCCGGGCGAGGACGCCCAGCGGGCGGTCCTGCGCGAAGTCGCCGAGGAGACCGGGCTGACCGGGGCCCGGGTCGTCCGGCGGATCGCGGTGGACGAGCGGCCCCATCCCGGCACCGGGCAGCCCCGGCTGACCTCCTTCTTCCTGCTCGACGCCCCGCCGGGCGGGTCGCCGGCGTGGGAGCACCGGGTGCGCGGCGACGGCGCCGACGCGGGGATGCGGTTCGCCTGCCGGTTCGCGCCGCTTCCTCTGGAGCGCCCGCTGGCCGACGGCCAGGACGCGTGGCTGGACCGGGTGGACCCGCGCTGGACCGCGTCGGGCACGGACGCGGGCGGGCGTGCGGGCGGCTGACGCGGGACGGGCCCCGGCACCGGGGCGGCCGACGCGCGGGCAGCGCGCCCACGGGCTCCGGCCCGGACGAGCCCCGCCGGGCTTTCCTCAGCCCGTCGGGGTTCGGTGGCGTTCCCGGACCGCCTGGACGGCGTTGCGGGGCGGCGCGCCGGTGCTGCCCGGCGCCGTGCGGCTGCCGCCCCGGGTGAGGAAGTCGGCGAGCGGGAGCGTGGCCGCGCCCACGGTGACCGCGTCCGGTCCGAGGCGGCCCATCTCGATGGTGGTGCGGGCCGCCGCGTGGCTCAGGGCGTACTCGTTCGCGTACCGGCGGATCTCGGGGAGCAGACGGGGGCCGATGAGCAGCCCCGCCCAGCCGCCGAGCAGGATCCGCTCGGGCAGGAAGAGGTTGACCAGATCGGCGAGGGCCGCGCCGAGGTATTCGGCCGTCTCGTCGAGCAGCGAGAGGGCCACCGGGTCGGGGGCGGGGCCGCGGGGCTCGGGATAGGCGGCGGCGAGCAGGGCGGCGAGCGCGGTCTCGTCGTCGGCGTCCTCGGGCAGCGGGCCGCCCGCCTCGCGCCAGCGCTCACGCAGGGCTTCCGCGCCCGCGTACGCCTCCAGGCAGCCGACCGAGCCGCATCGGCACCGGCGGCCCCGCAGCTGGATGGTGGTGTGGCCCCATTCGAGGGCGAGGCTCGTGCGGTCCTCGTCGAGGATGTCGCCCCGGTCCACGCAGGCGCCCACGCCCGAGCCGATGAGGGCGATGGCCGCGGCGCCCGCGCCCCGGCCGCCGCCGAACCATATCTCGGCCTGCCCGAGCGTCTTGGCGCCGTTGTCGATGAACAGCGGCACCTCGGGCGGCACGTCGACCGCTTCGCGGAGCAGCTGCTCGAAGGGGACCGCGCGCCAGCCGATGGTCTGGCCGTGCACGACCGCGCTGCGCGCACCGTCGGGGCCGGCCGGGCCGTCCCGCTCGATGATGCCGGGGACTCCGATGCCGATGCCGAGGAGCCGGCGGGGGTCCGCGCCCGCGACACGCAGGACATCCGCGACGCCGGTGCGGACGTGGGCGACGATGCGCTCGACGTCGTAGCCGTGCTGGGCCAGCGGCCTTTCGGTGCGGGCCAGTTCGGTCAGGGAGAGGTCGAACAGCTCGACGCGGACCCGGGTCTCGCCGATGTCGATGCCGACGAGCAGCCCGCCGTCCGGGGCGACGCGCAGCAGCGTACGGGGGCGGCCACCGTCCGAGTCGACGACGCCGGCCTCCTCCAGCAGTCCCTCGGCGGACAGTTCGGCGACGACGTTGCTGATGGATCCCGAACTCAGCCCCGTCACCGGTCCGAGCTCCTGACGGCTCAACGGGCCGTCGAAATACAACCGTTGCAACACCCTCGCCCGGTTGCCCCGCCGCAGGTCACGCACGGTCCGTCTGTTGCGCTCGGCCATGTTGCTCCTTCCCGTTGAGGAACATACCCGGTCCCACACCTTGACGCGACCTTCTCTCACCTCTTAAATCACGGCATAATTTAAGTCATGGAGGCCGTTCGGTTCCCGAACGCAGCCATCCCCGGAAAGGGGCCACCTCGCATGCGTCATGTCAGAGCCGCCAGTGCCGTCACCCTCGCCCTCGCCGTCGCCGCGGCCGCCACGGGCTGTGGCGGCGGCACGACGTCGGGCGGCGGCAACCAGTCGCCGAAGACCCTCACCTACTGGGCGTCCAACCAGGGCCCCAGCATCGAGGCCGACAAGGAGATCCTCACTCCCGAGCTGAAGAAGTTCGAGAAGGAGACCGGGATCGAGGTGAAGCTGGAGGTCGTGCCGTGGGCCGACCTGCTGAACCGGATCCTCGCCGCCACCGCCTCCGGCCAGGGCCCGGACGTGCTGAACATCGGCAACACCTGGACGGCCTCGCTCCAGGCGACCGGCGCGCTCCTGCCGTGGGACGAGGAGAACTTCGAGGCGATCGGCGGCCGGGACCGCTTCGTCGACTCGGCGGTCGCCTCGGCCGGCAAGGCGGGCGAGCCTCCCGCCGCCGTGCCGCTGTACTCCCTGGCGTACGCCCTCTACTACAACAAGAAGATGTTCGCCGAGGCCGGCGTCGAGAAGCCGCCGGCCACCTGGGACGAGCTGGTCGCGGTCGGCAAGAAGCTGTCCAAGGACGGCAAGTGGGGTCTGGGCGCCGAAGGCGGCAACCTCTCCAACAACATCCACCAGACCTTCGTCCTGGGCCGGCAGCACGGCGCCGACTTCTTCGACGAGGAGGGCAGGGCGACCTTCACCTCGGACAAGGCGGTCGCGGCGGTGAAGCAGTACATCGACTTCATGGCCAAGGACAAGATAATCGCTCCGGGCAACGCGGAGTACGCCCAGAACCAGTCGCTCACCGACTTCGCCAAGGGCAGGACGGCGATGGTGCTGTGGCAGGCCGCCGCCTCCACCTTCGCCGCCCAGGGCATGAAGCCCGAGGACTGGGGCGCCGCCCCGGTGCCGGTCCCCTCCGGCGTCCCGGGCGCCGGCAAGCAGACCAACTCCATGGTCGCGGGCATCAACATGGCCGTCTTCAAGAACAGCGACAACATCGACGGCGCGAAGAAGTTCGTGAAGTTCATGACGAGCGACGCCGAGCAGAAGCTGCTGAACAAGACCTACGGATCGATCCCGCCGGTCAAGGCCGCACAGGCCGACGAGGCGTTCGGGGCCCCCGACCTCAAGGTCCTCCGCGACACGCTCGCCACCAGCGCCGCACCTCTCCCCCAAGTCCCGAACGAGTCGCAGTTCGAGACGGCCGTGGGGACCGCCGTCAAGGAACTGTGGGCGGACGCGGCGGCCGGACGCCCCGTGACCGAAAAGTCCGTCAGGGCACGCCTGGAAAAGGCGCAGCAGACGATGCAGCAGTGAGGCCCTGATCCCATGACCGCCACCATCACCACGGACGCCGAGGCCGGCACGTCGGCCGGCAAGGGCGCGAGCCGGGACACCGGGGGTGCGCGCAGAAGGCTGCCGCGCATCCCCGACCGGATCCGCCGAGGCGGACTGCCCTACCTCCTGCTCCTGCCCGCCGTCCTGCTGGAACTGCTCATCCACATCGTCCCGATGGCCATCGGGATCGTGATGAGCTTCCGTCAGCTCACGCAGTTCTTCATCAACGACTGGGGAGCGGCGCCCTGGACCGGATTCGACAACTACGGGATCGCCGTCGACTTCGACGCGCCGATCGGCGAGGCCCTGCTCCACTCCTTCCTCGTCACGTGCGTCTTCACGTTCTTCTCGGTCGGGTTCGCCTGGCTGCTCGGCACCGCGGCGGCGATCCTCCTCCAGGAGAGCTTCCGGGGCCGGGGCATCCTGCGGGCCCTCTTCCTCGTCCCCTACGCCCTGCCGGTCTACGCGGCCGTCATCACCTGGGCCTTCATGTTCCAGCGGGACAACGGCCTGATCAACCACGTCCTGCACGACCAGCTCGGCATCACCGACGAACCGTCGTTCTGGCTGATCGGCGACAACAGCCTCTACACCCTGATCATCGTCTCGGTGTGGAAGGGCTGGCCGTTCGCCTTCCTCATGCTGATGGCGGGGCTCCAGAACATCCCGCGCGAACTGTACGAAGCCGCCTCGATCGACGGCGCCGGCGTCTGGCAGCAGATCCGCCGGATCACGCTGCCCTCGCTGCGCCCGGTCAACCAGGTCCTGGTCCTGGTGCTCTTCCTGTGGACGTTCAACGACTTCAACACTCCGTACGTCCTGTTCGGGAAATCGGCGCCGGAGAGCGCGGACCTGATCTCGATCCACATCTACCAGTCGTCTTTCGTCACCTGGAACTTCGGCACCGGTTCCGCGATG
This sequence comes from Streptomyces sp. NPDC091649, assembly GCF_044756785.1. NCBI lineage: Bacteria > Bacillati > Actinomycetota > Actinomycetes > Kitasatosporales > Streptomycetaceae > Streptomyces > Streptomyces sp. NPDC091649. Next base: position 382,737 of record NZ_JBIVTR010000003.1, on the reverse strand, counting down.
TCGGTCCTGCTGCTGCTCTTCCTACTGCTGGTGACGGCCGGCTACCTGTTCCTCACCTCGCGCGGAAGGAAGGGCTCCGATGTCTAGCCTCACGCGGCCGGCCCGCGCCGCACGGTCGCGGACCCGCTCGCCGATGGCGGCGCCGCAGTCCTTCCTCTGGACCCGGCGCATCGTCCTGACCCTGCTCGCCGGCTTCGTCCTGCTGCCCGTCTACGTGATGGTCAGCAGCTCGCTGAAGCCGCTCCAGGACGTGTCGGGGAAGTTCCAGTGGGTCCCGTCCACGCTGACGATCCGGCCGTACTTCGACATCTGGGAGACGGTCCCGCTCGCCAAGTACTTCGTCAACTCGCTGATCGTGGCGGGCTCGGCGACGGTGCTGTCGGTGACCATCGCGGTGTTCTCCGCCTATGCGGTGAGCCGCTACCGCTTCCGGGGCAAGCGGGTCTTCACCGTCACGGTGCTGTCCACCCAGATGTTCCCGGGGATCCTCTTCCTGCTTCCGCTGTTCCTCATCTTCGTCAACATCGGCAACAGCACCGGCGTCGCCCTGTACGGCTCGCGCGGCGGACTCGTCCTCACCTATCTGACGTTCTCGCTTCCGTTCTCCATCTGGATGCTGATCGGGTACTTCGACTCCATCCCCCGAGACCTGGACGAAGCGGCCCTGGTCGACGGCTGCGGCCCGGTCCGCGCCCTCTTCCAGGTCGTCGTGCCGGCCGCCGTGCCCGGGATCGTCGCCGTGTCCGTCTACTCCTTCATGACGGCCTGGGGCGAAGTGCTCTTCGCCTCCGTCATGACGAACGACGCCACCCGGACCCTCTCCGTCGGCCTCCAGGGCTACGCCACGCAGAACGACGTGTACTGGAACCAGGTCATGGCCGCCTCCCTCGTCGTCAGCGTCCCGATCGTCGCCGGGTTCCTGCTCCTCCAGCGGTACCTGGTCGCCGGCCTGACGGCGGGAGCGGTCAAGTGACGCCGGCCGACGGAAGCCGTCCACCACCCCCGCGCCGGCGAACACGAGCCGGGCCGGCAGCCGTCAGGGTGCCCACGGCCCGAGCATGTCCTTCATCGCGTCCGTCACCGCGAACTGCAGCAGCGGACCGTAGGTGATCCGGCCGACGCCGAGACGGCGGAAGCGCTCAAGATCGTGCTTGACGGGATGAGCTGTGGAGTTCACGGGAATGGCGACGGATCCGGTCACCGCCGCGAGCAGGTCGTCGTTGTCCTGAATACGCACCGGGTAGACGCTGTCGGCGCCGGCCTGCTCCATGGCGCGCAGTCGCTCGATCGCCTCGTCGAGGACGTCGGAGGGGTTCTCCGCGTGCAGGAAGAGGTCGGTGCGTCCGTTGACCCAGACCGGGACCCCCGCGTCGTCGGCCGCCGCGCGCAGTCCGGCGATGTAGCCCGCGTGCTCCTGCGTGCTGCGCACGCGTCCGCCCTCCGAGTGGACGGTGTCCTCGATGTTGAGACCGACGCCGCCGGCCTCGATGAGACCGGCGACGAGGTCCGCGGGCTTCTGCCCGTAGCCGGCCTCCAGGTCCACGGAGACGGGAACGTCGACCGCCGCGATGATCGGCCTGACGGCGGCGAGCACCTCCTCGAAGGTCTGCCCCTCCTGGTCGTCGGCCCCCCGGGACCCGGCCAGCGGATGGCTGCCGATGGTCAGCGCGGGGAACCCGGCATCGGCTGCCGTCCGCGCGGACCAGACGTCCCATACGGTCGGCAGCACGAGCGGCTTGTACGCGGCGTGCAGTTGCTTGAGGCGTTGAGCGCGCTCAACGGTGGTACGAGAGTCCATGCCGGGGACGCTACCGTTCCCAGCCGCTGTGCACGAGTGGGGTCCTGGAACCGCTGAGGTGTGCCGGCCGCATCCGAACGGTTCGGGGCGCGGGGTCCAGATCCACCGCGGTGCACGCCAGGCCCTGTCCGGCGGCCGCCGAGCACTCGAAGAGCGAGCAGCCTCACGGGCTCGGTTCCCGTCCTGCGCATCGTCGGAGGTCCGGACCGCGTACGCCTCGGCGCGGGACGGCGCCCCCGCCGGCTGGAGCCGCTCCGCCGGGGAGGACGGCGGGGCGGCTCCCCCGGATCACGCGGTGTGCAGCGTCAGCCCGTACCGGTTGAGGATCTCGTTGACCGGCTGATACCAGGTCTCCCCACCGCCGGAGCAGTTGCCCCAGCCGCCGGAGGTGACGCCCTGGGCCTGGTCGCCGCTGATGAACGAACCGCCGGAGTCGCCGCCCTCGGCGCAGACGCTCGTCTTGGTCATCTGGTGCACGGCGCCCTGGCTGTAGTTGACCGTCTCGTTCTTGGCGAGGACCCTGCCGCAGTGCCAGCGCGTGGTGGAACCGGAGCGGCAGATCGAGGCGCCGATCGGCGCCTCGTTCGAACCGCGGACGAGCTGGTCGGAGACGGTGCCCCAGCCGAGGACGACCGGCACGGTCCACCAGCCGTTGGCCACGTTCACCCAGGCGTAGTCGTTGCCGGGGAAGGACGAGCCCTGGAAGTGGCCGATGGCCGAGCCGTCCCAGCCGCGCACGGACTGACCGGCGCCGCCGCAGTGCCCGGCGGTGACGAAGCCGCCATGGACGGAGAATCCGATCGAACAGCGGACGTTGCCCGTGTAGTACGGATCACCTCCGACCGTCCCCGCGGCGAAGGTCTGCGGAGCTTCGGCGGTCGTCTTCACGGTCACGGGCCCGGCCTCACGGGCCTTGGCGACAAAGGAGCGGACATCGTTGTCACGCTGCTCGGAGGCGACGACGTTCACGATGACGCTGCTGGACGCCGGGTCGACGTGCCAGCTGCTCACCCCGGCCGGTGCGGGCAGGGCGTCGATGCGCGCCTTCGCCGCGTCGAGCCGCTCGGCCGAGTTCTCGACGAGCCGGGCGCCGGCGCCGGCGGCCCGTACGGCCTCGGCCTTTTCGGCGTTCGTGACGGCCACGATCAGCTTGCCGGACTTCGCGTCGAACCAGGAGCCGCCGTAGGCGGAGCCCGCGGCGCGCTGCGCCTTCGGCTCCAGGGCGGTGGCCGCCTTCTCGTCGGCGAGCCGGGCGCGGGCCTGGCCCTCACTGAGGCCGAGGTCGCGCTGCATCGCGGTGAGCAGAGCGGCGGAGGCCGGGGCCCGCGCGGAGTCGGAGGGGGCGGCGGAGGCGGACGACGGGCCGGCGGCCGCCCAGGCGCCGAGGAGCAGAAGTGCGGACAGACCGGTCCGCAGCACGGTTGCGTGTCTCAAGGGAGTGACCCTTCCTGTTGTTCCAGCGACGTGGGGGTGGAACGGGAGGCGCCCGGGAACGCATGCTGGCCGTACTGGGTGAGAGCGCTCTCAGGTACGCCGTCCCGGACTGTAGCGGAGTTCCATAGTCAGGTCCATGCCAATCACACACGACGTGTGCGGTGCCGGTTGAAAGGAGCGTGAACACCGACCGTCGGCGGATGACACAGCGTTCCGGCCGACATCCGGCGTTCTGCGAACGGTGGGCGCATCCGGGCCGGAGGAGGCGGGGCGGATCCCGGGCTGTTCCCGGCCCGGGCGCGGCCCCCGAACGCCTCCCCGGGGCGGGTCACCGGGAGTGTCGGGGCATCACGTCGCCTGTCCCGGGCTTTCGTTGACCCGATGCGGTCGGCGAGCTCATGCGGTCAGCGCTCGCGTGGCGCCCCGGCCTCCTCCTCGCCGCCCTGGTGAGAGGCCCAGGTCCGCAGTTTCTCCGGGTTGCGGACCACCCAGATCCGCGAGACGCGGCCCTCGACGAAGTCGAACGAGGCCACGGTCACGACGACGCCGTCCCGCCGCCCCACCAGGCCGGGCGCACCGTTGACCGACCGTTCCAGCAGCACGAGCCCCGGAGCCCGGTCCGCGACGGCGACCATGTACGGGGCGATCCGCGCGCTTCCCTCGACGGGGCGCAGGGCGGCACCGGCCAGGCCGCCACCGTCCGCGGTCATCACGGCGGCCGGGTCGAGGATGTCGACGAGAGCCGCGATGTCCTTGTTCTCCCACGCCTCCTTCACGCGCCGCACCGCTTCCGTCCGTGCGTCCGCCGCCGCCGGGACCGGGGCGGCCGGGACCCGGCGCCGGGCGGAGGCCGCGAGCTGCTTGCAGGCGGCGGGGGTCCGGCCGAGGACACCGGCGATCTCGGCGAAGGGGTAACGGAAGACGTCGTGCAGGACGAACGACACCCGCTCGGCGGGGGTCATCGTCTCCAGGACGACGAGGAAGGCCATGGCCACCGATTCGTCCAGGATCATCCGGTCGGCGGGGTCGGAGCCATGGCCGTGCGCGCGTACGACGGGGGCGGGCAGCGGGTCGGGCAGCCACGCGCCGACGTAGCGTTCACGCCGGACCCGCGCCGAGCCGAGCACGTCCAGGCAGAGGCGGCTGGTCACCGTCGTCAGCCAGGCGCCGGGCGACACGATCTCCTCCCGCCGGCTGCGCGGCAGGGCGTACCAGCGCGCGTAGGCATCCTGCACGGCGTCCTCGGACTCGGCGAGCGATCCCAGCAACCGGTAGGCGACATTGATCAGTTGACCGCGCTCACCGGCAATCCCGCCGGTACCCGACCCCAGCGCCCCCATGCTTTCGGCCCCCTCCTCGCCTGCCCCCCCGGCCCGGCGTTTCGCCCGGCCCCCGCCCGCCCTTCGCCCGGCCGTCGCCTGACCTTTCGCGGGCCCGTTTCGTCGGACTGGTGAGACCTTATCGATCGACCGCCCACGGGCGGAGAGCACAGGGGGCGTGGCATGACCACCCGGACGACGACACGGCACGGCTTTTCCTTTCTGCGGATCGCGATCGCTCTGCAGACCCTGACCATCTTTCTCCAGGCGGTCTCCTCCGGACTGCTGATGACCTCGTCCTACGGGGAGACGCTGCACAGCGTCGGAGCGCGCGTGATGTACGGGGCGTCGATGCTGTACGTACTCGCCGCGGTGCTCGCCTGGAAGCCGGGCGGCGGCTCGCCGCGCCCCGTCCTGCACGCGTCCGGCTTCCTGATCCTTGCCTCGGTCCAGGTGGCGGTCGGCATCGTGCACGTTCCGTCGGTCCATCTCCCCTTGGGCGTGCTGATGTTCGGGCTGAGCGTGCTGGCCCTGGCACGGCGCTGAAGTCCGCGGATGCCGGTGTCACGCACCCGCCGGGCTCGTGCGGGCGGCTTCGCCCCGGCGAGGGACCGGCCTCGCCTCGGCGGGGCGGCCCCTCGCCCGGACCCTCGGGGGCGGGCGGTGCGCCTCGGCCGGGCCGCGTGCCCTCAGGGGGCCAGCAGGGGCAGACCGGCCGTACGCCACAGGTCGCGGAAGCCGTCCTCCGCTCCGCGCCCGCCCTCGGCCCACACGTCTCCCGGCCGCCGTGCGGCGTCCGCCTCCTCCTCCGCCGTACGCCAGACCCGTACCGTCGCCCCGCTCGCGGCGGGTGCGCCGAGGTGGTCCCAGCCAGGGTCGCCCTGCGCCGCGAACCGGGCCCAGGCACGCGTCATGCGCCGGGAGAGTTCCTGGTCGGCCGCGCCGGGCGGGCCGCCGACCAGGAAGTGGACGCTCTCCTCGTGGAGGTTGCCGAAGGCGAACGGGATGTCCGCGCAGTGCCAGGCACGCACCCGTTGCCCCGCACGGTCCCGGCGGCGGTCGAAGCGGGCGAGGAAGGCGCGACCACCCGCATGAGCGTGGGCCTCGGCCAGGCGGGTGCTGTATTCGGCGAACAGGAGGCCGGAGTAGAGGGACAGGTAGACATCGAGGACCGGCGCGTCCGGCAGGCGCTCGCGGTGCCCCTCCACGAGCGGCGCCGGGAGCCCGTAGTCGGCGGCGAAGGCCGCCAGTTGCTCGTCGGTCGTGATCTTCGCACTGCTGCCGACCGCGTCCAGGAGCCAGTACTCCTCCGTGGTGTGGCAGACCAGCAGCTCCACCGCGCCGCCCGCCCCGGCCGCCAGGGCCGCCAGCGGGTCGGCGGTCAGGAGGACCCCGTCGGCGACCGGGCCGTGGATCGCCGGGTCGTAGTGGCGCTGCCCCGATGCGGGATCGCGCGCGTACCGTTCGCAGACCTGGTCCGTGGCCGCCACCAGCGTCTCGGGCGGGGCGGCGAGGAGCCCGGCTCGGGTGGCGGGCACACCGGCCGCAGCGGCGACCTCCGCCGTGGTGCGGGCCGCCTGCTCCAGGGTGGCGAAGGCGTTGACGGCGCTGTGCAGGACGGCCCGGCCGAACAGGCCCCGCGCCCGCTCGGCCACGGTCAGACAGGCCGCGGAAGTGGCGCCCGACGACTGCCCGGCCAGAGTGACCCGCTCGGGCGAACCGCCGAACGCGGAGATGTTGTCGCGGACCCACTCCAGGGCGGCGATCTGGTCGAGCAGGCCCCGGTTGTCGGGGAAGGGGCCGGTGGTGGCCGCGGCGGGGAAGCGTGTGCCGTCGGCGGTGTCGGCGGAGGGTGTGCCGCCGTGGGCGGCGGGCACATGGCCGAACCCCTCGAAGCCGAGGCGGCTGTTCAGGGTGACGACGACCAGCCCCTGCCCTGCCAGTACGGTGCCGTCGAAGTCGGGCTGGGCCGAGGACCCGAAGGCGTACGCGCCGCCGTGGATCCAGACCAGCACGGGCAGGTCCCCCGGGCCGTCGGCGGGCGTCCAGATGTTCAGCGTGAGGATGTCCTCGTCACCGGGCGACCAGGCCGGCGCGCCCGGCAGTTCGGCCGACTGGGGGGCGACGGGGCCGAAAGCGGTGCAGTCGCGCACGCCCTCCCAGGGCTCCGGCGGCTGGGGCTCCCGGAACCGTCGCGCTCCGAAAGGCGGTGCCGCGTACGGCAGTCCGAGTACGGCGACGATGCCGGGGTCCCGGGCCGCGCGCAGCCCCCGTACCATCCCGGACTTCGTCGTGTAGACGTCCACGGCTGCCGCTCCTCCTGCTCCGGCCGCCTCCGGCGATCGGTGCGGCCGGCCCAGCATTCCAGCCCGACGGATGCGACGGCCAACGGATTGATCTTCGCCTGCGCAGTTGCCGATCCGCGCCCCCGCCCACGGCCGTACCGGTGTGCGGGGTGTGCGCCTGTGCGCGGGCGTTCCTGGGCGCGGGCGTTCCCGTGCGCGGGCGTTCCTGGCGCGGGCCCGACCGTCCACCCGCACGCCTGCGCGTGCGCGCGCCTACGCGCCGATCAGCTCGCGCACGGTGGCCATGTCGCTGAACGGCAGCAGCTCGCCCCGGACGCTCTGGTGGGGTTCGCTGCCCTTGCCCGCGATGAGCACGATGTCGGCCGGTCCCGCCTCCACCAGCGCGGCGGCGATGGCCAGGCGGCGGTCGGTGATCCGCTCGAACGGCGTCCCGGTCGACGCGATGCCCGGGGCGATCTGGTCGAGAATGGCCTCGGGGTCCTCGTGACGGGGATTGTCGGACGTCAGGACGCACAGGTCGGAATGGGCCCCGGCGATGGCGCCCATCTCGGCGCGCTTGGTGGTGTCCCGGTCGCCGCCGCAGCCGAAGACGGTGATGAGTCGGCCCCGGGCGAAGCCGCGGATCGTGGTGAGGACCTTGCTGAGCGAGTCCGGCGAGTGGGCGTAGTCCACGATCACCGAGGTGCCGCCGGGCGTGTGGAGGCGTTCGAATCGGCCGGGGATCTGCGGCATTCGTTCCAGCGCGTCGACCAGACCGGCCAGGCCGTGGCCGAGGAGGTGGCAGGCGGCCACGGTGGCCAGCGCGTTGGACACCGAGAACCGGCCCGGCGAGGGAATCGCCGCCGGGTACTTGCGGCCGTCGTGGTGCAGGGTGAACCGGGTGCCCGAGGCGTCCACGGTGAGGTCGCTCGCGCGGTAGTCCGCGTCGCCGTCCAGCGCGTAGGTGGTCACGGCGTCGGGCATCAGCTCCCTGATCCCGGCGCCGACCGGGTCGTCGGCGTTGACCACGGCGCGGCGGCACAGTCCCTGGAAGAGGCGGAGTTTGGCGTCCCGGTAGTTCGCCATGGTGCCGTGGTCGTCGAGGTGGTCCTGGGTGAGGTTGGTGAAGACGCCGACGTCGATGAACGTACGGTCCAGCCGGTGCGTCAGCAGTCCCATGGAGGTGGCTTCCAGGACGACGCTGCCGGTGGCGCGGTCGCGCATGTGCCCCAGCAGATACTGCAGATCGGGCGATTCCGGGGTGGTGAGCACCGAAGGAGGCATCGGGATGGGCTCGTCCCCGATGCGGCTGCCGGCGGTACCGATCACTCCGACCCGGGTTCCCTCGGCGAGCCGCAGCACCGACTCCGTCATGTACGAGACGGAGGTCTTGCCGTTGGTCCCGGTGATGGCGATCAGGTCCATCGCCCGGCCCGGTTCGCCGAAGTAGCGGGAGGCGAGGACCGCGGCGGCCTTGCGGACGTCGGGGACGCGTACGGCGCACACGTCGCCCAGCGCCGCGGGCAGCGGCGGCGCCTGTTCGTCCACGAGTACGGCGACGGCGCCGCGAGCCACCGCCGGGGCGACCGCTTCCGGACCGCCGGCGGCGTGGCCGGGCACCGCGGCGAATACGGAACCCGGGGTGACCCGGTCAGCGTCGAACGTCGCCCCGGCGGTGACGTCCGTGCGGGCGGCCGTCCCCCGCAGCACGTGGTGGTCCTGCCCGGCCATGAGGTCGCTCAGCTTCACGATGATCCCTTCGAGTGCGGCGCGGGCCGGGTGGTGCGGCCGTCGCCGGGAAGCGGCCCGGGCGGGTGCGCCATGGGCCGCGTGGTGCTGTGGAGCCGGTCGTGACGCTCGCGTCCGGCGAACGCCGGAGGCGAGGGTGGGCTCCGGCGCTCAGCGGGCCGGAGAGGTGGTGACGGAGGGGTGGGGCGGAGAGGAGTCGGGGCGGGCCGAGAGGCGATGACGCCGGGGCCGGGAACGCCGGGTGCAGCTGTCAGGCACCGCCGCGTAGAGCGCTAGCCGTGGCCGTGCAGTGCGGTACGGCCCGTTCCCGGCGCCGCGTCGGCGGGCACCGGAGGCACAGCCGCGAGAGCGGCGGCCGGGGGCAGCGCGGAGGCGGCCCGGTGCGGGCGTGTCCTCGGCTCTGCGCTGCGTCCCATGGGGCGAGTGTACGTGGGGTGGGAAGACCCCCCGTCCGCCCCGACCGGGGCAGTCACCGGGGCGGATGCCGCGATGGACATCGAGGGCGGGCCACCGGAGGGGGGAGGCGGTGGGGAGGCGGTGGGGAGGCGGTGGGGAGCATGCGGGGGCAGCCCCGGCAGCCGGCTGAGCGGGGGCGTGGCCCGTCGGCGGCACCACGCCGCCGGGCGGCCGCTGCCCTTCCGGCCGTCCAGGAAGCCAACCCGTGCCAGGACGCGGGAGGCCGCCCCGTACCAGGACGCGGGAGGCCGCCCCGTACCAGGACGCGGGAGGCCGCCCCGTGCCAGGACATTCGACGGTGCGGACGTCGCGTGCCAGGACATTCGACGGTGCGGACGTCGCGTGCCCGACCCCGCGCCGGGGGCTCGACGAGCCCCCGGCCGAGCACCGGCCGAGCAAGGGCCGAGCACCGGAATCCGATCTTCCCTTTGCGGTCGGCGCGGGACCGGAGTGCAATTGCGTACAGGGACACCGGTATCGGTACTCCTGGAGGAAAGGACGCGCCATGAGCGACACCGACTGGGGGGACGACGTCTACCAGCCCCAGGAGCCCGAGGCTTCCGACCCCGGAGAGCAGCTCGGCGCCGAGGACACGCTCATGGATCCGTCCGGCACCGGCGACCCCCTGGACGAGGGGTACTCGCCTCCGGACCGCCCGTGGGCCGTGGACGGCCTCGGCACCACGGCCCGTGAGCAGCACACCGGCGAGTCCCTCGAAACACGGCTGACCAGGGAAGTACCCGATTCCGACGGCTTCGCCGGTGACGGTGTGGGCGATCTGGCGGGCGGTGACGGGGAGCCCTGGGACGACGAGGTCGGCGTCGCCCGCGCCGGCCGGCTGAGCCAGCAGGCCGACGGGCGCGCCCCGGCCACCCTCACCGCCGGTGACGTGGGCATCGACGGCGCGGCGGCGTCGGCCGAGGAGGCCGCCATGCACGTGATCCCCGAGCCGGGGGACGACGACGCGCTCCTGGAGGCCGGTCCGGCACCCGGGTCCGGCCCCGCCGGCGGCGACACGGCCGCCTCGCCGTCGCCCTGAGCGGGCCGCGGGCGAGCGCTCGCCCGCACCGAAGAGGGCGGCGGCCCGCTCCCGTGAGCACGGCGGTCCCCGCGCCCGCACTCCCCGACGGGTCCGCACCACCGGTTCGGCCACCGCGCCGGGGATTCGAGGGCCGAGCCGAGCCGGCCGGTGCGCGGCCCGGCGGGCGCTCCCCCGGCCGGCGCTCCCGGGATGCGGCTGGTCGCGCGACGTGGGTTAGTGGCTGCGAGCCCAGTTGCCTGTCACCGTCCCCGGTCGCCGACACACCGCTGTCCGTTCCTCGTGGTCCGGTACGGCGCCACGGTCGGTTCCTCGCCCCACCCACGTATCGCCGTCCGTCCGTCCCCCAGCCCCCCGGCACCGCCGGCCCACCTCGCCGCCCCTCCTCGCAACCGCCCGGCCGCGCACCCCCTTCTCGCCGCCCACGCACCACCGCCGTCCGCCCACGCACCACCGTCCGTCCTCGACGCCCACGCACCACCGCCCATACACCGTCGTAGTGGAGTGCGCGCATGCCCGACCCCGTCCCCGAGCCCGTCTCCGTCCAGCCCGTCGTGGGGCCGTTGACCAGTGCGGCGCTGTTTCTCGTCGGCACCATCGAGCCGGGCGGTGAGAGCGCGGTGCGGGACGTGCTGCCGGACCTCGCGGCCGTCGCGCGGTCGCTCGGCTTCCGGTACCCGGACTCCGGTCTCGCCTGTGTGGCGGGCTTCGGCTCCAGCGCCTGGGACCGCCTGTTCGCCGGGCCGCGCCCGGCTCGCCTCCACCCGTTTCCGGAGCTGCGAGGGCCGCTGCACCACGCACCGGCGACCCCCGGAGACGTGCTGCTGCACATCCGGGCGGAGCGGATGGACGTCTGCTACGCGTGGGCGGCCCAGTTGCTCGACAAGCTCGGCGGGGCCCTGCGGATCGTGGACGAGACGCACGGCTTCCGCTATCTCGATCACCGGGACCTGCTCGGCTTCGTGGACGGTACGGAGAACCCCGTCGGCGACGACGCCCGGTCAGCCGCGCTGGTCGGCGCGGACGATCCACCGTTCGAGGGCGGCAGCTACGTCGTCGTGCAGAAGTATCTGCACGATCTGGCCGCCTGGAACGCGCTCCCCGTCGAGGAGCAGGAACGCGTCATCGGCCGCACCAAGTTCGAGGACGTGGAGTTCCCCGACGAGGACAAGCCCGCCGACTCCCACATCGCGCTCAACACGATCACCGACCCGGACGGCGCCGAGCGCGACATCCTGCGGGCGAACATGCCGTTCGGGAGCTTCCGGGACGGCGAGTTCGGTACGTACTTCATCGGGTACGCCGCCGATCCCGACGTGACCGAGCGGATGCTCCGCAATATGTTCCTCGGGGATCCGCCCGGGACGCACGACCGCATCCTCGACTTCTCCACGGCGGTCACCGGCTCCCTCTTCTTCGCCCCCCGCGCCGGCTTCCTCGACGCTCCGCCGCCCCCGCCCGTCCTGGCCCGATCCGGGGACAGGCCGGAACCAGTGCCCGCACCGGTCCGGCAGGAGCCGGTCGCGGCAGGTCCCGACCACGGTTCGCTGCGCATCGGCAGCCTGCAGGAAAGTGCCCAGTGATGAAAAATCTGCACCGCGAACTCGCACCGGTCACCCCGTCCGCCTGGGGCGAGATCGAGGAGGAGGCCCGGCGCACCTTCCGCCGCCACGTCGCCGGCCGCCGGGTCGTCGACGTGTCCGATCCGGCGGGTCCGACGCTGGCCGCCGTCGGCGACGGCCATCTGACCGGCATCGACCCGCCCACCCCGGACGTGGTGGCCCAGGCCCGTACGTCCATGCCGGTCATCGAGTGGCGGGTGCCGTTCACGGTGACCCGCCGGGCCGTGGACGATGTGGAGCGCGGCTCCGCCGACAGCGACTGGCAACCGGTCAAGGACGCCGCGCGCACCTGTGCCTTCGCCGAGGACATGGCGGTCATCGACGGGTACGGGGCGGCCGGGATCACCGGTCTGCGGGACGGCTCCTCGCACGATCCACTGCCGTTGCCGGCCGACGCACGGGACTACCCGGTGGCGGTCGGCCAGGCCGTGACGCGGCTCCGGCTGGCCGGTGTCGACGGACCGTACCGGCTGCTGCTCGGCGCGGACGCGTTCACCGAGGCGGCCGAGACCTCGGACCACGGATATCCGGTCAAGACACATCTGAGCCGCCTGGTGGACGACGAGATCCTGTGGGCGCCCGCGGTCAAGGGCGGAGTGCTGCTGTCCACCCGGGGCGGGGACTTCGAACTCTGCCTGGGCCAGGACCTGTCGATCGGCTACGCGGACCACGACGCCACCAGCGTCCACCTCTACTTCCAGCAGGCGTTCACCTTCCGGATGCTGACGCCGGAAGCCGTGGTCGGCCTGATCGCCTGACCGCCCGGGGGCGCTCACCCGCGCGAGGCCGGGCGGCCGAGCGCCCCCGTTCCGCCGACGACCCGGGGGCAGCCATCAGGGACTCTGGCCGCATGACGCAGACGACTTCCGCACACCACGGGGGCGGCACCGCACCGACCCCCGCTTCCCTGGACTCCACCGCACATCTGGACGCCGCACGCCTCGACGCACCCGCACGCTTCGACGCCGTCGTCCGGGCTGCCGTCGAGCAGGGGCTGCTGGGCGAGAGCGGCCCGGTCGCCGGGTTCATCGACACGGACGGGGTGCGGGCCTCCGTCGTGGCCCTGCACGACGCCTTCGCCGCGACGCCCGGGGTGCTGCACACGTTCGCGGCCAAGGCGTGCTCGCTCATCCCGGTACTGCGGCTGCTCGCCGACCGGGGCATGGGGTGCGAGGTGGCGAGCCCCGGCGAGCTGCGGCTGGCCCTGGAGGCGGGATTCACCGCGTCCCGTGTGGTCCTCGACTCCCCCGCCAAGACCCGTGAGGAGATCCGGCTGGCGCTCGCCCTCGGCGTGGCCGTCAACGCCGACAGCCTCGACGAACTGCGCCGCGTCGACACCCTCCGGAATCCCGGCACCGCCTCGGTCATCGGGCTCCGGGTCAACCCCCAGGTCGGCGGTGGCTCGATCGGACCGATGAGCACCGCGACGGACACGTCGAAGTTCGGGGTGGCGCTCCGTGACCCGGGGGCCCGCGAGGCGATCGTCAGAGCCTTCCGGGAGCGGCCGTGGCTGACCCGGCTGCACGCCCATGTCGGTTCCCAGGGCTGCCCGTTGGAGCTGATCGCGGCCGGGGTGGCCCGGACGTACGAGCTGGCCGAGGAGATCAACGACACCCTGGGCGTCCGGCAGGTCACCAGTCTCGACATCGGTGGCGGGCTTCCGGTCAACTTCGCCGGCGAGACCGTGCACCCGACCTTCACGGAGTATGTGGCGGCCCTGACGGCGGCCGCGCCGGGCCTCTTCTCCGGGCGCTACTCGCTCGTCACGGAGTTCGGCCGGTCGCTGCTGGCGAAGAACGGATTCATCGGGGCCCGGGTGGAGTACACGAAGGACGCCGGAGGCCGCCGGATCGCGCTCACCCACGCGGGAGCCCAGATCGCCACCCGTACCGTCCTCATGCCCGACGCCTGGCCGTTGCGGATCGCGGCGTTCGGCCCGGACGGCGCCCCCAAGGAGGGCCCGGTACTGGCGCAGGACATCGCGGGGCCGTGCTGCTTCGCGGGGGACGTGGTGGCGTACGGCAGGGAGCTGCCGGAGCTGGCCGAGGACGATGTGGTCGTGCTGTACGACACGGGGGCGTACTACTTCTCCACCCCGTGGGCGTACAACAGCCTGCCCCGTCCCGCGGTGTACGCCTTCCGGGCGGTGGCGGAAGAGGACGGCCGGGGCCAGGATGACGCGGGCCGGAACGAGGTGAGTGAGGACGACGCGGGACGGGAGCGGTCGGGGCGCGGCGGAGCGGTGACCTTCACGACCGTGCGGGACGCTCAGTCGATGGACGACATTGCGGCGGAGAGCGGCCTCGCGCACGCGGACGCGCTGATCGAGCGGGACGACTGAGCCGGCGGGGCCAGCTTGCCGGAGCGGAACCGCACGGAACGGACCTCGCGGCACGGCACGGAACGCCGCGTCGCCGCATGGAACGGCCCCGTGCGGCGCCGGGCGCCCGGTCGGGCCGGACTGGTGGAACGCATGGTCTCCGTGCTCAGGACCGACCGCCATGACGCGGTGCCGTCCCTCTCCCGGCCGTTCGCCTCCGGACCCGGGCAGAGAGCCGCCGGCAGTCCGGCCCGCCCCGGTCCTGCCGGGGCGGGCCGGAACCGGGCCGCCGTCACGTCCCGGCGGGCTGGGGCTCGGGCTCCGGTTCCGGTACGGGGTCCGGGCTCGGCCCGGGCGGCTGCGGGATCGGGTCCGGTGCCGGACCGGGCGGCATCGGCCCGGGGCCCGGGGGGACGGGCGGCGGGCTGGGTACCGGAGTGGGCGGGCCCGGTACGGGGGGAGGAGTCGGCGAGGGCGGTACGGGGTCGGGGTACGGGTGGGTCATCGCGATCCTCCACAACGGCACGAAAAGGACAGATGGAGCTTCCCTCCACCGTCTCCCGATGCGGCTGCCCGCGCCTGCCGAATCCACACGTGCGCCCGGCGGCAGTGGTACGCGCCGGGCGGTCCGGAGGGGGCAGGACTCCGGCGACGCGCTTGGACCTTCCGGGTCCACGACCCGGGCCTCCGGCGTGAAAGGCGCCCCGTGCCCCCACCGCATGTCGTCGCCGACGACGCCCATCCGGACGACCGGGCCCCCGTTCCGAAGAGGCGCCCGGCGCCCGGCTCGCCCTGGAGCACGGCCCCTGCGGACCCGCGCGCGTGAGATGCCCGGGTCAGAACAGTTCGGGATGGTTCCTGAGCTGCCGCTCCGCCTCACGGACGAGCTCGGCCGACGCCTCGGGCGCCTCGTCGGGGTGGCGCTGAGCCCACTTCGCCGCGTACGGGCAGAGCGGTACGACGGCGACACCCTCGCGCGCGGCCATGGCGTAGAACTCCCGGACGAGCGCCCCCGCGATGCCCTTGCCCTCGTGTTCGGGCCGGACGACCGTGTGCACGGCCACGAGTGCGCCGGGGGCCGGCTCCATGGCGAAGTAGGCCACGGTCCCGGCCGGCCGGCCGTCCTCGTACGCCACGAGGCTGCCGCGTTCCCGGTCGTCCCTGATCTCTACAGCCGCGCTCTCCGCCATGGCTCCTGCTTCCTCGTTCGTCAGCCCAGGACGTCGCTCGCCCGGGAAACGCGGACGGCGGACTCAGCCGCCCGCGACAACAGCGTGCGGGCTCCGCTCCGTGCGGGTCCCGGGAACCGGCGCCGAGGCGTCCGCACCGAGCGCCGCGATCCGGTTGTCCGCGTCCACGTGCACCACCCGCGGCACGAGGGCACGGGCCTCCGCGTCGTCGACCTGTGCGTAGCTGATCAGGATGACCAGGTCACCGGGGTGCACGAGATGCGCGGCCGCGCCGTTGATTCCGATGACGCCGGAACCGCGCTCTCCTTCGATGACGTACGTCTCCAGGCGGGCCCCGTTGTCGATGTCAACGATATGGACCAGCTCGCCGGGCAGCAGGTCGGCGGCCTCCATCAGGGCGGCGTCGATCGTCACGGAACCCACATAGTGCAGGTCGGCCTGGGTGACGGTGGCCCGATGAATCTTGGACTTGAACATGGTACGCAGCACTGTGGACTCCTCGAAGACGGCTCCCTGCCCGCTTTGTGCAGGTCAAGGGCGTCCTTCACTGTACAGCGAAGGCATCGAACACGAAGATCCCATGGACCACCGGCCTGGTCCACGGGCCAGGAACATCACCTGGACTTCCGGGCGGAAAACCGAAGCACGGCCGCGCCGCCCGCCCGGAAGGCCGCCCCCCGTCCGGGACGCCCGGCAGAACGGGCGTCAGCGCGGTCGGACACCCCCTCGCCGGCAGAGGCCGGGACGGCGCCGTCGACCGGAGTGGCCCCTGGAGTCGAGGCACGGACGGCCACACGGATAGCAATGACATTCATTTTCATGTAGCGTCTGCCTCGCTCACCGATCGCACCCGGAGGTCACCATGGCCGTACCCAAACGCAAGATGTCGCGCAGCAACACCCGGCACCGCCGCGCGCAGTGGAAGGCCACACCATCCCAGTTGGTGACGGTCACGGTGGACGGCGCTCCCCACCTCGTACCCCAACGGCTCGCCAAGGCGTACGAGCGGGGTCTGCTCCGCCCCGAGAGCTGACACGGCATGCACGACGCACCCTCGCCGCGCCTCCCCGTCACCGTGCTGTCGGGTTTCCTCGGCGCCGGAAAGACCACCCTGCTCAACCACGTCCTCGGTAACCGCGAGGGCCTGCGCGTCGCCGTCATCGTCAACGACATGAGCGAGGTGAACATCGACGCCACCCTCGTACGCGGCAGTGGATCCGCCCTGTCGCGCACCGAGGAGCGCCTGGTCGAGATGACCAACGGGTGCATCTGCTGCACCCTGCGCGACGATTTGCTGGAGGAAGTCGACCGGCTGGCGCGCGAGGGGCGTTTCGACTACCTCCTCATCGAGTCCTCCGGCATCTCCGAGCCCATGCCGGTGGCGGCGACCTTCGCCTTCGCCCGCGAGGACGGCGCCACCCTCGGTGACCTGGCCCGTCCGGACACCATGGTCACGCTCGTCGACGCCGCCAACTTCCTGCCCGAACTGGCCGGAGGCGACGAGCTGACCCAACGCGGCCTTGACCAGTACGAGGACGACGAACGCACCGTCAGCGATCTGCTGATGGATCAGATCGAGTTCGCCGACGTCATCGTTCTCAACAAGATCGACCTCGTCGACACCACCTCCGCCGACCTGCTCCGAGCCACCCTCTCGCGGCTCAACCCTGCCGCCCGTGTCGTGTCCGCCGAGCGGGGCCGCGTACCGGTCGGCGAAGTCCTGGGCACCGCGAGGTTCGATCTGGAGCGGGCGCAGCAGGCTCCGGGCTGGGTCAGGGAACTCAACGGTGACCACGTTCCCGAGACGGAGGAGTACGGCATCTCCTCGACCGTCTTCCGTTCAGACACTCCCTTCCACCCCGGGCGACTGTGGTCGTTCGTGACGGAGGCGCTGGACAGCGGCATGTACGGACAGGTCCTCAGATCGAAGGGCTTCTTCACCCTCGCCACTCGCTCCCGTGTAACGGGGCTGTGGTCCCAAGCGGGTTCAGTGGTGCGCTTCGAGCCCTACTCCGCTCGCGACACCGACCGCCTCCACGTCCAGGAACTCGTCTTCATCGGAACCCAGCTCAAGGCGGCGCGCCTGCGGGCAGCCCTGACCGCCTGCCTCATGCGGGAAGCCGAAGCCCGGCCGGCGGCCGACCCCTTCCCCGCCTGGGACACCCACGGCTTCGACGATCTCCGCGCGCATGAGCACGACCCCCTCACCACCGTGGCGGGGCGCTGAAACTCCGGGCCGGGCGGTGGTCGCAGCCACGGCACCGTCCGGCCCGGTGCACACCTGCTCGGGAGAGGCCGCTCATGGCCGGCGGAAGGAAGCCGGAACCGGGTGCGGTACAGGAGACGCTCCGCCGCCGCTCCCGGCCGTCCGCGAGGGGCGCGGCCAGGATTCCGCCGTATGTAGTGTGCGGAAATGACGAGAAGCGAGCGACTCGCGGACCAGTTGGACTGGTACTGGAGCAAGAACCTGCGGCCACGGCTGGAGGGTCTTACCGACGAGGAGTACTTCTGGGAGCCGGTGCGCGGCTGCTGGAGCATCCGCCCACGTGGCACGTCGGCCGCACCGGTCTCGGAAGGCTCGGGGGAATGGACGATGGACTTCGCGTCCCCTGCCCCGGTGCCTGCGCCGGTGACCACGATTGCCTGGCGGCTGGCGCACATCATCGTCTCCTGCCTGGGCTACCGGGTCGGATGGCACTTCGGCGGCCAGGACCTCGAAACCCAGGCATTCGCGTACGCGGGGACCGCTGACGAGGCGCTGAATCAGCTCGATGAGATGTACGGGAGATGGAACGCGGGGGTCCGCGAGCTCTCGGACGCCGACCTGGACAATCCGCCCCTCGCGGGTCCCGAGCGGTTTCCCATGGAGAACAGGGTCCTGCACGTCAACAGGGAGCTGATCCATCACGGCGCCGAGATTTCCCTGCTGCGCGACCTCTATCACCGGCAGGACGGAGCCGTACCGCGCCGAATATGACTGATCACCTGTCAGCGTGACAGCAAGCACGCGGAACGCACCCCCGAGAATGGGGTGCATTCCGCATTCTCGAATGGCGCACGCGAAACAGTCAGTGGTCGTCCCAGTGGCCCCCGTGAGCCGCGTGCCGGTGGCCGTCGTGCAGGTAGTCCATGTGGTCACCGTGGGGAACCGCCACATGCCCGCAGCCCTCGCCGTGTGCGTGGGCGTGTTCGGAATGCTCCCGGTGCTCGGCGACCTCGCACTCGTCCACGTGGCCGTCGTGCTCGCGGTGCAGGTGCCCGTCGTGCACGTAGTCGACATGATCGCCGTGAGGGACCGCCACGTGCCCGCAGCCCGCGGCGTGCGCATGGTCATGACCGGGGTGCGGTTGATGTTGCAGGGATGTCGCCACTTCACTCATCTCCATGAATTCAGACCACCGCGCTTTTCGCGGCGGCAGTTCCTTTCAGCGTTCTCCTGTTTTCCACCCTCGCGGCCGAGGCTCCCACAGAGCACGTGCCTCGGCAAGCAGGCTAATTACCCGGCGTGCTATCGATAACGATTCTCGGTGCTATTCCCGAGTATGCATTTCGCCGGCTTCGGTGTGCACTGTCCACTCCGGGACCTGCTGAATGGCCGGCCTCCCCGGTCGGCAGGGCACGCCCCCGGTCGGCAGGGCACGCCCCCGTTCGGCGACTCCTGGCGGAGATCCGCGAGGTGCTGGCAAGCTGGCGGGTGTGACAGCGTCCGAGACGGCACCCGGCACCACGATCGCCCAACTCAGCCGGCCCCATGACGCCACCGACTCCGTCCGGCGGGACCTCGTCGCATGCTGGACGGCGGTCGTCAACGCGGGAGGGGCCGTCGTCCCGATGGGCTGCCCGCTCCCGCCGGTGACCGAGGCCGCGCTCCGCCCGGCGGTCGAGAGGATCACTCGGGAACTCTCCCCCGACCACAGCAGACTCCTCGTGGCGACGGTGGACGGCGCACTCGCGGGCTGGCTGCTGCTGCGCCGCGAGGCACATCCCCTCGCGGCGCACTGCGGCGTCTTGAACCACGTCCAGACACACGTGCGCTTCCGGGGCAGAGGCGTCGGCGCCGCGATGACGCGGCACGCCCAGGGCGTCGCGCGCGACGAGATGAGGCTGGAGCGGTTGCAGCTCGCCGTACGGTCAGGTCTGGGGCTGGAGGAGTTCTACCGCAAGGCGGGCTGGACGGAGGTCGGCAGGTGGCCGGGCGCACTGCGCGTGGCCCCCGGCGACGACCGCGACGACATCCTGATGAGTCTGGCCCTGTGAGAGCCGCGGCGACTCCCGTCCCCCCAACGGCCTCAAGCGTCCGCTCCCGCCACTGACCTCAGGTTCCGGCGGGAGCGGGCAGCCCGCCCGTGTCCCCCATGACGGCCACCAGTACGGCGCTGTCTCCGAACTGCCAGACCGGCGCGACGTGGGCGAAGCCGGCCCGACGCAGCAGTGCGGCGTGTCGGCTCACCGTGACCTGCTCGTCGCCGCCGCCGGCCTGGAGCGCATGGCGCCGCCGGCGTTCGTCGAGCAGGTCGGCCAGTTCGGGGTCCCGAGCCGCGGCGTCCCACCAGGACTGCCAGTCCTCGCGCTCGTGGCCGCCCGTGCGCTCGGACCTGCGACGGCCCACATGGGCGGTGAGCCCCGAGCAGGCCGCCGCGTCCGGCGGGAAGTGGTCCCCGTTGACCAGGACGCCGCCGGGGCGCAGCAGGGACGCGAGGGCACGGTAGGTGCGCAGCAGCACCGGCTCGGACAGGTAGTGCAGCGCGGTCGTCGAGACGGCGGCGTCCAAGGGACGGCCCAGCGGGAGGGCGTCGGCCCAGCCGTCCGCTCCGATGACGGTGTCGACGTAGCGGGCGGCGTCGGCATGGTGGGTGCGCGCCAGTTCCAGCAGCACGGGGTCCATGTCGGCGGCCACGATCTCGGCGTGCGGGAACCGGTCGGCGAGCCGGGCTGCCAGGGAGCCGGGGCCGCACCCGAGGTCCAGCAGCAGGGGGTCGGCGCGGCCGACGACGGTGTGCTCGACGACATCGGCGATCACGGTGAACCGCTCCTCGCGGTCCACCGCGTACCGCTCCTGCTGGCGTTCCCAGCGCTCGACCCAGGTCCTGGCCGTCGCCATGCTCACACCCATAGCGTGCGTCACCTCGTCTGTCTCTCGTCCGTGCGGGGGCACCGACGGATCTACAGATGGTAACGATTATCAATTGCCATTCACGCCAACGACGCGAGGACGGTCAGCAGCCGGTCGATCTCCTCCACCGTGTTGTACACGTGCAGGCTCACGCGCACCGAGGCGTCCCGGCCGTCCGAGCCGGCCTGGCACAGATGGTCGGCCCGCACCATGAAGCCGTGGCTGAAGAGAATGAACCCGAGATCGTCTGAGGGGATGTCGCGGTGCCGGAAGGTGACGATGCCGCGTCGGCGCTGCTCGGCGGGCAGGGCGGAGTCGGCGGCCAGGCTCGCGCGACAGCCGACGACCTCGTACGGACCCAGGCGCCCGAGCCGGTCCGTCAGCCGGGTGGTCAGCATGGTCGTCCAGTGCGCGACGCGCTCCGGTCCGATCGTGTCGAGCCAGTCGAGAGCGGCCCGCAGCGAGACGATGCCCGTCGTGTTGGGCGTACCCTGCCAGCCGTCCGGCCGGAACACCGGCCCCCGCGCGTTGCGCGCCCAGACCGCCCCTGAGCCCGGCAGAGCCATCGCCTTGTGCCCGGAGAAGACCACGAAGTCCACGTCGAGGGAGGGATCGTCGAGGTGGACGGGCAGGTGGCCGACGCTCTGCGCCGCGTCCAGGCAGATGGCCACGTCCGGGCCGACCGCTTCTCGGACGCGGTGCACGTTCATGTCGCCGCCGTAGACGTGGTGGACGTGGGTGGCGGCCACGAAGCGGGTCCGCGGGCCCACGGCCCGGTCCAGGGCCAGATGGTCGTAGTCCCCGGAGCCCGCTTGGTACGGCAGCGCCCGCACCCGCACGTCGACGCCGCGCTCGGCCAGCAGCCGCCGGGCCTCGATCCAGGGGTCGAGGTTGGCCCGGTGGTCGGCGTACGGCACGAGGATCTCGTCCCCGTCGGTGAGGTACGGCACGAGCCAGTCCCGGGCGACGGTACGCAGGCCCTCGGTGGTGCCACTGGTGAAGTGGACGCCGGAGCGGCCCGGTTCGGGGTCGTGGAGGAACTCCTTGACCCGTTCCCGGGTCGACTCCACCAGCTCCGTCGTCCGGTTGGCCCAGGGGTAGGTGCCGCGGCCGGCGTTGGCGTTCGACGTCGTGAGGTAGGTCTGAACGGCCTCCAGCACGGCACGTGGCTTCTGGGACGTGGCAGCGCTGTCGAGGTATGCCAGCTCGGGGTGCGCGGTGACGATGGGGAACTGTTCCCTCGCTTCCTGCTGCCAGAGCGGGTTCTCAGGCTCCGGGGAGGGGAGCGGGCCGGCCGGGCTCATTCGCGCACCAGCGGTGCGCCCGCGTCCCGCCAGGCGACGATCCCGCCGGCCAGACTGCGGACGTCCGGGTGGCCCATCCGGGACAGTGCGGCAGCGTAGCGCAGTGATTTCTCGCCGACGGGACAGGCGAGCAGTACGGGCGTGCGCTTACTGAAGGGGAGCCCCCCACGGAGCAGGTCCTCGAACACCTCGTCGACGATGTTGACCGAGCCCTCGATGTGCAGGGCGGCGTAGGCGTGCGGGCTGCGCAGGTCGACGACGAGTGGACGAGGATCGCCCTCGGCAGACCAGCGCCGGGCGTCGTCCACCCCGATGACGCGAGCCTCCGCACGGGCCTCGGCGTCGGTGACGGCCGCCGCGGACCGCCCACGGCCCGTTCGGCCCAGGAGCTCCGGGCGCCGCTGGCGCACATAGCTGAGGTAGCTCTCGGCCCGGTCGCACACGATGAACACCGCCGTGCGGCGCTGCCCCGTCCCGTCCAGCTCGTCGTCGGCGTACCGCAGTTGCCGAACCGCCCCTTGGTAGGCGGCGCCGCCGGTCGGTCCGCTCAGCAGTCCGCAGCGGCGGATCAGGGTGATCATGCCGTCGATGGCCTCGTCCGAGGTGACCGACTCGATGATGTCGTACGTCGCCGGGTCGAACAGGCCGACCTGGTGGACCTCGTCGATGGTGCGGATGCCCGGTATGAAGTCCGACTTGTGGGCGACCAGGCCGAGGACCCGCACGCGCTGGTCGTGCTCGCGCAGGACCCTGGCGACACCGGTCGACGAACCGGCCGTACCCACGCAGGCGATGAACCAGTCCGGCGCCCGGCCGTCCAGATCCTTCACGATCTCGGGGCCGGTGCCCTCCGCGTGGGCCTCGACGTTGCGGGGGTTGAAGTACTGATCGGTGTGCAGATACGTGCTTCCCGGGTCGGAGAGCGCCCGGTGGAAGTGCGTCAGCGGGTCGTCCGTGTCGGTCGGATCGAGGCACTCGCTGCGCCCGGGGAGTTCCTCGATCTCCGCGCCGATGAGCAGCAGGAGTTCCTTGATCTCGGGTACGCGCATGCGGTTGGTGACGCTCTTGAATTTCACGCCGTGCATACCGGCCAGCAGGGCCAGCGCCTTGGCGGTGTTGCCGCTGGAAAGTTCCACCACCGTCCCGTCACCGTCGGCGGCAGCCTCCAGGTGGGGCCGGGCCATGTGCCACGCGGGCCGGTCCTTGACAGACCCGAACGGGTTGAGCATCTCCAGTTTGGCGTAGAGGTCGACGTTGCGCAGGCCGTGCACGGCGGGATCTATGCGCACCAGAGGCGTGTTGCCTATGGCCTCGGTGATGCTGTCATACCTCATACGACGGCTCCCCCACGGGTGTGATCGGCCAGTAGTCCTCGTCCGGGCACCAGTTCCAGGACTCGCCCCTCCGCTCCACCGCGACCGTCCGCGCGACCGGCTGCCGCTGCGCGCGGTGGGCGTGGAAGTCCATGGCGTATCCGGCGGTGTTGACGAAAGCCAGCAGGTCTCCCGCTCGCGGCAGCCGGGGCAGGTAGACCGAGCGGCGCGTGATGAGGTCGCCTTCCAGGCAGAGGTTGCCCGTGAGGTAGACGCCGATCGGCCCCCCGTCACCGGCCGCCGCTTCCGCGCGCGGCAGCAGCACGGGGTCCACCAGGACTCCGTGCTCCTCCAGGCTCATGTCGCCCGCGTTCATGGCGAGGTGGACCAGGTGGTGTCCGGAGTCCGTGTCCACGGGGCGTACGTCCAGCACGCGCGCGAGCGACAGTCCGCACTGGTCGACGAGAGAGCGCCCCGGTTCGATGTACAGGTCGTGGAGGTGCTCCAGCAGGAGGGTGGCGGGCGGGCGGCCCAGCACCGGCGCGGGCAGGGAGAGCAGCTCGTCGAGGTAACCGGGGCCCGCGGTGGGACGGTGCGCGGGGTACAGCGCGGCGGCACCGCGGACCGTGCCGCCCTCGTTGCGCAGCCCGTATCCGTGACCGCGCCAGGTCAACGGCGGGCGGACACCGAGCACCGCCTCGGTCAGCGCGGTGGTCCACCGCTCCCACTCCTGCGCCTCGGCGACGTATCCGACGCCGAACCCACCCCCGATGTCGAGGGCGCGCGGCGAGAACCCCCGTGCCCGGCATGCGTCCATGAACAGCACGCACTGCTCCAGCGCCCGCGCCTTCTCCTCGACGCCGGTGGTGTCGAGGTGGTAAGCGGCGCCGACGAACTCCACTGTCTCCGCGTTGCGTTCGAGCGCCGACAGCAGCGCCTCGGCGCCCCGTACGGGAGTGCCGAACCGGCTGTGCCGGGAGAGCAGCCGGGTGCCCGCTCCCTCGCGGCCGGAGGCGTGCTCGAACCCCGACAGGCGCACCAGCACGGCGACCCGGCCGAGCCCGTGCGCGCGCACCAGGCCGGAGAGCCGATCGAGTTCGCCGGGCGAGTCCAGGTTGACGGTCGCGCCGACGCGGGCCGCCAGCCAGAGGAACGCGGCGTCCTTGGGGCCGGTGGCCATGATGCGGTCGCCGGTGAATCCGCACCCCAGTGCGTGCCTCAGCTCCGCCACGGAGGCGACGTCGACGCCGACGGCGGCCGGGTCCTCCGCCGCCAGTCGTCGCAGCAGGGCGCTGGAACGATTCGCCTTGTGTGCGAAGTACACGCGCCCGGTGAGACGGTGACGGCGGTAGACGGCACGGAAGCGGGCGGCGTTCTCGGCCACGGTCTCGGGGAGCAGCACATTGAGCGGCGAGCCCAGAGCGTCGACGAGCGAGTGCAGGAAGAGCCGGTCCGTCAGCAGTGCGGCGAGCGGCGGTTCCACCCTGGGCCTCAGATATAAGGGCGCGTCCACGTAAGACCTCTCCCGGTGTCGGCCGACCACCGAAGCGGCGATCGCTCGGGAGTAGTCGTTTCCAGGTACAACCGCTCCTAAGCCTCACCGGTCCGGTTCCCGGAGCGCGGTCCTGTGCTCGGGGAGAGGGCGTTGAGGCCGCGGTCGAGCGCGCCGCCGTGGTTGCGTGTGCCCTCGCCGTCGCGGGGGCAAGCCGGGGCGGCGGCGAGGGCACACGTACGGTCGAGGTGGTCAGTGTCCGGCGACGACGCCCGACAGCTCATTGGTGCTCTTCGGCAGGGTGACGGAGGTGATCTTCTTCCCCGTCTCCACGTCGATGGCGTGCAGCGCCTTCTTGCCGGGCTCGGAGACGTACGCGACGTGCCCGCGCACGAACAGGGTGGGCCGGGCCTGCTGCCAGTCCAGCGGCTCCTGCCAGTCGCCCACGGCGGGGATCTTCTTCTCGATCTCGCCGGTGTCCGGGTCGATGACGTGGATGGCGCCGTCGGTTCCGAGGACCAGGGCCTCGCCGTGCGGGCCGCGGGCCAGCGAGCGGAAGGAGTAGCTGGTGCCCAGGTCCACCAGGCGCAGCTTCTTCTTCTCGGTGTCGATGAGGGAGACGCGGGTGGGGCGTTCCAGCTCGGCCTCGGGGTCGGTCTTGTAGTCGCCCAGCAGGACGGGCGAGGCGTCGCTGCCGGCCTGGTTGCCGATGCGGCCGTAGTCGTCAGGAGAGTCGATCTTGGTGAACGTGCCGTCCTTGTAGATCAGGATGCCGTCCTCGCAGCCGACGCCGACGGCTTCGCCCTTGGCCGCGGCCTCACCGTGGACACCGGGACAGTCCTCGCTGCGCGCGATCTCCTTGTTGTTCCGGTCCAGCACCAGGGCGCCGGTGCGCTTCTCCTCGGTGCCCAGGGTGCTCACGAGTTCGCCGTCGGCCAGTTCGATGGCGACACCGTGGTGCGGCTCGGCGGAGGTGTAGGTGCGTCCTGCCGGCTTCTTGCCTCCGCTCAGTGCGGCGGGGTCGAAGACGTTGACCTCTCCGGTGCCGTCGGTGAAGAGCACGGTCTTCGCGGCGTGGCGGACTACGTGGCCCGGCTTGGCGCCCTTGTACTCGATGCCGGTCAGGGCCTGGCCGGTGGCGTCCAGGACGCGGAATCCGCTGTCCGTGGAGACCATGACGTGGTCCTTGTCGCCTGCGGGGTTGACCCGGTTGAAGCCGGGCAGGTCAACGGTCTTGGCGAGCTGGAGGCTCTCGCCGTCGAGGATGTACAGGCCGCCGTCGAAGGTGGCGACCAGCGGCTCCTTGACCGCCGCCGCGGGCGTGGCGCCGGCGGTCCCGTCGGGCTTGGTGTCGGTGGAGGAGGAGCTCTCTCCTCCACAGGCGGTCAGAACCGTGGAGACGGCCAGAACCAGGGCCGTGCCCGCGAGGGCTCTGCCGCGTATCGACTTGTTCATCGGTCTGTTCCTTTCTGCGCCGCGCGGTGGCGGCATGGGGGTACGACGAGCCGGCGCCCGATGGGCGGGCGTGCCGGGAGGATCGGAGGGTCAGTCGCCGGTCAGGCCGGTGACCATGGCGGTGGTGTTGGCGCGCATCATCCGCAGGTAGGTGTCGGCGCCCGCACCCTTGGCGGTCAGGGACTCCGAGTGGAGTTCGACGACACGAACCCCGCCGCCCATCTCCGTCCGCAGTACCTCGGCGAGCCGTTTGGGCTGGGAGGAGTCGGCGAAGACCGTGCGCACGCCCGCTCCCTTCATCGCCACGGTGAGGGAGCGCAGGTCCGAGGAGCTGGGTGAGGCCAGCGTGGTGCCGCTGGGAATGACCGCGCCGATCACCTCGAAGTCGAAACGGTCGGCGAGGTAGCCGAAGACATGGTGGTTGGTGACCAGGGCCCGGTGGTCCGCGGGGACTTTGCCGAAGGACTTCTCCATCCAGGTGGTGAGGTCTGCGAGTCGCTTCGCGTAGCGGTCGGCGTTGGCCCGTACGGTGCCGGGGTCCACGCTGTCGACGTGCTCGACGACCTGGTCGGCCAGCAGGCCGGTGACTTTGCGCATCCGGTCGGGGTCGGTCCAGAAGTGCGGGTCGCTCTGTCCTTCCTCGCCCTCGGGGCCGCCGTCGTCGGCGGTGTGGAAGGTGAGCGGGTCGGCTGCCTCTCCGGCCGCGAAGGTGGCGACACCGGACTCGCGGGCGGCGTCCACGTGCCGCAGTACGTTCTCCTCCAGGCCCAGCCCGTTGTAGACGATCAGATTGGCCTGTTCCAGCTCGGCTGCCTGCACCGCCGACAGCCCGAAGGAGTGCGGGTCGGCGTTGGGCTTCATCAGGACGGTGACGTCGGCCTCGTCGCCGACGATCTCGCGAGTGACGTCGCCGAGGATGTTGGTCGTGACGACGATGCTGGGCTGGTCGTCGTCGGTGGTGCAGGCGGTGGCGGTCACGGCGGTCACGAGGGCGAGCAGAACCGCGATCAGGTGTCGCGGGCGAGCGGCGCCCGCTCCCGAGCGACGCTTCGCCCGGCTCATCGTCCGGCCTCCGCCATGAGGACCGGCTCGATGTCCAGGTCGAAGGAGCGTGCGACGCGCAGGCCGTCGTTGTAGTCGATCTCGAAGACCTGCTTGCCCTCGGGGTCGTTGACGTAGGCGCGGCTGCGGTCGACCTCGATGACGGGGGCGCCGGCGTCGGAGTCGTCCCGTTCCCCCGCGGTCAGCAGCGGCTCGGTCCGTGCGGTCTGCTTTCCGGTCGCGATGTCATAGCCGTGTACGGAGCCGTCGGTCTCCAGAACGAGCAGCGGGGAGCCCTCGCCGGCGGTGTTGACCGCGACGACGGGTCCGGTCTCCATCCGCTTCCAGGTCCGCTCGGTCACGTCGAGGACCCAGACGCCCTCGTCTCCGGCCTGGGCGGTGAGGGTGTCGCTGCCGGGACGATGGCGGAAGGCGGTGGCTCGTTCCTCCTCCGGGACGCGCTTTCCGTACGGGATCTTCTCGGCGGTGAAGGCGCCGTCCTGCGCACGCACGAGCAGGGCCCCGTCGGCGCAGCCGAGGATCACTCCGCGCCGGGTGACGGCGTCTCCCCGGGGCGCCTCGCACGTCACGTCCGGGGACTCCACGTGTTCGCCCTTGCGGTCGAGGACGACGAGTTCGGTGGCACTGCCCTTGTTCGCGAAGGCGAGCAGGCGTTCCTCGTACGGCACGACGGCGCCGGTGTAAGTGCCGTGCAGGGTTCGGGGAGTTGCGATCTGCCCCTTCTCCAGCTTGCTGCGGTCGTAGAGGAGGGTGCGACCGCTCTCGTCGGTCACCGCGGTCACGGCGACATCACCGCGTATCTGCGCTTGGCCGCCCGCAGGAAGCTCACCCAGGTCCCGCGTCGCCGCGCTGTAGTAGTGGACGTGGTCGCCGTGGTCGACCATCCAGGCGCCGCTGTCGAGCACATGGGTGCTGCCGGGGGCGTGGAGGTAGCCGAACCTGCCGTCCATGGAAAGCCGAACGGCGTCCTTCACCTCGGCCGTGCTGTGCACCTTGCCGGTGACGAGGTCGAGGACTCTGGTTTTCCCGCTGCCGGGGTCGTTCAGGAGGAGCCGGGACTGCTGCTCGGCGGCCTCCTTCGCTCCCTCGACGTACCCGTGCGGAGTGGCGGGTGGGGGATTCGCCGCGGATCTCCCGGCGTTGGGCTCCTTCCCCGCGCAACTCGTGGTGAACAGCGCGGTGAGCACCAGTGCGGCCGATGCCCATGGAGTGACGTTTCTGCGGACGGTCATGATGATCGCCTCTGACTTCTTTCAGTTGACTTCGCGTAGGGGTGCCGTGGGGTGGACCTCGCGTGTGCGACGGTCACGCAGGCCGGACAGCACGTGGGAGAGGAAGAACAGGCTCACCGCGAGGGCCGCGACGGTCGCACCGGCCGCGGTGCTCAGATGCCAGGACAGCAACAGGCCGCCGAAGGTGGCCGAGGCGCCGAGCAGAGCGGCGAGCACCATGACCCCGCGCACGGAGCGGGCCCAGGGCAGAGCGGCCGCCGGCGGTGCGATGAGCAGCCCGAGGACGAGCAGCGTTCCCACGATGTGGAACGAGGCGACGATCGCCAGGCCGAGCAGGCCGAGGAGCACGGCGTGGGCCAGGCGCGGCCGCAGCCCCAGGGTGTGGGCCTTGCGCGAGTCGAACGCCAGGGCCAGGAAGGCCCGGTGCCCGAGGACCGACACCGCCAGCGCCGCGAGCAACGCCGCCGCGAGCACGAGGAGATCCTGCCGCCTCACGGCGAGGACGTCCCCGAAGAGGAAGCCGGTGAGGTCGACAGCGAAGGACTGCGAGCGCGACACGATGATCACGCCGAGCGAGAGCATGCCGACGAACAGCAGCCCGATACCGGTGTCCTGCGACAGCCTCGGGGTACGGCCCAGCGCGGTGACGCCCGCGGTCATGACGGCGGCGCTGACCACCGCGCCCACCATCAGATTGCCCCCGAGGAGCGCGGCGACCGCGACGCCCGGCAGCAGCCCGTGCGACATGGCGTCGCCGAGGAAGGCCATCCCCCTCAGCACCACCCAGGTGCCCGCCAGCGCACAGATGGCGGATACCAGCATCCCGCCCCACAGGGCCCGCTGCACGAAAGTCACCTCGAACGGGACCGTCAACCATTCCATGCCCCGCAGAGTACAATGAAAATCATGTTCAATAAACCGCTCCCCTCACCTTCCCCACCCCTCGGTCGGACCGCCTCCCTCCGCTTCTCGGGGCTGTGTGCCGGCTATTCGGGGCGCCCGGTACTCCGTCAAGTGAGCGGGGAAATAAGTGCGTTGGCCATGACGGTGCTCGTCGGCCCGAACGGCAGCGGCAAGTCGACCCTGCTCGGCGTGCTGGCCGGTGTGATCAAGCCGACATCCGGCGATCTCCTCCGCACCGGTGACCGGCCGCCCGCCTTCGTGCCGCAGCGCGGAGCAGTCGGCGACACCCTTCCCCTCACCGTTCGGCAAACCGTGGAGATGGGGCGCTGGGGCGAGCGCGGCCCGTGGCGCCGGCTCACCGCACACGACCACGCGACCGTGGACACGGCGCTCGACCGGCTCGGCATCGGCGACCTCGCCTCGCGCCAACTGGGCGAGCTGTCGGGCGGACAGCGTCAACGTGCGCTCATCGCCCAGGGTCTGGCGCAGGAGTCGGACCTGCTGCTCCTCGATGAGCCGACCACCGGCCTGGATCCGGAGGCGAGGGAGCGGATCGGCGCGCTGCTGACGGCGCTGGTCGCCGACGGGTTGACGATCGTCCAGGCCACGCATGATCTTGAGGTGGCGCGCGCGGCGGACGCCTGCCTCCTGCTCCAGGACGGCCGCCTCACCGGGCAGGGGCGACCGGACCGCGTCCTCACCCCGTCCTCGCTGACCCGGATCCGGCGAACGCTCTGAGGAGCCCCGGCTCACATAACCCCACTCCCGTACGCCTCCGCGCGAGGACGGCACAAGCGTCCGCAGCGCCCCTCTCGGAGCGTCAGCGATCGCCGCCGCGGTCCGGGCGGCAGTCAGGAGCGGAGGCGGCCGACCGGACGCGAGCCACGCCCCGCTGCGGCCGGCGGACCCGGGCCCAGGTCCCGCCGGGTCCCTGGCTCGGCTGCGCGGCACGACGAGACGGCGCCCTCAGCCGTCCCCCGAACCGTGACGCGGGGCGGGCCGACCGGCCGGCCGGGCCGAGCGCGAACGGTCAGCGTCTGACCAGGCAGAAGGGGTGCCCGACGGGATCGGTGAGGACCCGCGCCTCGGCCTCGTCATGAGGCTGGTGATCCGGCTTGGCCGCACCCAGCGCCAGCAGTCGGGTTTCGACCTCGTCCAGGCCGTCCTCGATCCCCACGTTGAAGCAGAGGTGCAGCTGCTGGGGGACTGTCTGGCCGGGCCAGCTCGGAGCCCGGTAGCCGTCGACCCGCTGAAAGCCGATGAGGAGTTGATCCTCGCCGATGAGCCCCGCGAAGTCGGCGTTCGACTTCGGATGCGGTTCGAGGCCGGTGGCCTGCTGGTAGAACTCCGCGAGAACCAGTGGCTCAGGACAATCGAGTGTTATCGCACCCAACTTGATCTGCAGTGGCATGGCATCTCCCGGCCGGTCAGTGGATCTTGTCGCCGCACACCCTAAGGGTTGTCCCACGACTCGCGCCCCCTCGCCCGAGCCTCCGCCTCCCTGACCCGGACAGCGGTTCCCGGGGCATGTCGGCGGTGCGGCCCGCCCACCGCCGGGGCCACCGGGCGACGCGTTGGCAGGATCATGACACCATCCGCAACATCCTTCGCTTACACGGAAGTCGACGCCACAATTGCGGTTCCGCGCCCCGACGGACGCGGAGGACGGTACTCGCGGACACGAACGGAGTCGCACATGAGCGGTGCGAAGAGGGTTCTTCGCCAGATGGCGGTAGGAATGAGCTCCCTGCTCACAGCGGTGGGCATCACGATGGCGGCGGCGTCCCCCGCCTCAGCGGTGGACTACTACTACGAGCTGCCGTACCCGGCGGGTGAGGCGTACACGGTCACCCAGGGCCCGGAGGGCACGTACTCGCACACCGGCCCGTACAACGAGTACGCCTGGGACTTCGGGCTTCCCGCAGGCTACGAGGTGTCCGCCGCGCAGGCCGGAACCATCGTCTTCTCCAACTGGTCGCCGTACTGGCAGAACGGCATCGAGGTGCTCATCCGGCATTCGAACGGCCAGTGCACTCACTACGCGCACCTGAACCGGTCGTTCTACGAGCCGGGCGACTGGGTCCCCCAGGGCCGGATCGTCGGCTGGTCGGGCAGCACGGGCGCTTCCACGGGACCGCATCTGCATTTCCAGGTGATCGACTGCAACAGCCGCGTGGGCCTGCCCGCCACCCTTCAGGGCTGGACGCCGTACACCGGGACGCGCCCGGTCAGCGTGAACCACTACGCCTGACACGGCCGGCCGCCCGCCCGCCGGCCCGAGGAAGGTCTCGCCCGAAGCCCCGCCGCCCCGCGCCCTACCAGCTGACCCGGAGCCGCAGCGGGCTGCGGGAGGTCGTTCCGGTCCGCCAGACGACCGGGCCGGCGGGGGCGGCCAGGCGCAGGTCCGGGAAGCGGGCGGCCAGGCGGTGCAGGGCGAGGTGGAGCTCCGTGCGGGCCAGCCAGGCGCCGAGGCAGTAGTGGGGGCCCGCGCCGAAGGAGAGCGTGGGGGCCTCCAGCGGGGCGAACAGGTCGTCGAGGGTGGCGGGCGGAAAGACCTCGGGGTCCCGGTTGGCCATCCCGCAGTCGGCGAGCACGATCGCGCCGGCCGGGATCGTCACCCCGCCGAGCTCGACGTCCGTGGCGGCGTGGCGGGTGCTGCCCCGGTCGTCGCCCAGCGGAACGAGGTGGATGAGGCGGTCCACGAGGTTCCCGGCGGCCTCCTCGTCGGCGCCGAGACGGAACCAGGTCTCGCGGCGTTCGCCCAGGAGGTAGAGCAGCGCGTTGCCGAGCATGGTCATCGTGCTGTCGTGGCCGCCGACGACAAGACCGCACACCAGGCTGACCAACTGGGCCTCGGGGACGTCTCCTTCCTCGTCGGCAGCCGCCACCAGGCCGCTGATCAGGTCCTCGCCCGGTGTCCGGCGCCGCTCGGCGAGGAGGTCCGCGCCGAACGCGCTGAACTCCTTGAGGACCGATGCCACCTGTTCGCCCTCGTGGGTGCCGTCGGAGAAGGCGTGTTCGCTCCAGTGCCGCAGCCGGTCCCACGCGGACTCGTCGAGCCCCATCAGCCTGCTGATCACCGCCACGGGCAGGGGGAGCGTGAACTCCGCGACCAGGTCGGCCGGTCGCTGCCGTGCCTCCAGCCGGTCGAGGAGGTCCTCCACGATCGCGGCGATCCAGGGACGCCAGCGGGCGACGGCTCTCGGGGTGAAGGCGCGGCGCAGGGTGCGGCGCAGCCGCAGATGGCCGGGTCCGTCCTGGTTGAACATCAGGTCCGGGTCGTTCACGAGGTCGGGTACGTCGGACAGGGCGGGCGCGTCGGCGGCGTACAGCTGGGCCCGGCCGAACCGTGGGTCGGAGAGCACCTGGCGGACGTCGTCGTACCGGCTGACCAGCCAGGCGGGGCCGCCGCCCGGCAGCTCGGCGGGGCGGGGCGGCCCCGGTTTCTCGAAGACCAGGCGGTGCATCGGCTTCGGGGCGGGACCTGTGGGCTCGGTGGTGGTCAACGTTCCTCCCGGGTAGCGGCTTTGGGGCGTGCGCGGGTCGGTCAGAGTTCGACGAGGACCTTGCCGCGGTTGGCGGCCCGGTCGTCGTAGAGGCTGCTGTAGGCGGCGGGGATGCTGTCGAAGCCCCGGTGCAGGGTCTGGTCGCAGACGACCTCTCCGCGCCGGACGTGGCCGCCCAGCTCGGTGTGGAGGTCCCGCCAGTTCTGTTCGGTGAACCACTCCAGGGAGAAGATGCCGCGGACGGTGGCGCGCGGGAACATCAGGTGGGGCAGCAGGCGGGGGCCGGTGTTCTCGTTGCCGACCTGGCTCGCCCACTGCCAGCACACCGCCACCTGGCCGCCGATGTTGAGCAGGGGGAACACCACGTCGGTGACCGTGCCGCCGAGGTTGTCGAAGTAGCGGTCGACGCCGTCGGGGGCGGCCCGGACGAGTGACTGGCGCACGGTGTCCGCCCCGTCCCCGTGGCGGTAGACGATCACCGCGTCGAATCCGAGCCCGGTGAGGTAGTCCGCCTTGGCCGGGGACGAGGTGGTGCCGACCACGCGTGCGCCGGCGAGCGCGGCGAGCTGGCCGACGAGGGAGCCCACCGCACCGGAGGCGCCACTCACGACGAGGGTGTCGCCGGGGCTGATCGTCATGTATTTGGAGAGGGTCCCCCAGGCGGTCATGCCGGGGCCGCCCATCACGCCGAGGGCGGCCGGCAGCGGCAGGGCGTCGTCGTACCACCGGGGGTCGAGCCTGCGGTACGCCGGGAAGACCATGGGGAAGGTGCCCGTCTGCCAGGGTTCGGCCGCCCCCGTGCTGATCACGTGGGTGCGCCAGCCGCCGAAGCCCTGTACGAGGTCGCCGACGCGGTGGGCGGCGCGCGGCCCGGCCTCGATCACCTCCATGATCGAGTCCGCGCCCATGTGCCCGCCGATCGGGGTGTCCAGGGCGATGCCCTGGAGGTAGGGGTCGACGGAGACGTACCGGGTGCGCAGGAGCATCTCGTCGGGGGCGAGGTGCACGTCGATGTTCTCGGTGACCTTCTCGTAGACGCGGTCCACGTCGGGCACGCCCTCGACGTGTTCGCGGACCACCCACTTGGCGATCTTCACGGCTTCCTCTCCGTCGGTGCCGCGGCCGGGCGGACGGGCACGGGGATGACGCGGTGGGTCGGCGGCGGTGCGGTGAGGTCGAGCGACGCGGTGAAGGGCCTGCCGTCGTCGCGGCAGACGAACTGCATGACGTGGCGTCCGGCGGCGGCGGCCCGGATGAGCCCGCCGGTGGTGGCCCAGACGCCGGACTGGTAGAAGTCGCGCAGGCCGGGCAAGCCCGGGCCGTGCTTCTTGACCAGTTCTTCGAGGGTTTCGCCGCTCTCGACGAAGGGCTGCCAGCCGAGGACGGTCCCGTCGTAGTTGCCGGTGTAGCGGACCTGGGTGAGGGGGCTGGAGACGTCGCGGACGACGATCGCGTCCCGCAGGCCGGGGTAGCGCTGCTCCAGGAAGCCGACGAGCGTCTCGCGGGCCCGGCGTTTCGCCGCGTAGTAGCCGCGTCCGTGCCGTACGGGCAGGGTGTGCAGCTCCCGTCCGCCGCGGGTGCGGGTGACCTGTTCGGGGCCCTCGTCGAGGGCGCGCCAGGGGGCGATGTCGCAGAAGTAGGTGGCGTAGACGACGGTGGTGCCGTCCGGGGACAGTTCGGGGTAGTGGCGGCTGCGGAACTGGACGTTGATGCTGGGGTGGCGGATGCCGGTCAGTTCGGCGGCGGTGGCCTCGTCGAGGAGGTAGGTGGTGCAGGGGTCGCCCTCGGGGAAGGGGCGGGAGAGGCCGAGGAAGAGCGTGAAGTAGCCGGGGAAGACCATGCCGGGTTCGTGGATGGTCCGGGTGTAGAGCTTGCGGTAGTCCTCGCCCAGGTACCTGCCCTCCAGGAACTTCATGGTCGTCGTGTAGCCGTCGCAGGCCGAGACGACGACGTCGGCGCGCAGTTCCCGGCCGTCGCTCAGCCGGACGCCCACCGCCCGGTCGTTCTCGACGATCACCGTCTCGACCTTCGTGTTGTACGAGACCTCGCCGCCGAGCCGGCGGTAGCGGGCCTCGATCGACTCGGCGAGGCCGAGGGAGCCGCCCTCGGGGACGCCGGCGGAGAGGTTGGCGTGCGAGGCGAGCTGGAAGTGGAACGGGAGGACGGGGAAGGCCGGGTGCTTCTCGTACAGGATGAAGTTGAACGCCTCCCGCAGGAGGGGGTCCTTGAACCGCGCGGAGAAGTCGGTCATCAGGACGGTGATCGTGGTGCGGACGGCGTTGGCGTACGGGAGGAACGAGGCGAGCATCCGCCAGCGCTCCCGGCGCCCCATCAGTCCGACGGGCTTGAGAAAGGGGTAGACGGCCAACGCTTTGCGGAAGCTGCGCAGTTGGCCGCAGAACTTTCGTACCAGCCGGGCGTCGGCGGGTGAGAGGCTGATCAGGTGGGCTTCGAGGCGGTCGGGGTCGGAGTAGAAGTGGACGGCCCGGCCGTCCGTGCCGCGCACGATGTTGAAGACGTCGAAGTGGCGGATCTCCTTCCCCTGCAGGGCTCCGAGCTCCAGCCAGATGCGGTGCATCTCGTTGCCGGGGCCGCTGCCGAGGAGCCAGCTGACGCAGGCGTCCAGGGTGAAGCCGCCGCGCTCCCAGGCGGTGCAGCAGCCGCCGGGCATCTCGTGCATCTCCAGAATGCGGGTGCGGTAGCCGTTCATCTGGGCGTAACAGCCGGTGGAGAGGCCCCCGAGGCCCGCCCCGATGATGATCATCGTCTCCCGGGGCCGGCGGGTGCCGCTGGGAGCGCTCCGGTCCTGGCTCATGAGTCCTCGCTCTCCCGTGCGGACCACCGGTCGAGCTGGGGCAGGTGTCCCAGCTTCCCGGGGTGCCAGGGTTCGGCGCCCTCGCTCTCCCAGGCCCGGAATTCCAGGCCCAGTTCGCGGCAGAGGTACTGGACGGCGAAGCGTCCGGTGGAGGCCGCGCGGATCAGGCCGCCCATGCCGACCCACTGGCCGGCCATGGAGAAGCCGCTCAGTCCGGGCAGCCTCATCCGGTCCTTGCCGACGAGGCGGGCGGCGACGTCGTCGGCGTCGGAGAACGCCTTCCAGGCGAGGATGGAGCCGCCGAGGTTGCCGGTGTAGCGGTGGGTGGTGGCGGGCGTGGCGACCTCGACGATGTCGATGCGGTCGGCGGTGCCGGGGGTGCGGCGCTCCAGGAAGTCGCGGACGAAGTCGGCGACTTCGCGCTTGCGCCGGCGGTACTCCTTGCGGTCCCGGGTGCGCAGGTCCTTCCAGTGGGCGTAGTCGCTGAAGTAGGTGCAGTGCAGGACGGAGTGGCCCGGCGGGGCGAAGCCGCCGGAGTAGCGGGAGCGCGCCTGTACGACGAGGCTGTCCTGGAGGGCGCCGGGGAGGTGGGCGGCGTCGTCCGGCCCGAGGAGGTGCGTGGTGCTGTGCGCCTCGTCGGGGCCCAGGTCGCCGCGCAGGCCGACGAAGGCGGAGACGACGGCGGGGAAGAGGGTGCCGGGGCGGTGGAGGAGGTCGGTGTAGAGCTTGTCGACGCGGGGCCCGGTGTACCGGCCGCCCAGGAGTGCGTAGACGGTGGTGTGGCCGTCGCAGGCGGAGACCACGTGTTCAGCGAAGTACCGCTTGCCGCCGCGGAGTTCGATGCCGATCGCGCGGTCGTTCTCGACCAGGATCCGCTCGGTGCGGGCCCGGTAGGTGACCGTTCCGCCGAGGCTCTTGTAGCGCTCCTCGACGGAACGGGCGAGGCCGAGCGAACCACCCTGCGGGAAGCCCGCGTTGCCGTGGTGGGCGGCCGCCATGTTGAAGAGGTACGGCAGCACGGGGAAGCCCTCGGGGTCCTGGAAGAAGATGTTGCGGAACGCCTTGCGCAGCAGGGGGTCCTGGAACCGGTCGGCGAACGCGTGCATCGGCGTGGCGGCGGTCCGCCAGAACAGCCGGAACGCGGGGAGGACCGTGCGCAAAGTCCGGGCGCGTTCCCGGACGGTCCGCAGCGCGGGCGCCGTCAGGAACGGATACAGCTCGATGTCGATGAAGCGCCGCAGGTCCCGGGTGAAGGCCCGGATCAGCGGGGCGTCGGCGGGAGAGACCTCCAGGAGGTGGGCCTCCAGCCGGTCGGGGTCGTTGTAGAACGTCACCGACCGGCCCGTCGCGTCCTCCACCTTGTTGAACAGCTCGAAGTTGGTGACGGTCTTGCCGTCGAGCGCGCCCAGTTCGCGCCACACCCGGTGGGCGTCGTTGCCCGGGGCGGTGCCGATGAGCCATTCGATGCAGTAGTCGAAGAGGTACCCGTCGCGCGACCATGCGGTGCAGCAGCCGCCGGGCAGCACATGCTTCTCGAAGACGCGGGTCCTGGCGCCGCTCATCTGCGCGTAGACGCCGGTGGAGAGGCCGGCCACGCCCGCGCCGACGACGATGACGCGGGGCGGGGCGCCCGGGGTGCGTTCCCTGCTGGTCCAGTCGGTTCCCTCGTCATCCGCCATGGGCCGGGGCTCCCGTCAGGACGGAGCGGACCAGTTCGGCGTTGCGGGGCAGGTGCTTGGCGTCGAGCATGTCGGCGTGGACGCCGGACCCGCGCAGTACGGCGGTGACGCCGGTGGAACTGCCGTGCCAGGTGCCGTGCTGTCCGGCGGCGTACAGGGCGGCCTTCTCCTCGTCGGTGATGACGCTGACCGTGGCGGCGACCGTGCCGGTGTTGGGGGTGCGACCGCAGAAGGCGAGGTATTCGGCGGCGTGGGCGAGGGTCTCGCGGGCGACGGCCTCGGATCCGGTGTGCTTGCGTACGTGGTCGGCGAGTTCGGTCTCGAAGGCGGCGATGCCCGAGGCGTCCGGTTCGTACGCGGTGAGGATGCGGCGGGAGTCCAGGATGACGACGTGGGCGACGTGGCGGCCTCGCCGCTCCAGCTCCTTGGCCGTCTCGAAGGCGAGGTTGCCTCCGAGGGAGTAGCCCAGCAGGAGGCAGGGGCCGTCGGGCCGGGCGGCTTCGATCAGGTCGGCGTACCGGGCGACCTTGTCGTCGCCGGGGAGGTAGTTGAAGCCGGTGACGGCGTAGTCGGGGAGGTGCCCCGCCAGGCCCCGGTAGACGAGCCCGTGGCCGCCTGCGGGCGGGAAGCAGAAGAGGGCGGGGGCCTGTCCGGCGTTGAAGGTCAGGCTGGGCAGTTCGTCGGCCGTGGTGCCGAGCAGGACGTCCTCCACGGTGGCGGCCATGCCGTGCAGGGTGGTGACCTGGTAGAGCCTGCTGACGGGGACGCCGACGCCGAACTCGGTGCGCAGACGGTGGAGGAGTTCGATCAGCTTGATCGAGCTGCCGCCGAGTTCGAAGAAGTCGTCCTCCAGGCCGATCTGTTCACGCCCCAGCAAGGTCTTCCAGTGCCGGGCGACGCTGACCTCGTACAGGGTCACGGGTTCCTCGTGGGGCCGGTCCCCCGACGCGGCCCGGGGAGCGGGCAGAGCGGCCGTGTCGACCTTGCCGTTGGCGGTCAGCGGCAGGGCGGGCAGTTCGGTGAAGTGGGACGGGATCATGTACGAGGGCAGCGAGCGTGCCAGGTGGCGGCGCAGGGCCCGGACGTCCAGGGTCGCGCCGGGCGACGGTACGCAGTAGGCGCAGAGGGCCGCCTCTCCCCCGGCGTCCGGGCGTACGGTGACGACGGCGCGGGCGAGCGGCGGCCACTGCGCCAGGTGCGCCTCGATGTCGCCGATCTCGATGCGGTGGCCGCGCAGTTTGACCTGTCCGTCGGTGCGGCCGAGCAGGTGGACGCGGCCGCGCGCGTCCCAGCGGGCGATGTCGCCGGTGCGGTAGAGCCGTTCGGGCCGGGCGTCGGCGTCCCTGGCCAGCCTGCGGGTGACGAAGCGCTCCTCGGTCTGCTCGGGGTCCCCGGCGTAGCCGAGGGCGACTCCCTCGCCGCCGATCCAGAGTTCGCCGGGCACGCCGGGCGGGACGGGTTCACCGTGGGCGTCGAGGACGTGGAGGGTGGTGTTGGGCAGGGGCCGGCCGATCGGGACCATCGCGCCGGGTTCCAGGTCGTCGACGGGCCCCTCGAAGAACGCACTGTCGATGGTGGCCTCGGTGAGGCCGTAGGAGTTGAGGAGGCGGGTGCCCGGTCCGCACAGCTCGGCAAGCCGGCGGTACTCCCCCACGCTCCAGGCGTCCGAGCCGACGACCAGCAGCCGCAGGAAGTCCAGCCGCAGCCCTTCCCGGGCGCAGTGGTCCATCAGGCCGCGGATCACGGCGGGGACGAACTCCGCGCAGTCGACCCGCTCCTGACGCATCGTCCGGTAGAGCCGGGCCGTGTCGAAGAGGAGGTCGCGGTCGGCCAGCACGAGGGTGCCGCCCGAGCACAGGGCGCGCACCAGGTCGCCGGTGAACACGTCGAAGGACGGTTCGGCCATCTGGAGGTGGACCCGGACGTCCGTCTCCAGCCGGTACTCCTGACGCCACGAGTCGTGTGCGGAGGCGAGGTTGCGGTGGCTGACGCGGACGGCCTTGGGGCGGCCGGTGGACCCGGAGGTGGTGATGACGTACGCGGCTGATTCCGGGCGAGTCCCGGGCGCCGGTCCGTCCGGGTGCGGTTCGGTGTGCCCGAGCGCGGCGAGGGTGAGCGTCGGGACGGCCACGGCCCCGGTCTGCTCCGGTGTGGCGTCGTCCGCGACGAGGACGAGTGCCGCGCCGGTGGTCCTCACGAGGTGGGCGAGCCGGTCGGCGGGCTGGTCGGGCCGGAGCGGGAGGTAGGCGGCGCCGGCCTTGAGCACGCCGAGCAGGGCGATGATCAGCTCGGGTGACTTGTCCAGGCACAGGACGACCACCGAGCCGTCGCCGATGCCGAGGGCCCGCAGCCGGGCGGCGGTGTCGGCGGCCCGCCGGTCCAGTTCCGCGTAGGTCAGCCGGTGCGCCCCGCCGTGCGGCGCGGGTGTGGTCACGGCGACGGCC
The DNA here is from genome assembly GCF_044756785.1 of Streptomyces sp. NPDC091649. Lineage (NCBI taxonomy): Bacteria > Bacillati > Actinomycetota > Actinomycetes > Kitasatosporales > Streptomycetaceae > Streptomyces > Streptomyces sp. NPDC091649. The sequence continues at coordinate 343,207 of NZ_JBIVTR010000003.1, read as the reverse complement.
GCGGGGTGCTCGGCCGCGACGCGGCCGATCAGCGTGTGGACCGGGGTGAACGGCTCCGCGGGCCCGGTGAGCGGCAGGGCCGGGCGGCTCCACTCCCCCACGAGCCGCTCCCGCTCCCGGTCGCCGAGCATCTCCAGGCGGGAGGCTTGCTGTTCGCCCGGAGCGTGGGTCATCCGGTCGAGGAGGCGGGTGTAGTGGGCGGCCATGCGGCGCATGGTCTCCGGGAGGAAGAGGTCGGTGTTGTACTTGAACACGCAGTGGAAGCGGCCTTCGGCCTCGTCCTCGTAGGCCGACAGTGTTATATCGAACTGCCCTTCCTCCTCCGGCAGTTCGATGTAGTCCAGGCGGTATCCGTACTGCTCGGAGGCGACTTTGTGGGTGAGGAGGATGAACATCGCCTGGAAGACGGCGGAGCGGCTGGGGTCGTGCTGGAGGCCCAGCTCCTCGACGAGGAGGACGAAGGGGTACTCCTGGTTGTCCAGTCCGCCGAGCACGGTCCGGCGGACCTGCTGCAGCAGTTCGGTGACGGTCGGGTCCTCCGAGAGATCGGCGTGCAGGGGCAGCGGGTTGACGAAGTAGCCGTAGACGGAGGCGAAGTCCTGCCGGGTCCGGCCGGTCACCGGGCTGCCGACGACGATGTGGTCCTGCCCGGAGTAGCGGTGCAGCAGGAGGCAGTACGCGCTCAGCAGCACCATGAACGGGGTGACGCCGTGGGCGCGGGCCAGCGCGTGGACGCGGGCGCTGAGGGTGGCGTCGAGGACGAAGAACTCCGAGGCCCCGTTGTGCGTCTGGACCGGCGGGCGCGGCTTGTCGACGGGCAGGTCCAGGAGCGGGACCTCGGCCGGCAGGTGGGAGCGCCAGTAGTCGAGCATTCCGGCCGCCGCGGGTCCGGACAGGAACGTGTTCTGCTGGTTGAGGAAGTCGAGGTAGCGGGCCTCGACCGGTGGGAGCTGGGGTTCCTGGTTGCGGCGCAACGCCTCGTATACGGCGAGGAGTTCATCGATGAAGGTGAAGGTGGAGATGGCGTCGGAGACGATGTGGTGGACGGCCTTCATGATGATCCAGCGGTCAGGTCCCCGCTTGAAGAGGCGGAAACGGATCAGTGGGTCGTGGGCGAGGTCGTAGGGCTTGCGGTACTCCTGGACGATCGTCGCGTGGATGGTCTCCCAGTCCTCGCCCTGGACGTCGAAGAGGGCGAGGTCGCTCGCGGCGTCCTCGGAGACCCGCTGCACGGCCTGCCCGTCCATCATGAGGAAGTTGGTGCGGAGGGCGGGGTGCCGGGCGATGAGGCGGCGGACGGCCTCGAACATGAGGTCCGGTTCGAGCGTGACGTTCACCTCGACCGCGCCGCCGATGTTGTACGCGTGGCCGCCGGGGTTGAGGTGTTCGAGGAACCAGAGCGCCTTCTGGTTCTGCGTCAGCGGATACTGCCGCTCGTCCCGGTGGAGTTCGACCGCGCCCGCCGCACCGTCGGAGGCGTCGGCCGCGGCCAGGGCGGTGAGGCCGTCGTGGAGCTGGGCGGCGAGTTCTCCGGCCGGGGTGCCGCTGAGCAGGGCGACCACGGGCAGGGAGACGCCGAGTTCGGCGTGGATCCGGGCCCGTAGCTCCATGGCGAGGAGCGAGTCGAGCCCGAGCTCGCCGAGTCCGGTGGCGGGGTCGACGCGGTCCGTGCCGGTGCGCAGCACCGTGGCGGCGAGGGCGGCGAACCGCTCGGCGACCAGGGCGCGGCGGGTCTCCTCGTCGGCGGTGCGGAAGGTGTCGAGGAAGCCGTTGCCGGAGGCGGCGTCGCGGGGCGGGGCGGCGGCTGCGGCGAGGTCCGCGACCAGCGGTGGCGGGGAGGGGTACCAGGCGAGGAAGACGGGCCAGTCGACGACGGTGGCGACGACCAGCTGGGCGTGGTCCTGGCCGATGACGCGTTCCAGCACGGCCATCCCCGCCTCCGGGGACAGCGAGCTCATGCCGCGGCTGTGCAGATAGTGGTCGACCAGGCCGAGTTCCTCGATCATTCCGGTGGCCCAGGGGCCCCAGTCCAGGCTGAGGGCGGGCAGGCTCTGGGCGCGGCGGTGGTGGGCGAGGGCGTCCAGGAAGGCGTTCCCGGCGGCGTAGTTGGTCTGGCCGGCCGTGGTCAGCAGGGAGGCGATCGAGGCGAAGAGCACGAAGTGTTCGAGGGGTTCGTCCCGCAGGTGCCGGTGCAGGAGGTGGGCCCCGATGGTCTTGGGGTCGTGGACGGCGTCGAAGGCGGCCCGGTCCAGATCGGCGACGAGCGTGTCCCGTACCTGCCCCGCGAGGTGGAACACCCCGCGCACGGGTGGCGCCCCGCTGTTCCGGTGGGCGTCGAGCCAGCCGATCAGGGCGTCCTCGTTGGTGATGTCCAGGGTCGCCGGGACGGGCTGCGCGCCGAGCGCCTCCAGCTCGCGGAGCAGGGCCACGGCCCGGCCCTCGGCGGTGGCGGGGTCGGTGCCGGCCCACTTCTCCCGGGCCGGGACGGGGGTGCGCCCGACCAGGACGATCCGGCGGGCCCCGCGTCGTACGAGGGTGCGGCACAGCAGTCGGCCGAGTGCGCCGAACGCCCCGGTGACCAGGTAGCTTCCGTCCGCCCTCAGCCGCAGTGGCAGCGGCCGGGTCAGGCCCTGGGCGGGGCGGAGGCGGCTGGTGCGGCGGCCGCCGTCGCGCAGGGCGATCTCCTGCTCGTCGTCGTTCAGGGCCTCGCCGAGGAGTGCTTCGGCTTCGGCGCGGTCACCGGCGGGTCCCGGCTGCCGCCGGGGGTCGAGGTCGATGAGTTTGCCCGGGTGCCCGATCAGCTCCTGGTGCCGCAGTACGCGGCCGATGCCCCAGGCGGGCGCTCCGAGGGGTTCGGGGCCCTCGCCGGGGAGGGCGGGCTGAGCGCCCCGGGTGACGATGTGCAGGCGGCCTTCGTCGCCCCGGGCCGAGAGGAGGCGGGCGAGGGCGATCAACGCGTACGCGCCCGCGCCGGTGTGGTCGCGGAGGGAGGCCCGGTCGCACTCCGCGAGGGCGGGTGCGTCGAGGTTCCACAGGTGCAGGACGGTCCCCTGGAAGGGGCCGCCGTCGCGGTCCAGGTCGGCGAGGAGGCGGCGCAGATCGGCGTCGCACCCGGGGTCGACGACGAACGTGGCGCCGTCTCCGGAGGCGGTGTAGGCCGCGCCCCGGCGCACCAGGCGGCAGCGTTCGCCCCGGGCCGCGGCCAGAGCGGCGAAGGCGTCCGCGACGCCCCCGGCGTCGGCGAGGACCAGCCAGTCGTGGCCCTGCGCGGAGGCCGGACGGCGGTCGCCGTCGCTTCCTGGCCGCTCCCCGCACCCGGCATGGTCGTGGAGTTCCCGCGGTCGTACGCCGGTGTCCTCGGCGGGCAGCGGCGGGCAGTCGGTCCAGACGGGTTCGGCGAGCCAGGAGTCGATCGTGGTCCGGGCGACAGCGGTGGCCGCCTTCTCCACGTCGGCGGCGCGGAATCCGAGGACGCGGCCGAGCGGCGACCCGTCGTCGGCGTACAGGGCGATGTTCCCGAGGGTGGTGCCGGCGTCGCCGGGGAGCAGGGTGGCGTGCGCCCAGAACGGCTGGTCGCCGATGGGTTCGAGGGCGACCTCGTCCAGGGAGAGCGGCAGCCTGATGCCGGTGTCCGGGGCGGGCCGGTCGAGGATCAGCGGAGTGAGCAGGGTCTGGAAGCAGGCGTCGAGGAGGACGGGGTGGAGGTGGTGGCCGGCGGCGTCGTCGCCGATCGCCCGGGGCGGGCGGATCCGGGCGAGGACCTCTCCGGCGCCGATCCACACCTCCTCGACGGCCTGGAAGGCGGGGCCGTAGTGGTAGCCGAGGCCGGCCAGCGCCGTGTAGCAGTCGGGGCCGTCGAGGCGCCGGAGCGACCGGGCCCGGATCGCGGGGGCGTCGAGCGGCGGGGTCGTGCGGCGGCGCTGCCCGGTGCGGACGGTCCCGCTGGCGTGCACGGCCCGTTCCCCGTCCTCGCCGGCCGGGGAGGCGATGGTGAAGGCCGCGTTCTCCAGGGAGAGCGACACCTCCACGGTCCGCTCCTCGCCGTCCGGCAGGAAGAGCGCCTTGCGCAGTTCGATGTCGGCGAGGACGGCGGTGGTGCCGCCGGTGAGCCGCAGGACGGCCTGGGCGGCCATTTCCAGATAGCCGGCGGCGGGGAAGACCACGGTGTCCTGGATGCGGTGGTCGGCCAGGTACGGCAGGTCCTCGGTGTCCAGGCGGGCCTGCCAGGCGGGCTCCGTACGGTCGGTGCGGCGGCCCAGGAGCGGGTGGTCACGGTGGCCCAGCCGGACCTGGGCCACCGGCCGGGGCTCGGTCCAGTGGCGGTCGCGCCGGAAGGGGTGGCGGGGGAGGGTGACGGGGCGGCCGGCGGGCTGGAGTACGTTCCAGTCGACGGTGACGCCCAGGTTGTGGAGGGAGCCGAGGGAGGCGGCGAAGCGTTCGCTCTCGTTCTCCCGGCGGCGGATCGAGGGCAGGGTGAGCCCGGTCGTCCCGGCCGCCTCCAGGCATTCGCGGATCGCGTGGCCGAGGACGGGGTGCGGGCCGATCTCCAGGAACACCTGGTGGCCGTCGCCGGCGATGCGGTCGACCGCGGAGCGGAAGCGCACCCGGTCACGGACGTTCTTCCACCAGTACGCGGCGTCCAGTTCCGCGCCCTGCGCGGTGCCCTCGACACCCGTGAGGTACAGCGGCAGCTGGGCCGCGCGGGGCTGCAACGGTGCGAGTTCCGCGAGCAGTTCGTCCTTGATGCGTTCCATGCCCACGCTGTGGTAGGGCACTTCGACGGTGAGGAACTTCGCGAACTTCCGCTCCGCGCGCAGTTCGTCGGCCAGCAGGGCCAGTGCCGCCTCGTCGCCGGCCAGGGTGATCGCGGTGGGGCTGTTGACGGCGGCGAGGGAGACGCGGTCGCTGTAGGGGCGCACCCGTCGCTCCGCCTCGTCCTCGGACAGGCTGACGGCGAGCATGGCGCCCGTCCCGGCGAGGGTCTGCTGGAGGCGGCTGCGGTGCACGACGATCCTGGCCGCGTCCCTCAGGGAGTAGACGCCCGCGGCGTGGAAGGCGGCGATCTCGCCGGTGCTGTGGCCGACCACCGCGTCGGGGCGCACCCCGTGGGACCGCCACAGGGCGGCCAGGGCGACCTGCACGGCGAAGTTCGCGGGCTGGGCGAGCCAGGTCTCGCCCATCCGGGAGTCCGGCTCGTCGGCGGTCATCTCCTCGATCAGGGACCAGTCGGCGAACTCTCTCATCGCCCGGTCGCACGCGGTGACGGCGTCGCGGAAGACCGGTTCCTCCGCCAGTAGTTGGCGGCCCATGCCCCACCACTGGGGGCCCATGCCGGTGAAGACCTGGACCAGCCGCCGGCCGGCGGCGTCCCGGACGCGGCCGCGGACGACCCGGGGGTGGGCCTCGCCGCGCTGGTGGGCGGCCAGTGCCTCGTCGAGGGAGGCGCGCGAGGAGTAGACGACGGACAGACGCTCGGGCAGGTGCTGACGGCGGTGGGCCAGGGTGTGGCCGAGGTCGTCGAGGGCCACGGCCGGGCCGTCGCCGCCCGTCAGTTCGCCCCGGATTCCGGCCGCCATCTCCACCAGGGCGTCCGGGTTCCGGGCGCTGAGCGGCAGGATGCTCCAGCGTCGCCCGTCGGGCGCGGTGGGGCGGGTGTCCGGCGGGATCGGTGGCGCCTCCTCCAGGACGACGTGCGCGTTGGTGCCGCCGAAGCCGAAGGAGTTGACCCCCGCGCGGGCCGGCCCTTCGTGGTCCGGCCAGGCGGTGGGACGGGTGGGGATCTCGTAGGGCAGGGTGGCCGGGTCGATGGCGGGGTTGAGGTTCTCCAGGTTGATGTGGGGCGGGATCGTCCGGTGCTTGAGGCTCAGGACCGTCTTGATCAGTCCGGCGATCCCGGCGGCGGACTCGGTGTGCCCGATGTTGGTCTTGACCGAGCCGACGTAGGCGCGGTCACCCGGGGTCCGGCCGATGGCCAGCGCGCGGGCCAGCGCGTTCGCCTCGATCGGGTCGCCGACCGGGGTCGAGGTGCCGTGCGCCTCCATGTACTGGAGCGCCCCGGGGGTGATGCCCGCCTCGGCGCAGACCCGGCGGATGAGGTCGACCTGCGCGTCGGGGTTGGGCACGGTGATGCCGTTGGTGTGGCCGTCCTGGTTGACGCCGCTGCCGAGGACGACCGCGTGGATCCGGTCCCCGTCCCGTACGGCGTCGTCCAGCCTCTTCAGCGCGACGAGGCCGACGCCTTCGGCCCGTACGTAGCCGTCGGCGGCCGCGTCGAACGTGCGGGAGCGGCCCTCGGGTGACAGGAAGCCGCCCTTGGTCTCCGCGATGGTGTACTGCGGGGCCATGTGCAGCAGGGTGCCGCCGGCCAGCGCGAGGTCGCTCTCCCCGCTGTTCAGCGCCTGGCACGCGAGGTGCACGGCGACCAGGGAGGAACTGCACGCGGTGTCGATGGAGAGGCTGGGGCCGCGGAAGTCGAAGCAGTGCGAGATGCGGTTCGAGACCATCGTCATCATGGTCCCGGTCGCGGTGTGGGCGGCCAGCGAGGTGAAGCCCAGGTCGGCGAACTGCAGGATCTTGTAGTCCAGGGTGAACGCGCCGACGTAGACGGCGACGTCGCCGCCGGCGAGGTCGGCAGGCCGCTGGCCGCCGTCCTCCAGGGCTTCCCAGGCCACTTCGAGCAGTTTGCGCTGCTGCGGGTCCATGTGGTCGGCCTCGCGGGGGCTGATGCCGAAGAACGCGGGATCGAACTCGTCGAAGCCGTCGATGTACCCCCCGCGTCCGCCGACGAGGCGACCGGGTTTGTCGCGGAACCGGCTGCCGAGGGACCCGACGTCGTACCGGTCGGGGGGTGTGGGCGTGATGCAGTCCTTGCCCTCCACCAGATTCCGCCAGTACGCGCGGTGGTCCGAGGCGCCGCCGGGCAGGCGGCAGCCCATCCCGATGATCGCCACCTTGTTCCGTGACGCCCGGTTGTTCGCGTCGGCCATTCGAACTCCTCAAGTCGTGGTGGAGCGTCGTGGGGCGGCGGTCACCCGGGGCCGGGGCCCGGTGCCGGTCGGCGTCGCCATGGGTGCAGGAGGGCGGCGAGGATGTCGCCGGTGCCCGGGAAGGTGGCGGGGTCGTGGAGACCGACGGCGGCGGGTTCGCGGCCGGGACGCCAGGTGAAAGTGCCGAAGAGGCGGTCCCAGCACGAGAGGTCGGAGCCGTAGTGGCCGGCTTCGGACAGATCGGTGCTGTGGTGCAGACGGTGCTGCTCGGGGCTGGCCAGCAGATGGTTGAGGGGGCCGATGCGGACATCGATGTTGGCGTGGACGAAGTAGCCCTGGGCGGCGACGAAGAGTCCGACCACCAGCACCGCGGGGCGGGAGAACCCGACGAGGGCCAGGGTCAGCTGGACCAGGCTCTGGGCCAGGACGATGTCCAGGACGTGGTTGACGCCGTTGTTGGCGACGTTGACCTTCTCCGGCACGTGGTGCACCCCGTGCAGTCGCCAGAGCAGGGCGTTGCGGTGGCCCAGCCGGTGCACCAGGTAGCTGACGAACGATCCGGCGAGGAGAGCGCCGGGGACCTCCACCCCGAGGTGGAGGACCGGCTCCGCGGGCGAGATCAGGCCGACGGCCAGCGCGACCAGCAATTGCGCCAGTCCACTTCCGGCCATGGTGAGCAGAAAGTAGATGCCGTACCAGCGCCATTCATCCTTTCCGGGATGCCAGGTCCGGTCGTAAGGAATCAGCCGTTCCAGGAGCGCCAGATAGGCTATGGTCCCGAGCAGAAAAAGCGGACTGACCCACGCCGGGTCCCACTGCCGCCACAATGCGGCCACCCCCACGAGAACGACGGCGAGGAGAAGAGCGGGGTAGGCGACGGAGCGAAGGAATGACGCAGGGACAATGCTGACCCAGCTCTTCCGGTCGGCCGAAAAACCGGCCGGGACGGCAGCCGAAACTTCGGCCGAATAGATTTCGCCATCGGTGGAGCGCTCGCGCTCGTCCATCCGTGACCCTCCACAGGTGACAGTGACGGGAAGAGACCATCGCATCTCATCAGCGCAGTTCAGGGCACCCGCGGGCATGGCAGGAAACCCCGGATGACGGCCGTGCCCCCCACGCCGGCGACTTCGGGACGCCCGACCTCGATGTCATGCGGTCGTGGCGTGAACCGATGCCCCCGACCTCATCAGCCCAGCTCATCTATTTCCCGCTGCCACGGCTTTAATCGCGACGGACCCGGAGAAATTCGCCCACCACATTTGCCCGCCACGGGAATGCCGGAGAAATCGCACAGCCGAAATGAGTTCATGTGTACGAGCAGTTTCTTCGTAGGATGATCGCGACGCCGAAAGACGGCGCGTTCCGGTGCGCCGCAACGCGATATTTCACGCTCTGGCGCGTGCGGGAGCCGGGGGCGGTGCGCCCGCGCGGAAACACCGCCCCGAAAGCGCCCCGCCACGGGCGGGCTCCCCGGCTCATTGCCCGGTCCGCGAGCGGTGCGGGCGCCTGCCTCGCCACCAGGGGCCTTCGTCCCTTCCGCGGGAGGGCGCCGGCCTGGGATGATCACACCGGTATCCGGCAGTGCATCAGTGAATCGAGGAGTCCCCTTGTCGTACGACGTCGGCGCGGTGCGCGCGCAGTTCCCCGCCCTGCGGTCCGGTACGGCGCACTTCGACGGGCCGGGCGGCACGCAGACCCCTGCCTCCGTCATCGCCGCGATCGGCGAGGCGATGAGCCGGCCCCTGTCGATCCGGGGCAGCACCCTGCCCGGGGAGGTGAACGCGGAGCGGATCGTCCTCGGGTTCCGGCAGGCGATGGCGGATCTGCTGGGCGCGGACCCGGCCGGAATCGTGTTCGGCCGCAGCGCCACCCAGCTCACGTACGACTTCGCGCGCACTCTGACCGCGTCCTGGAGCCCGGGGGACGAGGTGGTGGTCAGCCGGCTCGATCACGATGCCAACATCCGTCCGTGGGTGCAGGCCGCCGAGCGCGTGGGCGCGGTGGTGCGGTGGGCCGACTTCGCCCCTGACACCGGCGAACTGCCGCCGGAGGCCGTCGGCGCGCAGATCACCGAACGGACCCGGCTGGTCGCGGTCACCGGCGCCTCCAACCTCATCGGCACCCGTCCCGAGATCCCGGCCGTCGCCGAACTCGTCCACCGGGCCGGCGCGCTGCTCTACGTGGACGGGGTCCATCTCACCGCGCACCACGCCGTCGACGTGGAACGGCTCGGGGCGGACTTCTTCGTCTGTTCCCCGTACAAGTTCTTCGGGCCCCATCACGGCGTGCTCGCCGCCCGGCCCGAGGTGCTCGGCGCCCTCCGCCCGGACAAGCTGGCGCCGTCCACCGATGCCGTACCGGAGCGCTTCGAACTCGGCACCCTGCCCTACGAGGCGATGGCGGGGACCATCGCGGCGGTGGACTTCCTCGCGGATCTGGGGGCCGGCCCCGGCACGGCGGGCGGACGCCGCGAGCGGCTGCGGTCGGCGTACGCGGCGATCGACGTCCATGAGAGGGCACTGCGGAGGACCATCGAGGAAGCGGTGGGCGAACTGGACGGTGTGACGGCGCATTCCCGGGCGGCCGACCGGACCCCCACCCTGCTGTTCACCTTCGAGGGCCGCGATCCGGCGGACGCCCACCGCTCGCTCGCCCGCTCGGGTGTACACGCGCCCGCCGGATCGTTCTACGCCCTGGAAGCCTCCCGCCACCTGGGCCTCGGCGACAGCGGCGGCCTGCGGGTCGGGCTCTGCGCGTACAACGACGCGCAGGACGTGGAGCGGCTCCTGACGGGACTGTCCGACTTCCTGCGGTGAGGGGGCCCGGCCGGCGGCCGGCGGAGCGCCGGAGGCACGCCACGGCGGCGGTTTCGGCCTCGATGTACCGCTCCCTTGCGGTCTCCCGCTCGCGGGCTCACGGCGGGCGGCGCCGACAGCATCACTTGCCCGGCGCGTCGCCGCGCGGTTCGCTGGAGACAGCGGGGCTCCGCGTGGCGCCCCGCCCTCGGGCAGCGGGGCGCCCGCGCCCCGACCCGTGACAGCACTGACAGGAGACGGCCATGAAACTGAGCGACGAACTCCCTGTCGATCACCGGCTGGCGACGGTGTACCGCATCGGCGCGGGCCTCTGCGGCGCCATCCTGCTGGCCTTCGGCCTTCTGGGGTTCGCGGACCGGCTGAGCTTCTTCGACACCAGCGGCAGCGAGATCGCCGGACTGTCGACCAACGGTCTCCTCAGCCTGATCTCGGTGATCGTCGGCGGCGTGCTGATCGCGGGAGCGGCGATCGGAGGCAACACGGCGTCCACGGTGAACGTGACCGTCGGCTCGCTCTTCCTGCTGAGCGGCTTCGGTCACCTCTTCATCCTGGACCGGCCCGCGAACATCCTCGACTTCGGCATGTCGAACGTGGTCTTCAGCTTCGTGATGGGGCTGTTGATCCTCACGTTCGGGATGTACGGGCGGGTCTCCGGCGGCCTGCCGCACGACAACCCGTACTGGCGCCGCCGCCACCCGGAGCAGGCGGATCGCGAAGCCGCCGCACGCGGCAGGGTGCCGGTGGGCGGCCCGGCCGGACGGTGAAGTACGCACGGCCCCTTCTCGGGCGGTGACGGATTCAGACCTTGCGGTAGCGGGCGTTGGCCCAGGAGAACACGCCGAAGGCGACCAGTCCCAGGGCGACGGCCACCAGGAGCCACGGCCCGGCCGGGGTGCCGGTGAAGGAGCGGAGGGTGTCGTCCATGCCCTTGGACCGGTCGGGCCGGTGCCCGATCGCGGCGGCCACGGCGAAACCACCGGCCGTGGCGAAGACGATGCCGCGCGCCGCACCGCCGAACACCCCGGTGAAGTCGACGGCGCGGCGGGTCCGCCGTGACATCTGCGACAGTTTCAGGTGTTCGTGGAACTTCCGCAGGAGCGCCCGGACCGCGATCCAGAGGCCGGCGCAGGCCACCGCGCCGCCGGCCACGCCGACGATCCACTGGCCGCCCGGCCAGTCGAGCGCCCTGGCGGTGACGTCCTGCGACTGCCTGTCCGACGACCCGCTCCCGCTGCCGGAGTCACCGGCGGCGAAGGACAGGACGGAGTAGGCCACACATCCGTAGAAGACGCTGCGCCCCGCCGCCATGGCCCGCTTGGCGGGCTCGCGGCCGTCGGGCCCGGTCTGGCCGAACAACGCCTCGGACAGCCGCCAGACGGCCATCCCCACCAGGGCCAGGCCGAGCGCCCACAAGAGGATCCCGCCGAAGGGGCTCCCGGACACCTCGGCGACCGCACCGCCCCGGTCGGCCTGCTTCCCGCCGCCGGAGAGGGCGATCCGCAGAGCGAGGGCGCCCACGAGGAGGTAGATCACCCCACGCGCCACGAAGCCGGCGCGGGCTCCTGCCTCCATCGCGGTGCTGTTCGCGGCCCGCCTGGCCCGGCCTCGCCCCTGTGCTGCTACTGAACGGGTATCCATGACCTCCGGTTGCCCCGGTCCGGCGGAGGGAATCCCCGCGGGCCGGAGCCGACGGCGGAGACCACAGATCCGCGGCAGCTCCGGTTCTATACGCTGAGGGCGTGACCAGCGCCGAGGACCGACCGACCCGGAGCGGCACCTCGGAATCCGAGGCACCGCTCGCAGACCTCCAGGCGTTCGCCGTCGAGCTGCGCCGGATGAACGGCGAGATCAACCGGATGACCCACGGGTTCGCGACGAACCAGCGGCTGCACCCCACGGACGTGAACGCGCTGGCCGCCATCCTCGACGCCCCGTCGCCCCTGACGCCGGGCGCCCTGCGCGAGCACCTGGGGCTGACCTCCGGCGCCGTGACCGCCTGCCTGGACCGGCTGGAGCGGGCCGGGCACGTCCGGCGGGCCCGGGAGAGCACCGACCGCCGGGTGGTCCACGTGTACTACGAGCCGAGTGCCCGCACCGCCGCCCGTGATTACTTCATGCCGCTCGCCGAGGCCACGGCTCGGGCCAGGGCCCGCTTCAGCGGGACGGAGCTGACGACCGTCCTGCGCTTCCTCGCCGCCATGAACGAGGAGCTGGCGGAGCTCCCTCCGGCGCGTCGCTGAGATTTTCCCCGGCGCGGTGCGTCCATGGGAGGACGGGCCGCGCCGCAGCCACCCCCGTACGGTCCCGGCGGAGCGACCCCGTAATGTATTTCAATGATTGAGATGGTTAACCACTGAGTTATCTCCACCCCCGGGAGAGACATGTCCACCCCCGCACGATCGATTCGCTGGCTGATCCCCGTCGTCCTGCTGATCGCCTGGCTCGGTATCGGCGGCGGGCTCGGCCCGTACGCCGGGAAGCTCGGCGAGGTCGCCACCAACGACCAGGCGGCCTTCCTGCCCCAGAACGCCGAGTCCACCCAAGTCATCGAGGCCCAGAAGGCGTTCCAGCAGAACGAAACGCTGCCGGCCATCCTCGTCTGGACCTCGGCGGACGACGACGCGCCGCTCGACGACGCACAGCGGGAGGCGGCCACCGGCGCCCTCGCCTCACTCGCCGGGAGCGACGGCGTCGTCGGAAAGCCCTCCCCCGCCCTGCCCTCCGAGGACGGCCTCGCGCTCCAGGGCATCGTGCAGCTGAGCCCCGGCCTCGGGGACGAGCTGCCGACGGTGCTGGAGGAGATCGAGCGGGCGGGCGCGTCCGTGCCGGGCACGACGGTCCAGCTGGCGGGACCCGCCGCCACGCAGGCCGACCTGTCCGACGCCTTCGCGGGCATCGACGGGCTGCTGCTCGGGGTCGCCCTGATCACGGTGCTCGTGATCCTGCTGCTGGTCTACCGGAGCGTGCTGCTGCCCTTCGTCATCATCCTCGGCGCCGTGTTCGCCCTCGCCCTGTCCTGCGCGATCGTCTACGTCCTCGCCGACCACGACGTCGTGCGCGTGGACGGCCAGGTCCAGGGCATCCTGTCGATCCTGGTGATCGGGGCGGCGACGGACTACGCGCTGCTGCTCACCGCCCGCTTCCGGGAGGAGCTCGCCGTCCACGGCGACCGGATGGCCGCGATGCGGGCCGCGCTGCGCGAGTCCTTCGGTCCGATCACGGCCAGCGCCGCGACGGTGGCGCTGGGGCTGCTCGCCCTGCTGCTCAGCGACCTCACCAACAACCGGGCCCTCGGGCCGGTGGGTGCCATCGGGATCGTCTGCTCCGTCCTGAGCGCCCTCACCTTCCTGCCCGCCGTCCTGGTGCTCCTTGGCCGCAGCGCCTACTGGCCGGCGAAGCCGAAGCCCGCCGAGAAGGCGTCGGGCGGCCACGGCGTCTGGCACAAGGTCGCCGCCCTCGTCGACCGGTCGCCCCGCAAGGTCTGGGCGGTCACCCTGGCGGCGCTGATCGCCTGTGCCGCGTTCGCCCCCACACTCACCTCCAAGGGCGTCCCCCTCGACGAGATCTTCGTCAACGACGCCCCGTCCGTGGCCGCACAGGAGACGCTGAGCGAGCACTTCCCCGGCGGCTCGGGCAATCCGGTGGTGATCGTCGCGGCGGCCGACCGGCTGACCGAGGTGACCGAGGCGGCCGAACGCACCGAAGGCGTGGCCTCGGCCGCGCCGGTGAGCGCGAGCGGGCGGCCGGGCGGCGAGCCGCTCGTCGTCGACGGGAAGGTCCGCGTCGACGCGACCCTCAAGGACGCGGCCGACAGCGACGGCGCCAAGGAGACGGTGGCCGCGCTGCGCACCGCGGTCCACGCGGTGCCCGGCTCGGACGCCCTGGTCGGCGGCTACACCGCGCAGCAGTACGACACCCAGCGGACGGCGGAGGACGACCGCACGCTCATCGTGCCGGTGGTGCTGGCGATCATCCTGGTGATCCTGGTCTTCCTGCTGAGGTCGCTGCTGATGCCGGTGCTGCTGGTGGTGACGGTGGCACTGAACTTCCTGGCCACGCTGGGCATCTCCTCACTGGTCTTCACGCACGTCTTCGGATTCAGCGGCACGGATTCATCGGTGCCGCTGTACGGATTCGTGTTCCTGGTCGCTCTGGGCGTCGACTACAACATCTTCCTGATGTCCCGGGTGCGGGAGGAGTCGCTGCGGCACGGCACCAGGGAGGGCATTCTGCGCGGGCTGACCGCGACCGGAGGGGTCATCACGTCGGCGGGCGTCGTCCTGGCGGCCACCTTTGCCGCACTGGGTGTGATTCCGCTGGCGTTCCTGCTCCAGATCGCGTTCATCGTGGCCTTCGGCGTCCTGCTGGACACGCTGGTCGTCCGGTCGCTCCTCGTACCGGCGCTGGTGCGGGACATCGGGCCGAAGGCGTGGTGGCCCGGAGCCCTGAGCAGGGAAGGGGCCGACGGCCGGAGCGACACGCTCGCGGAGGCCGGGTCCGCGTCCCGGTAGGCGGCCCGGCCCGGCCTCCGCGCCGGCGGGGGGCCTCCGCACCGGCGGGGGCCTCCGCACCGGCGGGGGCTTCCGCGGCGGTGGAGGCCCCCGCCGGTGGAGGTCTGCGGCGGCGGAGGTCCGTGGCGGCGGGGCGCTCGTCAGGATTCCTCGCGCTGCCGCTCCGCCTGCCCCTTCGTGCGCTTGCCGACCACGGCGGCGGCCGCGGCCGCGCTGCCCGCGAAGGCCAGCGCGACCATCCAGGGGCGGTCGAAGACATGGCAGGTGGCGTGGTCCAGGGAGTAGCGCCCGGGGCCGGTGAGACCGATCGCCGCAGCGGTGAAGCCGAGGAACGCCGGGTACTCGTAGCCGCCGCCCTGGGCGAAGAAGCCCGCCGGGGCATGCACGGACACCGCACCGGCCATCGCTCCGGCGGCGGCCGCGCCGGCGGCCGGGGTGGCGAGGCCCAGCGCCAGCAGCACGCCGCCGCCCGCCTCGCCGAGCCCGGCGGCCACCGCGCTGTGCTTGGGCGGGTGGAAACCCATCGCCTCCATCGCGGCCGTGGTGCCCTGGATGCCTCCGCCGCCGAACCAGCCGGCCAGCTTCTGGCTGCCGTGGGCGGCGAGCACGGCGCCGGTTCCGACGCGCAGGGCGAGCAGACCGAGATCACGCCGGTTGACGCTGGCCATGGGGACTCCCGGGGGTGTGGGTTCGGGGCGGCTTCCTACGGCTCCCACTGTCGTCGGCCCCCGGTCCGGGGGCCCGGTCGGACTGGGCCGTCCGGGGCGCGGCCCCGGCGGGACACGGCCCGGAGTGCGACGCAGATCATTATGCAACTTGTTGCATAGCCGACTCGGGGTGGTCTACAACTGACGCGACGACCCCCTGCGGAGGAGATCCCGGATGAGCCTGTACCCGACCTTGCTGAGCCCGCTGGACCTCGGGTTCACCACCCTCCCCAACCGGGTGCTCATGGGCTCGATGCACACCGGCCTGGAGGAGGCCGAGCACGGCTTCGAGCGGATGGCGGCCTTCTACGCCGAGCGCGCCCGGGGCGGCGTCGGCCTGATCGTCACCGGCGGCATCGCCCCGAGCGAGCGGGCCTGCTCCTTCCCCGGCGGGGCGAAGATGACGACCGAGGCGGAGGCGGAGCAGCACCGGGAGATCACCTCGGCGGTGCACGCGGCGGGCGGCCGGATCGCGATGCAGATCCTGCACTTCGGACGGTACGCGCACCACCCGGACCTGGTGGCACCGAGCGCGCTCAAGGCCCCCATCAGCGGGTTCACTCCGAAGGCCCTGACCGGGGACGAGGTCGAGGAGACGATCGAGGAGTTCGTGCGGGCGGCCGAGCTGGCACGCCTCGCGGGCTACGACGGCGTCGAGATCATGGGCTCCGAGGGCTACCTGATCAACGAGTTCATCGTCTCCGCCACCAACCACCGCACCGACCGCTGGGGCGGCTCGTACGAGAACCGCGTCCGGTTCCCCGTCGAGATCGTGCGCCGGGTCCGCGAGCGGGTCGGCAGCGACTTCATCCTGATCTACCGCCTCTCCATGCTGGACCTCGTGCCGGGCGGCTCCACCCTGGAGGAGGTCGTGACGCTGGCGAAGGAGATCGAGGCGGCGGGCGCGACGATCATCAACACCGGCATCGGCTGGCACGAGGCGCGCATCCCCACTATCGCCACGTCCGTGCCGCGCGCCGCCTTCACCTGGGTGACCGAGCGGGTGCGCGGCGCCGTCTCCGTACCCCTGGTGACGAGCAACCGCATCAACACCCCCGAGGTCGCCGAGGAGGTCCTCGCCTCCGGCCGGGCGGACCTGGTCTCCATGGCAAGGCCCTTCCTGGCCGACCCGGAGTTCGTCGCGAAGGCGGCGGCGGGCCGTGCGGACGCGATCAACACCTGCATCGGGTGCAACCAGGCGTGCCTGGACCACATCTTCAGCCTCCGGATCACCTCCTGCCTGGTCAATCCGCGCGCCTGCCACGAGACCGAGCTGGTCCTGAGCCCCACCAGGGCCGTCAAGCGCGTCGCCGTGGTCGGGGCCGGTCCGGCGGGCCTCGCCTGCGCGGTGACGGCGGCCGAGCGGGGCCACGCGGTGACGCTGTTCGACACGGCGGACGAGATCGGCGGGCAGCTGAACGTGGCGCGCCGGGTGCCGGGCAAGGAGGAGTTCGACGAGACGCTGCGCTACTTCCGTACGCGGCTGGCCGAGCTGGGCGTCGAGCTGCGCCTGTCCACCCGGGCGGACGCCGGGACGCTGGACGGGTTCGACGAGATCGTGCTCGCCACCGGCGTCGAGCCGCGTGCCCCCGCGATCCCCGGCACGGACCGCCCGAACGTCGTCAGCTATCTGGACGTCCTGCGTGACGGGGCGCCGGTGGGCGACCGGGTCGCGATCGTGGGCGCCGGAGGCATCGGTTTCGACGTCGCGGAGTTCCTCACCGACGGAGGCGACGCGGCGAGCCTGGACGCGGAGACGTTCTTCCGGCAGTGGGGGGTGGACACCTCCTACGCGGACCGCGGCGGTCTGCGCGCCCCCGAGCGTCCGAAGGCGCCTCGCACCGTCCACCTGGTCCAGCGCAAGACCACCAAGGTCGGCGCGGGCCTCGGCAAGACGACGGGCTGGATCCACCGCACCGAACTGCGCCACCGGGGCGTCGAGATGATCGCGGGCGCCTCCTACGACCTGATCGACGACGACGGCCTCCACCTCACCGTCGACGGCGAGCGGCGGGTGCTCCCGGTGGACACCGTGGTGCTCTGCGCGGGCCAGGAACCGCGCCGGGAGCTGTACGAGGAGCTGCGCGCGGCGGGCGGCCCGGTCCACCTGATCGGCGGCGCGGACGTGGCGGCCGAGCTGGACGCGAAGCGGGCCATCCGGCAGGGCACGGAGCTGGCCGCGGACCTCTGAACGGCACGGGAGCGCAGCGCGGCCGGACCTCAGCCGGGGCGGCCGCCGCTCCCCCCGTCGCCGTCGCCGCCCGTTGCGCTCTCCGCGCCGCGGGACGGCGTCCCCGCGCGCGCCTTCTTGTCGTCGTCGGGAATGCCCACCAGCCTCTCCACGTCGAAGAGCCGGGCGATCGGGACGTCCGTGCTGCTGTGGGCCACGATGGAGAAGGCGATGGTGACGGCGATCAGGGTGAACGCCTCCTCGCCCTGGGGGATGCCGGCCTGGAGCACCAGCAATCCGTAGACCACGGAGGCGAAGCCCTTGGGGCCGAACCAGGCCGCCGTGAGTTTCTCCTTGCGGTCGAAGTCGGTGCCCACCAGGGACAGCAGCAGCGAGGCCGGACGGATGAGGAAGATGGCCAGGACCGCCACCGCGTAGCCGCCGATCGGCAGCTCGCCGAAGAGGTGCGGGGTCAGCAGGGCTCCGAAGACCAGGAGTGCCGCGAACTTCGCGAGTTCGGCGAGGGCTTCGCCCAGCGGCTCGAAGGCGGTCTTGGCCTCGGGCGCGACCGCTACGATCACCGCACCGGCGGAGAAGGCGGCCAGATACGGGTTGGCGTGGGTGAGGTGGCAGGCCGCGTACAGGATGACCGCGACCGCGAGCGGCAGCAGTGGCTGGAGCCGGGGTTCCGCGCCCAGCAGCCGGAAGCGGACGAGCCAGTGCACGAGCAGCGGCAGGGTCACACCGAAGACCAGCCCGAGCAGGAGTTCACCGCCGATCGAGGCGAAGCCGACGTCCTCGGCGTGGCCGGTCGGAGCGGCGGCCGCGATGAAGACGAGGACGAACGGCAGGGCCAGTCCGTCGTTGACGCCGCTCTCGATGTTGAGCAGTTGCCGTAGCCGGGCGGGGACCTCTTGGCGGCCCACGATGGCCGAGGCGAACACCGGGTCGGTCGGGGCCAGCACCGCGCCGACGAGGAAGGAGGTCGTCCAGTCGAGGCCCACCAGGAAGTGGGCCAGCAGGGCGACGCCGATGAAGGCCAGGGGCATACCGAGACCGAGGGCACGGGCGGGGTTGCGCCACGCCTGCCGCAGCGCGGGGAAGGAGACGTGCATGCCGTCGGTGAACAGCACCGCGAAGAGCGCCAGGTCGGCCGTGACCCTGACGATGTCGCTGCCCGGGGTGATGTGGATCAGCCCGAGGAAGCCGTCGCTGACGAGCGCGCCGCCCACGAGGAACAGCAGCGATGTGGAGAGCACCGACCGGGCGGCCAGCCCGGACAGCAGCACGGCCACCAACAACGCCACACCGAAGACGATGACCAAGACCACCTGACGCGCTCCCCGCTGTCGATCGACCGAACCGGCGTCGGTGCCGGCCGGTCACTCTGCCCCGTCCGAGAAAACTCAACCCGGAACGTCTGCCCGCCGGAACGCAGGTCACTCGTACGGCCCCGCGTGGATGTCCCGCACATCCTGCCATCGGTGATCCACGGGCCGAGGCCGGGGCCGGTGGGCTGCCCGCCAGGGTCCGGACCAGCCGGGGCGACCGCCGCGCAGGAAAAGGCCCGGCGGGGCGTCAGCGGTCGCGGACGGCGGCGAGCGCGGAGTGGGTCGTCTCCTCCACCGTGCCGGTGATGGGAACGACCGCTCCGCGCTCGTCGACGGTCAGTGGCTCGAGCGCGTCCACTTGGGACCGGAGCAGCTCGACGGGCATGAAATGTCCTCGCCGGGCGGCCATCCGCTCGGCGATGAGCTCGGCGGGTCCGTCGAGGTGGACGAAGAACATCTGGGGAGCCGCCGAGACGAGGCGGTCGCGGTAGGACCGCTTCAGAGCCGAGCAGGTGATGACGCCGCCGTCGGAGGTGTGCTCCCGGAGCCACTCGGCGACGACGTCGAGCCAGGGGTGCCGGTCCTCGTCACCGAGGGCAGTCCCCCCACGCATCTTGGCGACGTTCTCCGGAGGGTGGAAATCGTCGGCCTCGGCGAACACCACGCCCAGCGATCCCGCCAGATACTGGCCCACCGTCGTCTTGCCGGAACCCGACACACCCATCACCACGACCAGCGGAGCCTTCTCGTCCTGCGCCATCGCATCAGGCTAACGCTCCGGGCCGATGAACACCTCGACGTCGTCCGGCCGGGACTCGAACGCCTCGGCGGCACGTTCGAGGGGGACGCGCCCGGTGATCAGCCGCTCCGCGCCGTCGCCGTGGTGAGCCGCGCCGGGACGGGCCCCCGAATACCGCAACGCCTGCCGGACGGGGTTCCGGCCGGGCCGGACCGAGCCGGGCCGGACTGGGCTGTTGGAGGTACCCGGCCACGAGGAGGACATCCCATGACTCCGGACCGGGTAGCCGCTCCGTCATGCTCGATGTTCTGCTGACCGTGGTCGGCTCACTGGCCCTCGTCGTCGCGGCCCTCTCCCGATGGGTCCAGCGTGCGCCGCTGAGCGCGCCGCTCCTTGCTCTGGTGACGGGGGTCGTCTTCGGCCCCGAGGTGCTGGGCGTCATCGATCTGCCCACCGTGATGGAGGGGCACAAGGAACTGCACGAGTTCTCCCGTCTGCTCCTGGCCGTCTCGGTCATGGCCGTGGCCCTGCGTTACGGGTTCCGTGACGTGCGGGCGCTGACTCGGCCGGCGGCCGTGCTGCTGATCGGGGCCATGGCCGCCATGGCGGTGGTCACGACGGCGGTGTCGGCGGCCACGCTGGGCATCGGCCTGGGCGCGGCGGCGCTCCTGGGCGCGGCCTTGTGCCCGACCGATCCGGTGCTCGCCTCCAGCGTGGTCTCCGGCGAGCCGGCCGAGAGGACCGTCGCCGCCCGTACCCGGCGGCTGGCCTCCCTGGAGTCGGGAGCCAACGACGGTCTCGCCCTGCCCCTGGTGCTCGTCGCCATCGCGATCGCCGGGCCGCCGGGCGGTGGCGAAGCGCTGCTGGAATCGCTCCGGCAGGTACTGGGCGCCGCTCTCCTGGGGGTCGTGGCCGGGTGGCTGGGCGGCAGGGTGCTCTCGGGCGCCGAGAGGCACAGGATCATGCAGTCGGGCCCGCTGCTGGTCTACACGCTGCTGCTGGCCCTGCTGGTGCTGGGAGTCTCCGGGCTGCTGCGCGTCGACGGCGTGCTGGCGGTCTTCGTCGCCGGTCTGGCCTTCAACGCGACCAGTTCGTGGAAGGAACGGAGGGACGAGAACAGGATCGACGAGGCCGTCAACCGGTTCGTCGTCCTGCCGTTGTTCGTCGTACTCGGCGCCATGCTCCCCTGGCGCGCCTGGGAGGAGCTGGGGTGGTGGCGTGGGGCGCTCCTGGTCCTGGGGGCGCTGGTGCTGCGCCGTCTGCCGGTCCTGCTCGCCCTCAAACGCCCCCTGTCGCTGACCTGGCGGGACGCTCTCTTCCTGGGCTGGTTCGGGCCCATCGGCGTCTCGGCGCTGTTCTACCTCACCATGGAGGCCCACCGGCTCGGGGTCGACCCGACGGTACTGGCCGCGGGGACCCTGGTCGTCGTGGCCAGTACCGTCGCCCACGGCGTCACCACCGCGCCGGGGCTGGCGCTCTACCGCCGGCTGGGAAAACGGTCCCCGGGCGGCGGGAGCACCGCGGACTGAGCCCGGCAGGACCCGTCCGCCAGGCGGCGCACCCCGGACGCGAACGCCCTGCTCCCGGTACGCGGCGAACCCCGGACGCGAACGCCCTGCTCCCGGTGCGGGGGCGTACCTCGGGAATGCGCGTAACCGGTAGCGTGATCGCCTGCCGTACGGAGTGCCGGGTGCTGCCCGGCCGGCCCGAGCGAAGGGACTGCGGTGGCGAGCGAAGGGACCGCGATGAGCGAACGGACGAAACCCGGCGTGGAGGTTCCGGAGGGCGAGGCGCCCACCGAACTGACGATCCGGGACATCGTGGTCGGGGACGGACCCGAGGCGCGGCCCGGCAGGGTCGTCCGGGTTCACTACGTAGGGGTGACGTTCGCGTCCGGGAGGGAGTTCGACTCCTCCTGGGAGGGTGGCAGGCCGTTCAAGTTCGCCGTGGGCGGGGGAAGGGCCATCAAGGGCTGGGACCGGGGGGTGAGGGGCATGAAGGCCGGCGGGCGGCGCGAGATCATCGTCCCCCCGCGTCTCGGTTACGGCAGGCAGTCGCCCTCTCCGCTGGTCCCGGCGGGCTCGACGCTGGTCTTCGTCGTGGATCTGCTCACCGTGGTGGGCGGGCCCGCCGGAGCGGGGCCCGGCTCGGCCTGAATCCGGCGTCCCGTCGGCGACCGGGGCACCTCGCCGCTGCGTTGGGCGGCCGTGATCCGCGGCGGGGAAGGCGCGCCACGGACGAGCGCGACCGGAGTCGGAAGGCGACGGCCGTCGACGCGGCCGTGCCCGCCGTGCACGCCCCGGGTTCGTCGACGCCGCGGTGCCTACCGTGAGCTTCGTGATGTTGATGTGGTCGGAGGCCGCCGTCCGCTGCTGGAGCCCACCCGTGGAGGACGGCGAGGAGGCGGCCGTCCGCGCCGCGTGGGACGGCAGTGCTGGGGCCTGTCTGACAATTCCAGTCTGATCAGCGAGATTCGGCTGAGCTGGCAATCTGGAGGTGCGCCGAGCGGCCGGGGACTGGGCAGTGGCTACGAACGGCGGGCCAGTAGATGGGCGTCGAGGAAGCCCCGATCAGAGGCTGGATCGTGGAGCAGCCGGGCGAAGGGGTCGAGCCCAGCATCGCCCAGCAGTTCGGCGAAGCAATCCACCGGCCAGCTGTAGGCGGGCGCCACCTTGTGGTCGAACCGGACCGGTTCTTGTCCGTCGGTCCCGAAGAAGGAGACCAGGAGCAGACCGTCCGGCGCCAGGACGCGCACCTGTTCGGTGAGCAGTTCCGGTAGTTCTCCAGGAGGGGTGTGGATCATCGAGTAGTGGGCCAGTACGCCGCCGAGCGCGGCGTCCTCGATCGGCAGGGATTCCATCCGCGCCTCTTGGAAGCGCAGCGCCGGATGGGCCTGCCGGGCGTGGTCGACCATGCCGGGGGCAAGGTCGAGTCCGAAGGCGTCCAGGCCGAGTTCGTGCAGCATGGCTGTCAGATGTCCGGGCCCGCACCCGACGTCCGCTGCCCGCGGGTTGCCCGTCGCGCGCACCAGCTCGGCGAAGGTGCCGATCATGGCCCGGGAGAAAGGTTGTGTCTCCAGCCGGTTTGCGAACAGCGATGCGTACAGCTCAACGACACCGTCGTAGGCCGTCCTGGTCTCGTCCTGATGATTCGCCACGGGCAGGACTCTATAGCCGGTCTGATAATTGATCTTGTGGCAGGTCGAGGTGAGCTGACGGACGCGGAATGGAGGCGGATAGAGCCCCTTTTGCCTCAGGTGGACGGACGGGGCCGGCCGTGGCGTGATCACCGGCAGGTGGTCAACGGGGTGCTGTGGCGGCTGCGGACCGGGGCTCCGTGGCGGGATCTTCCCGACCGGTTCGGGCCGTGGCAGAACGTCTACGAGCGGTTCGCCCGCTGGGAGGCGGACGGCACCTGGGCACGGTTGCTGGAGCATGTTCAGGTCCGCGATGACGCGGTGGGCCGGGTGGAATGGACGGTCTCCGTCGACTCCACCATCAACCGAGCCCACCAGCACGCAGTCGGCTCCCGCAAAAAGGGGATGCGAACGGGGACGAACTGGAAGATCCGGGCCGCTCGCAAGCGCGCCAGGCCCTCGGCCGCTCCCGAGGCGGACTGACCACCAAAGTCCATCTCGCCGTCGATGGCCGGGGCCTGCCCCTGTCGATTGTGCTCACGCCCGGCAACGTCAACGACGCTACGGCGTTCGGCCAGGTCCTCGACGGCATCCGCGCCCCGCGCCTCGGCACGGGCCGCCCGCGCACGACACCGGATCGTGTGCTGGGTGACAAGGCGTATTCCAGCAGGTCCATCCGTCATCTGCTGAGGCGCCGGGGCATCGCTGCCACGATCCCCGAGCGCCGCGACCAGGCGGCGAACCGCCGCCGACGCGGAGCCCTCGGCGGCCGGCCGCCGGCCTTCGACAAGGTCACCTATCGCGACCGCAACGTCGTCGAACGATGCTTCGCCCGCCTCAAGCAGTTCCGCGCGATCGCGACCCGGTTCGACAAGCTCGGCGACCGCTACCGTGCCGGAGTTGTCCTGGCTTCCTTGATCCTCTGGCTCCGCGAGTCCACGGGTGATCATTTGTCAGACAGGCATAGGGGGGACGGTCCTGTCGTTCACCGACGACCACCGACGACAAGGGCGCGGTCCGGGGCCGGGTACAGCCTGGCTCGCCCCTCCGGACGGGGTCGCCCGGCGGTCGGCCCCGGACGGGTCAGCCGCGCGCGTGCGCGGTGAGGGGTTCCGCCCCGACCGCCGGCTCGTCCCCCGGGGACGCGGTGCCGGTGCGCCGGGGGCCGCCTATGACGACCCTGGAGGGGGCCGGGCCCTTCGGAGCGGGGCCCTGGGGCGCGTCACCCGGGCCCGGGTTCCTCGCCTGGGCCCGGCTGAGGAGGATCACCCCGCGCACGGCCGCCGCCGCGCCGAGGAGCGCGGCGACCAGGCTGACCGGCCCGCCCTGGAGGCGCTCGCCGAGCAGGGCCAGGCCGATCGCGGCGGCGGCGACCGGATTGGCGAGGGTGACCACGGCGAGCGGCGCGCCGAGGCCGCCCCGGTAGGCCGTCTGGGACAGCAGGAGGCCGCCCATGGCGAAGGCGGAGACGAGCAGCGCCACCGTCAGCAGCCGCCAGCTGAACAGCGGGCCGCCGGAGTGGTCGGTGACGGCGACGGTGAGGGTCTGGGTCAGCGCGGAGGCGACGCCGGAGGTGATCCCGGAGGCCGCCGCGTGCCGCAGCCCCGGGCGGGCCCCCGGCCTGCTGAGCCCGGCGACGACCGCCATGGTGGCCGCGCCGACGCCGAGCGCCTCGGGGAGGCTGAGGGTCTCGTGCGGGGCGGAGCCGCCCGCGGTCAGGAGCAGTGCGCCGAGGCCGAGCAGGGTCAGGGCCGTACCCCGCCACTCGACGCGGCCGACCCGGCGTCCGGCGGCGCGCGCCCCGAGCGGGACCGCGACGACGAGGGTGAGCGCGCCCAGCGGCTGGACCAGGGTGAGCGGGCCGTAGTTGAGCGCGGCGACATGCAGCAGCGCGCCCGCGGCGTTGAGGCCGACCGCCGACCACCAGGCGCCCCGGCCGAGCAGCCGCAGGACTCCGGTGGAGGGCTCGGTGCGGCCGGCGAGCCGGGACTGGGCCACGGCGGCGGCAGCGTAGGCGGCCGCGGAGACGAGGGAGAGCCCGACCGCGAGCAGGGTGGCGTTCATCGCGGGACCCCGGCCCGGGTGCGCACCCGCGATCCGGTCTCCGCCCCGGGGACGGACGCGGCCGACCCTGACGGGTCGCCCGTCGCTCCGGTGGCGGAACCGCCGGAGGACTGCGCGGGACCGGCGTACGCGAAGACCGCGGCTCCCCCGTCGCCCGCGGACTCCGGTACGGCGGCCGCCGCGTGCGCCGGTACGGGAGATCCTGCTCCGCTCCCCCGCGGGCCGGGCGGGGGCCGGTGCGCGGGCACGGTCCGCGCGGACATCGGCAGCCGTACCGCCGCCAGGGCGACGGCCAGCAGTGCCGCGACGACGATCGCGTCGAGCCAGTAGTGGTTCGCGGTCCCCACGACGACGAGCAGGGTGATCGCCGGGTGGAGCAGCCACAGCCAGCGCCACCGGGAGCGGGTGGCGACGATCAGCCCGACGGCGATCATCACGGCCCAGCCGACGTGCAGCGACGGCATCGCGGCGAACTGGTTCGCCATCGTGTCGGTCGCGGGCGTCTGTCCGTACACCGTCGGCCCGTAGACCTGACCGGTGTCGACGAGCCCGGCGGCCGGGAGCATCCGGGGCGGGGCCAGCGGGAACAGCAGGTGCAACACCAGGGCGGCGGCGGTGAGCGCGGCGAGAACGCGGCGCGACCAGAGGTAGTGGCGGGGGCGGCGCCAGTAGAGCCAGACCAGGAAGAGGGCGGTCGCCGGGAAATGCACGGCGGCGTAGTAGGTGTTCGTCGCCTGGATCAGGGTCTGGCTGTGCAGCAGCAGCCCCTGGACGGCGCCCTCGCCGGGGAGGCGCAGCGCGCGTTCGAGGTCCCATACGTGCCCCGCGTTGCGGAACGCTTCCTCGACATGGCCGTTGGCGGCCTGGCGGCCGAGTTTGTAGGCCAGGAAGAGTCCGGCCACGAGAAGGAACTCGCGGACGAGGGGCGGTCGGGCACGTATGTCCGGCTCCTGGTCCGTGGGCTCGGTGCGGGCGGGTGTCACCCGGTGCCCCCTTGGATGCGAAGCGGTGTCAGGACGGCCCGGTCAGTTTCCACGCCGTATCGATACGCCAGTGTACCGATACGGCGGCGTATCGGTACACGTGCGTATCGGTACACTGGCGTATCGAGAACCTCACCGCACCGCCGCTGGAGGTACAGCCCATGCCGTCGCCCGATTCCGCACCGGAACCGGCCCCCGCGTCCCGCCGGTCGAAGATCACCCCGGAGCGGGCACAGGAGCTCTACGCGGCTGTGCTGGAGCTGTTGCGCGAGAGCGGTTACGAGTCGTTGACGATGGAGGGGGTCGCCTCCCGCACCCGGTGCGGGAAGTCGACGCTGTACCGGCAGTGGGGCTCCAAACCGGAACTGGTCGTGGCCGCCCTGCGCGGCACCCGGCGGATGCGGCTGCCGAACATCGACACCGGGACGCTGGCAGGGGACCTCCTGGCGGCCGCGCGGGCCATCGGCGAGGCGTCGGGGCGCGACACCCCGCTGATGCACGCCCTCAGCCATGCCGCGCTCCAGAGCCCGGAGCTGCTGTCCGCTCTGCGCGAGGCACTGATCATGCCCGAGATCGCGGCGATCGACTCGATGGTCCGGCGGGGCCAGGAGCGCGGCGAGATCGCGGCGGACCTCCCGGCGGCCGAGTTCGTGGCGGCCCAGCTGCTCGGTGTGATGCGCGCCCGGCCGCTGCTGGAGGGCCGCTACGCCGACGCGGCCTATCTGACCCGGTTCGTGGAGAAGGCGATCCTCCCGGGCCTCGGACTCGCGGCGGGCACGCCGCAGTCCTGACAGACGTGGACCGCCCGCCCCGGCGGATGGGACGGTCCACCCGCGCCGCACCGTGGGGACGGGGGCGGCGCACCACCTGGCCGGCCGGCGACCTCCGTGGAGGCCGCCGGCCGCCCGTGTGTCCGCACCTTCCCGGCACGGACCAGTCCTGCGCACGGGCCACCCCCATCGCACCTAACAAGCGCTTGGTAGCTTCGAGGGGCGGGCCGAGGCGAGGCCGGGCCGCGGGGCGCTCCGAGAACCACGAGCGAAGGCGAACCATGGACCTGTCCCACGCGATGGACTTCACCGGGCGAGCGGTACTCGTCACCGG
The DNA here is from genome assembly GCF_044756785.1 of Streptomyces sp. NPDC091649. Lineage (NCBI taxonomy): Bacteria > Bacillati > Actinomycetota > Actinomycetes > Kitasatosporales > Streptomycetaceae > Streptomyces > Streptomyces sp. NPDC091649. Next base: position 316,657 of record NZ_JBIVTR010000003.1, on the reverse strand, counting down.
CGGCACCAGGGGCCTGGGCGCCGCGATAGCGAAAGCCTTCCTGGCGAGCGGCGCGCACGTCATGGTGTGCGGGCGGGGCACACCGGTCGCAGCGCCGTCGGCGGGCGGGCGCACGGCGTCGTTCCGGGCCGCCGACCTGCGGGACCCGGCAGCCGCGGCGGACCTCGTCACCGCGACCGCCGAGCGATTCGGGCGACTGGATGTACTGATGAACAACGCCGGCGGCTCCCCGGACGCCGACGCGGCGACCGTCTCGCCGCGCTTCGTCGAGAAGGTGGTGGCCCTCAACCTCCTCGCCCCCTTGCACACCGCCCAGGCGGCGAACCTGGTGATGCGGGAGCAGCCGGACGGCGGGGGCGTGATCAACATCGGCAGCGTCCGTCCGTCTCCGCCCACGACCCTCAGCCGGGCACCGCCGCCTACTCCGCCGCCAAGGCGGGACTGCTCGGACTGGCCCGGGCACTCGCCCTCGAATGGGCGCCACGGGTCCGCGTCAACCACATCACCGCGGGCCTCATCCGCACCGAGAACGCCACCGGGCGGTACGGCGAGGACGACGGGGCGGCGGTGGCGGGGATCGTTCCGATGGGGCGGCTGGCGGAACCGGGCGAGGTGGCGCGGGCCTGCCTCTGGCTGGCCTGCGACCTCTCCTCGTACGTCAACGGCGCCGATCTCGCCGTGCACGGGGGCGGCGAGATCCCGGCCAGGCACGCGGCCCGCCGACCGGACGACCCCCCTTTTCGTCAACTTGACGATACCCGACACCGCCCCTTATCGTCCTAGTGACGACATGGAGGGGGTCACCATCATGGCCGACATCACCCGGCGCTTCGGCTGGCGCCACCTGCGCTCAGCGCCCACCGCCCACATCCGCCACCACCACCGGGGCCGGCTCGCCCACGACGGGCAGGGGCTCAGCTTCTGGTACCGGTCGCTGTCGGCCGCCCTCTCCGAAGTGCCGGTCGACGACCGGGAGCTGGCCATGGCGTTCCACGCCCGTACCGCCGACTTCCAGGACGTCACCGTGCAGGCCACCGTCACCTACCGGATCAGCGATCCGGCCGAGGCGGCGAACCGGCTCGACTTCTCCGTGGACCCCGACACCGGCAGCTGGCGCGGCGCACCGCTGGAACAGATCGCGACCCTCCTCACGGAGACCGCGCAGCAGCACACGCTGGACGTGCTGGCCCGCACCCCGCTCGCGACGGCCCTGGTCGACGGCGTGGCCTCCGTACGGGAACGGGTCGCCACCGGTCTCACCGCGGAGCCCCGGCTCCCGGCCACCGGCATCGACGTGGTGGCCGTGCGCGTCGTCGCGATCCGCCCCGAGGCCGAGGTGGAGCGCGCCCTGCGCACCCCGGCCCGCGAGCAGATCCAGCAGGAAGCGGACCGGGCCACCTACGAACGGCGGGCCGTGGCCGTCGAGCGCGAGCGCGCCATCGCCGAGAACGAGCTGGCCAGCCAGATCGAACTGGCCCGACGGGAGGAGCAGTTGGTCGACCAGCGCGGCACCAACGCCCGCCGGGAGGCCGAGGAGAAGGCCGTGTCCGACGGCGTACGGGCCGAGGCGGAGGCGGCCCGCACGGTGCGCATCGCCCGCGCGGAGGCCGAGGCGGCGCGCGAGACGGGCGCGGCGCGGGCCGAGGCCCAGGCCGCGTGGCTGGCGGTGCACGGCGAGGTCGAACCGGCCACACTGCACGCCCTGGCGGCGACCCGGCTGGCGGAGAACCTGCCGCGGATCGAGAGCGTCACCCTGTCCCCCGACGTCCTCACCGGGCTGCTCGCCAGGCTCGGGGGCCCGGCGGGCGGTGCGGGCGCGTGAGCCTGGCCCCCCGGGCCGTGCTCGTCCACCGGCGGACCGAGTACGAGGAGCTGCTCGCCCGGCACGGGACGCACGGGCAGGCCGCGTTCTTCCTGTCCAGCCGGGGCCGCTCGATCGACGCGGTGGCCCGCCGCCACGAGGACACCCGGCGGGCGCTGCGCGAGGTGGCGGCGGCGGTGCCGCTCACCTGGCGCAGCTCCCGCGTCGAGCGGGCGGACCTGGACCGCTTCCTGTTCGCTCCCCAGGACGTGGTGGTCGTGGTCGGTCAGGACGGGCTGGTCGCCAACACCGCGAAGTACCTGACCGGGCAGCCGGTGGTGGGCATCGACACCGACCCGGGCCGCAACCCCGGCGTCCTGGTCCGTCACCGGCACGCCGACGCGGCGGCCCTGCTGCGCGCCGCGACGGCCGCGGGCGGCGGGGCGGAGGAGCTGACCATGGTCGAGGCCGTCGCCGACGACACGCAGCGCCTCCTCGCGCTGAACGAGATCTACTGCGGGCCGCCCGGCCACCAGACGGCCCGCTACCGCCTGGGCGACGACGGCGAGGCGGACCCCGGGGAAGCCCAGGCGTCATCCGGCGTACTGGTCGGCACGGGCACCGGCGCCACCGGCTGGCTCCGCTCGCTGTGGCAGGAGCGCGGCGGCACCGTACCGCTCCCCACGCCGTGCGACGCACGGCTCCTGTGGTTCGTTCGGGAGGCGTGGCCCTCCCCGGCGACCGGGACGTCCAGGGTGGCGGGCGAACTGGAGCGGGGCCGGCGGCTGCGCCTGACCTTGGAGTCGGACCGGCTCGTGGTCTTCGGGGACGGGATGGAGTCCGACGCCCTGGAGCTGACCTGGGGCCAGAGCGTACGACTCGGCATCGCGGAGACGTCGCTGCGCCTGGTGACATGAGGGCGGCCCCGGCGAGACCGCGCGAAGGCGCGAGCTGCCGGACCCGCCGATCGGTCCGCCGGCACAGAGGCCGGCAGTCCGGAAACCACCGCAGGCCGACACCCGCCGGCCCCGGGCGCACGTGCCGCGGACCACCCGGGCCGGGAACAGCGCCTGGCGCACGGTCCCCTCCGCCCGCACATAGCCCTTACGCGTACAGATGCGGACCAATCGGACCAGCTGTATGAATGAGGGACTATTCGTGCGATCGAAGGAGACCCATGGACGATTACCCGCTCCTGAACGTCTTCCTGACCATGCTGTACCTGTTCCTGTGGGTCATGTGGTTCTTCCTGCTGTTCAAGGTCATCACCGACCTCTTCCGGGACCACTCGCTGAACGGCTGGGCCAAGGCGGGCTGGCTGGTCCTCGTCATCCTCCTGCCGTACCTGGGCGTACTGGTCTACCTCGTCGTCCGGGGACGCAGCATGCACGAACGCGACGAGAAGCTGGCCAGGGACTCGGAGGCGGCGTTCCGCAGCTACGTACGCGACGCGGCGGCCGGCCAGGGCGGCACCGGAGGCAGCGACCACGTGAAGGACCTGGCGAAGCTCGCCGAGCTCAAGGACAAGGGCGCGCTCAACGCCGAGGAGTACGAGCGGGCGAAAGCGAAGCTGCTGGCCTGAGGCCGCCTCGGCGGGAGCCTGGGCGGGCCCCGGGGGCGGGTGGCGCGTGAGCGGACCCGGACGGCGGGCGGCGGAAGGGTCGGGGGAGGGGCCAGGTCGGCACCTCCCCCGACCCTTCCGCCGCGTCAACGGTCCCGCAGGGCGGCCAGGGTGTGCTCCAGCGCGTCGGCGCGGGGGCGGTTGTGGGGGAGCTTGGCCAGGAGGGCGGCCATGCCGCAGGTGCCGGTGAGCGCGGAGACGACCAGGCCGGCGGCGACGCCGGCGGACAGCAGTCGCACGGCGGGGTGCACCAGGCCCCCGAGAAGCAGACCCCACAGGACGAGAGTGCCCGCCGTCAGGCGCACCTGGCGCTCCATGGCCCAGCCGGAACGGCTCCGGTGCGTGGGGTGCTCCAGCTCGTGGCCGGCGGCCGCCCATGCTCCCGTGCCGCCGTCGAGGCCGCGGGCGGGGATGCCGTTCCCGGCGAGCAGCTCGCAGGCGTTGGCGGAGCGCGCGCCGGAGGCACAGACGACCAGGATGTCCCCGCGGTCCGCGGCGTGACGGAGGCCGGGCAGGACGCGCCGGAGGTGGTCGAGCGGGATGTTGAGGGCTCCGGGGAGGTGACCGCTCGCGTACTCACCGGGCGTGCGTACGTCGATGACGGTCAGTTCGTGCAGCCGGGTGCGGGCCTCTGCCGCTCCGAGAGGCGTGGGCGTGGTCATGGCGGATGTCATCCTTACGCGTCGATGGCGCCCTCACCGAGGGGAGTACATTTACCCCTGGGGGTATGCGATGAGGAGCGGTGATGGAACTGGAACTGGCGGGTGCCGAACTGAAGGCCGTCCTCAACCGGCTGCGCCGGGCGCAGGGCCAGATCTCCGGGGTGATCCGGATGATCGAGGAGGGGCGGGACTGCGAGGAGGTCGTCACGCAACTGGCCGCCGCGTCGCGTGCGCTGGACCGGGCCGGCTTCGCGGTCATCGCGACCGGGCTGCAGCAGTGCATGACCGAGACGGAGGACGGGCGCCGTTCCGGCGAGGACCGGGACCGGATGCGCGCCCGGCTGGAGAAGCTGTTCCTCTCGCTGGCCTGACCCGGTGCGGCGCTCACGCCCGGAGGAGGGCGTCGGCGAGCATGAGCGCCGCCACCACCAGCAGCAGAGCGGCGAAGATCCGCCGCAGCGTGCCTCCGGTGATCTTCGCCGCGAGGCGTTTGCCGTCCCAGGCGGCGAGGACCGCCGCTCCGGCGAAGGGCGCGATCACCTCCCACCGCAGCTCCTCGCCGGTTCCCGTACGAGCGGTGAGGGCGACCAGCGAGTTGACGGTGATGACCAGCAGGCTGGTCCCCACCGCTCGCTCCATCCGCAGGCCCAGGACGCTCACCAGGGCCGGCACGGCCAGGAATCCGCCGCCCACTCCCAGGAGCCCGGTGACCGCCCCCAGCCCGGCGCCGGCTCCGGCCGCTCTCGCCGGGCTGATCCGGTCCGGCGGCCCGGCCTCGGAGGGCCGCAGCATCCGCAGTGCCGCCAGCGCCGCGACGGCCGCGAACGCCACGGTGAGCACGGCGTCGGAAAGGCGTCCGGCGGCGCTTCCGGCGAGGAGGGCGGGCACGATGCCCGCCGCGGCGAACAGCGCGCCCGATCTCCAGGCGACGGCCCCGTCGCGCGCATGGGCGTAGAGGGCGGTGGCCGAGGTGACGGCCACGATGACGAGGGCGGCCGAGGTGGCCGCCGCCGGATTGAAGCCGAGCAGGTAGATCAGCGCCGGAACGGCGAGGACGCTGCCCCCGCCGCCGAGGGCGCCGAGAGCCAGGCCGATCACGGCCCCGGCGAGCAGGGCCAGGACTAGGGCGCTCACGGCGTCGAGCCGTCGTTCCCGCGTTCACCGGTGACGGGACGCGCGGCGCCCGCCCACGCGCGTGATCCGGCGCCGGTACGGTCGGGGCCCTCGTCGGGCATGCGTCGGAGGGCGTTCCGGAACGGGAACATGGGGGCACTGCGCCTTTCGCTCGGTGGTTCTTGCTCTGCGGACGGTTCAGGGGTGGACGGTGAGGCCCGCGTCCACGGCGGCGTCGAACCCGTCGTCGACGGCGACCACCTCGCGTCCGGCCGCGTCCAGCACGGAAGCGGCGATCGCGGCACGCATGCCACCCGCGCAGTGGACCCAGACGACACCCTCGGGCACCTCGCCGATGCGGTGGTGCAGCTGGTGGACCGGAATGTGCACCGACCCCTCGACCCAGCCGTCCACGCGTTCGGAGTCCCGTCGCACGTCCAGGACGACGATCCGCTTCCGGTCCTCTTCCGCGAGGCCGGCGAAGGTCGAGCGGGGGAACGTCGCGGGGGCGTCCCCCTCGCGCACCCATGCGGAGGGCCCGCCGGTGGCGGCGGCCGCGGGCCGGTCGATTCCCACGCGGACCAGCTCGCGCTGGGCGGCGGCGAGCTGCTCCGCCGACGCGGCGAGCAGGGTGACCGGCTTGCCCCACGGGATCATCCAGGCCAGATAGGTGGCCGGCTGCCCCTCTCCCTCGAAATTGAACGTGCCGGCCACATGCCCCTCGGCGAAAGCGACCCGGCTGCGCAGGTCCACCACCCACTCGCCCGCCGCGAGCCGCTCCGCGATCCCCTCCGCGTCCGCGACCGCGGGCGGCGTCAGATCGACGGGCGCGGGGCCGGCGGCGTTGACGGGACCCATGTGCGCGTAATACGCGGGCACGTCGTCCAGCCCGGCCAGCAGGCCGGCGACGAACGTGTCCACATCCACGGTGAGCGCCGGGTTCACGGCCTTCTCCCTGCCGATGGTGGAGGCATCGCCGTCCGACGGGGCCGAGGAGCAGAAGCTGCCGAAACCGTGCGTGGGCAGTACCGCGGTCTCGTCCGGCAGCCGGGCCGCGAGGCGGTTGGCCGCGGCGTGCTGGGCACGGGCCAGCCCCTCGGTGAGCCGGGGCTCGACCAGATCCGGCCGGCCCACCGTGCCGATCAGCAGCGATCCGCCCGTGAACACGGCGACCGGCCGCTCGCCGTCGCGCAGGACGTAGGCGGTGTGGTGGGGCGTGTGCCCGGGAGTCGCCACCGCCGCCAGGGTCAGGCGCGCGTCGATCCCCACGGTGTCGCCGTCCGCGACCGGCGTACGGGGGAACGAGACGCCGGCCCCGGCCGGGACCAGGTACTCCGCGCCGGTGGCCCGAGCCAGCTGAAGCCCGCCGGAGACGTAGTCGTTGTGCAGATGCGTCTCGACCACATGCGTGACGCGGACCCCGCGCCGTGCGGCGGCGGCGAGGACGACGTCAAGGTCGCGCGGCGGATCCACCGCGACGGCCGCATGCTCGCCGCCGGCCAGATAGCCGCGGTTCCCGAGACCCTCCACCGTGATGGTGTCGATGAAGAACACGTGGACTCTCCTTTCGAAAATTACCCCCCGGGGTATACAAACCACCGTACACGGTTACCCCCGGGGGTATTTTTCGGGGTGCTTACGGGCCGCCGGCCCATGCCCGGGCCGGGTCGTCCCCGTCGCCCTGCGGGAGCTACAGCAGAGTGCGGTCACGGACGTCCGGTTCGACCCGCTCGGCGACGAGGGCCTGCGGACGGTGTCCGACTCCCCCGGCGATGGGTCCTGCGCACGCGTCGTCGCCCGGGAGAACACCTGGGCGGCACGGCCGGCGGCGGTACGGGCAGCCGAGGGCGAGCCGGCGACGCTGGAACGCATCGCGCGGGACGCCGCCGTCGAAGCGATCGCGGCACTCGACGGCAACTGACGCAGACGAAGGAGACGGCCGGCCATGCCTCAACGATTCGGACGGCCCGGCCTGCTGGGCGCCGTCGCCCGCACCGCGGTCATCTCGGGCACCGCCACCGCGGTCTCCAACCGCGTGGAGCGGCGTGATCCGCGGCGCCGGGCCGCCGCCCGGACCCCGCACGCCGGCGCCCCTGCCCGGCCCGCTCCCCCGGCTCCGGCCCCGACGGGCGCCGGCCAGGTCTCCCGACTGACCCGGCTCGCCGGTCCGAAGGTTCAAGGGCTGCTCACCGACGAGGGGTTCGCCACGGAGAGGGCCCGCGTCCCGAGGTCCTCAACAGGCGCCACGCGCCCTCGTACGCATCCCGCCCGGCCGGCGCTCCGGACGACCCGGCGCGACGCCGAGACCGCGCGGGGAGGTCCACCGCCCCCAGGTCCTGACGCCCGGCACCGCGTGCCCGCCGAAGCGGGGCCTCCGCGTCAGGGGGTGACGATCGCGAAGTCCGGGTCCGGGTCGGTGAGGTGCCCGAGGAGTTCGGTCAGCTTGCCGACGTCCCCGGTGATCTCGACTCCCGGGCGGGCCGTGAGGTCGGCCGGCGCCAGGGCGCCGAGAAGCACGGCCCGCACCTCGGCCTCCTTGAGCAGGATCTCGACGTCCGGGGCCGCCGCCGTCGGCCCGGTTCCCCTGACGTGGGTGAGGACGCCGTTGCGCAGCCGCATCGTCAGGGGCTCGCCACCCTCGGAGAGCGTCCAGCGCGCGGTGATGTCCGCCTCCCAACTCCTCGGCCCGTGCACCCGGATGGCGAGGGCGTCACACAGCTGCTCCAGTGTCAGGACGGCCAGCAGGTCGGGTGCGACGGTGGAGGTGGGGGTGCCGACCGATCCGTGGCGCAACTCCAGCGCGCCCATGAGGTAGAAGTTGCGCCAGGTCCCGTTCTCACTGCCGTATCCGAGCTGTTCCAACGCGTCGGCCTGAAGATTCCGTGCCTCGGCGTTGTCCGGGTCGGCGAAGACCACGTGGTTGACGACCTGGACCACCCAGCGGAGGTCACCCTCGGCGTAGGACCGGCGCGCACGCCTCAGCACCTCGTCGGCGCCGCCCATGAACTCCACGTACCGCCGGGCGGCCTCGGCGGGCGGGTGCTCCCACAGGTGCGCCGGGTTGCCGTCGAACCAGCCCAGGTAGCGCTGGTAGATCGCCTTGGTGTTGTGGCTGACGGAGCCGTAGTAGCCGTGGGTGTGCCATGCCCGCTCCAGAGCCGGAGGCATCGCGATCTCCTCGGCGATCTCCGCTCCCGTCAGGCCCTGGTTGAGCATGCGAAGCGTCTGGTCGTGCAGGTAGGCGTACAGATCCCGCTGTTCGGACAGGAACGTCAGGACGCGGTCGCGGCCCCAGACCGGCCAGTGGTGGGAGGCGAACGCGACGTCGGTGGAGTCGACGAAGAGGTCGACCGCTTCGGTCAGGTAGCGGGCCCAGACCCTGGGGTCACGCACCTCCGCGCCCCGCAGGGTCAGCAGATTGTGCAGATTGTGGGTGGCGTTCTCGGCCATGCAGAGCGCCGCGAGGTCGGGGAAGTGGATGTTCAGCTCCGCCGGAGCCTCCGTGCCGGGGGTGAGCTGGAAGACCATCCGGATGCCGTCGACCGTCTCCGTCTGCCCGGAACGGGTGATGTCCACCGTCGGGGGGATCAGTCCGACCGCGCCGGTGGAGAGGGTCTGTCCGAGACCGGCCCCGATCTGCCCGCGGACCCCCTTGGGCAGGGCGGCGCCGTACATGTAGGCGGCGCGACGGTTCATGGCCGTACCCGCGTAGACGTTCTCGCTGACGGCGTGCTCCAGGAAGCCGTGCGGGGCGATCACCGGTACGCCGTCGGCGACGTCCTCGTCTCCGATGACGCCTCTCACTCCGCCGAAGTGGTCGGCGTGACTGTGGGTGTAGAGGACCCCGGTGACCGGCCGGTCGCCGCGGTGGCTTCGGTACAGGGCCAGGCCGGCGGCGGCCGTCTCCGCGCACAGCAGCGGGTCGACGACCAGGACCCCGCGCTCGCCCTCGACGACCGTCATGTTCGACAGGTCGAAGCCGCGCACCTGGTAGACGCCCTCGGTCACCTCGAAGAGGCCGTGGTCGGAGCAGAGCCGGCTCTGCCGCCACAGGCTCGGGTTGGCCGTGTCCGGGCACTCCTGGTCGAGGAACCCGTAGGCGTCCAGGTCCCACACCGCGCTCCCCTCGGCATCACGGATCACATGGTCCTTCGGCGTGCCCATGAAGCCGCGCCGCGCGTCCCGCAGATCCCGTTCGTCACCGAAGGGGTAGTTCCGCCGGACCGTCTCGTTGGCCTGCGCGACAGCCTGCTCGGCGGGCTTGGCATCGGTCTTCTGAGACATCTCGAACTCCCTCGAGGCGACGGATGAAGGCCCGGTCCGCAGAACACGGCCAGTGCCACCCTCACCCGGCGTCTCCACCCTCACGAGTGGGCGTAGGCCGTCCGAGGGGGACGGTGCGGGCTCCCCCCGGGGTCCCCTCGTTGTCGGTGCGGTGCGCTTCACTGTCCGCCATGAACCTCACGCAGACGACCGTCAACGATCTTCTGGCCCGGCTCGGCCCGTCGGACGGCTTCATGTACCTGCCCAGCGGCTGGGAAGCCCGGGCCCTGACCGACCTGCTCGCCGACAGGTACGGAGCTCCACGCACCCTCGTCCTCGACGGCTTCACCGATCCGACGGTGGACGAGCTCAGGGGCGCGGCCCTCCTCGCCCCTCTCGGGGACCGGGCCGTGACGATCCGGGCATGGGCCCATGGGGACCAGTGGGTCGGGACGGGCACCGCGCGGGACGGCGACGGCGTCGAGCGGCCGGTGTTGGCGGTCGCTCACAGGCGGGTGCCGGAACCTTCGGCCATCGCTCCGGACGAGGACGTCGACTGGGTGGCTCGACTCATACGGATCACCGGCTGGACACAGCCTGCCCAGCAGCCGGACGCGCGTTGGGCGGAGGTGGAGGCACGCCTGGGCACCACGCTGCCGACCGACTACAAGCGCATGGTCGAAACGTTCGGCGAGGGCGCCTTCGACGCGTATCTGAGCCTGAACCGGGAACCGTGGACGCATCTCCGAAAGGACGGGCTGCTCATCTGGGCGGGCACGGAACACCAGGACCTGTACTGCTGGAGCGTCGACGGCGGCGACCCCGACCAATGGCCCGTCGTCGTCCGGTCCTGCGACAACGGGGACATCCCCTTCGACTACCGGGCCGCGCAGTTCGTCTGCCGCGTCCTTGTCGACCCGCACCACCCGTTCACGATGGCCCGCTATTTCGACACGCACTGGTTCATGAACTACCGGAGCAGCTGACGCACCCTGGCCTCGGTGATCTCCGGGAGGAGCGTTCGACGACGGGGGGCGGGGGCAGTGGGTGACTGCCCGGCTCGCCCTTGCCGGTGAGAAGCGACGGCATGGTCGTGTCCACGAACGCAGGACGCCCGGCCTCCCGGTCAGAGCGGACGGCCGCCGGAGCCCGCCTCGAACAGCGTGCCGAGGTTGTACCGCGCGATCCCGAACGGCAGGAAATCGGCATCGGCCAGGACGCGGTGGAGGAACTCAGAGGTGGACATGTCGTACCGGTCCCCTGCGCCGCCGGATTGGGACCGGGCGAGGATGGGGTGATCGCCCGGCCGCTCGGCATCGACCAGCCAGAAGTACTCGTCGGCCCTTTCGGTGGAGCCCCACCCGACCAGCCCCTTGCCGCCCGGTGCGTAGATCGCGTAGGAGGCGACGGCGGAGGTGCCTCCGAGGCCGCTGCCCCCGTCCACCGACAGCGCGACCCGCCACTGTGCCAGGAAGTCGAACACGACGGCCTCGTCGCGCCCCAGGAAGTAGCCGGAGTCGCTGAAGACGCCGCCGAACGTCTCGTAGAGCTGCTTGTAGTCCGCCGGCAGCGGAACGCCCAGCTCGGCCTCGATCGCCGCCCAGTCGACGGAGACCCCGAGTGGCTCCCACCCGGTCAGTTCGATCACTCGCTGCACCCACATACGACACTCCTGCAGCACCGTTCTCCCTTCCACCGCCCCTCAGCACCCTCGTCGCGAGACCGCCCATGACATACGACGGCGCTGCGTCCGGGCCGGCTCCGCCCGGCTCGGCGGGGTCAACCCGGTGGGGGGCCGGGGCGGCCCGCGGGCGGCTCAGGCAGCCAGTCACGGGCCGGGTCGTACTCCAGCCATCGGCTTCGCCCCGCTTCCTCGGCACAGGCGGTGGCGAGGTCGTGCAGCCCCGCGCGCCCGTTGCCCGTGCGCCAGAGCAGCGACCAGGCGTACAGCGGCGTGGGGTCGACCAGGGGGACCGAGCGCAATCCGGGGACCTCCGGCAGCGGCACATCGGCAGGCAGCAACGAGAAGCCTCGCGGCTCCTGCGCCACTCCGCCGAGGAAATGGGCTAGCCCCAGGTTGAGGCGCGTGGCCGTGTTCTGGATGCCGAACCGGTCGGCGAACCGACGGAGGAAGTCGAGCCGGTCCAGCGCACCGGGCGCCCACAGCACGCTGTCGCGCAACTGGTCCGGCCGCAGCGCCGGTTCGGCGGCGAGCGGATGGTCCGCGCACAGCACGGCGTCCATCGGTTCGAGGCGGACGAGGCGATGTGCCAGCCCGGCGGGCAGTGGAGGGTGGACCCGGCCGAAAGCGGCGTCGATGTCGCCATGCAGCAGTGCCGTCGTCACGGACGGCAGATCGCGCCCGTGCCCCAGCGCCAGCTCTCCGGCCGGCCCGGCGACCCGGGCCAGCGTCCGCGTCGGCGCGTACAGGTGCCCCCAGACGTCTACGCGCAGCGGACGTTCCCTGCCGAGCACGGCCGCGACGGCGGCGTCGGCGGCGGCCACGGTCTGCCGGGCCGGCAGGAGGAACCGCCGGCCGTCCTCGGTGAGGCGTACGCCCTTGCCGTCGCGCTGGAACAGTTCGGTGCCGAGCAGGAATTCCAGCCGCGCGATCCTCTTGGACAGCGCCTGCTGGGAGACGGCGAGAGTCCCGGCCGCCCGCCCGAAGTGCAGTTCCTCGGCGGTGCGCACAAAGGCACGTAACTGCGCCACGTCGAGGTCCATGGCTCCCACCATAGGCGACAACGGAAAGTTGTCGGCCTTGCCTGTTCGTTGTTGGATCGCGGGGTGGCCGCGGGGGTTGCATCCTCTCCATGCACAGACTGATTCCCACGGGGGAAGCCCTCCACCTCCTCGGCGGGCCCGAGCATGCCGGAATCCAGGGCTTCCCCTACGCCGGAGCCCCGTACGGCTCCGAACTCTCCGTATGGGCGAGCCTCGTGGAGCACGGCCGCCCGCACCCGGAGATCGGCCGCGTCACCGACCGGGCGGAGTTCGCGGACACCCTCGTCGGCCTCCGGGAGCGCCGGGTACGCGGCACGGCCGTCCCGCTGACCGGAGGAGCGCGATGAGCGTCACCCACTTCACAGCCGGCCAGTGGACACGCGCCATCGGCACAGGCGTGGACCCTAACGAGTACCGGTGCGTCACCGAGGGCCTCACCTCCGTCGCCGACTGGGGCCCGTCCTTCGTGCGCACCGGACATGGCTACCTCCAGCGCGCCAAGGACGCGGGGTCGCCCCGCTCGGCGGGTGAGTACCTGCTGACCGCGGCCCGGTGGTTCCACCTGGCCACCCTGGCGCCCTACGCGGAGGCGCCTCGTGCCGCCTTCGCGGCGGACCACGCTCTGGGCAGGGGGCTCACGCTGCTGGAGCCCGGTGCGCGGCGGGTGAGCGGCGAGGGGTTCACCGGGTGGCTGCGTGGCCCGTCCGATGCGCCGGGGACGGTGATCGTCGTTCCCGGCCTGAACTCGGCCAAGGAGGAGTTCCTCGATCTGGCGTCCGCGCTGCTGGCCAGAGGGCTGGCCGTGTTCGCGATGGACGGCCCCGGACAGGGCGTGCTCGCGGCCACCACGGCCTTCGTGCCGGACTACGAGCGGGTCGTGGGCCGGGTCATCGACGCCCTCGGCGTCGCACGGGTCGGGCTCGTCGGCCTGAGTCTGGGCGGCTACTTCGCGGGCCGGGCCGCGGCGCTGGAGCCGCGTGTGGCGGGCGTCGCCACCGTCAGCGGCCCTTTCCGCCTCGACTGGGAGGAACTGCCCCCTCCCGTACAAGAGTTGATGGCGCAACGCGCGGGGGGCGCCGACGCGGCCCACGCATTCGCACGTCACGTGGACCTCGCCGCCCTGGCATCCCGTATCGCAGCCCCGCTGCTGGTCGTGGACGGAGGCCGGGACATCATCCCCGGCGTGACGAACGGCGAGCCCCTGGCCCGCCTGGCACCGCGCGGCCGCTACCTGTCCGTCCCGCACGGCGACCACCTCCTCGGCAACGCGCGGCCCGACTGGCTGCCCCACCTCGGCGACCACCTCACCCGCACGTTGACGGGAACGCCGGCATGAAACGCCTCCCCGGCAGGGCCATCCTCATGACCGGCGGCACCAGCGGGGTGGACCACCCGCGAGCCCGACCGGTGCCTCGGCGTGGCTGCCCGCAGAGCCTGGTCCGGGGCCACTCCCGGTGAAGGGAGCCGCGCCCCGCGTCTGTCGAGGCGTTTTCCGTCGGTGCGGCGCTCACCCCGGCCGACGGGGAAAGAGCTTCCGCGGCAGGTCGCTGATCTCGGCGCGGACCGGCTCCTCGATGCCGTCGTCGGCCACCACCACGTCGCGCACTACATGCGGCCCTCAGTCTCGCTTCGGGTTGCTGTCCAGCTTGCGCAGCTCTCGACGGTTGGGGTGGCGGATGACCACTCCCGCCATGCCTCCGGACCCTGTGAGGCGGATCAGCGGAGTTCCCGGGAGCCGGTCGGGCGTGGTTTTGTCCGTCAGGCCGCCGATGCCGGGGTCCATGCCGCTGGTGTCCACGGCCCAGGAGCCGGGAACGACGATCGTGACGCCGGCTGCCTCGCCGTACGCCTCTACCGTGACCTCCGAGAGGCGGCACTCGACCCGGGTGAAGTCGACCTTCACACCCCCCACGCCTCCGCGAGCGATCACATGCCCGGGAACCTCCCAGCGCCCGGGGCCGCGGGACGCGCCGTACATGCCGCCCTTGAGGACGAGCGGCCGCTGGTCCTCAAGGGCCTTCGGTCCCGGCAGGTCGGCGGTCAGGACGGCCAACTCGGCGTAGGTCTTGGATGTCAGCGCCTGCTCCAGGCGCGAGTCCAGCTCATCGAGGTCTATTCGCCCCTCGGCTGCCGCATCTCGCAGTTGCTCCACCACTGCTTCGCGGTCGTCGTGAGAGGCGCGGAGCCCTCCTGATGGGGCGGAGCGCCGAGAAGGCTCCGGAAGCTGAGAAGTCATGTCGACAACAATAGGCAGCCGACGGACTGTGACTTCCTCTTCTCGTCCTACCACTTCCGGACGGTCCTGCGGTTGCTCCGCCCTCCAGACCGGCCTCGCCTGCGCGCTCTTGGGCGTCGGCCCGCTTGCGACTCCGCACAGTGATGGTCCCCGGGCCGGTCCTGGCGAGCGCCGGCACGGTACTGCTCACCTTCATGGAGCCGTGCGCCCATGTCTCCGGCGTCCTGCCCGGCTGCGTCCTCTTCGGCTGCGGCCCCGGCGTCGCCCTTGTGCCCCGCCACGTCCCTGCCCCCACGGCGTCAGTCCCACCGGCGCGGACGCCGCGTCGGCCTGGTCGACATGGCCCTGCGAACACCTCGCACGGTCGCGTACGAAAGGTACGCACGCGCCGCCGGCCCTGCCCGCCCCAACCGGTCCTCATCGGTCCCCAGGATCGCTGTCCTGGCGGTGAGGATCGCTCTGGCGTCTCTGGTCACCGCAGGGTGGAGAGGGCAGATTGACCGGCGGACTGTCAGTGCCCGCGCGTAGCCTGCCGACATGTCCTCGACTCGCGATTCACCAGGTCGACTTCTTCACCGTGGACACGGGCATCAGCGAGAGCAGCGCGGGCTGCCTCGGACGCCATGTCGGCGACGGACTCAGTGTCCGCGAAGCGCCGACTGACGATCCCGACGCGCTGTCTGATCCATTCGTCATTGGTATCGACCATGCGCGCGATCTCGTCGTTGCTCACCACCCGCGGAGGCTGGTAGTGGCCTACGCCCATGATTCGGGCTCCCGGCTGCGGCGACGACATAGTCATTTCACCTCTGCCCTTCTGCTGTTTCGAGAATGGGACCTGCGGTGTCCCCGGGATGGGTCAGGGCGAGGCGCCAACTGGCCTCACCCCCCAGTGGACGGGTTCCGGGGGAGGTTGACCGGGCCTACGTCAGTAGTCGAACTTCTCGAACTGCACGTATTCCCCTGCCGCCCATTGCAGGACCGACGCCCTCAGGCCGGGGCCTGTACACACATAGAATCGCCGCCGAGCCGCTGTGCCCTTGGTCAGAACGTCGTTCTTCTGGATCCGTCGGGTGCGTACTACTGTGCCGAGCCGGCGGATCCTGTCGATTTCTGCGTTTTGTTTTCCGTCGACCGATCGGGTCACGAACAGCTCCGTTACCGCTCCGAGGCCGTCGACTTTTTCCAGGACGTCGACCGCCAGCGGCAGGTCATCCGTTTTCAGGCTCCAGAGGATTCTCATCCTCCGGCCGGATTCCAGCACGGGCTGCGCCTGCGCCATGAGAGGTGTGATTCCTACTCCGGCAGCCACCACGATGATGTCGTCATCGGTGCGCGACCCCTTGGCTACGTCGGCGTACCTCACCTCCTCTTCGCCGCCGAAGTCCAAAACGGTGGCGGAAAGCGGCGCACCGGGCTTCCACTTGGCCAGGAGTGACGTGACTGGCCCGTTCCTCCGGACAGTGACCTCGAATTCGGCCCCATTCAGCCGTCCGCGGTGTTCCGTTCCTGCGGTGCGTTCTTCAGGTGTGGGAAGCGTTGGGCTCGAGATGGTGAAGGCCCGGATGTAATCGTCGTTGAGTGAGCGGGGGTCGTGGTCGCGCATGTGTGACCATCCGCGATCGAGCGTGGCGGAAAAATCAAGGGTGACGTGCTGCCCCGCGCGCCATGGTTCGAGCTGCTGGAACTCTGCACTCGACCGTGGGGTGGACAGATCGGGGGCGAGCCGGAAGGTGTATCGCGAGATCGTCGGCGTCAGATGGTGTGCGTGGATCAATGTCGCCGTAGCCTTCCCCACCGGTCGGCCGTCCGCGTCGACGCTGTCGGCTGAGCGGGACTCCGCTCCGCTGATTTCGTGAGCCAACCTGCGTACCGGCGGGTTGTAGGGCGACTGGTCCAGCAGTCGTCCACGGAACGGCAGTCCGTCCTTCACGAATCGAGCCGCCTCCACCCGCACTCGGACAGCGAGTTTGCTGTGCGGGATCATGGATGCGGCGTCGGCGCCGGCCAAGATCTCTGCCCGTCCTGTCAGGTAGAGGACGTCGCCGGTTTCGAAGTCGGGAAAAGTAATTCCCACAGCAGGGTCGGACTTAATGTTTCCCAATGTCTGGAACAAGCGATTCCCCGAATACTCGGGATACACCAGAACGACACCGTCTGCATCGGAGTTCGTGTGTACTCGCACGAACCCGGGAGCCCCACCCCGGTTGTTGGTGTCCATGCTCTCAGCGCCGTGCCTGCTCGAGATGAAAAAGAGGTCGGACTCGGCGATGAGTTGCACCGCCTCGGGCGGCAGCGGAAGCCGGTCGCCGACCAGGTGAGGAGATGCTTCATGAGGCTGGACGGTTTTCCTGTTCAGGTACTTCGGGCAGTTCCCCAGTGTCTCGTCCACAGCGAGGGCCACCTGCACTTCCGCAGGCCCCCCAGCCCTCCCGGCCACCGTATTCATCTCCAACGGGCTGGCCAGAACCGCTCCGCCGAGCACTCTCCCGGCAATTTTGACTCGCGTCCTGGTTTCCAGGTCGATCACCAGGCCGGCGGCCGGCCTTCCCCCGTCCTCGTGCCTGACGAGGATCCCGTCGCGGTCGCGTCCTTCCTCATCCTTCTCCTGCTCCTCGCTGCTTGCTCGGTGCATGTGGCCGTCCTCGTCGGAGAACAGCGCCTCCAGTGCCGGGTCATATCCGAGCGTGCCCTCACTTCGTCCCCCGGGCTGGTGCGCGACGTGAGCCAGCGAAGTCACCTTCAACACGCCTCTGGCCAAGGGAAGCGTGGTACCTGGTTGCCCGCCGAGCACCGTTGTCCATACGCGGCCGTTTCTGTCGACCGCCCCCAGTGCGATGAGAGGGCTCTGCGTCATCCAGGGCACGTACTCCATGGGCAGCCCGGGAGCCGTGAGATTGAATCCGTACGGCACCTTGAGAAGCCGGTGCACGGCTTCTTCACCCTCGTGCCACTGGGGCCGCGAGTGCGAGAGATTCGTCGTCATAGGCTCTTCTCCTCCTACGGTGGTTCTGCGAGAACCGCTGAGCTGTTCATCGTCGAGAACCCATGTTCTGGACGTTGGTCCCAAAAGGCGCCCTCGGTGCGGGGTTCCGGCCTGCTCGGGATTGCCGAAAGCACAGCCGCGCCGGCACCCAGGAGGGCGGTCCACGCCAGTGGCGCGGCGTGGTGGTGTGTTCGGCGAGAACGCCTGCCAGCCACGGCCCCCCGGTCTGTCCCGCGGCGAACAAGGTCGTGAACGCTGCCGATGTCGCGGTCCAGTCGACAGGCTGGAGCACGGTACGGATGCAGGCGGTGACAGCCGCCGGAACTGCCATGAACGTCACGCCGTAAGCCGCCGCCCAGGCGACCACCGCAATGACCGAAGGTGACGGCAGAGGCAGGGCCGCGCCACCGGCGAGCCCGCCCAGTACGGCAGCCGGGACACGTGTGCCGGGCCAGCGGGTCATCGCGCGGCGCCACAGGCACGGGGTTGCCATGAGTCCGGCTCCCCGCACCGTCCAGGTCAGGATCTCCTGAAGGACCGAGGCGTGTCGATCAGCGAGGTAGACGGACAGGAAGGTGATGTAGGTGATGCAGCCGACCGCGAAATGGAGGTAGGCCAGCGCCACGCGCCGCAGTGGGCGTAGCGTCCGCCCCGCTCCATCGGTGGCTTTCTCCCCATCCGAGCCCGTCGCCGACCGGCTGATCAGCGTTGCAACCCCCGCCGCGATGACCAAGCCAATCCATGCAGCCCGCCAGTGATCACCCAGGGCCGGGATCGCCGCACCGCTCAGGACGATTCCTGCGCCCGTGCCAGCGAAGTAGGCGGGGGCGCTGGAGCCGGCACGAGCGGCCAGCCGGGCCGCAATCACGCCACCCGCGATGAACACCGCAGCCCCCGCCGCTCCGGCCAGGGCGCGCGTCGCCACCAGCACCACGAACTCGTACTCGCCGCCGTGCCCGCCATCGTCACCGCGGTGGTGGCCATTCCCCAACGGAAGACCGAGGCGGCGCCCCACCGGCGCACCAAGGCAGCAGTCAGCACCACACCCACCACGTAACCGACTCCCTTCGCGGTGCTCAATGCGCCCGCGTCGACCAGGGTCCGCCCCAGATCACCCTGCATCGCCGGCACGAGCAGTCCGTAGGCGAAGCGGGCGAGAACCAGCACTGACGCGGCCCCCAGCGCCAGCCGCACGGCGGTGGCCATACCCACTCCCAGGATCGAACCGACCATTACCATCTGAGGCTAGCACCTTGATCGAACCGGTTGGTACCATCACCTCATGCCCGTTGCCAAAGGTTCGACCATCGACCCCGAGCGAACCCGCGCCACGATCGTGCACGCGGCTGCCCAGGTGCTGTACGAGCGGGGGCTGGACGGCATCGGGGTGGCGGAACTCTGCGCACGTCTTGGCGTGTCCAAGGAGACGCTCTACCGGCACTTCGGCACCAAGGGCGGGCTGGTGCACGCCGTGCTCGACACGCGAAGCGACCGGGTCATCCACTGGCTGACGGATACGGTCTCATCGAGCGGAGACCGTCCTGCCGACCAGCTCACGGCTCTTTTCCGGGCTCTCCAGGGCTGGTACGACGGTCCTGAGTTCCGCGGCTGTGCGTTGATCAACGCCGCCACGCAACACCACACTGACGCCGTCCGCGCCATCGCCGCGCGCCATGTCGAGCGTTACCTCGAACTGCTCATCGGCATCGCCGAGAGGGCCGGCGCCGACGATCCGCACCGCCTCGCGCTGCAACTGCTCATTCTCGCGGAGGGTGCCACCGTCGTGGCCGATCATCACAGCTCTGCGCGGGTGGGTGAGCTGGCTTGCCAGGCCGCCCTGGCTCTCCTCGCCGCTGCGGAGCGATCCTGACCAGTCCCACGGGTCGAGACCGAGCGAAGGAGCCGCTCCGCTCCCTGTAAGGAGACGGAGTTGGGTGCGTTCGAGGTCTTCAGCCCTCGGATGCTGTCATACGGCCGGACGCCGACTCGGCGGGCGTTGTGGAAGATGACACCGAGGGTGTTGCGGTGTCCAGAAGCGATTAGCGTTGGTGCCGTGCCGCATGGGGCGGCGACGGAAACCGTTCTTGCCCCGGCCCGGGCGGTGCCGGACGGGAATGATCACCCTCTGGCCAAGCTCGGAGCCTGTGGTCTTTCTGAGTCTGATACTGCGTTTCCCCTGGTCAGGGATAGGGCGGGTGTCGCTCGGGAGTGATGGATCGTCGCTACCGTCGAGGTCGCGGATGCCGTCGGTTGTCGGACTGCTGGAACAGCACGAGCTTGCCGCCCGTCAATCGAGTGGATGGGCTGCACGAGGAAGCCGACCGCTTCCAGGCCGAGCTCGCGGCGGCCGAGCAGGAGTCGCTGGAGTGGACGATTGCCCGCGAGCGTGTGGGTGCGGTGCTGTCCGCGCCGGGCGGCGATTCAGCCCGCGCGGTGGCCGCCGAACGACCGGGCGGTGCCGAGACGAAAGCCGGAGTGCGGGCGCCACCGCCCGCGGCGGCGAGGGTGAAGTCGCAGGTCCCGGTGTGGCACGAGGGGCTGCCCCGGACGGCACTGTCGGCGGACTAGCAGCGCGTCCTGGCCGCGCTCGCGGACCGGGTCCGTCTCGGCCAGGGCCCGTTGACCTGCCAGAAGATGACCGCCGCCTTCGGCATGACGTGGTGCCGGCGAAGGTGGAGGCGTTGCGGTGAAAGGCGGAACGCCTGGTCGTGCGGGGCTGGCCGAACATCAAAGGGATGGGCAAGCTCCGCTACGTCGTCGAGCAGACCTTCGCGCTCCTCCACCACTTCAAGCGTCTCGCCGTCCGCTGGGAGCGCCGCACCGAACTCCACGACGCCTTCGTCTCCCTGGGCCGCAGCCTGATCTGCTGGCGACGCCTCAAGAAGACCCGCACATGATCGTGTTACAGGCTCATAGCAAACGAACTGATCGTGACGGTCGGTCTCGGCCGACCGCCCACAGTGGCGGCGCAGCGTAGTGCACTGCACCATCGTAGAGGGGAGAAGCCAGAGAAGATCCGGACAGAGGAGGACCTATGGTGCTGCAGGCCGATCCCGAAATCCTGCGCGAGCTGGTCAACCGTTATGACGAACTGCAGAGTCTCGACGAGTCCTACTGGGACAGCACGGCCAAGCCCGGGATCGAGGGCACGCTCTACACGCTCTGCGTGCTCACCGGCATTCGCGACGAGTCAAGAGCCCTGGCTGCCGCTCGTGGCTTGTCCGTGGCATCCGCCCCGCCCCCGAGCAGCGCATCGGCCTGAAGAACCAGGCAGCCGGACCCGGCACACGCCGGGGAAGCACAGGCGGCACAGAGGCAGGCTCCCCCGCCGGACAACTCGGCGGCCACGTGGGCGAATCCTGCGCGGAAGCGGACCGCGATGGTACCCGCGTGGGGCAGGCGTGCGCGGGCGTGGCGGTTCAGACGCTGGCGCAGGTGGTGCTGCATCGATTCCGGGGATTCTTCGGCACCGGTCCATCCTGCCGAGTGCAGCAGCGACCCGCCATGATCGCGGGGCGTGGGCGTGGGCGAGGGGCGGGAACAGCTGTGCCGGCGACGCTCGACTCGCGGTCCGCGAGCGGCTGGCGCGGCCGCAGTGAGGCGGCGTAAGCGCGCTCCGTTTATTGCTCTTCGAAAGGCGCGACGGTCAACTCCCGGACGCGCACCAGACCCGGCACACCGGATCACTGCGCCCGCGCATTTCCGTGTTTGACGCGAGAATTTCGTGCGCCCGCGTACGCCGGTGGCAAATAGCCGGTTCCCTCACTTTATTGTTATCTACTTTCGAGCGTGTACACCCAAGAGTGAATTCGACGAATCTTTGGCGATCGGCTTGCCATATGGGTGAACCGATTTCCCCCACACCCTGAGCGATGTTTCCCGCGCGCTCACTCAGCAACTTACCTTCTACGGGGCGGCGTTGGCACAAATATCAGAGCCTTTAGCGAAAAGTATTCGAAAGGGTCCTTACACCTCGAATCCGGTGCGGTCGAGCACGCAAAGCAGTGATTGCATTACGCAACAACACCTCCCTAGCGTGGCCGGGGTGACGTTTCACGATGCGGACGGGAAGACGCCTACGCGCCCCCGGACGTCGATTGGGCCGGCGGACGCAACAAGCCGTCCGAGCCGCCTCGGGGAAACGCACAACCACCAATCCGCGGTCCCGCCACGAGCCTGACCGCCTCCCTCCTTCAGGAGCGGCACACCATGACCGAAACAATCAACGCCCTGACCGACTGGTCTCCCGAGGCTGTCGTCTTCGACTGCGACGGCACCTTGATGGACACCGAACGCCACTGGCAGGACGCACGCAACCGGGTCTTCCGGGACTTCGGTATCCACCCCGCTCCGGGTTTCGCCGAGCGGGCCAAGGGCGTCCACTACATCGACTGCGGCCGGCTGATGGCCCAGGAGGCGGACAAGCCCAAGCTGGCAGCGGAAATGACCGACTCGCTGCTGCGCCACTTCATGGAGCAGGTCGCCAAGGATCCGGTCACGATGCCCGGATCCGCCGACTTCGTACGCCGGCTCTGCGGCCACCTGCCACTCGCCGTGGCGAGCAACTGCCCTCTGGCGGTCGTTCAGTCGAGCCTCGACCGAGCCGGTCTGCTCGGCCACTTCGAGCACGTTGTGGTCCCGAGCGACGAGGGCCCCGGAGCCGGAAGCGTACGCCCGAAGCCCTGGCCGGACGTCTATGCGACAGCCGCCCGCCTCTGCGGTGCGGCACCTGAGCGGGCCCTCGCGGTCGAGGACTCGATGACGGGAATCGAGTCGGCCCTGCGGGCCGGGCTGCGCGTGCTCGGGGTGGGCCCCCGCCCGCGGCCCGAGGACGCGGCCCGGGCCGACCTGTGGGTGCCGGCCCTGAACGCTTCCGTTCTGTCGGCCTGGGTGGAGTCCTGGCCGACCTGCGGGACCCGGGAGTAGGCAGGCAGCCCTTCAGTCCAGCCGCGTGCTGAGATCGTCCACTGCTCGGGCGGAGGCGAAGAACAGCCCGATGCCCACCGCGCCCGGATCGGGAACGCCTTCGGCGCGTCCCCCGAGGTAGCTGGAGCGTCCCATCCGGGCGCGCAGGCGCGCTGTCTCGTTCACGCCGGCCCAGGCGGCGTCGGCGGCCCGGGCCAGGGCTTCTGCCTGCGAGGTGTCCGTCGGGGCGGCCCGGAGGGCCTCGGCCGCCGGGCCCAGTGCGTCGACGAGGGTCTTGTCGCCGGGCGCCGCGCCACCCACCCGGCGGATGGCCTCAAGCCCCTCGGTCGCTCCGGCTGCGAGAGCCGGCGTGCTGGCGGCCTCGGCACCGGCCACGGCGACGGCGAGTGACTGGAACAACAGGCCGAACAGCGGCCCGCTGGTGCCACCGACCTCGTCCAGGAAGGCGGTGGCCGCGGCGTGGAAGGGGGCGGCGGGTTCGCTGCGGGAGGTGGGGTTCGCGTCGAGACGTCGAAGGGTGGAGTGGGCTCCGGTGCTGAGGTTTATGCCGAAGTCACCGTCTCCCACCTCCTGGTCCAATGCGGTGAGGCGGTCTTTCGCGGCTTGGGCGGACTGCACGAACCTGCGCATCCAGGCGTCGGTGGAGAACGCATCGGGGGAGGTGCTGGTCGTCATGTGGGCCTCCCGTGCTCGGGGGAACTCTTTGGGTACGGCCGCATGCCCGCCGCCGCCTCACCAGTGCAGGGCGGCGGTCCGCACGGGCGCGTCGTACAGGCGCAGGACCTGGGGGTCGGCGACGAGCAGCGTGATGGAGAAACCGCGCATGTCCAGAGAAGTGATGTACTCGCCGACGAGGGAACGGGCAAGTTCGATGCCTTGGTCGTCGAGCAGGTCGCCGAGCTCGGCGTGGACTGCGTACAGCTCCAGCGGGGTGACGGCCCCGAGACCGTTGACCAGGGCGATAACGGAGGAATCCCGGGCCGGGGAGAGTGCTTCCAGGATCGCCAGGGCCATGCGCTCGACGAGAGGGCCGAGGGGCCCCCGGGGGATGGTCTTCGGGGCGCGCTCGCCGTGGATACCGATGCCGTACTCCAGTTCGTCCGGATCGAGGAGGAAGGCGGGCCTGCCGGTCGTGGGCGCGGTGTGGGCCGCCGAGGCGACGGCCAGGGTGCGACAGCCCCCTGCCAGGCGGGTGCCGAATTCCTGGAGTTCCTGGAGGCCGAGGCCGGTGTCGGCCGCCGCCCCGAGTATCTTCTCGATCAGGACCGTGCCTCCCGTACCCCGGCGGCCCGCAGCGATGTCCTCGGAGTCGGTGGCGAGGTCGTCGTCGACCAGCACCCGGGCACAGGGGACATCGCGGTGGGCGAGCCGTTCGGCGGCGATGCCGAAGTTGATCCGGTCGCCGGTGTAGTTCTTCACTATGTGGAGCACGCCCTGGGATCGGGCGGCGGCAAGGGATCCCTCGTACACCTGCCGGTTGTGAGGTGAGGCGAAGACAAGCCCCGGGCAGGCAACGTCCAGCATGCCCCGCCCGACGTATCCGGCGTGCAGGGGTTCGTGCCCCGATCCTCCACCCGAGAGGAGACCGACCCTCCGTGTGGGTGCCGAATCGCGGGCACGGAGGAACCCGTGGCCGACGTCGAGCGTGAGCAGATCCGCGTGGGCGCGGGCGAAACCCCGCAGGGCGCCCGGCACCAGAGTGTCCTCACCGTTCTCGAAATACGATGCCATCCAGGTCCTCCGTCGTCGAGGCCCACGAGCGGCTGGGCCGGCCCCCTCCCGCCGAGGTGATTTACATGCTGCGCCCCCGACCACCACAGGGCAATTCGTAGGACAATCGGGCATTCATTCGTATGCGCCTCGCATGTTCGCTCGGCGAGCGATTCGTTCACACCAGCCGCCCCCTGCACGGCTTCCGGCCGGGCGGTTATGCCCGCATGTTCCGGTGTTCAAGCGAGCAGCGATGGCCGCAGGAGTAGATGGAGCTCTACCCGTCGATGGTCGAGCAATCCGTGCGAGCTGTGCCGGCGGTGGTACGACGCCTGCGCGCCGAGGGGGCCGAGGTAGCGGGTCAGTGCGCGTCCACCGCGCATCGGAAGGGACCGGGCCGGTGTAATGGCTACCCTCGTGCAGACGCTTGTCGGCGCGTCCGCCGAGGCGGAGGTAGCTGCGGACTTCGTGCGTTGCAACACCGGGCTGAGTCCACTCGCCGCACAGCCGTCAGGCCCACGGGACACAACATCCTGCCGGTCACGGCCGCGCACCTGCGTCGATCGCCCGAACCTTGCGACCGTACTGGCGGTGCGCCGTGCCTTCGCCCTGATACGGGAGGGCATCCGGGACGAGGAGGACCTGCCGCTGCCCCGGTTGCAGGACTCCGTGGACACCGCTCAGCTGCGGCGCCCGCACACGGGCTGGGAGGCGGTGCGCAAGAACACCCCCACGCCCCCGTATCCGGTGCGTCGCCAGCACAACCGGCTGATCCGCCGTCTGAGCCCGTCATGGCACGCGCCAAGCAGTACGCCGTGGCCGCCTCGGGGCCGTGGACGGACGAGGAGGAGGGCCGCCGCCTGCCGGCCGGTGAGGTACACGCCTGGGAGCCGGGCCTGAACCAGACCGTCTGCGGGCTGTCCCTCAGCCGCTCTCAGCTGATCCGCTTCGCGCACGTCACCTGGCCCGCCACCTTCCCGGAGTCCGGGGGCGCGTCCGACCGGGTACAGCGGGTGTGCCCGCGCTGCGCCTCGGTCGCCGGACGCCGTGGCGGCGACGCGCGCCCGCAATGGCACCGCACCAACCCCCGGCCGTGAACGTCGACGGGGCGAACCGACGCCGAGGAGTGAGGCCGAACATGCCGAAGGAACGGGAGCCCGGCGTCCGTGACCGCCTGGAGCGGACGGCCGCCGACGTGTTCGGCCGGCGAGAGCTGTGGCCGGGACAGTCGGCCGCGATGGAAGCGGTCATGGCGGGCCGGGACACCCTGGTGGTCATGCCGACGGGTGCGGGCAAGTCGGCGGCGTACCAGGTGACGGGGCTGTCGCTGCCCGGACCCGCCGTCGTGGTGTCCCCCGCTCATCGCCCTGCAACGGGATCAGATCGCCGGACTGCTGAGCCACGACGCTCCGGACGCCGTCGCCGTCAACTCCGCCCAGTCGACCAGGGAGAGGGAGGCCGCTTGGTCGGAGGTTCAGCACGGTGCCGCCGAGTTCCTGTTCCTCTCCCCCGAGCAGCTGACGAAGAACGAGGTGATCCGGGCGGCGTCCAGGCCCTCGCCCGTCACCCGGCGCAGCACACTCTCCTGAAGGGTCACACACGTACGCCTCAACAGCCAGCAGGCCGGCAACCCTTGGTGGCACCCATGTCGGCGAGGGTGTCGACGTAGGCGGCCTTGAGCGGGCCGTGCCACGGGGTCAGGTACGCCCCGGTCTCGCGGCACAGGTACGCCCAGGATCTCTCCGTTGCGGCCTACCTCCTGGGCGTAGGCGACGGCGTGTGTCTGGTACCAGGCAGGTCCAGTCGGACGCTCGAGGGTTCCCACAGGACCGGCCTACCCGTGACCGCACCCGCTGTCGCTCGTTGCCCATCCGGTACTGGCGGCCGGAGCCGCGGAGGCCGACCAACGTGGACAGGACAGCGGAGCTGATGAGTGTGGACAGGACAGCCTGCCCCGGACAACCGTTCGTGCCGCCCGGCGCGGGAGTGCTCGCCCACTCCCGCGCCCTGCGTTTCTGGCTGGATCCGGCCAACCTCGCGGCCCGTCCCGAGCAGGCGGGCCCGGTCGTCCCCACCAGGACTGGCCCGGCGACCGCCTTCCAGGTCAACGACCCGGCACTGCTGCGCAAGGTCGGCAGTGATGAGGACACCTTCCGGTTCTGGGGCCCGGACCCGAGCCTGCGCGACTTCGCCGAGGACGGGGTGGTCGGCCTCGAAGGCGCCGCCCACCGGGAGCGACGCGCCGTGATGAGGCCCGCATTCACCGCGTCCCGGCTCACCGCTCTCGGGCCCAGTGCCCAGGCCCGTACCCGGGAGCTTCTCGCCGACCTGCCCGCGGACCGACCGCTCGACATGCGGGAGGAGATGAGCCGCCTCGCCTGCGGCCTCCTCGTCAGCTGTGTCTTCAACAGCGAGCTCACTGCCGACACCCTGTCCAAGATCGCAGCCGCCCGCTCCACCCTGTCCAGCGGCTTCTTCTGGAGCTACGCCCTCGCACCCTGGCCCTGGGTGCCCGTACCCCGGCGCCGCGCCAGCCGCCGTGCGCTCGCCGAACTCGACGAGGCCGTCCGCCAGGTGCGAGCCGGCCACCGGCCGGACCCCGACGGCCAGGATCTGGTGTCCTTGCTCGAAGCTGCCGCTCCCGGGGACCCCCACGTGGTGCAGCGCGACGTTCGCGCTCTGCTGATCGCCGGCATGGAGACCAGCGCCTCCACCCTTGCCTGGGCCTGCTACGAACTCGGCCGCAACCCCCACTACCAGCAGGCTCTCCAGAACGAAGCCGACGCCGCACCCGATTCGAGCCGCCTCCAAGCACACCAGCTCCCGCTCGCGACCGCCTTCGTTCACGAGGTCACCCGCCTCCACGGCATCCCGTTCCTGGTCCGCCGCACCCGCCACCAGACCTGCCAGGGCGGTGTACACATCCCGGCCGGAGCCGTGGTCACCCTGCCCCTCGGGGCCCTGCGCCGCGACAAGAACCGCTACCCCGACCCGGACGTGTTCGACCCGCAGCGCTGGCTCCCCCACGCCGAGCCGCCAGCGGCCCCCACCGCGCTGCTCGCCTACGGCCTCGGCCCCCGGTACTGCCCCGGCGCGGCCGCGGCCGATGCCATGCTGCCCGTCGCCCTGGCGACCCTGGCCAGCACGCGCACCCTGCGCCCGGCGCGGCCGGGCCGCAAGATCGGCGTGAACCTGGAACTCACACCGACGCCCAAGGGCCTGATCATGTACGCCACACCATGCGAACCTCGGCTCACCGACACCAGGCCAGCGCCCGGCACAAACATCATTTCCCGTTCCGGGGCAACTTCCCACGAAAGTGGACACGGGTAACCCGCGCCCTCCTGCACCCCGCCGCTTGCACCTGTTCGGTGTGAACTGACCACCACCCAGCGCTACCTGCACCCGGACGTCCGCAAGATCACGGCCGCCGGGGCGGCGCTCTCGGCCCACTTCAGCGCGCTGCGCGCACCACGCTCAGTGCCGGGCCCAGCCGTCATGGCCCGCTGACCCTGTCAGGGACGCCGGACCTCCGGCTGGTCCCCAACCGGTCCCCAAAAATGATCAAGGGCCGGTTTCGGATTGCTCCGATACCGACCCTGATCTGCGACTGCCTCCAGTCGGGACGACAGGATTTGAACCTGCGACCCCTTGACCCCCAGTCAAGTGCGCTACCAAGCTGCGCCACGTCCCGTCGCGTTTCCTCCCGGTTGTCCCGGGTGGCCGCGCAGGACAAACATTACCTCACTCGGCGGACCGGATCGACGCCCGTGCCTGTTGGGCGCGAGCGGCCAGCCCCTCGGCTCCGCAGGCCATGGCCTGCTTCTGGGCACGGGCCAGCTCCCGGTGCGAACCGATCGCGACGCCGTAGTCGACCCGGGCGAGAGCGTGCTCGTAGGCGGACGAGGACTTCTCCAGGTGCCCCACCGCCTCGGCGAGCAGGTGCGTGGCCCGTTCCGGGGGTGCGAAGAGGGCTACGCAGCGCAGGGCCTCGCCCATGGCGGTGGGCGTGCCGAACCGTTCGGCGTGCACCCGGTTCCGGGCGGCGAGATGGGCCGCGCGGGCCGGGTCGGTCTCGGCCAGGGCCCGCGCCAGGTCGCCGGCCCACGGAGCCCAGATGCCGTTGAACCGCTCGCGCGGCTCCAGAGCGGCGCCCGCCGCTTCGAGCTCGGCGATCCCTTCCTCCTTGCGGCCCTCCGCCAGCAGCAGGCGGCCCCGCACGCACGGAGCGTCGGGCAGCACCATGGCGCTGGGGTAGGGCGCGCCGAAGTCGTAGCGGTCGGCGATGCGGCGGGCCTCGTCGATACGTCCCCGGGCCAGCAGGGTG
This sequence comes from Streptomyces sp. NPDC091649, assembly GCF_044756785.1. Taxonomy (NCBI): domain Bacteria; kingdom Bacillati; phylum Actinomycetota; class Actinomycetes; order Kitasatosporales; family Streptomycetaceae; genus Streptomyces; species Streptomyces sp. NPDC091649. Next base: position 288,288 of record NZ_JBIVTR010000003.1, on the reverse strand, counting down.
TCGATGAGCAGGCAGGCCGCGTCCCAGTGCACGGGCAGTCCGGAGCCGACGCGGTCGGCGAGGCGGAGTCCTTCGCGCAGGAAGCCCTCCGCCTCGGCGAGTCGGCCGCGACGGCGGTGGACCATGCCGAGCAGGGTGTGGGCGAACGCCAGGTGGGCCCCGCTCCAGCCGGAGATCTCGAAGGCCCTGACCGCTTCGCCGAAGAGACTCTCGGCACGGTCCAGCTGGTCGACGAAGGTGTAGGTGATGCCGACCATGGTGGGGAGTTCGAAGCCCCACTCGGCGTCGGTCCAGCCGAGGCCCCTGGCGGGGCTGCCGTCGATCAGGGCACGTTCGCAGAGGTCGACGATGAGCTGGGCGTTCTCACCGCGCAGCATGGCGTCGAAGGCGCGCAGCGTGAGCAGCGCCCGCTCCGCGTTGTCGCGGCCCTTGAGGTGATCGGCGTTGCGGGTGAGCCGCCGGGAGCGGGTCGGTCCGTCGTCCTCGACGGCCTGCATGCCCTCCCACATGAAGTGCGCGGCCTGCAGGCGCATCAACCCGGGGCCGGGCGCGGTCCGCGCGGCCTCGGCGGCCAGCGCCAGAGCCGCGTCCTTGAGTTGGTTGTTGTGGGCCAGCGCGGCGGCGAGCCGGAAGGTCGCGTCGACCCGCAGCCCGTCGTCGAGTCCCGGCATGTCGAGGGCGGCACGCAGGTGCTGGACCGTGGTGGGCGGGGAGCTCAGAAGGGTCGCGCAGCCCAGTTCGTACAGCAGGACCGCCCGGTCCTTGGGGCGTGGCGGCTCCTCCAGTGCCCGCTCCAGGCAGCGCCGGGCCGCTTCGGGCGCACCGACGGCGAGGTGCTGGCCGGCGGCTTCCCTCAGCTGGGCGACCAGTTCCTGGTCGTCGTCCGGGTGGACCTCCAGCAGGTGGCGGGAGGCCGCCGCGGCACCGAGGCCGGCCCGGGTGATCGCCCAGGCGGCGCGCCCGTGCATGGCGGTGCGGGTGGCCGGCGGGATCGAGCGGTAGACGGCGGTCGCGATCAGCGGGTGGACGAACTCCAGCGGATCGAAGCCGCTGACGATACGGGCGTCGCGCAGCCGGGCCGTGCAGTCGGCGGCCTCAGCCGAGCTCATTCCGGCGAGGGTGGCGGCCAGTTCCTGGGAGATGTCGGTGCCGAGGACCGCGGCGGCCCAGGCGAACCGGTTGGCGTTCGTGCCGAGCCGCTCCAGCCGGGCGACGAGCCCGCTGCCCCGGGCGGAGGCGCCCAGCTCACGCAGTTCGCCCGCCGATTCCTCCACCGGCGGCAGTTCGCGGTCCTGGACCTTGGCGACCAGTTCGACCGCCTCGTACGGGTTGCCTCCGGTGACGGCCCAGACCTCGCGGCAGAACGGGTCGTCGGCGTGATCGCCGAGGCCCGCGCGGACCAGTACGGCGGTGGCGTCCGGGGTCAGGGCCCGCAGGGCGACGCGGTTCACCGTGCCCTGGTTGTTGGGGCCGCGCTCGGCCTCGCGGTCGGCCGCGTAGTTGGCGTCGCGTTCGGCCAATTCCTGCGGGCGGTGCGCCTGCACCACCAGGACCGGCAGCTCGCCGAGGCGGGCGGTGAACGAAGCCAGCCAGGCGAGGGATTCGCCGTCCGCCCAGTGGGCGTCGTCCACGATGAGCAGCAACGGCCGGTGGCTGAGCCGGGACGAGAGCCGGCCGACGACGAAGTCCAGCCCGTCGCGCACACCCTGCGGGTCGGGCTGCGGGCCGCTCGGCTCGGCCAGCCCCAGAGCGGGGGCGGTGGTCTCGTACCAGTCGCCGAACAGGGCCCGGGTCTCGTCGGGCGGGAACTGGTCGAGGGCGGGCTGGAGCAACTGCCGTACGACATGGAACGGTACGGAGGTCACGGTCTCGCCTCCCCGGGCGGACCACACGGTGCAGCGGTCGGCTGCCATCGCCCGGATCTCCGCGAGCAGCGCGGTCTTGCCGATCCCCGCTTCTCCGCTGAACACCAGGAGCCCTCCCACGGCTTGCGCACCGCACAGGGCGTCCACCGCCTCGGCAGCGGCGGCGAGTTCCGGTTCACGCTCGTACAACGGCCGGGACGGCTTCATGCCCACCCTTCCCACAGAGGCAGTCTTCTCGACGGTCGAGCCTAGTCGTGCGCGGGTGCTCATCGAGAGGATTCGCGTGATTCGCCGCAGGTGCGGGGCACAATCGAGGAGTGAACGAGACGCGCAGAGACCGTGATGCCGAGGGCCGGGCGCGCAACGCGCGCCCCCGTGACGGGCTGGGACGCCCCCTGCCGTACGGGACACCCGGTGTCGAACGACAGCCGGAGGGAGTCGTCCGCACCCCTGCGGAGACGCTCCGGGAGGCGCAGCGGCTGCTGGATGCGGGAATGCCGTTCCACGCGCACGAGGTGTTCGAGGACGCCTGGAAGTCGGGGCCGGAGGAGGAACGCGAGCTCTGGCGGGGGCTGGCCCAGCTCGCGGTGGGACTGACCCACTCCGCCCGGGGCAACACCGCCGGCGGGGCGCGGCTGCTGCGCCGGGGGGCGGGGGCGCTCGCCCCCTTCTCGAGGTCGGGGCCTCACGGGATCTCGGTCCACGGACTGTCCGACTGGGCAAGGGCGTTGGCGGATCGGGTCGAGTCGGGCCCGACGGTGGACGCGGCGGCCGAAGCACCACGTCTGCTGGGCTAGGAGCGTGGTCGGTATCCGCCGCGGTGTCGGTCCAGGCGGTCTCGAAGTACCTGACGCGTTCGTCTTCTCCGGTCGGTCGCATGCCGGCTGCCGTCATGACGTGCTGGGACGCGATGTTGTCGTGGTCGGCGTCGCCTTTCACGCGGGTGACGCCGTGTGCCCGCGCGAACAGGAGCAGTCCGCGAAGGGCTTCGGAGGCGTATCCCCTGCCTCGCGCCGACGGGACGATGCCGTAGCCGATCGTGACGCTCCCGTTCTCGTCGGCAGGTCCGTGGAAACCCACGCCGCCGATCGCCTGACCGTCCTCGCGGCGACGGATCTCATAGTCACCGAACGGCTGGGGGTCACCGGTGTTCGCGCAGGTGGCCAGGAAGCGCCTGGCGGCGGACACGTCCCCATCGGTGGGGTATCCGGGGCCCCAGCGGGCACCGCTGTCCGATTCTCCCGTCACCACTCGCTCAGCCTCGCTGACGGTCATCGGATGGAGCACAAGCCGCGCTGTCACAAGATCGCCCATAGTCGGTAGGAGTAGCACCCGGGGCGACAAGACCGCACTCGCATTGTCCGACCGGGCAGCACCCCCGCATCCGGCCGGCGATCGTAGGCGCCCTCCCAGCCGGTCACGGGCCCGAAGGCCGGGCTGTGCGGACCGAGGCTGCGCACAGCTACTACGATCCGGCTCCATGACCACTTCTGACCAGGACCAGCACCGGGACCAGCGCGAGGGCGGGTTGAACGAAGAGCAGGGCGAGCCGTCCGGCCGGGGCCGGGGCGCCGGCACTCCGATAGCCGGCGCCGCGGAGGCGGAGAGCAAGGCTAACGACACGACGGAGAGCACGACAACGGCGGGCCGGGCGGAAGCGGGGGCTCTTGGTACGCCGAGCGCGCAGAGCGTCCCGGGCGGCCGGAAGGAACCGGAAGCGCAGGACGGGCGGGACGGGCGGGACGGGCGGGACGGGCGGGACGGGCGGGAAACCCCGAGCAGGCACGAAGCTTTGGGCAGACCGGAGGCCCCGGACGACGAGGCCGAAGAGGACGGCCGGAACGCGAAGACCGGCCAGGGCGTCCGGGGCGATCGGGGCGATCAGGACGGCCGGGGCCATCAGGATTCTCAGGACGATCAGGATTCGCCTGATGGCCGGGACGGGAAGAGGCTGACCCCGCGCCAGGCTCGGCGCCTGCGCATCGTGCTCTCCTCGGTGGGCATGGCGGGGATGGCCGTCGTGCTGGCGCTGCGTATCGCGAGCCGCTCGTCGGTGCTCGTCGTCGGCGTCTACGGGCTCGCGCTCATCCTGTGCGGCGTGGTGATCGAGCTCAGCAGGAACGGCCGCACCCGGCTGGCCAGCTGGCTGCTGGGCGCGGGGCTGCTGGCAGCCGTGGGAGCGGACTGGCTGCTGCTTCCGTGAAGCGGCGGGCCGTCGGCCGGGCGCTATTCAGAACAACAGCAGTTGGAGTCCGCCGACCACCGTCGCTCCGATGACGATCCGGTCGAAGACCTTCTGATTGATGCGGTCGACGCATGCGCGTCCCAGGTAGGCGCCGGGCAGGACGAACAGCAGCAGACAGGCGTCGAGCAGCAGGGAACGGGCGTCGATCAGGCCGAGGCTCACGCTGAAGGGCACCTTGGACACGTTCACGATCAGGAAGAACCAGGCCGAGGTGCCGAGGAAGCCGAGCTTGCGGAAGCCGGCGGAGAGCAGGTAGAGCGACATCACCGGCCCGCCGGCGTTGGCGACCATCGTGGTGAACCCGCCGAGAACGCCGTAACCGCGAGCGGCGGTCCGTCCGGAGGCGGCCGAGGCGGCCTCGCCACCGCTCCCCGTCCCGGTCTCGGCTCCGCTCCCGGTCTCGCTCCCGTTCTCGGTTCCGCTCCTGCTCTCGGTTCCGCTCCCGCTCTCGGTTCCGATTCCGTTCTCGGTTCCGATTCCGTTCTCCGCGATCCGGCGACGCCACAGGGTGACGCCCGTCATGAACAGCAGAATCGCGCCGATGGAGATGCGGACCGCCGCGTCGTCGGCCCACACCATGAACAGGGTGCCGGCCACAACGCCCACCGCCACCGCGGGGAACAACCGGAGCAGTGTCGGCCAGTGGGCGTGACGGCGGTAGACATGTACGGCGAGGAGGTCGCCGGCGATCAGGATCGGGAGCAGTACCCCGGTCGATTCACGGGCCGGAAGAACGGCCGCGAACACCGCGAGGCTGATCGTATTGGCACCGCTGACGGCCGTCTTGGAGAAGCCGACCAGAGTGGATGCCGCCGCGAGCGCGGCCAGTTGCCAGAGGGTGATGGTGTCCATGTCGGAAAAGATGGTAAGTGCATGGACGGCTGGAGCATTCCGGACATCCCTACAGCCTTACGGATCGCCTGCGCATCCGTAAGGCTGACCTATACGTCCGTACGGATCACCACGACCAGCGTCCGCGGACCGTGCACGCCCTCCACCCGCTCCAACTCGATGTCGGAGGTGGCGGACGGTCCGCTGATCAGCGTCGTCGGCCGTTCGGGGACCAGCCGCGCCATCGCCTCGGGCACGCCCGCCCCGACGGTGGAGAGGTCCACCACGCAGAGGTGCAGATCGGGGACGAGGGACAGTGCCCGGCGGCCCTGGCCGGGCGAGCCGTCCAGGAAGATCGTGCCGGTCTCGGCGCAGCCGGCCGCGGACGCCGTCACCACCGCGTCCAGGGTGTCGAGTTGTGCGGGCGGGACGTCCGGGCCGTCCTGCCGCACCTCGCCGACGTATCCGGCCAGCCAGCGCGCGTCCAGCCCGGCCGGCACGCCGACGCGGTGGGCGCCGTGGTCCCGCAGAGCCTGGGCGATGGTTTCGGCGGTGCGGTCGGCCGTGCAGGGGACCACCCGGGCCCTGTAGTCGAGGAGCCGGCCGGTGAACAGGGCGAGGCGTTCGTCGTCCGGCAGAACCCGGCCGGTGCGGTAGTCGCGCGGGACGACGACGGTCGGTGTCGGGGCCTGCGTGAGGGCGTCCCGGATCCGGCTCAGCACGATGTCACGGGCGCTGTTCTTCTCGCTCATGCCGTTCATGTCGCATCCTCGTCGCCGTCGGCGGTGCTGTGGGCGGTGCCGTGTTCGGTGCTGTGGGCGGTGCCGTGTTCGGTGCTGTGGGCGGTTCCGTGTTCGGTGCTGTGGGCGGTTCCGTGTTCGGTGCCGCGTTCGGTGGCCGCGGCACGCAGGGCGGCCGCCCCCTCGTCGGAAGCGAACCAGGAGCGGAAGGTCTCGCGGGGCGGGGCCGCGGTGTCACGGCTGCCGCTCCAGCCGCTGAGCGGTGGCGGCAGCCGCGAGATCGTCCCGTCGCGCCCCGCGAGCCCCCTGCCGAGGACGGACGACGCCTTCTGCGCGGCGGCGTACAGGGCGGGGCGGCCCATCACCGCGGCAGCCGCCTTCATGGCCAGCTTCTCCGGTGTTCCGCCGGTCTGTTCGGTGTGCTGGTGGCGCAGCTCCACCAGCAGCGACGGAATGTCGATCTTCACGGGGCAGGCGTCGAAGCAGGCCCCGCAGAGGCTGGAAGCGTACGGCAGGGAACTGTTCGGGTCGTCCTTCGCCGCGTGCATCCCGGCGAGTTGCGGAGTGAGGACGGCGCCGATGGGGCCGGGGTAGGTCGATCCGTAGGCGTGGCCGCCGGTCCGCTCGTACACCGGGCAGACATTGAGGCAGGCGGAACAGCGGATGCAGTTGAGGGCCGCGCGTCCGATCGCGTCGGCGAGGGCGGCGGTGCGTCCGTTGTCGAGGAGGATGAGGTGGAAGTTCCGCGGACCGTCCCCGGGCGTCACACCGGACCACAGTGAGGTGTAGGGGTTCATCCGTTCCCCCGTCGAGGAGCGCGGCAGGAGCTGGAGGAAGACCTCCAGGTCCTGGAACCGCGGGATCACCTTCTCGATGCCCATCACGGTGATGAGCGTCTCCGGCAGGGTCAGGCACATGCGTCCGTTGCCCTCGGACTCGACGACGGCCAGCGTGCCGGTCTCGGCGACACCGAAGTTGGCACCGGAGACGGCGACCTTCGCCGAGAGGAACTTCTCGCGGAGGTAGCCGCGCGCGGCGGCGGCGAGGTGGGCGGGGACGTTGTCCAGATCCGGGTCGACGCCGGGGAGCCGGTCGAGGAAGATATGCCGGATCTCGTCCCGGTTCCGGTGGATCGCGGGCACCAGGATGTGCGAGGGCTTGTCGTGGGCGAGCTGCACGATGAGTTCGGCGAGGTCGGTCTCGTACGGGGTGATCCCGACCGACTCCAGGTGCTCGTTGAGACCCGTCTCCTGGGTGGCCATCGACTTGACCTTGATGACCTCGTCGCTGCCGGTGGCCTTCACGAGCCGGGCGACGGTCTCGTTGGCCTCCGCGGCGTCGCGGGCCCAGTGGACGGTGCCGCCGCGCTCGGTGACCCGGCGTTCCAGCTGTTCGAGCAGTTCGGGCAGCCGGTTCATGGCGTCGGTCTTGATGGCGGAGCCCGCGTCCCGCAGGGCTTCCCAGTCGGGCAGTTCGCCGGTGGTGTCGAGGCGTTTGGCGCGGATGGTGCCGGTGGCGCGGCCGAGGTTGCGCCGGAGCTGGTCATTGCGCAGTTCACCGTGGGCGGCGCGGGGAAACGTGCGGTCGCCGCGGAGGTTGCCGGTGCCGTACGGGGAGCGGGGCGGCGGGTCGGGCATGCCGAGGAACGTGCTCATGCGGAGGTCTCCGTCAGGACGTCGGGCGTGGTGCGGGTCGCGGCGAGGATGCGGGCGAGGTGCACGGTGCGGGTCCCGGACCTGATCCGGGAGAGCCCGCCGCCGATGTGCATCAGGCAGGAGGAGTCTCCGGCGGTGCACACCTCGGCCCCGGTGGCCGTGATGCTGTCCGTCTTGTCGTGGAGCATCGCGGCGGACGTCTCGGCGTTCTTGAGCGCGAAGGTGCCGCCGAATCCGCAGCAGGACTCGGCATCGGGCAGCTCGACGAGGTCGATTCCCTCGACTTCGCGCAGGAGCCGGAGTGGCTTGTCCCCCACACGGAGCATCCGCAGCGAGTGACAGGTGGGGTGGTACGTCACCCGGTGCGGGAAGTACGCGCCGGTCCTGGTGACGCCGAGGACGTCCACGAGGAGCTCGGAGAGTTCGTACGTCTTCGCGGCGACGGCGTCCACTCCGGCGCGGAGTGCGGCGTCCCCGTAGCGGTCGGCGACGATCCGGTGCTGGTGCCGGACGGAACCGGCGCACGAGCCCGACGGCATCACGACCGCTTCGATCGAGGCGTCGCCGAAGCCGTCCGCGAAGTCGCGTACCAGAGGCACGGGTTCGCGCTGGTACCCGGTGTTGATGTGCATCTGCCCGCAGCAGGTCTGGCCCGGCGGGAACACCACTTCGTGACCCAGTCGCGTGAGCAGGATCGCGGTGGCCTTCACCGCGTCGGGGAAGAGCGTGTCTCCCAGACAGGTGGCGAAGAGTCCGATGCGCATGGGGCCTCCCCGGTCGGGTTCTCCGTGGGGGTCGGGCCCGCCGCGTTTCACTACGAGGTCTTTATGGTCGGACCATACTAGGCGCGGGCCTTTACGGGGAACGTCCGTGCACGGGTGGCGTGTGGAGAGGGGCGGTTGCGAGGGGACGTCCACGCCCTACTCGCGCACGACCGCGCAAGGGGGCTTTCACGCAAAAGGAACGTCCACGCATCGGTGGCGCGCGGACGCGCAAGGAACATGTACGGGTACGCACCGGCGGGCGCGCGGACGCGCCCGGCGGTGTGCCTGACGGGATGCCGGTCTGCACCCTACGACTGCTCGACGGGACCCTCCACCAGCGTTCCGTGCAGCGCACGGATATGCCGCTCGACGAGGTCCGCGGCCTCCCCGCCTCGCCCCTCCCGTACCAGCGTGAGGAGAATTCCGTGCTCGGTGTCGAGGGCTCGGGCGGTGGCCGGCCAGTCCTCGGCGGCTTCCAGGGCGCGCAGGATCAGCGGCCGCACGGACTCACGCACGGCGGAGGTGAGCGTGGACGTCAGGGCGTTGCCGGAGCTGTGGGCGATGAGGACGTGGAAGCGGGTGTCCAGATCGTTGAAGGCGCTCACCTCGATACCCGGTTCCGCCATGCCCACCACCAACGCCTCTGCCTCGTCCAGCACTTCGGGCGAGGCGTGGCAGGCGGCGGCCTCGAAGCTCGACCGCTCCAGAACCACCCGGGCCTCCAGCACGTCCTGGAGGCTGTAGCTGCCGAGGGCGAAGTGCAGCCGGAGCAGCCTGCCCAGGGCATCGTCCGGGTTGCGCACGATCCGGGCTCCGGCATCGGGTCCCCGGCCGGGCTGGGCCACCAGGACACCGATGGTCTCCAGCACCCGCAGCGCCTCGCGCAGGGCGGAGCGGCTGACGCCGAGCACCGGAGCCAGTTCCCGTTCGGGCGGCAGCCGGTCGCCGGCCCGGAGCTCTCCGGCGACGACCCGTTCCTCGATGCTGCGAAGCACGAGCTCATGAGTACGGGACTGCCGCACGGGCTGCCATTCGACGGGCATCCGTCACTCCCTGCGTCGGTCGGATCGGGAGACGCAGCCTATGTCACACCGGGCATGTGGTCGGACCACACAGCGGTCGGCTTTCCTTCCCGGGGTGCGAAGTTCTCGGCCGGAGGTCCGGCGCGCGCAAGCGCGGGCCGGAGATCCGGACGGGTGCTTGCGCGGCGGAAGGCAGTGGGCGAGCGGGGCCCGCGCACCGGCGGAAGGGGGCGGGATCAGCGGGCCCTGGGGAAGTCCCGTCCGTGCGCGCCTCCAGCTGCGGGTCGAAGGGCCGCGCCGCCCCGGACCTCAGGGTCATCGAGAAGGGTCTCGGCGCGCTATCGGGGACAGCACCCTTCCGGGGGCGGGCTCGGCTCGTGCGGGCAGTTCATGTGATTCTCACCCGGCCCGCATAGGGTTCCCCCGTGACCCAGATGACCCCGCCCGGCTGGCACCCAGACCCCGGGCACTCAGGCAAAGGCCCCGCTCAGGAACGCTGGTGGGACGGAGCGCAGTGGACCGGCCATGTACGCGCGTCGCCCGGCGCGGCGCGTCGGCGCTGGATCCGCGTCGGCGTCGGCGTGACGGTCGGCGCGGTGGTGCTCGCCGCCGTCGGGGGCGGCGTGTACCTGTTGGGCGAGGACGACCGCGGGCGGCCGGACACCGCGGCCTCCTCGCCGTCCGCGCCCGCTGATCGGCCCGGCTCTCCGGACGGCGACGAGAAGGACGGCGAGGGGGACGGCGGGAACGGCGACGGCCCCGGTGGGCCGCTTCCCCCGACCGAGCCCGGCTACGCCACGGACCTGGCCGCCGGGATCAGCCTTCCGGTGCCCGAGGGGTGGAAGGGAACCTCCGGGGCGGTCGGCGCCGGGCTGACGACGGGGCAGCACCCGTGCCCGGGCGACACCGAAGAGACGTGCGTGCGCGGCGGGGTGTTCTCGGCGCCGGCGGCCGCCATGAAGCTCACCGCCGCGACACCGGAGGCGGCGGCCAAGAAGGACATCGCCCTCAACGCCAAGGAGTCCTACGGCGGAAAGAGCTACGGGAAGATCACCTCGCACGAGGAACTGAAGTCCGAGGCTGTCACGGTGGCGGGCGGCAAGGGCTATGTCGTGCGCTGGAAGGTGGTGACGGAGAAGGGCGACGACGGCTACGTGGAATCGCTGGTGTTCCCTTCTCCCGCCTCCAAGGGCATGCTCGTCGTGGTCCGGTCCGGGTTCGACATCAACGACGACGCGCCGAAGCTGTCCGTCCTGGACGAGATCACCCGCGGCATCAAGGCAGCGTCCGGTGCCGGAGGAGGCACCGGCGGAGCTGTCTGAACCGCACCGACCGGCACCTCGTGACCGGCGCGGGCAGGCCCGGAGAGGGTTCGGCCCCCGCCGGTTCGCCGGACGGCCGGGCTGGCGTGCCCGCCCGCGCCTTCCTCGGCCCGCCCCGCCGCCCGGCTCCTCGGACTCGACCCGGACCCCGCCTCGACCGGATGCCCACGATCAGCCAGTGACGTGGCCGGTCGGTCTCCGTGATCAGCCGGTGGCCGTGGCCGGGTCGCTGACACCGGAGGCTCCCGTCTCGACATGGCCGGCGAAGCGGCGCAGGAACTCCGGGTGCCCCTCGGCCGTGACGGACACGTCGTACCAGCGCCTGCCCGCCCTCAGGTCCACGGTGCGCGACACCGTGGCACCGGCGCGGACGGTGACCGTCTGCTCCGCTCCCCCGTAGGCTTCGGCGTTGGCCAGGCTGAGACGCACCTCGGCGGCACCGGGGTTGGTGAGCGTCAGGTCGAGATGGCCGCTTCCGTCGTTGTGGCGGGCGGTCGCCTCGGGACCCGCGGTGGACCCCGCGCTCCTGAACGTACGCAGGAAACCGTTGGGTCCGTGGACCGTGAGGTCGTGGGCGCCCCCGGAGTAGGCGGAGTTCCACGCGTCCGACACCGTCCTGCCCGCCCCGGCGGTGTACGTCCACGGGGCGTCGGTCCGGTTCGCGGAGGTGACGTAGAACTGCGCGCCGGCCTCCGTACCCGGACTGAAGGTGAGCGCGATCTTCCCGGTGCCGGGGTCGACGGCGGCGTCGACGTACGGGGCGTACGGGAGCGGCCGGGCGGGGCGGCTGCCCGGCTCCTGCTTCGGCAGGGATCCGACGGCGGGCGGGGTGGGCCGGTAGTCGGGGTGCCGCTCGCGGTCCGGGGGCTCGTAGGCCGAGGTGTCCGGCAGGTCGCCGGGGGCGGGCTCGGTGCGGGCGAAGTCGAAGGCGGAGGTCAGATCGCCGCAGACCGCACGCCTCCACGGGGAGATGTTCGGCTCGCGCACACCGAAGCGCTGTTCCATGAAGCGGAGCACCGAGGTGTGGTCGAAGACCTCGGAGCAGACGTAGCCGCCGGTGCTCCAGGGCGAGACGACGAGCATGGGAACGCGCGGCCCGAGCCCGTAGACGCCGGGGCCGTACGAGGTGCCGCCCGCGTACACCTCGGTCGAGGTGTCGGCCGTGGACAGGCCCCGATCGGCGGAGGTCGGCGGGTAGGGCGGTACGACGTGGTCGAAGAAGCCGTCGTTCTCGTCATAGGTGATGAACAGGGCGGTCCGGCTCCACACCCCGGGGTCGGCCGTCAACGCGTCCAGCAGCCGCGCGATGTACCAGGCACCGTAGTTCGAAGGGAAGTTGGAGTGCTCGGTGAACGCCTCCGGCGCGGCGACCCAGGAGATCCGCGGCAGCGTTCCGGCCCGGACGTCGGCGGCGATGCCGTCGAAGTAGCCGTCGCCGCCGGCCACGTTCGTGCCGGTGCGCGCCTTGTCGTACAACGGGCTCCCGGGCTCCGCGTCGCGGTACCTGTCGAAGTAGAGCAGCGAGTTGTCCCCGTAGTTGCCCCGGTAGGCGTCGTCGATCCAGCCCCAGCCGCCGGCGGCGTCCAGGCCGTCCCCGATGTCCTGGTAGATCTTCCAGGAGACCCCGGCCTCTTCCAGCCGCTCGGGGTACGTCGTCCAGCCGTAGCCCCGCTCCTCGTTCCCGAGGACGGGACCGCCGCCCAGGCCGTCGTTGCCGGTGTGCCCCGACCAGAGGTAGTAGCGGTTGGGGTCGGTGGCCCCGATGAACGAGCAGTGGTAGGCGTCGCACACGGTGAACCGGTCGGCGAGCGCGTAGTGGAAGGGGATGTCGTCCCGGGTCAGATGGGCCATCGTGGTCGGCGTCTTGGCCGGGATCCAACGGTCGTATCGCCCGTCGTTGTACGCCTGGTGGCCTCCCGCCCAGTCGTGGTTCAGGCCCTGGAGGAATTGCATCCCCAAGTCGTCCGCGACCGGGTGGAAAGGCAGCGTCTCCTTGCCCGACGCATCGGCCTGGTGCCAGACGGATTTCCCGCTCGGCAGCGTCACGGGCCGCGGGTCCCCGAACCCGCGCACCCCCTTCAAGGCGCCGAAATAGTGGTCGAAGGAACGATTCTCCTGCATGAGAACGACGATGTGCTCGACATCTCGGATCGTCCCGGAGGCACGGTGGGCGGGGATGGCGGCGGCACGGTCGATGCTGCCCGACAGAGCGGCGAAACCCGCCGTCGCGCCGGCTGCCAGGAAGAAGCGGCGCCGATTCATATCAGCCATGGGTGAGGGGCCTCTTGGTGTGGGGGACGGAAGCGAACAGGATGTTCCAGGAGAACCGACGGGAACGGAAGGGAACGGAAGGGGCCATGGCGGACCGGTTAACGTCCGCCGTAGGCTCGGGCGTCGGCCGGACCTGGCCGGCCCGCCGCTCCCGCCCGCGATCTTCGGGGCGTACCGTTTCGGCATGCCGTTCTACGTTCACGCACAGGACAAGCCGGATGTCGCGGACCAGTTGGCGGAGCTCTGCGAGGAACACTGGTCCTACATGGACGGGTTCGCCGACGGGCTGATCCTCCGTGGCCCCACCCTGTCCGACGACGGGGAAGAACACACGGGAAGCGTCCATGTCGTCGACCTCGACGACCGCGTGGCCGCAGAGCGTTTCGCGACCGAGGAGCCCTTCTGGAGCGCCGGTCTCTACCGGGAGTTCATGGCCGCCCCGATCGTCGTACTGCTGCACCGCGAGCCGGCGGCGGACGTCTTGTACACGCTTGTTACCGCCCAGTGGTCGCCGCACACCCGCCCGCCGGGCGATGCCGAGCAGTGGTTGTCGGCCGTGGAACCGGACGGCCGGCTGGCCTTCGCGGCGGCCCTGGTCGACGACCGGGATCGCGTCCGCATGACGGGGTTGGTCGCGGTGGTGCGAGCACGGCCGGACGAGGCGCAGAGCCTGGTCCGGCCGCTGGCGGACCGACTCGCCGACGGGCCGGTGCCGCTCACATCCCAGCGCTGGCAGCGTGGCGGTCGGCACTGACGCCTCCGTGGACGCCGCTGCGGTCCGCGACCGCGACGGACCAGTGGGCCGGTGCGGCTGCGCGGGCCGGCGTGGCGTGCGACCTGGTGGGCCGGTGCGGGCTGTGCGGCTCTGCGGCTCTGCGGCTCTGCGGCTCTGCGGCTCTGCGGCTCTGCGGCTCTGCGGCTCTGCGGGCCAGTGTTTCGGGGCAGCCCGGCCCCGGCCCCGGCCTCACCGCAACGAGCGGGTGAGCCACACCACTTCACCGTTCTCCTCCGTGGAAACGTGGTCCCGCTCGAATCCGAGCTTCTCCAGAACACGGAACGACGGTGTGTTCCACACCCCGACGGTCGACCAGAGCCGCTTCCGCCCGGTAGCCACAGCGGCTTTCAGCACCGCACCCGCCGCCTCGGTGGCGTAACCGTGCCCGTGCGCTCGCTGGAACAGCTCGTACGCGATCTCGGGCTCCTCCACGGTGGCGCGGCCGATGATCAAGCCGCAGTAGCCGATGAAGTCGCCTTCGGCGCGGCGCTGAACGGGCAACAGCGCGATCCCCGTGGTCTCCGTCGCGGCGAGCAGCTCCGTGATGGACGTACGGATGCGCTCGACCGGGGGCGTTCCCTTGCCGCGTTCGGCGAGGAGAGCGCAGAAGTCAGCGGCGTCCGACTCGGCCCACGGGCGGAGTATCAGGCGCTCGGTCTCCAGCTGGCACGCCATCGGCTCGTATGTGGGCATGCCCTCCACTGTGCACCATGGGGTCATCGTGAACTACGGCTGGGGCCCGGGCACTCCACGCGATCGAGTACGGCATCGAGTACGGCATCGACCGCGCCGACGACCGGAGGCGTAGCCGCTTCGCCCCGCCCCTGAGGGGAGTCGGCGGCGAGCAGCCCACGCAGGAGTTCCACCAGGAGGTCGGGGCGCCCCACGAACGGGGAGTGGCCTGTCCGCCACTCACGCATCTCGGTGCAGCGCGAGGCCATCCTCCGCTGGAGAGCCGGGGCGATGACCCGGTCCCGGCCACAGACGACATAGGTGGAGGGCGTGTCCTTCCAGCTGTGGTGCCGCGGAACGCCTCGCCCGCACCCGGGAGCCTGCGGGCGGAGCAGGCCGACCGCCCAGGCGGCGAGAGGCGCGGCACAGTCGTGGTAGAGGAGGTCGGCAGCCCGGTCGGGCCGCATACGCGTCGACCCGTCGGGCACGGAGTCGATCGCACCCCGGAGCCGCGAAGACGCTCCGCCCAGGGTGACCGCGCTTTCGCCCGTGTCGGGCACGAAGGCCGCCAGATAGACCAGCCGCGCCGCCCCGCGCACTCCGGTGATCACCGAACCGCCGTAGGAGTGGCCGAGTACGAGCGGAGGCTCGGCTAGCGAGTCGACGGCAGCCTGGACCGCCGCCGTGTCAGCGGGCAGCGAGCCTCGGTGGAGCTCCGGGGCGACAACCTCGATTCCCGCGTCCCGCAGGCGTTCAGCTACTCCGCCGAAGTGCTCGGGACGGTGGTACAGGCCGTGAACGAGCACCACGGTCGACAGTTCGTCCGCCTCCTCAGGGGTTGCAGCTGACGGGTCACGACCGATCACATCACACAGGACCGACCGGGGGCGATGGTCTGCGATCCGGCGCCGACGACCGGCGCCCCACCTCGAATGCAGCCATCGCCGTGCGGCACCCCGTCATCGGGACGCCCTTCGTACGATGCCTTCGGGAAGACCTCGCCCCACCCTGAACGGCCCGCCCCGATCAGTCGGTGCCCTCGGTGCGTTCGCCCCTGGGCGCCGGCCGCGTTCCGTAGGCGGGCCCCGGCTCTGCCAGTCGGGGTCGCTCTGGAGCGTCTCGTGCGCGGCCCGGTCGGCGTCCCGATCGCTGACCTCCGACTGCTCGGCGCCCTTGCGCAACCGAGCGCGGCGGGTGTCGCACTTCTTGCTTCCCGTCGGGGTAGCCGGAGAGTCCAGTTCGAGACCGGGGCCGTACGGCTTCGAGGGATGCTCCGCGACAGGCCCGGGACGTCGGCGGCCATCGGCTCCGTGGTCCCCATCGGGCCACGGAACGATCAAGGGCCGGTTTCGGATTGCTCCGATACCGGCCCTGATCTGCGACTGTCTCCAGTCGGGACGACAGGATTTGAACCTGCGACCCCTTGACCCCCAGTCAAGTGCGCTACCAAGCTGCGCCACGTCCCGCTGCCCGTCTGACCTGGGGTTTCCCCCGGGGTTGAACGCGCATGAGAACAATACCGCACTCCGGCAGGTGGTCACCAACACCATTCACCTCTTGACCTCAACCATGGTTGATGTCGAACGCTCGGTGTCATGACGAACACGACCGCCGCACCGGCCCGCGACCGCCTCGACGCACCGGCCCCCGGCCTCCGGGACCTGACCCGCCTGATCGCCCTGATGACGGGGGACGAGAAGCACGCCCCCGCCGCCCATTCCACGCTCGACGCCCTGTGGGTGCTCTACAACAGGGTGCTCCGGGTCACACCGGCCACGGTCGACGACTCCGGGCGGGACCGCTTCCTGCTGTCCAAGGGGCACGGGCCGATGGCGTACTACGCCGTCCTCGCCGCGCACGGCTTCTTCGGCGAGGAGCTGCTGCCCGGCTTCGGCAGCTACGACTCACCGCTCGGACACCACCCGGACCGGCTGCTGGTGCCGGGGGCGGAGATCGGCAGCGGATCCCTGGGGCACGGGCTGCCGCTCGCCGTGGGAACCGTGCTGGGGCTGCGCGCCCAGGGCCTCGCCGAGCCCCGGGTGTGGGTCCTGATCGGCGACGCGGAGCTGGACGAGGGCAGCAATCACGAAGCCATCGCCCACGCCGGCCCGGCCGGACTCGAACAACTGCACACCCTGGTGATCGACAACGCGTCCGCCACCCACGGCTGGCCCGGCGGCATCGCCTCCCGCTTCACGTCCGCCGGCTGGGCGGCGGTGACGGTGGACGGCCGCGACCACGAGGCCCTGTACTCGGCGTTCACGACGCCCCACCCGGGCAGGCCGCTGGCCGTCGTCGCCCGCGTCGAACCCAAGGGCTGACCGCACCGGCCTCGTACGGCCACACCTGCGGCCACACACCGTGCGACCGCCGCTCCACGCAGACCGGAGACCCCGGGAGGGACCCTTTCATGGACACCATGCGCGACCGCTTCATCAGCACCACCTCACAGCTCCTGGACGAGGAGCCCCGGCTGGCCGTCGTGCTCGCCGACATCAGCGCCGACGGCTTCGCCCCGGCCCGGCGTGCCCATCCGGAGCGGGTGGTCAACGTCGGCATCCGGGAGCAGCTGCTCGTCGGTGCGGGCGCGGGGATGGCGCTGACGGGAATGCGGCCGATCGTGCACACCTTCGCCAGTTTCCTGATCGAGCGGCCCTTCGAACAGGTCAAGCTGGACTTCGGGCACCAGGGGGTCGGCGGGATCCTGGTGAGTGCCGGCGGCTCGTACGACTGGCCGGCCGGCGGCTTCACCCATATGGCGCCCGGCGACGTCGCCCTCCTGGACACGCTCGACGGCTGGACCGTGCACGTGCCGGGCCACCCGGACGAGGCCGAGGCCCTGCTGCGGGAGTCGGTCGGCGGCGACGACCGGGTGTACGTACGCCTCTCGCTCCAGGCGAACCGGGAGGCACGGCCGGTGAGCGGCGGGGCCGGCTTCGCCGTGGTGCGCGAAGGGCGGCGCGGCACCGTGATCGCGGTGGGCCCCATGCTCGACAACGTCCTCGCCGCCACCGAAGGGCTGGACCTGACCGTGCTGTACGCGACGACCGTGCGGCCGTTCGACGCGGCAGGGGTGCGCCGGGCCGCCGGGTCGGCCTCGGCTGCGGACGTGGTGATCGTGGAGCCGTATCTCGCGGGAACCTCCGCCACCGCGACGGGCGAAGCGCTGGTGGACCTGCCTCACCGGGTCCTGGGGCTGGGGGTGGGCCGCGCCGAGCTGCGCCGGTACGGGCGGCTGGAGGAGCACCTCGTGGCGCACGGCCTGGACCCGCACGGGCTGCGGGAACGGATCACCGGATTCCTACGGCCCTGACTCGCGCGGCAGGCACTGCGCCTCCCGGCCCGCTCCCCGCCACCCGGAAAGTCGGCTGCCCTCCGGCGAGCTGCTCGGCGGTGCCGGGGGGACAGTGCGGCCGGGCGGACATCGGCGGCGATGATCGCGGCGTCGGCGGTGATCGCGGCGTCGGCGGTGATCGCGGCGTCGGCGGTCGTCCCGGGTCTTCGTTTCGCCGGCCCCTGCGGTCGGCCGCCGGAATGCTTCGACCGTAACGCCCGGCACCGACGACGGGTGGTCGGGCCTCGCGTGGCGGACACCGTCGCTTTCGGGGCGCTCCCGGCGTCAGGGCGAGGTCGTGGTCCTGCGGTCCGGTACCGGTGTGCCTCCCGGAAGTGGGCACCGCACCGCCCACGGGCGGACGACGTCAGACGGAGTGGTGGCCCTCCCGGTGGTCGATCTGTCGGACGAGTTCGTGGGCGAGCGACTTGATGGTGTCGAGCCCGGCCCGCCCCCAGGGGCGCGGCACGGTGTCGACGGCACAGACGGTGCCCAGCGCGATGCCCGTGCGGTCGATCAGCGGCGCCCCGAGATAGGAGCGGATGCCTATGTCGTCCACCACCGGATTGCCCGCGAAGCGCGGGTAGTCGCAGACATCGTCCAGGACGAGGGCCTTGCGCCGGGCGAGGACGTGCGGGCAGTAGCCGTGGTCGCGGGCCATGTACCGGCTGCTGCGGTTGCTGCCCGCCGCGGCCGAGCCGAGGTCCTGGCCTCCCCGGTTGCCCGCC
Source organism: Streptomyces sp. NPDC091649 (assembly GCF_044756785.1). Lineage (NCBI taxonomy): Bacteria > Bacillati > Actinomycetota > Actinomycetes > Kitasatosporales > Streptomycetaceae > Streptomyces > Streptomyces sp. NPDC091649. The sequence continues at coordinate 270,064 of NZ_JBIVTR010000003.1, read as the reverse complement.
GGGGTGTGCAGTCCCGCGAAGAACTGCCGGTTCTCGTCGATGAAGTTGACCATGGAGAAGGGTGTGGCGGTCACTTCGGCCACCTTGTCGGCGAAGGCGTCGAAGTTGTCGTAGGAGGCGTCGGGGCGTTCGCCGAGATCCAGCTTGCGGAGCCGCTGTGCGCGGGCCGGACCGTGCCGGTCGGTGGGCGTGAGGAGCATCCGGCCGGTGGCGAAGGATGTCACGGGTGGGCTCCGAAGGTCTGCAGGGGTGCGGGGGCCGAGGTCGCGTTGATGAGGTGCTGGACCAGGGTGACGAGGGCGCCCGTGCCGGAGCTGGCGATGCGGGCGTCGCACAGGACCACGGGCACCTCGGGCCCGAGGTCGAGAGCGGCGCGGACCTCGTCGGGCTCGTAGCGGTAGGCGCCGTCGAACTCGTTGACGGCGACGATGAATCCGATACCGCGCCGTTCGAAGAAGTCCACCGCTGCGAAACACTCGGCGAGGCGCCGGGTGTCGGCCAGCACCACGGCCCCGAGCGCGCCCTGGGAGAGTTCGTCCCACATGAACCAGAAGCGTTCCTGGCCCGGCGTGCCGAACAGGTAGAGCACGTGCTGTTCGGAGAGGGTGATGCGGCCGAAGTCCATGGCGACGGTGGTGGCCGTCTTGGACTCGACGCCCTCCAGACTGTCCGTCCCCACGCTGACCTGGGTCAGCAGTTCCTCGGTGCTCAGCGGGGCGATCTCGCTGACCGCGCCCACGAACGTCGTCTTGCCGACGCCGAATCCGCCGGCGACCAGGACCTTGAGGGCGACGGGAAAGAACGGGGAGGTTCCGGTGCGGTCAGAGCTGTCGTCGTAAACCATCGAGCACTGCCTCCAGCAGGGATCGGTCGGTGGGCATGTCATGGAATGCGGGGGCGTGCGCGGTGACCGCTCCGCAGGCGACCAGGTCGGAGAGGATGACCTTGGCGACGACCGCGGGCAGCCGGAGGTGTGCGGCGATCTCGGCGACGGACATCGGCCCTTCGCACATGCCGAGGGCCACGGTGTGCTCCGGGCCGAGCGGGATGTCCGGTTCGATGCCCGTGGCCATGACCAGCGACAGCAGGTCGAACGCGGTGGTCGGCCGGGTGCGGCCGTTGCTGATCGTGTACGGGCGGATCAGCCGGCCGGCCGCGTCGTCGAGCAGGGGCCCGTCCTGCGGGGCCGGCATCCTCAGTGCCCCGGGGTGAACGGCGCCCCGGCCGGCTGCCGCAGGGGGGTCGTCAGGTAGGGGCGGACGCTCTTGACCAGCATCGCCATCTCGTAGCCGAGCACCGCGGCGTCCGCCTCGCGGCCCGAGAGGACGGCGAGACAGGTGCCGGACCCGGCGGTGGAGACGAACAGGAGCGTGGAGTCCAGTTCGACGACCACTTGCCGGACGTCCCCGTTGTCCCCGAAGCGCGCCCCGGCGCTGCGGCCGAGAGAGTACAGACCGGCGGCCAGGGCCGCCATGTGGTCGGCACTGTCGGGGTCCATGCCGTGCACGGACTTCACCAGCCCGTCGGCGGAGAGCAGGACCGCGCTGCGTGTGTAGGGCACGCGTTGGACCAGCCCGCTCAGCAGCCAGTCCAGGTCCGAGATCTGACCGGACGGCATATCGCTCGTCATGGTGTCTGCTCCTTGAAGGTGGTGTCTTTTCGGGGTTCCGGGACAGCCCGGCCCGGCAGGAAGGGTCCGGCCGTGAAGGCTCCGCGCTCGCCCGCGTCGCGCTCGCGGGCTCCCTCGGCGTAGGCGCCGCGCGGGTGGCCGGAGACGGTGTGCGGGTGGGCGTCGGGCGGGTAGCCGCCGGGGACGGGCAGACCGGCCGGCGGGGCGTGGCCCGGTGCCCGTTCCGGGCCGGGGCGGTCGGGCGGGGTGGCGGTTTGGCGTACGGGGAGGGGGGAGAGGGACTCCAGGGGGGCGTCGAGCGGGGTCCGCTCCCCCGTTCCCGTGTCGCCGGAGTTCCCGTATCCGCCGCCGGGGCCCTCCTCCTGGGCCGTCTGGGCCTCGGCGATGTCGACGCCGCGGCGGAAGGCCGCCATGAGACCCGGATCGTGCAGGGTGTGCTCGTTCTCGACGCGCGGGGCGGGCGCCTCGCGCAACTGCGGGACGAGGTGTTCCTGGTTCGTCCGCTTGGGCAGTCGGGGCCGGGACGGGGCCGGGGCGTCGTCGCGCTCGTGGACGGCCGCCGGTGCGGGCCTGCCGTCGTCCTCGGGAGGGGAGGCGGGCGGCGCGGGACGGTCGACGCGACCGTCGCGCGACGGGAGCGGCGGGGCCTGCCCCGCGGGCGGTCGCGGGCGGCCGTTCTCCCCTGGGCCGGCCGCCCGGTGCGAGGCGCCCGGGGACGTGCCGGCGGGAGCCGCCGACGGGGTCGTGCCGCCGCGCGGTGGAGCACCGGGGGCCCCTGCATCAGCGGGTGGCCGGTGCACGGCGCCGGGGGGCGGCACGGGCACGGCGTCGGGTGACGGCTGGGCGTCGGGATCGGCCCCGAGCAGGGACTGCGGGAGGACCAGTACCGCCTGCGTGCCGCCGTAGATGTTGCTCTGCAGACGGACGGCGATGCCGTGGCGGCGGGCCAGGGCCGAGACGACGAACAGGCCGATCCTGCCGTCCTGGAGCAGGTGGGCGACGTTGACCTGGTCGGGGTCGGAGAGCAGGGCGTTCATCCGCTTCTGCTCGTGGTCCGGCATGCCGAGACCGCGGTCCTCCACCTCCAGGGCGAGCCCGGCGGTGACGTGCTGGACGCGCAGCAGCACCTGGGTGTGCGGGGCGGAGAACACGGTGGCGTTCTCGACCAGCTCGGCCAGCAGGTGGATCACGTCGGCGACGGCGTGGCCGCGCAGGGTGCCCTCCATCGGGGGGACGAGCTTGACCCGGGGGTACTGCTCGACCTCGGCGATGGCCGAGCGGAGCACCTCGGTCATGGTGACCGGGTTGCTCCACTGCCGCCGGGAGACGGCCCCGCCGAGGACGGCGAGGTTCTCCGCGTGGCGGCGGATACGGGTGGCGAGGTGGTCGACGTGGAAGAGGCCCTTGAGGAGGTCGGGGTCCTCGACCTCGTGCTCCAGCTCGTCGAGGATCTGGATCTCGCGGTGGACGAGGGATTGCAGTCGTCGTGCGAGGTTGACGAAGACCTCGACCTTCTGTTCGTTGCCGGTGCTGCTGAAGAGCTGGGATGCCTGGACGACGGCGGCGACGGCGGCCTCCTGGGCGCGCGCCATCTCCTGTCCGAGCAGGTCGAAGGCGTCGGCCCCGGGCGTGGGAGGCGGTGGCGGCCGGCGCGCGGCGACGGCTTCCCCGTCGCGGAGCTGTTCCACCACCCGTTGCAGCTCGGCCTGTCCCTGGGCGCTGGCCCGCCGGAGCGCGAGAGCCCGGTCGAGTACCTGGCCGGCGACCCGGTCGGCGCCGAGATAGGCGGCGGCGACGGCGGCGACGGCCAGGGCGCCGGATCCGCCGAGCGCCGCCCAGAGGCTGGGCGAGGAGCCGACGCCGCCGGCGCGGGCGGTGAAGATGACGGCCGCGGCCCCACTGAGCACCGCGGCGATGGCCGGGAGCAGTGCGGTCCGCAGCAGCTGGGGACGTATGCGGGCGTCGGGGGGAAGCCCCTCGGCGCGCGGCCTGCTCGTGGCCGAGTGGGCACGCGTGCCGGGGCGGCCGTGCCGTCCGCCCTCACGGCGGTCCGGTCGCGCGTCGGGTGCGCGAAGTTGAGACATCAGCGTCCTCGGTACAGGGGGCACCGGGGGTCGGCGGTCGTGCCGGCGTCCATGCGGTGGCCCCTACGGTGGTCGGTCAGGCTCGGGTCATCGGTCGGGCAGGCCCGAACGTTATGAGCCCACCGTTGATCACCGGCCACACACGGTAGTCGTCAATGACGTATGCGCGACGGGCAGTTGTCGAACTTGCCCGCCATCCGTCCCACTCTGGTATGAGCTCTCGCACGTGCGCCCGATTGCACCGCATTGACCCCGGATCGCACCGCACGGCCGACGGCCGTTCACATGCTGGACACTTCGCATCCGTCGGCACCTCGCGCAGGACGCCCTGCCACCGCCTACACGTCGGCAGGGCACCGCTTGAGAGGGCGGGAAGACGGCCGGTTACCATATGAGCGCCGCCTAGCTCGAAAGATAAACTTGTGACTGTCAATGACGACTCGTTCACCAACTGGATGCACCGCGAGGAGATCGCGGAGTCGATGATCCCGATCATCGGGAAGCTGCACCGCGAGCAGGACGTCAATGTCCTGCTGCACAGCCGCTCCCTGGTGAACAAGTCGGTGGTCAGCATCCTCAAGACCCACCGCTTCGCCCGGCAGATCGCCGGTGAGGAACTCTCGGTCACCGAGACGATGCCGTTCCTGCGGGCCCTGACGACGCTCGACCTCGGCCCCTCGCAGATCGACATAGGCATGCTGGCCGCGACATACCGGGCCGACGGCCGCGGGCTCTCCGTGGAGGAGTTCACCGCCGAGGCCGTCGCCGGCGCGACGGGCGACAACAAGATCGAGCGCCGCGCCTCGCGTGACGTGGTGCTCTACGGTTTCGGCCGCATCGGCCGGCTCCTGGCCCGCCTGCTCATCGAGAAGGCGGGCTCCGGCAACGGCCTGCGCCTGCGGGCCATCGTCGTCCGCAAGGGATCCGGCCAGGACATCGTCAAGCGCGCCTCGCTGCTGCGGCGCGACTCCATCCACGGCCAGTTCCAGGGCACGATCACCGTCGACGAGGCGAACAGCAGGATCATCGCCAACGGCAACGAGATCCAGGTGATCTACTCCGACGACCCAACGACGGTCGACTACACGGCGTACGGCATCAAGGACGCCATCCTGATCGACAACACCGGCCGCTGGCGCGACCGCGAGGGCCTGTCCAAGCACCTCCGGGCAGGCATCGCCAAGGTCGTGCTGACCGCACCGGGCAAGGGCGACGTCCCCAACATCGTGCACGGCGTCAACCACGAAACGATCAAGCCGGACGAGCGGGTCCTGTCCTGCGCCTCCTGCACGACCAACGCGATCGTCCCGCCGCTGAAGGCGATGGCGGACGAGTACGGCGTTCTGCGCGGGCACGTGGAGACCGTCCACTCGTACACCAACGACCAGAACCTCCTGGACAACTACCACGGTTCGGACCGTCGTGGCCGTTCGGCGGCGCTCAACATGGTCATCACCGAGACCGGCGCCGCCTCGGCGGTGGCGAAGGCGCTGCCCGACCTCGACGCCCCGATCACCGGCAGTTCGATCCGCGTCCCGGTGCCGGACGTCTCGATCGCGATCCTCAGCCTGCGGCTGGAGCGCGAGACCACCCGTGAAGAGGTCCTCGACTACCTCCGCAACGTGTCGCTGGCCTCGCCGCTGAAGCGGCAGATCGACTTCATCAGCGCACCCGACGCGGTCTCCAGCGACTTCATCGGTTCGCGGCACGCCTCGATCGTCGACGCGGGCGCCACCAAGGTGGACGGCGACAACGCGATCCTCTACCTCTGGTACGACAACGAGTTCGGCTACTCGTGCCAGGTCATCCGGGTCGTCCAGCACGTCTCCGGGGTGGAGTACCCGACCTACCCGGCTCCGGCGGTCTGACCCCGGCACGCTCTTCGGTACGCACGTCGCCCGGTGCCCGGCAGGTTCGCCTGTCGGGCACCGGGCGTCTCTCCCGGCCTACGGCCGGTGCCGGGCGTCCGCCGGTTCCAGCCGTTCGGTCGGCCCGCCGAAGTCGAGGAACAGGGCCCGCTCGGCGAGCAGCCAGCGCCCGCCGGCCTCGCGGAACGTGTCCTCGTAGCGCCCGACCTGCACGGGAAGGCGCGGCGGCAGCATGCCGCCGGAGTGGCCGTCCACACGGTACGTCGTGAAGTACGTGCTCGCGGTCGCCGTCGAGGCGGACGTCAAGGTCACCAGGATGTTGGTGCACAGCCGGCGCGAGAGCCGGTCGGCGGGGCGGGCCCCGAAGTAGGCGCGCAAGGCGTCGGGGCCCGCGATCCGCCGGTCCCCCTCGGCCCACTTCCAGACCCCGTCCGGAGTGAACAGCTCGGCTACGTCGCCCGGTTCACCCAGATCGAGAGTGCGGACGAACTCGACGACCAGCCGCTCGCAGGCGCGCTCGGCGATCAGACGGTCCAGGGGATCCATCGCATCGGTGTCCATCAACCCTTCCTACCAACATCGCCGGGGCCCCACGACTTGTTTTCGGGGGCCCCGCTACACAGCACACGGCGCTGGTGCCGCCGAGGCCGGGTACGCCGTCAAGGGTCCAGGAGCACGCGTGCACGCCTCCCCGGGGCTCAGACCTGGCCCAGGTCCGAGCTGATCCAGCGCTCGGGGCGCAGGGTGATCACCACCTGCTCGCCGTGGTTCTCCCACGCGAAGTCCACGTACCCGGCGACCTTCTCGGGCGGAAGGTAGCGCGCCGACACCTCCTCCAGGTCCGCGCGTGTGGCGGGGCGGGTGTCGACGACGGGGCCTTCGACGGAGACGTACCGGACGGTCGGCTCCAGCCGGTCGACCAGCAGTGTGAACCGGCCTGCGGCGGCGATCAGTTCGGCCTTGCGCGAGGTGCGGCCCGTGAGGACGCGCACGTCGCCGCCGGGTGCGTACTGGTACCAGATGGGCACGCTGAGCGGGGCCCGGTCGCTGCTCCGCGCCGCGACGGCCAGTGCGGCGACGTGGGGTTCGGCGAGGAACCGTTCGCGCTCTTCACGGGTGAGTGCCATGGCGCGCTCCTTCGTACGGGGTCCGGGGGCTGCCCCAGTGTGCCCCGAGCGCCGGGTCCGTCTCTCGTGACCGGCACCGGAGCGGGCGGCGTGTCGCAGGACGGCCCGGTCCCCCGCGCGCGGCCCCCGGCCGTGTCGTCTCACATCACCGTCCGCCGCGCGAGCCGCGAAGCGTCCTCGGACCGGCGTACGACAGCAGCCCCTCGCAGCGCTACGGCGCACCAGACGGCCACCAGCACCAGCCCGGCAGCGGCGAGGGCGGCGACTTCGAGCGGTTCCGGCCGCCGGCCCAGGGACAGGCGGGTGCCGATCATGACGACGCCGAGGAGGACCTCCGACGGGGAGTAGACCGGCACTCTGCTCGCCACGAACCGCAGGACGGCGCCAAGCCCGAGGCCGGTCACGGTCCAGGTGAGCAGATACGGCCAGAGCGCCCCCGCAGCCGCGGGCGGCAGTCCGTACTCCTCCGGGCCGATACGGAACAGTGCGCCCAGCCACCCCAGCGTCACGCCGGCGGCGGTGACGCCCGCCACCCACAGCACGTGGTGCCACAGCGGGCCGGACCGCACTCTCTCGTCCTCGTCGTGGGAGTCGACGGGGCTCGTGGTCTCAGGAAGATCCATCACGTCCGATGAGACGCGTACCGGCCGCCGGTCGTTGCGCGGCGGGCGATCTGATGAGCGCGCCGAGGACACGGAGCCACGAGGCGAGCGCTCCCTCCCGCCGGGCCGGGCGGGGCCCCGGCCGATGGAGGACGGCCACCGCCTGCGACGGTCGTGGCGGGCCCGGACGCCCCGGCTTCACGCAATGTCGTACCGGCGCATGGGGCCCCACGCTCCGGGTTGGTGGCCGATCACGTCGTTGGCCTGCGCAATGACGGGCGGCGCGATCCAGCCCAAGGGCTCGATCTGCCGCACGAGGGGCTCGTTGTCCGGACCGCGGCCGACCTCGGTGCCGTGCAGCACCCACGGTCGCGCCTCGGAACCCTTCACCCGCGGAAGGTGGGAGTAGTCGTACAGGCGGCGGGCGGCCCACGTTCGGACGGATCGATTCCCCCACCAGTCCTCCACGTCGAGCGCGTTCGCGGACAGTCCCGGCAGCGGGACGCCGGTGAGTTCGTCCCTGCTGGAAACGGTTTCGAGGTCGCGCCCGGGGCCGCGCGACCAGCGCACGTACAAGCCGTCCCGGCTCATGATCAGCTCGGCCACGGCGTCCAGAGTGGCGAACACCGTCATCGGGCCTCGTCGGTCCACTGGTACCACCTCACCTTCCGGACATGGCGGGGTCGTCCCCGGCGCCTGGGCAGGGGGCCCGGCCCGCCGGACCGAGCCGCGCGGGAGCGTCGTCGCCCGGCCCCGTGCCGACGAGCCCCCGAAGCGCCGCCGCCCCACGGGAAGCGGCCGATGCCGCACGGGTGCCACAACCGAGGCCGGAGTGCGGGCGGCGGCCCTTAGCCGGAGCGGTCGGAGGCCGGCCATACGTAGGGCAGGTCGTCGGGGTCGTTCGGGAACAGAGGCACGTAGATGTCCGGGGCCTTGCCGCGCAGCGCCGACCGATGGCTGCGATGGAAGCCGGGGTCGCCCAGCCAGGGCGGCAGCTCGCCGTCCTCGGCGAGCTGCTCCTGCGTGCGCACGCCCCGGTCCGACCGTCGTCGGGTCGCGTAGTCGGTCAGGAGCGAGTGGGCGCACGTGTCCGCGCGCCCGGCCGCGGTCCACACCCGGCACATCTCCAGGCCGTAGCGGACCAGTGCCTCTTCGTAGCCCGTCCACATGCGCACGGCGGGGTGGTGCCGCCACCCGTACCCGGGGACCGTCAGACCGCGCAGTACCTGAAGCGCCTCGACCCTCTGTTTGCCCAGACGCCGCGCATCGAGGGCAGTGGCCGATTCCGCGAAATCGGGATACGGGAGGAACGTCTGCATGATCATCCCACCTACGGGGAGACAGAACGGGGAGCGAGGGAATCACCGGCTTGCCGACCGCTCGGACGGGAGAACACGCGGGTATCCGCGAACTCCAATTTCGCACAGCGGATCACGCTCCGCACCAGGTGCGTCGAGCCGAGGGCGCCGAGGCCGCTGCTGCCGGGTCCCGGGCGGGGGCGCGCCCGCTCCTCCTCGCCACCCGGAGCGGACCACCGCGCGCCGCGCGCCCGAGACCTGCGCGGACCGGCGGCAGGCACATGATCGGCCGGACGCCCCTCCGCCTGGTGACGCACCGCATCCGACGCCGCGCGCTGATCTACCGGGAATTGCGGGACAACCTCTAGGCTCCCGGGAATGCGCGAGGATCAAGATGACGAACCGATATTCATACGCTCGAACTGGGGAACGAGTCGCTATGTCTACAACCCCAGAAATCCGATCGGCGTGGGCCTCATCATCGGGTCCCTGCTGTTCGCCGCCGGGGGCATGTACTACCTCTACGCGAGTTCTTCCTGGAGCGAGGGCGAGTTGCGCGCGGCCGTGCACGCGGCCGTCCAGGATCTGGAATCGGAGCGGCAGACGCTGGGCTCCTGGACGGGCGGCTACGACAGCCTGATCCGCGACGCGCTGACGGGAAGCGGCGAAGGTCCCTCGTCGGGCGGGGTGGTGGGCGTAGAGAACGCGGACGATCCCTACGACGAGGACGCGGACCGCTCCGTCGACCGGTTCGAGGTCACGGCGAAGGACGTCGACGCCGCGTTCTGTCTGAGCGTGTCACCGCCGGAGCCCGAGCGGGGGCTGACGAGCGCGGAGGTGAGCCTCTCGATCACCGTCGACGAGGGGCGGTGCTGAGCCCGATGGCGCCCCGCTGGAGCCGGTCCCGTGCGGGCCGCGACGGACGGGCGGTACCGGGCGCTCCCGGCACCGCCCGCAGAGTCCGCCGACGACGCGCCGCGTACGTGGCCGTCGCCCCGGGCCCGGCGGGAGTCCCGGTGGCGCCATCGAGGGTTTGCGCGCCGGCCGACCGGCTGAGGGCAGCCGCCGGACGGCTCGACGGCTGCCCTCAGCCGTGAGGGATGCGGACGAGCCGCTCCGCCGTCCGCGTGGTCAACGCTCCCCGGCGAGGTCGAGGTCGCCCCGCGCCGCCGGTGCGGATCCGGCGTCGGGGCCAGAGCCAGAGCCGGCCTGCTCCTCGGTACGGCGCCACGGGCGGGCGAGCGAGGTGGACAGCGGCCTCCACCACGGCTCCACGGGAAGCTCTCCGGCCGGCTCGAACGGTTCGCCCGGCCGGGGGAACGCCACCGCCTGCCCGGCCTCCTCACCGGCGTCCTTCGTCCACTCACCCGGCTCCGCCCAGGCGTGCGGCGCCAGGTTGAAGGTGCCCCAGTGGATCGGCAGCAGCACGCCGTGCGGGCGGCCGCCCTGGAGGTCCAGGTGCGCGCGCATTCCCTCGGCGGGCGTCATGTGGATGTCCGGCCAGTACTCCGAGTACGCGCCGATCTGGATCATGGTGGCGTCGAAGGGCCCGTGCTCGGCGCCGATGTCACGGAAGCCGGGGAAATAGCCGGTGTCCCCGCTGTGGTAGATCCGGTGCTCCGGGCCCGTGACGGCCCACGACGCCCACAGGGCGTGCTGCTGGTTGCGCAGCCCGCGACCGCAGAAGTGGCGGGCGGGGGTGGCGGTGAGGCGGATTCCCGCGACGGTCGCGGTCTCGTTCCAGTCGAGTTCGCGCATCCGGTCGGCCGGTACGCCCCAGCGCTCCAGATGGGCTCCGACGCCGAGCGGCACGGCGAAGACCGTGTCGGTGCCGGCCAGGGCGCGGATCGTCGGCAGATCGAGGTGGTCGTAGTGGTCATGGGAGATCACGACCACATCGACGGGCCCCAGCGCGGCCAGCGGCAGCGGCGTGGGGTGCAGGCGCTTGGGCCCGGCGAACGGGAACGGGGAGCAGCGTTCGCCCCAGACCGGATCGAACAGGACCCGTCGGCCGTCGATCTCGGCCAGCACGCTGGAATGGCCCATCCAGGTCAGCCGGAGACCGGTGGCGGGCGACGCGGCCAGATCGGCGAGGGTCGTGGGATGGACGGGCACGGTCCCCGTCGGCGACCTGCGGGCCCGCTGCTCCTTGTGGAAGTAGATCTTGGCGAATTCGACGGTGGATCCGGAGGGTCTGGTCCGGGACCCCACCGGGTTCTGGAACACCCCGTCGACGAAATGGGGCGAGCGGCGGATGCGCTCCATCCGCGCTCCGGCCGGGTCGGCCCCGAAGGACTCGGTGCGCATCGAGCGCAGTTTCGTGCGGAGCGGAAGCAAGTAGTCAGCGCCGGTCACAACATCTCCTGAGGGAGTCGGTGTCGTCTCATTATGGTCGGCCTGTACGACGGGGCGACCAGAAGGTGCTGAACGGGGCAGCCGATCCGGCCGGGACGGCGTCGGTCACGACGCGCCTGACTGTGGACCCGGTCGCCGTACGGTTGCGGGCGGCCGTGCGGATGACGCCGTACGCGGGTCGGCTCTCCCGGGCCACGATGCCGCGCTGGACCGACGCGGTGCCCGCCCGCGAGCTGGGCATCGGCCTCAGGACCTGACCGGCCCCTCGGCGGCGGGCTCACCGGCCGGCGGCTGACCGTCCGGCCCTCAGGTCTGGCGCTCCGGTGTGTAGGCCGCTCCCTCCAGTCCGAACGTCCAGGCGACCCCGTCCTTCGCGGTCCGGGTGGCGGGCGGCACGCGGAGCCAGTAGGTGCGGTGCGTACCGTCCGGCTCGGGGGTGGAGTTGACCACTTCGACCATCACCACATCCTCGTCCCCGGGGAGCGCGATGCGCCACAGGACACCGGTCTCGTCGCGGTGGACGGGCTTGGCGCCCGACTCGGTGAGATAGCGGTCGTAGCCGTAGTACTCCAGCATCACGCGGCGCAGCTCCGCGTTCTCCTCGACCTGGATCCGTCCGGGTGTGAGGGTGGACAGCTCGGCCAGGAACGCGGCGGGGACGGGCATGCCGCGCCAGGCGTGGAGGGCGAACCCGTCCCCGTAGGCGAGGGCGGGCCCTTCACCGTGGTCGAGCCGGCCCGCCTCGTCACGGTGGAGGACGTCGGGCCGCTCGCTGATGACCACGGCGTTCTCGTAGGGCCACCACCAGCCGGCGTTGCGGGCCGCCTCCGCGAGGCCGCTCAGCCGGTCGCCGCGCCCGTCGAAGGCGGCGAGCCAGGCGGCGTCGTGCTGCCCGAGCACGGCGTCCAGCAGGATCAGCCGCACGGCGCCCTCGTCCTCGGGCCGGGGCGCGAGGTCGGCGACGACACCGGTGCGTATCCGCTCGGCGAGGGCGGCCGTGGTGTCCCACAACTGGGCTCCGGTGGCGGACCAGAGCGCCGACCAGCCCGCCGGGCCCAGCTCGTCGTACGTCCGGCGGCGTTCCTCGGCCCACGGGCGGGTGCGGACCTCCTCGCGCACCGATCGTCCGGCGTCGGTCAGCTGCTCCACCGTCCCGACGGCGGCCCGGGGCGATGCGGCCCAGATGATCCGGTCCGGCTCGGCCAGGCCGGCGGCACGATAGGCGCGCCGCACGCCTGCCTCCGCCGCCGCCCGGTCGGCCCGGCCGGTCGCCGCCGCCACGCTCCGCCAGGAGTTCACGTTCTGCATCGGTTGTCCCCGTCCCTGCTGTGCTCGTTCCGGACAGCTGTCGCCCGTACTGGATGGCTGTCCGCCCGTACTGGATGGCTGTTGCTCGTGTCGCGTGGTCGTCGCTCGTGCCGCGTGGTTGTGCTCGTGCCGTGTGGTTGTGCTCGTGCCGCGCGACCTGCTCGTTCAGGCATGGCTGCGCCGGCACGTCGCGCGGTGTCCGAGGGGTGCGAAGTCAGTCCGCCACGACGCGGAACGCGCCGGGTGTGTACTCCCGCTGGCGCACGACGCGGAACCAGCCCCGGGGCAGCGGGATCACCGCGTGCTCCTCGTGCACGACCCGCCCGCCCTCGGGGAGATGGAGCAGCATCGGGCCGAACCGGCCCGCTTCCCGGATCAGCCGGCCGGGGCCCTGCACGGCGTGCGCGTGCCCGGTGACCTCGCCCAGTGCGAGCACCAACCGCCCCCGCCCGTCGCGCAGTTCGCCCGGGGCCTCCAGGAAGGGGGCCGGCACCGCCGACTCCTCCAGCTTCATGATCAGTACATCGCCCTGCCGGTACACAGACGTCTCCCCTCGGTCACGGCACCCGCTGTGCCGGCCACGGGAAAAACGCTACGGGCAGGGTCTGACAGTGAGGATGTCCCCGGCGTCGTTCGGGGGTCTGGGTCCGGATCCGACTGACGTGTCGGCTTCCGTCTGTTGAACGCCTCGTCCGGCGGCCCCGCCGTCATCGCATCAACCGCGGCGGGGACCGCAACGCCGACAGCGCCCTCCACACCAGCGTCCTGGTCCGCGTGCGGGCGGCACGACCGGCGATCCCGGGACTACGTGGCCCGACGCCTGGCGGAGGGTATGTCCACCAAGGACATCCTGCGGTGCCTCAAGAGGTTCGTCGCCCGCGAGGTCCACAGACACACACGCTCCCGAGCCACGTCAACCGGGTGTGCGTCGCGGCCGGTCCGCCACGACCCGGGCGAACGCATGCGGACAGCGCTGAATCGTCGGCACTACCAGTCGATCCACCCGTCCTTGCGGATGATCGGTCGGGCTACCGCCGTCCCGCGTTCGGGTCGGCCGTGGTGTTCCATCGCCTCGGCGACCTCGTGGAGCCATGCCCCCAGGCTCGGCCAGCCCAAGAAGCACGCGGTGTCGGCGTGCGGGGCGTCCCCGAGGTGATCACGCCACATGCCCCGGCCGGCGTCGACGAACGAGTCGTCGCCGTCGCCTCCGGCGAAGGGGATCCAGTCTTCCCGCCACCAGGGCGTTTCCGCCTCATCGGAGTCCTCGCTGTCCTCCCAGACCTCCATGCGCAGTTGCCGGACCTCGGCGATCTGCTCGGTGGAGTACAGCGGACCGCACGGAAGGACCGCGAGATACGAGGTGTCGCCGTCGTGGCAGAGCAGCGAGGCCCGCAGATCGTCGGGCAACCGCAGGTTCATCCGCGACTCCAGGGCGTCGATCGCACCTGTCGTCGCCGGCGGACGTAGGTCCGCCGGCCGGGCGGGGGCATGCCGGGCCAGCCATGCGTCGATACGCCGCCAAGAAGCGGCCACAGGGGGAACGACCGGTGGAATACCGGTCCGAGGAGGCTCAATCACGCGCTGAAGCATGCCATCACGACGCAAACGAACCACAGCCGACCGGTCGCGATCCATCGGGGCTTCAGCGGACCGCCGCGGCGGCCTCCGGTGGATCCCGGTGGCGGCGTTGTCAGTGCGGCTTGATAGACCTTGCGGACATCAGCAGCCCCCAGGATCAGGAGCTCAGGGCCATGTACGGTGCGCAGCATCTGCACGAGTTCGGCGGCCTTCCGGCCGTCGACTTCCAGCACACGACCGACGCGGGCTCCCGGCCCGCCGCGGACGCCGTGGCCTGGCGCGTCTCCGTCGATCCGTACGGCGACGACGAAGAGAGCCGGCCCTGGGAGGACGAGTTCGCCGACTTCCTGAGCATGGTCGACCCCGCCGGGGTCCGGGCCCTGATCATCGGGCAGTGGGGCGAGGCGTACGAGGAGGACTCCTCCGTGCCAATCAGCCTGGTGATCGCCGCGGCCGACCGGCTGACCTCGCTGGAGGCCGTGTTCGTCGGGGACCTGGAGTCCGAGCAGGCCGAGATCACCTGGATCGAGCAGTCGGACGTGACGGCACTGCTGACCGCCTATCCCGCGCTGACGGAGTTCGGGGTGCGCGGGGGCACCGACCTGGTGTTCCCGCCGACCGGGCACGAGCACCTGCGGTCGCTGACCGTCCAGGCGGGCGGACTGCCCGTCGAGGTGGTGCGCGGTGTCTTGGACAGCGAACTGCCCGCTCTGGAACGGCTGGACCTCTGGCTCGGTGTGTCCGCCTATGACGGGAACACCGAGGTCGCCGACCTCGCCCCCCTCCTGTCGGGCACCCGCTTCCCCCGGCTGCGCCACCTCGGCCTGCGCAACAGCGAACTGCAGAACGAGATCGCCGCCGCGGTGGCCTCGGCTCCGGTCGTCGCCCGGCTCGCGACCCTCGATCTGTCGAACGGGACGCTGGGGGACGAAGGCGCTGCCGCGCTCCTCGAAGGACAGCCGCTCACCCATCTCGACGAGCTCGATCTCCACCACCACTTCCTCACCGAGGCGATGGAGCGGCGTGTCCGCTCCGCCCTGGAGCCGCACGGCGTGCGCGTCGACCTGTCGGAGCGGAACGAGCCGTGGGACGGCCGCGGCGTCGAGGGCCGCTACACCGCCGTTTCGGAGTGAGGCGTGATGACCTCCATCGGAGTCGAGCACGTCGGCGGCTTCCACGGGCTGCCGGTCCACACAGCGCGACCGTCGGCCGGGGACCCGCCGGCCGCCGACGCCGTGGCCTGGCGACTGCAGTGCGACTACGACGAGGACCTGGACTTCGCCGGCCTGTGGCAGCAGTTCCTGGACACGGTGGACGCGGCGCGGGTCCGGGCGCTCGTCATAGGCCCCTGGTGGCGTGACTCCTACACACCGTTCGCCCCGGTGATGGAGCTGATCGTCTCCCACGCGGACCGCTTCCCGGCGCTGCGCGCCCTCTTCCTCGCCGATGTGGTGGGCGAGGAGTGCGAAGTGTCCTGGCTGCGCATGTGCGACATCACTCCGGTGCTCGAAGCGCTGCCGCTGCTGGAGGAGTTCACCGTGCGCGGCTGCGGCCGGGAAGGGCTCGCGCTGCGCCCGCTGCGTCACACGGCGCTGAAGTCGCTGCGTTTCGAGTCCGGCGGCCTGCCGGGCGACGTGGTGCGGGCGGTCGCCGCGAGCGAGCTGCCCGCACTGGAGCGGCTGGACCTGTGGTTCGGCAGTTCGTGGTACGGCGGCGACGCCACCGTCGACGACATCCGGCCGGTCCTGTCGGGGGGCGGGTTCCCCCGGCTGCGCCACCTGGGCCTGCAGAACAGCGAGATCCAGGACGAGATAGCCCTCGCCGTGGGGTCCGCACCCGTCGTCGCCCAGCTGGAGACCCTGGCGCTGTCCATGGGCACCCTGAGCGACCAGGGGGGCGAGGCCCTCCTCAACGGGCAGCCCCTGAACCATCTGGCCAGGCTCGACCTGCGCCACCACTTCGTCACCGAAGCGGTGCTGGACCGCATCCGGACCGCGTGCGCTCCCGCCGTGGTCGAGGGCGGCGAGGCCGAGGAGGACTACGGGGACCCGGACGACGAACCGGAGCGCTATGTCGCGGTCAGTGAGTAGCGCCGGCGGCGGTGCGCTGCCGCGCTTCGCGGTCGTCGGCAATCCGGACAACCGCCGGATCGCCTTCTTCCAGGAGGCCGTGCGGTCCGCCGGCCTGCCGCCGGCCCGGGTCGTGTCCTGGCTCCAGGTGCTGCGCGGCCGGGCGGTGTTCGGCCCCGGTGAGAGCGTGCGGATCGATTCACCCGGTGAGGACGCCGAGGTGGAGCGGCTGCTCCGCGGAGTCGAGGACCCGACCCGGGTGGAGGGCTCGGCCCGGTGGTACGCGCGCTTCACCGCGGCGGTGGACGCGGTGGCGAGCGCCGCCTCGGCCGCGGGGGCGGACGTGCTGGGCTCCCCCGGCGACATCTCCGTGCTCTTCGACAAGCGACTGTGTCACGGGCTGCTCGACCGCGCGGGAGTCTCCGTGCCCGCCTCGCCGACATCCGGCCCGGAGGCGGCGCCGGTGCGCGGCTGGTCCGACGTACGGGAGTCGCTGCGCGAGCACCGGATGCCCCGGGCGTTCGTGAAACTCGCGCACGGGTCCTCCGCCTCGGGGGTGCTGGCGGTGGAGACGGCGGGCCCGGGGCGGGTCCGGGCGAGCACCTCGGTCGAGCGGGACGCCGAGGGGCGGCTGTTCAACTCGCTGCGGGTCAGGCGCTACACCTCGGAGGCGGAGGTCGGGGCGGTCGTGGACGCGCTGGCCCCGGACGGACTGCACATCGAGCGCTGGCTGCCGAAGGCGTCGCAGCGGGGGCGGGCCGCGGATCTGCGGATCGTGGTGGTCGGCGGCCGGGCGACGCACGCCGTGGTGCGGACGAGCACGGGCCCCATGACCAATCTGCACCTCGGCGGTGCGCGCGGTGACCTCGACGAGGTGCGGGCCGCCGTGGCGGCGGCGGGCGGCTGCTGGCGCGAGGCGCTGGCGATGTGCGAGCGGGCCGCGGCCTGCTTCCCCGGGACTCCCTCTGTGGGCGTCGATCTGCTGCCCACGGCCGGCTGGCGGCGCTTCGCCGTCGGCGAGGTCAACGCCTTCGGCGATCTGCTGCCCGGACTGACCGGTCTGCCGGGCAGCGGCGCCGAGGGCCTGGACACCTATGCGGCGCAGGTCGCCGCCGTACTGGACCGAGCAAGGAACCACCGTGCCGTCACCCCTTCCTGACCCCTGCCCGTCCCACGGGACCGGCGACTTCGGCGGGCCCGACATGAGCGAGGTCGTGGGCAGCCACGATCTGCTGCTGGTCACCCTGGACACCCTGCGGCACGACGTCGCCGTCGAGCTGGCGGCCGCCGGGCGCATCCCCAACCTCGCCCGGCACCTGCCCGGGGGCGGCTGGGAGGAGCGGCATGCTCCGGGCAGCTTCACCTACGCCTCGCACCAGGCGATGTTCGCCGGGTTCCTGCCGACGCCGGCGTCCCCGGGGCCGCATCCGCGGCTGTTCGCGGCACGGTTCGCGGGCAGTGAGACCACGGCGGACGGCACGTTCGTGTTCGACACGCCGGATCTGGTGTCGGGGCTGGCCGCCGAGGGCTACCGCACGGTGTGCGTCGGCGGGGTCGGCTTCTTCAACCGCCAGGGGCCGCTCGGCTCGGTGCTGCCCGGGATGTTCCAGGAGAGCCACTGGGAGCCGGGGTTCGGGGTCGCCTCGCCCACCTCGTTCGAGGAGCAGGTGGCGAGGGCGGAGGAGGTCGTCGCGGCGCTCCCCCGGGAGCAGCGGCTGTTCCTCTTCGTCAACGTGTCCGCACTGCATCAGCCGAACTGGTTCCATCTGCCCGGGGCGACGCGCGAGGCGGGCGACTCCCGCGCCACGCACGCGGCCGCCCTGGAGTACGTCGACCGGCACATCGGCCGGCTCTTCACCGCCGCGAGCAGCCGGCGGCGGTGCTTCGCCGTCGTCTGCTCCGACCACGGCACCGCCTACGGCGACGACGGCTACACCGGTCACCGGCTCGGCCACCCGGCCGTCTGGACCGTCCCGTACGCGCACTTCTTCCTCGAACCACCCGCACCGCTCGAACCGGGGGCCACTCGATGACCATCACCGTCGCCACGGAAGCGGCCGCCGCCGGGCTCCCCGCCGTACGGCCGTACGAGAGCTACGTCTACGCCTATCCGCACAAGACGGCCTACCGGCCGCTGGAGGACCGCCCGTCGCTGCGGTCGCTGTGGGCGGCGGAGCCCAAGGACGCGCTCTCCCTCTATACGCACATACCGTTCTGCGAGGTCCGCTGCGGCTTCTGCAACCTCTTCACCCGGATCGGCGCGCCCGACGAGCTGACGACGCGCTACCTGGACGCGCTGGAGAGACAGGCCGTGGCCGCCCGGGACGCGCTGGGCGACGAGGCGTCGGTGCGGTTCGCCGCGGTGGCGTTCGGCGGCGGCACACCGACGTTCCTGACCGCCGGGGAGCTGGAGCGGCTCTGCGACATCGCGGAGAAGCGGATGGGCGCCGAACTCCGCTCGGTGCCGCTGTCGGTGGAGACGTCCCCGTCCACGGCGACGGCCGACCGGCTGGCGGTGCTGGCCGACCGGGGCACGACGAGGATCAGCATCGGTGTGCAGAGTTTCGTGGACGAGGAGGCGCGGGCGGCGGTCCGGCCGCAGCGCCGCGCCGATGTGGAGGCGGCGCTCGGCCGCATCCGCGAGGCCGAGATCCCGCTGCTGAACATCGACCTGATCTACGGCATCGACGGCCAGACCGAGCGCAGTTGGCTCGCCTCGCTGGACGCGGCGCTGGCCTGGCGGCCGGAGGAGCTGTATCTGTATCCGCTGTACGTCCGCCCGCTCACCGGTCTGCACCGGCTCGGCGCGGCGGCCGGGTCGGAGGCCGGCGCGGAGGCGGAGGCCCTGGAGCAGACGGCCTGGGACGAGCAGCGGCTGCGGCTGTACGCGGTGGGGCGGGACCACCTGCTGGAGCACGGCTACGAGCAGGTGTCGATGCGCATGTTCCGGCGGGCCGACGCCCCTCGGGAGCAGGAGGGCCCCGGGGACTACGCCTGTCAGACCGACGGCATGATCGGCCTGGGCTGCGGGGCCCGTTCGTACACGGGCGCCCTGCACTACTCCTTCGACTACGCGGTGGACATGCGGGAGATCCGGTCGATCATCGACCGCTTCACCGCTGCGGAGGACTTCTCGCGGGCCGAGGCCGGCCGGTACGTCGACGTGGACGAGGCGCGACGGCGGCACCTGCTGCAGTCGCTGCTCCAGGCGGCGGGGATGCCGGTCGCGGACTACCGGGCGCGGTTCGGGACGGACCCGGTCGCGGACTTCCCGGCCGAGCTGGCGGGGTTCGCCGCCCGGGGCTGGCTGGACACGTCGGCGCCGGACGGTCTGCTGCGGCTGTCCCCCTCGGGCCTCGCCCACTCCGACGCGCTGGGTCCCACGCTGTTCTCCCCCGGGGTGCGGGCCGCGATGGCCGCGTACGAGCGGAAGTGACCGGGCCGTGGACCTGACCCTTCTCTACCGGGGGCCACTGGCCTCCTGCGACTACGACTGTCCGTACTGCCCGTTCGCGAAGCGGCGGGACAGCCAGGCACAGCTCACGGCGGACCGGGCGGCGCTGGAGCGGTTCACCGGCTGGGCGGCCGCGCAGACCGGCGACCGGCTGTCCGTGCTGTTCACCCCCTGGGGCGAAGGGCTGGTGCGCTCCTGGTACCGGCGGGCGCTGACGGAGCTGTCGCATCTGCCGCACATCGGCCGGGTGGCGATCCAGACCAATCTGAGCTGCCGCACCGGCTGGCTGGCGGACGCCGATCCGGAGCGGCTCGCGCTCTGGTGCACCTACCACCCGGGGCAGACTCCGTACGAGCGGTTCCTCGGCCGGTGCCGTGAGCTGTCAGCTCTCGGCGTCCGCTACAGCGTCGGGGTGGTGGGCTTCGACGCGCATCTGGAGGAGGCGCGTCGGCTGCGGTCGGCGCTGCCGCGGGACATCTATCTCTGGGTGAACGCGGCGGAGGGGCACACCTACACCGACGACGAGGCGGCGCGGTGGACGGAGCTGGACCCGCTGTTCCCCTACAGCCGTGATCCGCACCTTTCGGCGGGGCTGCCGTGCCGGACGGGCGAGTCGGTGATCTCGGTGGACGGCGACGGCACGGTGCGGCGCTGTCACTTCGTCAAGGCGGAGCTGGGCAATCTCTACGACGGCAGCTACCGCCGGGCGCTCGGCCCGCGGGCCTGCCCGCTCGCCGTGTGCGACTGCCACATCGGTTACGTGCATCTGGAGACGCTGCCGTTGTACGACGTGTTCGCCGGCGGTGTCCTGGAGCGGATACCGGCCGGTTCCGGTGCGGCCGGTTCCGGAGCGCACGCGCCGGACGGGCTCGTGGTGCCGGGCCCGTCCCGGCGTGCGCTTCCCCTCCTGGAGTCCTGACCGCTGCGGCCGCTACAGCGGCAGCAGGTCGGGGCGCTTGGCCTCGACGTGGTCGCCGGAGGACTCTCCGCGCAGCCGTCGTCCGATCCACGGCACCAGGTAGTCGCGGGCCCACTGGATGTTGTCGCGCCGTGCGTCGATCGGCCGGCGCTGAGCCTGCGGCGGCCAGGGCTGGTCGGGGTCGGCGGGCACGTCGTGGCCGAGGACCTGGGCGGCGCGCAGCGCGACGCGGGTGTGGCCCTCCGGTGAGAGGTGCAGCCGGTCGCTGTCCCACGCGCGCCGGTCCTGGACGGAGCGGAGCGACCACAGGTCGAGCACGGGGCAGTGGTAGCGGTCGGCGATGGCCCGCAGATGGACGTTGTACGTGGCGATCTTGCCGCGCATGTGGCGCAGCACCGGGACGCCCCGGGTGTCGAAGCCGGTGGTGACCATGACCGTGCCGACGGAGTTGCTCAGGTCGGCGACCGCCCGCTCGAAGCGCTCGGCGAGATCGTCCGGATCGGTGCCGGGCCGGATGATGTCGTTGCCGCCCGCACAGAAGCTGACCAGGTCGGGGGCCAGTTCCTTGGCGCGTGGGATCTGCTCCTCGACGATCTGGTCGAGGAGTCGTCCTCGTACGGCGAGATTGGCGTAGCGGAAGTCCCCGTGCGGGGAGTCCTCGGGGTCGGCCGCCGCGTCGGGGGCCGGGAGCCGGTCGGCGAGGAGGACCGCGAAGCGGTCCGCCCAGCCGACGAAGGTCCCGTCGGGGCCCGGGTCGCCGACGCCCTCGGTGAAACTGTCGCCAATCGCCGCGTACGACCCGATGATGTGCTGCTGGTTGTTTCTCGAATCGTCTGCCACAAGCACGTATCATGCATCGTCCGATGTGACCTACGCGACCGTAATACAGGGTTGACGGGTGGTGAGATAGACCACCCGGTCAGTTTTTGGTAAAGCCGGAATAAAGAGAGGGCGGTGCGCCCTCGCGCACCGCCCCTCGGGTACTTCTCGCTGCCGCTCGGCTCAGACGGAGACGCCGTGCTGACGCAGGTACGCGATCGGGTCGACGTCCGAGCCGTAGCCCGGACCGGTGCGGACCTCGAAGTGCAGGTGCGGGCCGGTGGAGTTGCCGGTGGAGCCGGAGAGGCCGATCTGCTGGCCGCCGGTGACGGTCTGGCCGACGGAGACGTTGAGCGAGGACTGGTGGGCGTACTGGGAGTACATGCCGTCCTCGTGCTGGATGACGACCTCGTTGCCGTACGAACCGCTCCAGCCGGCCGAGACCACGGTGCCCGGTCCGATGGAGAGGACGGGGGTGCCGGAGGCGGCCCGGAAGTCCGAGCCGGTGTGGTAGCCGCTGGACCAGCTGGCGCCGGAAGCGCGGTACTGGGTGGTGACGTTGGCACTGGCCAGCGGGGCCGACCAGCCGGAGCCGGTGGCTTCGGAGGAGCCGGCCGGAGCCGGGTCGCCGGAGCCCTCGGAGTCGTCGGCGGAGACGGTGTCCGCCTTCGGGGCCT
The DNA here is from genome assembly GCF_044756785.1 of Streptomyces sp. NPDC091649. Taxonomy (NCBI): domain Bacteria; kingdom Bacillati; phylum Actinomycetota; class Actinomycetes; order Kitasatosporales; family Streptomycetaceae; genus Streptomyces; species Streptomyces sp. NPDC091649. The sequence goes on along the minus strand of NZ_JBIVTR010000003.1, from coordinate 248,276 downwards.
TCTTCGGGGCGGCCTTCGGGGCCGGTTCGACCTTCTTCGGGGCGGCCTCGGGAGCCGCGGACTTCTCGGCCGGGGCGGAGCCCTTGGCGCCGAGGGTCAGCTTCATCCCCGGGTGGATCAGGCTGGGGTTCTCGCCGACGGTCGAGCGGTTGTCCTCGTACAGCTTCTCCCATCCGCCCTTGAGCCGGTGCTCCGCCGCGATCTTCGAGAGGTAGTCGCCGGAGACGACGGAGTACGTCTTCGGAGCGGCCTTCGACGTGGCGGGAGCGGTCGCCGGTGCGGTGTGCGCGGCGACGACCGAGGCGGCGGCGGGCTTCGAGGCCGGAGCGGCCTGGTCCGCGGCGTTCGCCGCGGTGGCGCCGATCAACGGGAGGGCGAGTACGGCCCCGCCGGCCCCGGCGGCGAGGACGCCGCGGGAGATCGGGCCGGACTTCGGACGGCGGTGCTTACCCTGTGCGGGCATGGGGAAGTTCCTCTCCGGCGCCTGCGAGGTGAGCTGTCGGGTTCGGGCTGGAGATGCCCGGTCGCGTTGCGGCGACTTCACCCCGAGCCGGTCCGGATCTCTCCGGATCGGCGGCTTACCTGGTTCCCCCGCTCCTGCCACGCGTGAGTGGGTTGGGTACGAATTCCGGGCGGCGGCAGGATTAGGCGGTCCGTCCGGATTGACGGTGACCGTAAACCGGTCAGGACGAGTGGAACAAGCCATCGGTTGCCCACCGGAATCATCGATTCGATATCGCTCCGGATTTCCGGTCACACTCCGTGGATTGCGGATCTTGGGTTTCCGTACGGACAACGGGAATCCCCCGGCGCGGCCTCGCCACGGTCCGTCACGGATATGATCCCGCTCACCTCGCGAATCCCATCTCACCCATTAGCGGGGCATGTTCTGCGAAATACACCAATACGGACACGCCGTGAGCGCCACCCCTGACGCCCGGTCAGCCCGGCCTCCCGGTTCCCCGTGCTGGCGTGCGTGACCGTGATGATTTTCTGTCGAATCGATGTCGTATCGTCACGGGAGCGCCCTCGCCGGCGAGCCGCGCCGGCGCCAGAGACCCCAGGAGCCCCCGTGACGCAGCAGGTGCCGCAGGTCCCGCCGACAGAGACCGTGCTGACCGGAGTCCGCAACTTCCGCGACGTGGGCGGGCTGCCCACGACGGACGGGCGGCGCACCGCCTTCGGGCGGCTCTACCGCAGCGGCCATCTGGCGCACGCCACCGCCGAGGACGCGGCGTTCCTCGCCGGGCTCGGGCTGCACACGGTCTTCGACTTCCGCAATTCCGCCGATCACCTGCTCGACGGGTACGACATCGAACTCGACGGCGTCCGGAATGTCAGCATTCCCCTCACGGACCCGGCCGACGGCGCGGAGTTCTGGCGGCTGGTGCGCGACGGGAGCATCGAACAGCTGCGCTCCATCCTGGCGGGCGACCAGGGCAGCGAGCGGATGATCCGCATGTACCGCTCGACGATCCTGGACCGCACCGCCGAGCACAGCCGGGTGCTGCACGCGCTGGCCGATGACAGCGTCCCGGCCCTGATGCACTGCGCCGCCGGCAAGGACCGGGCCGGCCTCTCGATCGCGGTCACCCTCCTGGCGGTCGGCGTCGAGCCGGAGGCGATCGAGGAGGACTACCTCAAGTCCAACGACCTCCACCGCCGGTACAAGGTCAAGCGCGCCGACACCTCGGAGGCGGGAATGTCCTCCGAGGTGATGGAGCTGCTGAACCCGCTGTTCGGAGCGGAGTCCGCCTATCTCGCGGCGGCGTTCGCGGCCATCGAGGAGAACTGGGGAACGACCGACCGCTATCTGGCCGAGGGGCTGAAGGTGTCCCCCGAGACCCGGCAGCGGCTGCGCGAACGCCTGCTCGACCAGGGCTGACCCGGTCGGCGGTCCGCCCGGAGGGGTTCGGTCACTTGCTCCCGGCCACCACGAAGAGCAGGTAGAGGAAGCCCGCGATGATGTGGCCCGCCACGAGATACGCGAAGAGCCGGATGATGACGCCGCGCGGCATCCGCTTCTCCTGCGGGTCCTCGTTCGCGCGGCGGCCGGGGCCCAGCGGGTCATAGTGTTCGGAATCGGACATGACGGTCCTCTCTGTCGGCCTCACGGCCGGTGGAGCGAAGGATGGAGTCGGCGGGGACGGCCGGTCAGCGCGCGTGGAGGGCGTTGCCGAGGCACAGCTCGGCGGCGGGACTCTGCAGCAGGGAGTGGACGAAGAGCAGCTCCGCGCCACAGCGGTCGACGGCCGCGATCCGGTGCGGGGTGAGCGAGTCGAAGTGGGCGCTGTCGCCGGGTTCGAGGTCGTGGACGGTGTCGCCGAGCGCGATCCGCAGCCGCCCCTCCAGGACGTACAGCCACTCCTCGCCGGGGTGGACCCGGACCAGGTCGCCCTGGGCCCCGTAGGGAACACGCACCCGCAGCGCCTGCATCGCGCGGCCGGATCCGCCGGCCTGCCGGTACATCCAGCCGTCGGCCTCGGTCCCCTCGAAACCGCCGCCGCGGACGATCGCGTCCCGTTCGGGCGGCTGCTCGCCGAGCAGCTCGGAGACCGTCGTACCGTAGATCCGGGCGAGCCCCAGCAGCATCGGCAGCGAGGGCTGCCTGCGGCCGGTCTCCAGGCGCGAGAGATGGGCCGGGGAGAGCCCCGCCCGGCGCGCGGCGGTCTCCAGCGTGAGACTGCGGTCACGGCGCAGGTCGCGCAGGCGGGGTGCGACGCCGGGGAGCTCGTCCGGCACCCCTTCGTCCGGAGGCTTCATGCCTCCATTGGGCCAGGATCTTTCCTCTGAGGCAAATAAATTGCCTCAGAGGCAAAGTCCCGTCCAGGGCCGGTCAGCGGTTGGCGACGGCCTGCTTGACCAGCGTCCGGCCGAAGTCCCACATCAGTCCGCCGCCGCTGTGCGCGTCGTCCATGACGGCGGTGAACGCCGCCACGAAGCGCTCCACCTCGGCGTCCCCGATGATCAGCGGCGGGATCAGCTTGATCACTTCCAGATGGTCGCCGGACACCTGGGTCAGGATTCGGTGCTTCTGAAGCAGCGGCACGACGACCATCTGCGCGAAGAGCCCCTTGCGGGCCGCCTGGAGCATGGTCCAGCGGCTGCGGAGGCGCAGCGAGGAGGGCCGGCCGAACTCGATGCCGATCATCAGTCCGCGCCCCCGGACCTCGTGCAGCAGCTCGTAGCGGTCGACCAGGGCGGCCAGCCGCTCGCGCAGCAGGTCACCGGTGCGCCGGGCGTTCGCGACGGTCTCCTCGTCCTCCATCACCGTCAGGACGGCGAGACCGGCCGCCATCGCCTGGGCGTTGGAGCCGAAGCTCGCGGAGTGGACGAGGACCCGGTCCATCGAGGAGTAGACCTTGCGGAAGATCCAGTCCTTGCCGAGGGTCGCGCCGACGGGCACATAGCCGCCGGAGAGCGCCTTGGCGACGCACACCAGATCGGGCTCCACGCCCTCCTCGTGCTGGTAGGCGTAGAAGCCCCCGGTCCGGCCCAGACCGGTCTGCACCTCGTCGGCGATCAGGAGCGCCTTGTGCCGGTGCAGCAGCTCCTGGGCCTGCCGCAGGTAGCCGGGCGGTGCGGCGTGCACTCCCTTGCCCTGGATCGGCTCGACGACCAGGGCCGCGACATCGCCCCGCTTCAGCTCGCGGCGCAGCGCGTCCAGGTCGCCGAGCGGGACCGCCGTGTCCGGCAGCAGCGGGGCGAAGCCGTCACGGAAGCCACTCTCCCCGTTGACCGACAGGGACCCCGTGGTCAGGCCGTGGAAGGCGTGGTCGCAGTAGAGAATCCGGGGCTTGCCGGTGGCGTAGCGGGCGAATTTCAGCGCCGTCTCGACCGCTTCCGTGCCGCTGTTCCCGAAGAAGACCCGGTCCAGGTGCGGGCTGTGGGCGAGGAGTTTCTCGGCGAGCAGCCCGGGCAGCGGCTGGCAGTCGAAGCGGGTGAGGTCGGCGAGCTGGGCGTCCAGGACGTCGTGCAGGGCCCGGCGGACGACGGGGTGGTGCCGGCCCAGGCCCATGACGCCGAACCCGGCGAGCATGTCGAGGTAGTCGTCGCCCTCAGCGTCCCAGAAGTACGCGCCCTCGGCCCGCTCGTAGACCTTGTCGAAGCCGAGGGTGTGCAGCATCCGCGGCAGCTGGTGGTTGAGGTGGCGCGCGTGCAGGTCGTACCGCTCGGCCCCGCGCTCGGCGAGGAGCCGCGCCAGGTCGAAGCCCTTGGATCCGCCGTCCGTCATCGCCCGCTCGTCTCCTTCGGGATGTGTTGCCGCCAAGGGGTCCGGCCGCCCCGGGAGACCCGTGGCGGCCGGCCGCGCTGTGGACCCGTCGGTCACCGCCTCACCGGTTGCCGCTGATGGTCTCCCGCGCCGCGCGCAGGGACTCCTTGAGGGACCCCATGGTGGCCAGCACCGCCGTGGGCTCGTAACCGCAGTGCGCCATGCAGTTGGCGCAGCGCGGGTCCTTGCCGCGGCCGTACTTCTCCCAGTCGGTCTCCTCGATGAGCTGACGGTACGTCGGCACGTAGCCGTCGCTCATCAGGTAGCAGGGGCGCTGCCAGCCGAACAGCGAGTAGTTCGGGATCGCCCACGCGGTGCACGGGAAGTCCGCCTTGCCCTCCAGGAAGTCCAGGAAGAGCGGCGAGTGGTTGAGCCGCCAGCGGCCCCGGTTGCCGCCCGCGAACGCCTTCTTGAACAGCTCCCGGGTCTGCTCGACACCGAGGAAGTGCTCCTGGTCGGGGGCCTTCTCGTACGCGTAGGCGGGAGAGATCATCATCTCGTCGACGTGCAGGTCGTCGTTGAGGTAGTCGAGGACCTCGATGATGGTCTGGGGGGTGTCGGTGTTGAAGAAGGTGGAGTTGGTGGTGACGCGGAAGCCGCGCCGCTTGGCCTCCTTCATCGCGGCGACGGCCTCGTCGAAGACGCCTTCCTTGGCGACCGACTCGTCGTGCCGCTCGCGCAGTCCGTCGATGTGCACGGCGAAGGCGAAGTACGGGGAGGGGGTGAACTTTTCGAGCTTCTTGCGCATCAGCATCGCGTTGGTGCAGAGGAAGACGTATTTCTTCTTCGCGACGAGCTGACGCACGATCTCGTCGATCTGCGGGTGCATCAGCGGTTCGCCGCCGGCGATGGACACCATGGGGGCGCCGGATTCGAGCACCGCGCCCACCGCCTGGGCGACCGGCATGCGCTGCTTCAGTACGCCCGCCGGGTGCTGGATCTTCCCGCAGCCCTCACAGGCGAGGTTGCAGGCGAACAACGGCTCCAGCTCGACGATCAGCGGGAACTTCTCACGCTTGCGGAGCTTCTGTTCGAAGAGATACGTCGCAACCTTGATGGACTGACGGAGCGGCATGGCCATCTGGATCACCTCCTGGGGAGCAGTAAAGACCGGTGCCATTCATAGAACGCCGGAAGGACGGAACGAAGAACGCGGAACGCCGATATTCCACCGCGTACGGTGCCGATGCGGACGAGCTCATGCTCCGGAGCGTCCACGACCACCCGGACGGCCGCAACCGGGCGCGGCCCGTGGCACAGGGCGGTGCGCAGGGTCGCGGCGGACTCCATGTCCACCGCGATGGCCCCGCCGGCTCGCAGCGCGGCCCGCTCGGAGCCCCGTACGACGTGGTCGGAGCCGGTCAGCGGGCCGGTGTGGACGCGGCGGCCGGGGACGGCCCTGGTGAGTGCGGCGACCAGGACGCCGGTGCCCGTGCAGGGGGTGGTGCCGTCCGCGTCCCGGGTCTCCTCGGCGACGACCAGGTCCCCGGGGTGCATTCCCGGCGCGAGGCCGGCGCAGAAGCCCGAGGCGATCACCGCCGCGTCGGGGACCCCGCCGGGGCCCAGGAGCCGCGCCACCGCCGCCTCCGCCGCCCGGGGGCCCATCCCGGTGCGCAGCACCCGGACGGGGCCCGGGGCGCCCCTGCCGCTGCGCAGGGCCACCTGCTCGATGCCGAGGGCGCAGGCGACCAGCAGCGGCGTCACGGGGCTCCCGGGCCCTCGTGGATCGCCCATCAGGCCCCCTCGGAGGTGTCCGTGCGGCCGGCGAAGGGGTCGCCGTGCACGTAGCGCCCGAGTGCGGTGAGGGGGAAGACCTGGCGGTAGAGGTGGTAGTTGATGGAGAAGTCCCAGGGGAAGCCGGTGCCGGTGAAGTACGGCTCGTCCCAGGAGCCGTCGGCCTGCTGTGTCTCGGTCAGCCAGGTGACGCCGCGGGCGACCGGGCGGGTGTCGCGCCGGCCCGCGGCGAGGAGGGCGAGCAGCGCCCAGGCGGTCTGGGAGGCCGTGGACTCGCCGTGCCCGATCCACTTCTCCTCCTGGTAGGAGCGCAGGTCCTCGCCCCAGCCTCCGTCGTCGTTCTGGACGGACTCCAGCCAGGAGACGGCCCGGCGGATCGCGGGGTGTCCGGCGGGCAGTCCGGCGGCGATCAGGGCGGGCACCACGGACCCGGTGCCGTAGACGTAGTTGACGCCCCAGCGGCCGAACCAGGCCCCGCGCTCCTCCTGTTCGGCGAGCAGCCACTCGATGCCCTCGCGTGTACGGGGGTGGTCGGCGAGGCCCTCGACGGCGAGCATCTCCACGACATGGCCGGTGACGTCGGCCGACGGCGGGTCGATGACCTCGCCGAAGTCGCAGAAGGGCAGGCGGTTGGGAAAGGGGCTGGTGTTGTCGGCGTCGAACGCGCCCCAGGCGCCGTTGCGGGACTGCATCCCGAGGTTCCAGCGGACGCCGCGGTCGATGGCCGCCTGCATCCGTGCGGGGTCGGGGTGCCGCACCCGGCGCAGCGCCAGGACGACTTCGGCGGTGTCGTCGATGTCCGGGTAGTTGTCGTTGTGGAACTCGAACGCCCAGCCGCCGGGGGCCAGTTCGGGTTTGCGTACCGACCAGTCGCCGGGTCTGGTGATCTCCTCGGCCAGCATCCAGTCGGCGGCCTTCACCAGGGCGGGGTGGTCGGGCCTGAGCCCGGCGTCGGCCAGCGCGATGGTGGCGAGGCAGGTGTCCCAGACGGGCGACTGGCAGGCTTCGACCATGCGGGCGCCGTCCTCGCGCCGGACGGCGAACCGGTCGAGCGAGGCCAGACCCGCCTTCATCACGGGGTGGTCGAGGTCGTAGCCGAGCAGGTGCAGGGCGATGATGGAGTAGACGGCGGGCGGCTGGATCCCGCCCCAGCAGCCGTCGTTCTCCTGACGCTCGATGATCCAGCGGGCGGCCAGGTTCATCGCGACGCGGCGCAGCGGGCGCGGAGCGACCTTGTGGTACAGGTGCAGCCCCTTGTCGAGGCGCTGGAAGAGTCCGTCCCAACTGGTGGGCGGAGCAAGCTTCCTGGCCGGGTTGGGCCGCTCGGGGTCGGTGTGCAGCTCGTCCAGGGCGAAGGGCGCCGGGCGCACCGGGCGTTTGGCGGAGACGACGGTGAGCGGCACGATGGTCTGCCGGGCCCAGCAGCCGAAGTCGTAGATGTTGAGCGGGACCCACTTGGGGAAGAACATCAATTCGGGCGGCAGTTCGGGGAGGTCGTCCCATTTCCACCAGCCGAAGAGGGCCAGCCAGATGCGGGTGAAGACGCGCGCGGCCGCGATGCCGCCCTGCTCCCTGATCCAGCCGGAGGCGCGGGCCATGTGCGGCTCGTCGGGGCGGTCCCCCGCCAGCCGCAGGGCGACGTACGCCTCGATCGTGGCGGAGAGGTCGCCCGGCCCGCCGTAGAAGGTGTTCCAGGTGCCGTCGCCGAGCTGTTCACCGCGGATGAAGAGGGCGGCCGCCCGGGTGGTCCCGCGGTCCTGGATGCCGAGGAACTGACGCAGGAGCAGGTCCTCGGCGTCCATCGTGACGTTGGTGGCCAGGTCGCCCTTCCACCAGCCCTGCTCGTCCTGTCTGCCGAGGAGGTGCTCCACAGAGCGTTCCGCGGCCCGCCGCGCGGCGACGGTCACGTCGTCCACGGCGGTGGTCGTGTCGGTCGGATCGCCGGCCGGTACCCGGGGGAGGTTCACGGCCCCGGGGCTTCCGTCGGTCGTCGCTGTCATGAGCTTCCCCTTCGTGCAGTCGATTCTCTGCTGTGCTGGGGTCTCCGTCGGCCGGCGCCGGTGAGGGCGCCGGCCGGCGACTGCGAGTCATATGCGAAGAGTGGTCATCTCTTGCGTACCACCACGAAGTCGGCGAGCGCGATGAGCTGCTCCCGCACCCGGTGGGGCATGTCGACGGCGTGCAGCGCCTCGATGGCGACCGCGTGCTGACGACGGGCTTCCTGGGCGGTCCACTCGCGGCCGCCCGCCTCCTCGATGAGTGCCGCGCGGGCGGCGAACTCCTCCTCGGAGAAGCTGTCGAAGTCGTTGCTCTTGGCGTCGGCGGCGAGCAGTTCGCCCAGCCGCGCGGAAGCCTCGCCGCCCGCGGCGAGCGCCGCGACTACGGGCAGGGACTTCTTGCGCTGGCGCAGGTCGCTCCAGGTCTGCTTGCCGGTGGCCTCCGGGTCGCCCCAGATGCCGAGGAGGTCGTCGACAGCCTGGAAGGCGAGGCCGAGGTGGTAGCCGTACGCCTCCAGGGTGTCGGCGGTGCGGTCGTCGGCGCCGCCGAGCACCGCACCGATGGAGACGGCGCAGGCCAGCAGGGCGCCGGTCTTGTTGCCCTCCATCTCCAGGCACTCCTCGACGGTGACCCGCTCGCGGTGCTCGTAGGAGATGTCCTGGGCCTGCCCGTCGATGAGCTTGCGGGTGGCGGTGGTCAGCCGGCGGGCCGCGCGGCCCGCCTCGACCGTGCCGAGTTCCAGCAGCAGGTCGTAGGCCAGCGCGAAGAGCGCGTCACCGACCAGGATCGCCTGGGCGGGCCCGTGCGCCTTCCACACGGTGTCGCGGTGGCGGCGCTGCTCGTCGCCGTCCATCAGGTCGTCGTGCAGCAGCGAGAAGTTGTGCACGAGTTCGACGGCCACCGCGCCGGGGATGCCGGCCTCGGCGGGGGCGCCCGCCGCCTCCGCGGACAGCAGGGCGAGCGCGGGGCGCACGGCCTTGCCGCCGTCTCCGTCCGAGGGGCGCCCCTCGGCGTCGATCCAGCCGAAGTGGTAGGCGGCGACGGTGTCCATGGGCGGCGCGAGCCGGCCCACGGCAGCCCGCAGGACCGGCGCTGACAGGGCTCGTCCGCGCTCCAGAAGCGCGGTGACGTCCGCGGTGTCCGCCACGGTGTCGAAAGCCGGATTCGCCGGGGTCACAGACTCTCCTCTTGTTCCGGTGGTACTGCTCATGCCGCCTCCTGCAGCGGATGTCCATGGGGGCGGCCGAGGTCCTGGAGCGCCGCGTCGGCGGCGTCGGCGCCACTGCGCACGGCGCCCTCCATCGTCGCGGGCCAGCCCGTGTCGGTCCAGGCCCCCGCCAGTTGGAGGCCGGGCAGCCGGGTGCGGGGGCCGGGGCGCAGCCGCCCGACGCCCGGGGAGGGCGCGAAGGTGGCGGTGCGTTCCCGGGTGACGAAGAAGTCGCGGATGCCGGCGCCGCGGGCGGCGGGGAGCAGCCGTTCCAGCTCGGGCAGGTAGCGGGAGCGCAGTTCGGCGACCGGGAGGTCGATCTCGTCCTGGGCGGCCGACTGCGAGACGGCCACGTACTGCCCGGGGCCCTTCAGGCCCGAGGAGTGGGTGCGGTCGAAGACCCACTGGACCGGGGAGCCGATCGCGGCGAAGAACGGCCGGCGCAGGACCTTGCGGTCGTAGACGACGTGCACGTTGAGGATGGGTGCGCAGGCGATGTCGAGCAGCAGGTCCGGTTCGTCCAGCGCGCCCTCGGGCAGCAGGTCGTGGGTCTCGGTCTGCGGCACGGCCAGCACGACGGTGTCGGCGGTGATCCGCTCCCCCGCCGTCTCGATACTCCAGCGGCCGTCCTCGGTACGCGTCAGGGAACCGGCCTTGGCGCGCAGTTCGGTGCGCACCCCGGCGGTGTCCAGCGCCTTGCGGGCGAGCGTGTCGTGCAGCTCGCCGAGCGGCACGGAGGCCCAGCCGATGTCGGCCGCTCCGGGCTCGGAGAGCAGGCCGGTCTTGAAGACCTTCGCCGCGAGCGCCATGGAGGCGTTCGGGGCGGTGGCGTTCAGCGTGGCGACGCCGACGAGGTCCCAGAGCGCCTCGACGGCGCGTTCCGACTGGCCGTGCCGCCGCAGCCAGGTGCCGAAGTCGACGCGGTCGAGCTCCGGGTCCGCGGGATCGAGCCGGGCGAGTGCGAGAGCGGCGCGGCCCACGCTCGCCTTCTCGGCGAGGGAGAGGTGCGGGTAGGCCGCGAGGCCGCCGGCGAGGTGCAGCGGTACGGGCAGTCCGGTGCGCCGCAGCCGCCCCAGGCGGGGTCCCGCGGCCCGGCCGACGTCCAGTACGGGCACGTCGAGGCGGTCCTGGACGGGTGCCAGGTGGGCGGCGTCGATCCGGTCGAGGAACCAGCGGTAGCCGGTGCAGCAACGCAGGTAGACGTGCTGTCCGTTGTCGACGGTGAGATCGCCGCGCTGGAAGGAGAAAGCCAGGCCGCCGAGGCGGGGACGCCCTTCCAGGAGGGTCACGTCGAGGCCGGCGTCGGCGAGGCGGAGCGCCGCCGTGACGCCGGCGAGGCCGCCGCCGACGACGACCGCGACGGGGCTCGGGCTCTCGTCGCTCATGCGTGCCCCTCTCGCCGGATGGTGGCCGTTCGCCGGGCCCTCGCCATGGAGATCGTCGCAGTCGGTGACGCGGCGGGCCAGTGGAGGGTTGCCCGGGGGCCGGAATTGCGCGGGCGCATCAGCCTCGCCCCCTGGCGGTGAGGCGCGAGATGTGGCGGGCGTCCAGGCCGGACAGGCCGCGCACCGCGACGTACGCCTTCTCGTGGCCGGGCAGCGAGACCCGCCCGCGCAGCACGGCCTCGGGGTCGCGCTCGATCCGGTCCAGGAGGCGGCGGTAGATGCCCGCCATCGCCGCGACGCAGGCGCCGCTGCGCCGGTCGAGCATCGGGAGCAGCCGGTAGCCCTCGGCGAACAGGGCGCGGGCGCGGCGGACCTCGAAGTGGATGAGGCCCGCGAAGTCCGAGCCGGGGGGCGGGGTGGTCCGGTGGAAGCCCGCCGAGCAGCCGAATTTGGCGAGGTCGTCGGCGGGCAGGTAGGTGCGCCCGTTGCCGGCGTCCTCGCGGACGTCGCGCAGGATGTTGGTGAGCTGGAGGGCGAGGCCGAGGGTGTCGGCGTACTCCGCGGCGCGGTCGGCCCCGCGGGCGCCCGGCGCGGTGCCGAAGACACCGAGGCTGAGGCGTCCGATGGCTCCGGCGACGCACCGGCAGTACGCCTTGAGGTCGTCCCAGGTCTCGTAGGTCACGCCCCGGACGTCCATCAGGACGCCGTCGATCAGCTCGTCGAGTCCGCCGAGCGGGAGCGGGAAGCGGCGGGCGGCGTCGGCGAGCGCGACGGCCACCGGGTCGGTGTGGTCCTCGTCGACCTCGTCCTCGCGGATGCGCTCCAGCAGCTCGCGGGTGCTCTCCAGTCGGGCCCGTTTGGTCTCCGGGTCCAGCTCTCCGTCGCCGATGTCGTCCACCCGACGGGAGAAGGCGTACAGCGCCGACATGGCCTGCCGCTTCTCGTACGGCAGCAGTCTGATGCCGTAGGCGAAGTTACGGGCCTGCTGTCCGGTGACGGCCTCGCAGTAACTGTATGCGGCCTGCACCGGCGGCGACATGTACGTCGTCTGTCCCTCCACGGTCCGGCTCACCTCTCTCCACGCGCTCTTCGCAAGACGATTCCCACTTCGCGCAGCAGGCTGGGCTTGGTGGGCTTGGGCGGTCCGGGCAGTACGTCGAACCCGGCGGCCGAGATCGCCGTGAGCGCACTGCGCCCGCCCCCGACGAATCCGGCGAGGAGCAGCTTGAGCCTGCCGTTGACGCTGCCCACCAGAGGGGGGCCTTCGTTCAGCAGGTCGCTCGCGCGCTGGGCCTCGTACGCGATCAGGGCGCGCACGGAGGCTCCGGCGGAGGGCGCGGCCAGGTCGGATTCGGTGACCCGGAAGCGTTCCAGGTCCTCGGCGGGCAGATAGATCCGGTCGCGCTCCAGGTCCTCGGCGACGTCCTGCAGGTGCTCGACGATCTGGAGCGCGGTGCAGACCGCGTCGGAGCGGCGGACGCGCTCCGGGCTCGCCGTGCCGGTGAGGGCGAGGACCAGGCGGCCGACCGGGTTCGCCGAGAGCTCGCAGTAGCCGACGAGCTCGGCGTAGGTGCCGTAGCGGCGGATCTTCTGGTCCTGGCGGTTGGCCTCGATCAGGCCGAGGAAGGGCTCGGGGGTGAGCGCGCGGCGTCGCACGGTGGGACGCAGGTCGCGCAGCAGCGGGTGGCGCGGGTCCTCGCCGGTCGGGGCGAAGACGCGGCGCAGGTCGGTCTCGAAGGCGTCGAGCATGGCGAGGCGGTCGTCGCTCTGCTCCGGCTCCAGGCCGAGGTGGCGGGCGTCCGCGCCGCCGGGGGCGAGGTCGCCGTCGCCGATGTCGTCGACGAGCCGGGCGAATCCGTAGACCGCCATCAGGTCGTCGCGCCAGGCGCGGGGCAGGAAGAAGGGCGCCACGGGGAAGTTCTCGTCCGCGGCCTTGCCGAGGGTGGCGTCACCGATGCGCGGCTCGGGGGGCGAGGTCACTGCGGGCCGCCCGGCGCGGGGACGGCGAGACCACGTCGGAGCTGGAGATCTTCCGTCAATGCCGTCACATCTCCCGTTCTACACTGCTGACCCAAAACAACCCTTTTCGGACACGCCGCTCAGTCTTCCGAGTGCGCTGCGGCAGAGCGGGCGGTGCTGGGGCGTATCGGCATACTTGCCAGGAATCAGCACCGCTACAGCTTACGTTGCACAGCTCACAGGGGATCGGCGGGGTGGAACGCCCCCCGCCGCTTCCCCGTCGTGCCCGTCAACCTTCCTCGCGCACGGCGGAATTGACGTCATCCGCCGGGAGGAGATCGGCCCCGGACCGGCGCCGGGCACCGCGTGGCCCCCGCCGGACCGGTCCGGCGGGGGCCACGAAAGCGCTTCGGCCTACTTGCCCGTTTCGCGCTCGTACGCCTTGAGGACTTCCTCGGTGGGGCCGTCCATCAGCAGCTCGCCCTTCTCCAGCCAGAGCGCGCGGTCGCAGGTGTCCCTGATCGACTTGTTGTTGTGGCTGACCAGGAAGACGGTGCCCGCCTCCTTGCGCAGCTCGCGGATGCGCTCCTCGGACCGCACCCGGAACTTGCGGTCACCGGTGGCCAGCGCCTCGTCGATCATGAGGACGTCGTGGTTCTTGGCGGCGGCGATCGAGAAGCGCAGCCGCGCCGCCATGCCGGAGGAGTACGTCCGCATCGGCAGGGTGATGAAGTCGCCCTTCTCGTTGATCCCGGAGAATTCCACGATGTCGTGATAGCGCTCACGGATCTCGGCCTGGCTCATACCCATCGCCAGACCGCCGAGCACGACGTTGCGCTCACCGGTCAGATCGCTCATCAGCGCCGCGTTCACACCGAGCAGCGAGGGCTGGCCGTCGGTGTACACCTGGCCGGATTCGGTCGGCAGCAGTCCGGCGATGGCCCGCAGCAGCGTCGATTTTCCGGAGCCGTTGGTGCCGATGAGGCCGATGGCCTCGCCGCGGTAGGCGGTGAAGGAGACACCGCGTACGGCGTGCACCTTCCGGACGCCGCGCGACTCGCCCTTGCCCCGCCGCATCATGCGGCTCAGCGCGGCGGTGGCGCTGCCCCGGCCGCCGCCCGTGCCGTTGACCCGGTACACGATGTGCACGTCGTCGGCGATCACCGTGGGGATGCGCCCCTGTGCGTTGTCCTCAGCCACGGCCGTACCGTTCCTCTGCCTTCCAGAAGTACACGAATCCCACGACGCCCAGCAGCACGGCCCAGCCCAGGCCGGCGGCCCAGACGTGGTCCGGGAGGTTCTCGGAGCCGTAGCCGTCGATCATCGCGAAACGGACCAGGTCCATGTAGATCGCCGCCGGGTTGTACTGCAGCACGTCGGCGATCCAGGCCGGTTTGTCCTTGAGCATCACCGGGATGGAGAACATGACACCCGAGGCGTACATCCAGGTCCGCATGACGAACGGCATCAGCTGCGCGAGGTCGGGGGTCTTGGAGCCGAGCCGCGCCATGACGAGGGCCAGGCCCGTGTTGAAGAAGAACTGGAGGATCAGGGCGGGAATCACCAGGAGCCACGACAGCGAGGGGGAGCTGCCGAAGATGACGGCGACCGAGACCAGCACGATCATCGAGAAGAGCAGCTGCTGGAGCTGCTGGAGCGAGAAGGAGATGGGCAGGGAGGCCCGGGGGAAGTGAAGGGCCCGGACCAGTCCGAGGTTGCCGGAGATCGACTTGACGCCCGCCATCACCGAGCTCTGGGTGAAGGTGAAGACGAAGACGCCGGTGACCAGGAACGGCACGAAGACGTCGTGGGGAATCCCCTCCCTGGTCCCCAGGATCAGCCCGAAGATCAGGTAGTAGACAGCGGCGTTCAGCAGGGGCGTGACCACTTGCCACAGCTGGCCCAGCTTGGCCTGGCTGTACTGCGCGGTCAGCTTCGCCCGGGAGAAGGCCAGGATGAAGTGGCGTCGGCCCCAGAGCTGTCGCATGTACGCGAACAGCCCCGGCCGGGCGCCGCTCACGGTCAGGCCGTATCTGGCGGCCAGCTGGGCCGCGTCGAGGCCCTCGTCGGCGGACGGCGGGGTCCCGAGGGCTACCCCACCGTCGTGGGTCGTGTCACTCACAAGTTGAAACTCTCGTCTTCACGCGCAGCCAGTCGCGGGCGCGGCTCAGGCGGACAGGTCCCGGAAAGAAAATACGCCTCATGCTCTCAGAGGAAAGCCTCTCAGATGACCGGAGGTCGGCCCAGCCTCGTCAGCCGCCACACCGTACGCCACTTCATCGGGCGGCGAGGCCCGCAGGGGGCCGTCCAGCCTTCCCGGAAACCGCCGAACCACGCCTTGAGCGCGGGCGGGGACGGACGCCTCACCAGGGTCAGCAGCAGCCAGACCCCCAGGTAGAGGGGGATCAGCGGGGCGGGCAGGTTCCGGCGGGCGAGCCAGACCCGGTTGCGGGCGACCATGCGGTGGTAGACCGCGTGCCGGGACGGGGCGGTGGTGGGGTGGTTGAGCACCATGTCCGCGCGGTAGTCGATCATCCAGCCCGCGTCCAGCGCCCGCCAGGCGAGGTCCGTCTCCTCGTGGGCGTAGAAGAAGTCCTCCGGCAGCGGACCGACCTCGGCGATGACCCGGGTGCGTACGGCGTTGGCGCCGCCCAGGAACGTCGTCACGCGCGAGGAGCGCAGCGGGTCGGCGGCCCGCAGCCGGGGCACGTGCCGCCGCTGGGTGGCGCCGGTGTCCGGGTCGGTGATCCGGAAGGTGACGATTCCGAGCTTCGGGTCCGCGGTGAACGCCTGCCGGCACAGCTCGGCGGTGTCCCGGTTCGGGAGCAGCCCGTCGTCGTCCAGGAAGAGCAGCGCGTCCACGTCCGCCCCGCAGGGGCCGAACGCCTCGATGCCGACGTTGCGGCCGCCGGGGATGCCCAGGTTCTCGGGCAGTTCCACCGTGCGCACGCCGGCGGGCACCTCCGGGACCGGGGCGCCGTTGCCGACCACCACGACCTCGATCCGGTCACCGTGCTGGGCGGCGACCGAATCGAGGAGGGCGCGGAGTTCGTCCGGGCGATTGCCCATGGTGATGATCACCGCGCCCAGTTTCATGGGAAGAGTCACTTCAGCCTGCTGGACGCCAGGACGGACACCAGGTGCAGCAGGGTCTGCAGCAGCGCGATGCCGGCCATGACCGCCACGGTCAGGCGGGTGTAGAAGAGGTCGCCGGCGAGGGCGTCGACGACGGCCACCACGAGGATCACCAGCGATGCCTCGATCCCGAGGATCAGCCGGTGGAACTTGAGCGCCCCGGCCGCCCTGCGGGCCAGCGCCATACCGGAGGACCGCGGCTCGGACGCCGCTTCCTTGACCGGCGGCAGCCCGCCCTGGTGACGGGCCACGCCCACCAGGTCCGTCTCGGCCTTGATGAGGATCGCGCCGAGCGCGGCGAGCGTCCCGAGGAACGCCCACAGCCAGTCGATCCGGCCCTCGCCCCAGATGTCGGCGGCGCGCAGACCGAGGCCGACGAGCACCGCCGCGTCGCACAGGTAGGCGGCGACCCGGTCCAGATAGACCCCGCTGAGCGAGTACTGCTTCTTCCAGCGGGCCAGCTCGCCGTCCACGCAGTCGAACAGCAGGTAGAGCTGGACCATCACCACGCCGAGCACGGCGCCCCACACGCCCGGCACCAGCAGCGCCGGGGCCGCCAGGGCGCCGGCCAGCGTCATCACGTAGGTGACCTGGTTCGGCGTGACCCGGGTGTTGACCAGGTAGCGGTCCACGCGCAGCGAGACCTCGCGCATGTACATGCGACCGGCCCAGTGCTCGCCGCTGCGCCGGTCCTTCACGCCCGGCGGGTGGACGACCGGACGGAGTTCAGCTGCTGATGGTCGTCGCATAGTCGGCGTACGCGTCCCTGATCTGGTCGGTGGACAGGTTGAGGTGCTCCAGGACCGTGAACCGGCCCGGACGCGTCTGCGGCGCGTAGTCGACGGCCGTGACGAACTCGTCGACGCTGAAGCCGATCTCCTCCGGCAGGACCGGCAGACCGTGGCGGCGCAGTATCGATGCCATCAGGAGGGACTCCTGGCGGGCTCCGCGCAGATGCATGGCGAAACAGGCGCCGAGGCCGACCTGCTCGCCGTGGCTGGCCGCCCGCTGGGGGAACAGCAGGTCGAAGGCGTGGTTGATCTCGTGGCAGGCGCCGGACGCCGGACGTGAGTCGCCCGCGACCGACATCGAGATGCCCGTCAGCACGAGCCCCTCGGCCAGCACCTTCAGGAAGGCGTCGTCGCCGACCCCGCCGGGGTGCCGCAGCACCGCCTCGCCCGCCTGGCGGGCCATCGCGGCCGCCAGGCCGTCGATCTCCTCGCCGTTGACCTCGTGGGCCAGCTCCCAGTCGGCGACACAGGAGATGTTCGAGATCGCGTCGCCGATGCCGGAACGGACGTAGCGGGCGGGGGCCTCGCGGATCACGTCGAGGTCGATGACCACGGCGATCGGGGTGGGGACCCCGTAGGAGCCGCGCCCGTTGTCGTTGTCCAGCGTGGCGACCGGGGAGCACAGGCCGTCGTGCGAGAGGTTGGTCGCGACGGCGACCATGGGCAGCCCGACCCGCGCCGCGGCGTACTTCGCCACGTCGATGATCTTGCCGCCGCCGAGGCCGACGACGGCGTCGTACCGGTTGCCCTTGATGCCGTCGGCGAGCTTCACCGCGGAGTCGATCGTGCCGTCGGACACCGCATACCAGTCGGCGCCCGGCAGCACCGGGGCGAGCCTCTCCTTCAGGGCGCGCCCGGAACCGTCGCTGATCGCGATGGCGAGCTTGCCCGAGGAGGAGATCCGCTGATCGGCCAGGAGACCCGCCAGATCGTCCATGGCGCCCCGTCGGATGTCGACGACGACCGGGGACGGGATGAGCCGGGTCAGTACTGGCACGCGATCTCCCGGCCCTTCTCGAGGTCGTCGTGGTTGTCGATCTCCACCCAGGTCACGGTGCCGATGGGGGCCACGTCGACGGTGAAGCCGCGGTTCACGAGCTCCTGGTAGCCGTCCTCGTAGTAGAGGTCGGGGTCGCGCTCGAAGGTGGTCTTCAGCGCGTCCGCCAGCTCCTCGGCGGCCTCGGCCTCGATGAGGGTGACGCCGATGTACTCGCCGGTCGCGGTGGCCGGGTCCATCAGCTTCGTGATGCGCCGGGCGCCCTTGCCCTCCTCGGTGATGACCTTCATCTCCTCGTCGGCGAGGTTCTTCTCGGTGTCGAGCGCGAGGATGATCTTCCGGCCCTTGCCGCGGGCGTCCAGGAGGGTCTTCTCGACGGAGACCGGGTGGACGGTGTCGCCGTTGGCGAGGATCACGCCGCGCTTGATGACGTCACGGGCGCACCACAGGGAGTAGGCGTTGTTCCACTCCTCGGCCTTGTCGTTGTCGATGAGCGTGAGGGTGAGGCCGTAGGTCGCCTCCAGCTCGGCCTTGCGGGCGTAGACGGCCTCCTTGCGGTAGCCGACGACGATCGCGACCTCGGTGAGTCCGACCTCGGCGAAGTTGGCGAGCGTGAGGTCGAGGACCGTCTTGTCGCCGTCGACAGGGACGAGCGCCTTGGGGAGCGTGTCCGTGTAGGGGCGCAGACGTCGTCCTGCACCGGCTGCCAGTACGAGGCCGATCATGCGAGTTCTCCTTCGTCGTGTACGGCGGGGGCCGAGGAGGACACCCAGAAGCGGATGGACTCCACGAGCACCACCAGAGCCACGGCGACCGCGAGCGCGGTCAGGGCCGTGGTGAAACCTGAGGTGTGGGTGAGTACGGCGGCGAGGACGGCCACCAGCGCGGTGCGGCCCTCGTGTCCACCGATCGTCCGCACCAGCCACTGGGGCGGCGCGCCGGTGCCTCCGCGGATGCGGTACACCGTGTCGTAGTGATGGTAGGCGACGGCCGAGACGAGCCCGAAGGCCGCCGGAACGGCGTGCGGGACGTCGCTGCGGGCCGCCAGCACGAGGATCGTGACGTACTCCGCGGCGCGGAAGAACGGCGGCACCAGCCAGTCGAGCGCCCCCTTGAGCGGGCGGGCGACGGCGAGGCCCGAGAGCAGGACGTACACGGCCGCGGCGGCCACGGCGAGCCGGCCGCCGTACGGCAGGAAGAGGGCCCCGCCGACCATCACCAG
The DNA here is from genome assembly GCF_044756785.1 of Streptomyces sp. NPDC091649. NCBI lineage: Bacteria > Bacillati > Actinomycetota > Actinomycetes > Kitasatosporales > Streptomycetaceae > Streptomyces > Streptomyces sp. NPDC091649. Next base: position 229,575 of record NZ_JBIVTR010000003.1, on the reverse strand, counting down.
CGTGCCGAGCAGGGCGACGGCCGGAGCCGTGTACGCGCCCCGGAGGCCGGGGGCGATCGCCGCGACGCCCTGTGCGAGGGGACCGGAGTCGGCGAGGTCCGCGAGGGCCCGGGCGGCGCGGTCGGTGCGGCTCGCCCTGCGGGTCAGCGAGCGCAGCAGACGGCCCGCCGTGGTGTAGCAGGCGGCCAGGGAGCAGCCGACGAGCAGGGCGTAGAAGACGATGCGCGGCGTGGTGAGCGCGGTGAGCACCGCGATCATGGCCCAGCGCTCGCCGATCGGCAGCACGATCATCCGCCGCACCCAGACCGTCCAGCCGACGTTGTCGAGCTTGTCGGAGAGCGCCGCGGTCGGACTGGTGTTGGCGACCGCGTCGTGGTTGGCCTCGTTGAACGAGAAGTCGACGACATGGCGGCATGCCTGGAGGACCATCGCCGCCAGCGCGAGGACCCATACGTCGTCGCCTCCGCGTACGGCGCCGATGGCGAGTCCGGCGTAGTACGCGTACTCCTTGGCCCGGTCGAAGGTGGCGTCCAGCCAGGCGCCCATCGTGGAGTACCGCAGCGAGTAGCGGGCGAGCTGCCCGTCGGTGCAGTCCAGGACGAAGGAGACCAGGAGGAGGATCCCGGCGGCGACGTAGCCGCCGCGGGTCCCGGTGGCCGCGCCGCCCGCCGCGATGAGCGCGGTGATCAGCGACGCGGTGGTCACCTGATTCGGGGTGAGGCCCCGGCGGGCGCACCAGCGGGCGATGTAGCGGGAGTAGGGGCTGATGCAGTAGGTGGTGAAGAAGCCGTCGTGGGCCTTCACCGCACCGCGCAGCCGTACCGCCTCGTCGTCGACCGAGGCGGTACGGGCCTCCGCGGCGGCCCGCTGGTCCGGGTCCGTGGGGACGGCCGCGACGAGCGAACCGAGGGCGGGGCGCTGTACGGCGACGCCCTCGGCCTCCAGCGCGACGGCGATGCGGCCGGGGACGGTGCGGTCCTCGGGCGCGGGGTCGGTCTCCGGCTCGACGACCGGGGCGCCCGCGCCGACCGCGGCGGTGGTGCGGTGCAGTGCGCGCAGCAGGGCGCCCCGCGCCTCCGGCTGCGCGGTGAGCGCTCCGGGGACGGTGGCGGCGGGGAAGCGCGGGTCGGTCAGTCCGAGCCGCAGCGCGTGGACATGGCCCAGGAAGCGCGGGTCCACGAGGGCGACCCGGCGGCCGGCCGGGACGGCGGCGAGGAGGGCTGCGGCGTCACCGGCGTCGACGGCGGTCTGCACGTCGAAGCCCAGGGTCCGCAGGTCGTCCGCGAGCGACGACCCGGGTACCGGCGTACCGGTGAGAATGGCGGTCGACAGACGAACTCACTCCTTGGCACTGACGGTGGGCGACACACGGCGGCGCGGCCACGAGGTGGGCCGACGGCATGTCGGGTGAGGCTATCGGATGAACGGAAGGCCGGGTTCACCGACCGTTTGCGCGCTGTTCGGGTGAACTCACGCGTGCGGCCACCGTTCGCGATCATCATCATCGATCGGGGGCCCGGCCCACAAACCGCGAGCCGGGCCGCGGGACCACGAGGCTTAGGCTGACGGTCATGACATGGCTGATCACAGGCGGGGCTGGTTACATCGGGGCACACGTGGCGCGGGCCATGGTCGCGGCGGGCGAGCGGGTCGTGGTGCTCGACGACCGCTCCAGCGGCATCGTGGACCGGCTGCCCGACGCCGTCACGCTGGTGGAGGGCTCGGTGTCCGACCGGGCCCTGCTGGACCGGGTGCTGGCGGGCCACGCGGTCAGCGGTGTGGTGCACCTCGCGGCGAAGAAGCAGGTCGGCGAGTCCGTGGAGAAGCCGCTGCTGTACTACCGGGAGAACGTCGCCGGGCTGGCCGTCCTGCTGGAGGCCGTGGTCGCGGCCGAGGTGCCGCGCTTCCTCTTCTCGTCCTCGGCGGCCGTCTACGGCGTACCGGACGTGGACCTCATCACGGAGGAGACGCCCTGCCTCCCGATCAACCCGTACGGCGAGACCAAGCTCACCGGCGAGTGGCTGGTGCGGGCCACCGGCAAGGCGCACGGGCTCTCGACCGCCTGCCTGCGGTACTTCAACGTGGCGGGGGCGGCCGCGCCGGAGCTTGCGGACACCGGGGTCTTCAACATCGTGCCGATGATGTTCGAGCGGCTGACGCGCGGCGAGGCCCCGCGGATCTTCGGCGACGACTACCCGACGCCGGACGGCACCTGTGTCCGCGACTACATCCATGTCGCGGACCTGGCGGAGGCGCACCTCGCCGTCGCACGGCGGCTGGACGGGGCGGGCGCGGGCGACCTGACGCTGAACGTGGGCCGGGGCGAGGGGGTGTCCGTTCGCGAGCTGGCCGTGGTGATCGGCGAGGTGACGGGCCACGATCTGAAGCCGGTGGTCGGGCCGCGCCGGGCCGGTGACGCGCCGCTGGCGGTGGCGTCGGCCGCGCGGATCACCGAGGAGCTGGGCTGGACGGCGCGGCGCGGTGTGCGCGAGATGGTGGAGTCGGCATGGGAGGGCTGGTGTCTGCGGCACCCCGAGGCACGGGCCGCACGACGTCCGTGACGGGGCGGCGAGACACTCCCCGCCGTGCGCGCGAGCGCGGGTCAGCGCTCTGACCTGCGGAACGTTTCCGCAGGTCAGAGCACATGACAACGGTGTTCAGTGCCGTGTTGCCTCATACCCCCCACCCGTAGTTCACTGGCCCCGTCGGGGCGGCTTCGCCCCGGTGCCGTCGCACGGACCTGGAGGCGTTTCGCATGGGGGCTGGCCACGATCACGGGCACACACACGGCGGGCCGCCTCCGACGGGCACGGCTGCCGCCGCGTACCGGGGCAGGCTCCGGGTCGCCCTGGGGATCACGCTGAGCGTGATGGTCATGGAGATCGTCGGCGGGGTGCTCTCCGACTCGCTGGCCCTGATCGCGGACGCCGCCCACATGGCCACGGACGCCCTGGGCCTCGGGATGGCGCTGCTCGCCATCCACTTCGCCAACCGTCCGGCCGGACCGAACCGCACCTTCGGTTTCGCCCGGGCGGAGATACTGGCGGCGCTCGCGAACTGTCTGCTGCTGCTGGGGGTCGGCGGCTACCTGGTCTTCGAGGCGGTCGAGCGGTTCATCACGCCGGCCGAGACGAAGGGCGGCCTCGCCATCGCGTTCGCCGCCGTGGGCCTGGTGGCCAACGTCGTCTCCCTCTCCCTGCTGATGCGCGGGCAGAAGGAGAGTCTGAACGTCCGGGGCGCCTATCTGGAGGTGCTGGCCGACACCCTGGGCTCGCTCGCCGTGATCGTCGCGGCGGGCGTCATCATGACGACCGGCTGGCAGGCCGCCGACCCGATCGCCTCCCTGGTGATCGGCCTGATGATCGTCCCCCGGACGGTGAAGCTGCTGCGGGAGACCCTGAACGTGCTCCTGGAGGCGGCGCCCAAGGGTGTGGACATGGCGGAGGTACGGGCCCACATCACGGAACTGCCCGGGGTCCTGGACGTCCATGACCTGCACGCCTGGACGATCACTTCCGGAATGCCGGTGCTTTCCGCGCATGTGGTGGTGCACCAGGAGGTGCTCGACTCGACCGGGCACGAGAAGGTGCTGCACGAACTGCAGGGCTGCCTCGGGGACCACTTCGACGTGGAGCACTGCACCTTCCAGCTGGAGCCGAGCGGTCACGCCGAGCACGAGGCGCGTCTGTGCCACTGAGACCTCTCGCGGCCGGTGCGCGCGGGCATCGGCCGCGGTGGCGGTGCTAGGGTGCTTTCGCGGAGACGTTCGAGTCTCGCGGTGGAGCGGAACCCGGTGACCCCGGGGCCCTTTTCGAGAGGAGCTGAGGTTGATGACGGTCGCGACGACGCCTGCCCGGCGCGGCAATCGGTCCTTCCTCATCTCCCGGGTTTCCGGCTAGGTCCCCTCACTCCGGATCAGGTCGGAGCCCTCACACACAAGGGTTCCCACGTTGACCGACCACAGCGACGCCTCGCGCACCGAGGCGTTCTTCACCCTGCATCACCGTCTTCCCCGGCAGAGCCCCGGCTCCGACGCGACCACGCGCCGGCTTCTCGCTCTCGCCGGCCCACTGCCCAGCCGACCGCGCGTCCTCGACCTGGGCTGCGGTCCGGGCCGGGCCGCTCTGCTGCTCGCCGCCGAGGCGGGCGCCGAGGTGACCGCGGTCGACCTGCACCAGCCGTTCCTGGACGAGCTGCGGGAGGCGGCCGGGGCCCGCGGCCTCGACGACCGCATCCGTACGGTCCGGGCCGACATGGGCGATCTCACCGGCCCCGCGTTCCCCGAAGGGTCCTTCGACCTGATCTGGGCCGAGGGATCGGCGTACTGCATCGGGTTCGACACCGCCGTGCGCGACTGGCAGCGGCTGCTGGCCCCGGGCGGCGCGATGATGATCTCCGAGTGCGTCTGGACCACGGACGCGCCGTCCGCCGGGGCGCGCGACTTCTGGGACCGCAACGGCTCCCCGCGCACTCTGCCGGAAACCACCGCGGCGGCCCTCGCCGCGGGCTGCACGGTCAGCGCCGTGCTGGTCCAGCCCGAGGACGACTGGGACGCGTACTACGGACCGCTCGCCGAGCGGGTCGAGGGCGCCGACCCGGGCGCTCCCGGTATGGAGTGGGCGATCGCGGCCACCCGCGAGGAGCTGGCCGTGCGGCGGGAGTACGGCGCGGAGTACGGCTACGCCGCGTACGTACTGCGTCCGGTCGATCCCCGGTGGCCCACCCGCGCCGAGACGCCGAAGGACCGTGCGGCCGTGCACGCGGTCAACGCGGCCGCGTTCCCCGCCCGGGACGAGGCCGACCTCGTGGACGCCCTGCGGGCGGACGCCGACGCCTGGCTGCCGGAGCTGAGCCGCGTCGCCGAGGCGCCGGACGGGTCCCTGGCCGCGTACGCGCTGCTGACCCGCTGCCGGGTGGGCGGCGCCCCGGCGCTGGCCCTGGCCCCGGTGGCCACCTCTCCCGCGTACCAGCGGCAGGGTGCGGGGCAGGCCGTGGTGCGGGCCGTGCTCGACGCCGCCCGGGCGCGCGGTGAGGCGCTGGTGCTGGTACTCGGCCACCCCGAGTACTATCCGCGCTTCGGTTTCGTGCCGGCCTCCCGCTACGGGATCCGGCCGGGTTTCGAGGTGCCGGACGAGGCGATGATGGCCCTGGTGCTGGATGAGTCCGTCCCCGTTCCGACGGGCACGATCCGGTATCCGGCGGCCTTCGGGGTCTGACGGCCCGTCCGTCCCGCCGCGCCTCGCGAGCGCGGCGGGACGGACATGCCCGGACCCGCAGTGCGGACAAGCGGCTTTTGTACGGCAGACTTGACCGGACTCCAGGGGCCCGGCGCACGAGGCCGGGGACCAAAGCGAAGGATGGGTATGCCGACCACACCAGCCACCGCGACGCACAGCTCGTCGAACGGCACCGCAGAAGCGATCATGCTCGAACTGGTCGACGAGAACGGCACCACCATCGGCACCGCGGAGAAGCTGGCGGCCCACCAGGCTCCCGGGCAGCTGCACCGCGCGTTCTCCGTGTTCCTCTTCGACGAGCAGGGGCGGCTCCTGCTCCAGCGCCGGGCGCTCGGCAAGTACCACTCCCCCGGTGTCTGGTCGAACACGTGCTGCGGGCACCCCTACCCGGGCGAGGCCCCGTTCGCGGCAGCGGCCCGGCGTACGCACGAGGAGCTGGGGCTTTCGCCCTCGCTGCTGGCCGAGGCGGGCACGGTCCGCTACAACCACCCGGACCCCGCCTCGGGGCTGGTGGAGCAGGAGTTCAACCACCTGTTCGTGGGGATGGCGCAGAAGGCACTGGATCCGGACCCCGAGGAGGTCGGGGAGACGGCCTTCGTGACGGCGTCGGAGCTGGCCGAGCGGCACGCTCGGGGGCCGTTCTCGGCGTGGTTCATGACGGTGCTGGACGCGGCGCGCCCGGCGATCCGTGAGCTGACGGGGCCGTCCGCGGGCTGGTGACCCTCCGCCGGGGCGCGTGCGGGGCGGTCAGAGCTGCGTCTTCAACGGCAGCGCCGCCCAGATGATCTTCCCGCCGCTCGCCGTGTGCTCGACGTCGCAGGTGCCGCCCGCTTCCCCGGTGATGACCTTGACCAGCAGCAGGCCCCGGCCGCCGGTCTGCGCGCAGTCCGTCTCCAGGGCGGTGGGGCGGTAGGGGTGGTTGTCCTCGACCGAGACCCTGACCCAGTCGGAGGCGATGGCCACCTCGACCGCCAGCTCGGGCGAGAGGAGCGCCGCGTGTTTGACGGCGTTGGTGACCAGCTCCGAGACGATGAGCAGGATCCCCTGGAGGATGTCGTCCTCGATCGGCACGCCCTGCCGGCCGAGGAGGTCGCGCACCGCGTGCCGGGCTCTGGGCACGGACGCGTCCACGGCGGGGGCCGTGAAGCGCCACACCCCCTCGTACGACACGGGGTCGGCAGGGGCACTCCCGAGGCTCTCCATCGTCCGGCACCAGCTCTCACTCGCACTGCACTGACCGTCGAGTAAAGAGTGTTGGGAATGGCCTGGTCAGGACCGTGCCACTGAGAGGAAGTAGTCAAGTATCGGCGCTATTTGACCAGATGTGCACGCCGTTGTCGGTGCCGGGACTATTTCCGCTCGTCTTCTGGTGACTCGCTCAGTTCGTCCTCGGTCGGCCCGGTCTCATCGAGCCGCCCCGACACCATGCTGACGATGCGCCGGCCGCCGAGGCCCATGGCGATCAGGCCGAGCCCGTCGAACAGCAGCGCCAGCGAGAAGAAGAGCCCCAGGACGTACAGGCTGCTGTGCGGCCAGTCGAACAGCACCAGCAGACCCAGCAGCAGGCCGAAGGCTCCCTGCACCAGCGTCCATCCCATCTGCGGGCCGCGCACCACCACACTGCCGACCAGCCGGAAGACCCCGCCGGTCAGGAACAGGAGGGCGGCGAACATGGTCAGGGCCTCGGCCGTGCCCTCGGGGTGCTTGATGACGACGACGCCCGCGGCGAGGTTGAGGGCCGCGACCACGACGCCCAGCCAGAAGTAGCTCGTGCCGCGCGACTCGATCGCGTGCAGCAGTCCGACCAGACCGCCGACGAGCAGCAGCCAGCCGAAGAGGAGCATCGAGGTGAGGGTGGCGGCCCCGGTGTAGACGAGGCCGACGACGCCGGCGATCACCAGCAGCGTGCCGAGCAGCGCGAGGCGGCCGAAACCGCGGCTGAGCTTCCGGCCCTCGGCGGTGGGTTCCTTCATCGACAGCTCCTCACGGTGCGTGCCCGGCTCACGACCCCTTCTTGATCATAGGTTCGAACCCTCCGGATAGCATCCGGCGCATGGACCGTACGGAACCCCGGCTGACCACGTCCGTCGAGCGCGGCGTCGCCACCGTCGTGATCACGAACCCCGCCAAGCGCAACGCGATGACCGCCCCGATGTGGCGGAGCGTGCCGAAGCTGCTGGAGCGGCTGGCCGCCGACCCGGCGGTCCGGGTCCTGGTGCTGACCGGGGCCGGCGACACCTTCTGCGCCGGGGCCGACATCTCCACGCTGCGGGAGAGCCCCGCCACCGCCCAGGGCCTGGCCGTGGCGGCCGAGGAGGCGCTGGCCGCGTTCCCCCGGCCGACGCTGGCCGCGGTGCGCGGCTACTGCGTGGGCGGCGGCAGTCAGCTCGCGGCCGCCTGCGATCTGCGGTTCGCGGAGGAAGGGGCCCGTTTCGGGGTCACCCCGGCCAAGCTCGGCATTGTCTACCCCGCCTCGTCCACCCGGCGGCTGGCCGCCCTGGTCGGCCCGGCGACGGCCAAGCACCTGCTGTTCTCCGGCGAGCTGATCGACGCGGAGCGGGCGCTGCGCACCGGCCTGGCCGACGAGGTGCTGCCCGCGGGCGGCCTGGACCGGCGGGTCGAGGAGTACACACGGGTCCTGGCGTCCCGGTCCCTGCTCACCCAGGCCGCGGCGAAGGAGTTCGCCGCGGGCCGGACGGACCGGGACGCCCACTGGGCCGGTGAGGCGCGGGGCAGCGGCGACACGGCGGAGGGCGTCGCCGCCTTCCTGGAGCGCCGCGCCCCCCGTTTCACCTACCCCGCGGGGCCTGCCGGGTGACGTGACGGCTCCTGGCCCGCCATTCCTCGACGAGGGCCGCGGGCGCCTTCTCCGGCGATCCGCAGTCGTAGGGCGGCTGGGGATCGTACTCCGTGAGCAGTTGCACCGAGCGCGCCGCGTCGTCGCCCGCGATCCGGCCGAGCAGGGTCAGGCCCATGTCGATGCCGGAGGAGACCCCGGCGGCGGTGACGTACTTGCCGTCGAGGACGACGCGCTCCCCGGTCGGCTCGGCGCCGAACTCCTTCAGCGCCTCCAGCGCCAGCCAGTGCGAGGTGGCCCGTCGGCCCTTGAGGAGCCCGGCCGCACCCAGCAGCAGGGAGCCGGTGCAGACGGAGGTCGTCCAGGTGCTGGTGGCGTCGGCCGAGCGCAGCCAGCCGAGCAGGGCTCCGTTCTCCATCTGGTCGCCCTGTCCGGGGCCGCCCGGCACGATCACCAGGTCGGGGGACGGCACCTGGGCGAGCGTCTTCTCCGCGACGAGCGAGAGGCTTCCGCTGTCGTTGCGGACGGGTCCGGTCCGTTCGGCGACGAAGACGGTCTCGGCGCCGGGGGCACGGCTGAGGATCTCGTAGGGGCCCACCGCGTCGAGGGCGGTGAAACGGTCGAAGAGAAGGATGGCGATCTGCACGGGTGCTGCCTCTCGGTCGGTCGGGCCGGGCGTCGGCTCGGTCTGTCCGGCGTCGGCTCGGTCGGGTCGCGCGTCGGCTCGGCGGGGTCAGGATTCGGCTCGGCGGGGTCAGGATTCGCCCGGGCGGGGTGGGACGCCGTCCCGGTCCGGTCGGGCGCCGGAGGCCGGGCCGCGGAAGCGGCGGCGGTATTCGGCGGGCGCCGTCGCGAGCGTCTTGACGAAGGCGCGTCGCATGGCTTCCGGGGTGCCGTAGCCACTGGCGCGGGCGACTCGCCCGACGCCGTCGGCGGTGTCCTCCAGAAGCCGGCGGGCGTGCTCCAGGCGGACGCGCTCGACGTACCGCCCAGGGGTCGTTCCGGTCTCGGCCCGGAACGCGCGGGCGAAGTGCCGGGGCGAGAGCCGGGCGCGGGCGGCGAGGGCCTCGACCCCGAGGTCGGCGTCGGGATGCCGGGTGATCCAGTGCTGGACCTCGCGCAGCGGTTCGCGCCGGGCTGTCTGGGCGCTGAGCTGGGCGCTGAACTGGGCCTGGTTGCCGGGGCGGCGCAGGAACACCACGAGGTGCCGGGCGATGGCCAGCGCCAGGTCCCGCCCGTGGTCCTCCTCCACGAGTGCGAGGGCGAGGTCGATGCCCGCGGTGACGCCCGCCGAGGTGGCCAGCCGCCCGTCCCGTACGAAGATCGGTTCCGGGTCGACCAGGACGGCCGGATGGTCGCGGGCCAGCTGCTCGCAGTAGTTCCAGTGGGTGGTGACCCGGTGCCCGTCGAGCAGGCCCGCCCCCGCCAGCAGCAGGGCCCCGGTGCACACGGAGACCAGCCGCTCCGCCCGCGGCGCGTGCTCGCGCAGCCAGCCCGTCAGCTCCGGGCGGGGCCCGCGGGTGCCCCGGCCGCCGGGCACCAGCAGAGTGTGCGGCGCGGGGGCGTCGGCCAGGCTGCTGTCGGGCACCAGGGTCAGGCCGCTGGTGGCCCGGACGGGGCCGCCGTCGAGCGAGGCGGTCCGCAGCTCGTAGGAGACGCCCGGCGCCCGGGAGGCTCCGGCGAAGACCTCCATGGGGCCGCTCACGTCGAGGCTCTGGACGCCGTCGAAGAGGACGACGAGGACGGTTCGCTGCTTCACGTCCGCCATCCTGGGCGGTGGGCGGCGATGGCCGCAATGACGCGTACCCCACCTTTCCTGCCATCACCCTGTCCCGGGAAACGCCCTCGGCCCGTCCTCCGGCAAGCCGTCGGCCGATCACGGGGCATCTCCCCCCGCCCGGGGTTCCACGCCGTACCGACCAGTCGGTAACGTGCTGGCATGAGTACTCTTCCGGCCCGCGCGGAGCGCCGCTGCCACAACGCCGTCAACCCGCTGCACTCCTGCCTCTTCTTCTCCCCCGACCTCGGTGCGGAGATGGGGAAGATAGGCATCGAGGACGCCGTCGCCGCCTACTTCGCCACCCGGGCCGCCGCGCTCGGCGCGGTGGGGGCGGGGACCGTCGCCGCCACCTTCTACAACTTCAACCCGGTGCTGGTGGCCCGCCACGTGCCCGCCGTCTGGGAGACCGCCTCCCCCGACGTGGTCCTCCGGGCCCGGCTGCGCGCGGCGGACGCGACACTGCGGCGGCTGCTCGGCGAGGAGATCATCTCCTCCGAGGCGATGGCCGAGGCGGCCCGGCTCGCACTGCGCGCCACCGAGGCATGCACCCCGCACGCCCGCCCGCTGTACGCCGCGCACGCGGACCTGCCCGTGCCCGAGGAGCCGCACCTGGCGTTCTGGCACGCCGCGACCCTGCTGCGCGAGCACCGGGGAGACGCGCACCTCGCCGCCCTCCTCGCGGCCGGCCTGGACCCGCTCGAATCGCTCGTCAGCCACACGGCCACCGGCAAGGGCATGGCGGTTCGCTGGATCCTGTCCTCCCGGGGCTGGCGGCGCACCGACTGGGAGGCGGCGTCCGACCGGCTGCGGCGGCGCGGACTGCTCGGCACGGGCGAGGAGCCGACGCTGACCGAGGCCGGCACGGCCCTGCGCGCGGAGGTGGAGGAGGCGACGGACCGGATGGACATCGCCCCGTACGAGCACCTGGGCGCGGAGGGTGTGGAGCGGCTCACCGAACTCGGGCGCGGCTTCCTCTCCACGGCCGCCGCCGCCGGCGCGTTCCCGGCCTCTGCGACCGGCCTGGGCTGACCCGCGCCGCCCGGGGCCCCGGCGCCCGCCGCCGGGGCCCCGGGCGTGTTGCCCGACGTCACGCGACACGGCCCCCGGCCACCCGGCACAATGCAGGCCAGGGGGGATGCCCCCGACAAGCAAGAACGTGCTCATCGCGACACGAGCACGGCCAGCACAGCCAGTACGAGAAGGCGAGTCGGGAAAACCGTGACGACGTCCATCGAAGGCAGGATCGCCGAGGAGCTCGGCGTACGTGAGCGACAGGTCAGGGCCGCCGTAGAGCTGCTCGACGGCGGATCGACCGTGCCGTTCATCGCGCGCTACCGCAAGGAGGCGACCGAATCCCTCGACGATGCGCAGCTGCGCACGCTGGAGGAGAGGCTGCGCTATCTGCGGGAGCTGGAGGAGCGGCGGGCGTCGATCCTCCAGTCCGTGACCGAACAGGGCAAGCTCGACGCGGCACTGGAGGCGAGCATCCGGGCCGCCGCGACCAAGGCGCGCCTGGAGGACATCTACCTGCCCTTCAAGCCGAAGCGGCGGACGAAGGCGCAGATCGCCCGGGAGGCGGGGCTCGAACCGCTGGCGGACGGCCTCCTCGGCGATCCGTCCATCGAGCCGCTCGTGGCCGCCGCCGCGTTCGTGGACGGGGAGAAGGGCGTCGCGGACCCGGCCGCCGCACTCGACGGCGCGCGAGCGATCCTCACCGAGCGGTTCTCCGAGGACGCCGACCTCACCGGCGAGCTGCGCGAGCGCATGTGGACGCGCGGCCGGCTGGCGGCGAAGGTACGCGAGGGCCAGGAGGAGGCGGGCGCGAAGTTCGCCGACTACTTCGACTTCGCGGAGGCGTTCACCGCGCTGCCCTCGCACCGGGTGCTCGCGATGCTGCGCGGCGAGAAGGAGAACGTGCTCGACCTGGTCCTGGAACCGGAGGAGCCGGAGGCCGCCGACCGGCCTGGTCCCTCCGCGTACGAGAACATGGTCGCCCGCCGCTTCGGCATCGGCGACCGAGGCCGCCCCGGGGACAAGTGGCTCGCCGACACCGTGCGCTGGGCGTGGCGGACCCGGATCCAGGTGCACCTCGGCATCGACCTGCGGCTGCGGCTGCGCACGGCGGCGGAGGACGAGGCGGTGCGCGTCTTCGCCTCGAACCTGCGCGACCTGCTGCTCGCCGCGCCGGCGGGCACGCGGGCCACGCTGGGGCTGGACCCCGGGTTCCGTACGGGGGTGAAGGTCGCGGTCGTCGACGCCACCGGCAAGGTGGTGGCCACCGATGTGATCCATCCGCACGTGCCGGCGAACAAGTGGGACCAGGCGCTGGCGAAGCTCGCGCACCTCGCGAAGGAGCACGCGGTCGACCTGATCGCGATCGGCAACGGCACGGCGTCCCGCGAGACGGACAAGCTTGCCGGTGAACTGATCGACAAGCACCCGGAGTTGAAGCTCACCAAGGTCATGGTCTCGGAGGCGGGCGCCTCGGTGTACTCCGCTTCCGCGTTCGCCTCGCAGGAACTGCCCGACATGGACGTGTCGTTGCGCGGCGCGGTGTCGATCGCACGGCGGCTCCAGGACCCGTTGGCCGAACTGGTGAAGATCGACCCCAAGTCGATCGGTGTCGGCCAGTACCAGCACGACCTGTCCGAGGTGAAGCTGTCCCGTTCGCTGGACGCGGTCGTCGAGGACTGTGTGAACGGGGTCGGCGTGGACGTCAACACGGCGTCCGCCCCCCTGCTTTCACGCGTCTCGGGGATCAGCTCGGGGCTCGCCGAGAACATCGTCGCGCACCGGGACACCAACGGCCCCTTCCGGTCCCGCAAGGCGCTCAAGGCCGTGGCACGGCTCGGCCCGAAGGCGTACGAGCAGTGTGCGGGCTTCCTGCGGATCCGGGGCGGTGACGACCCGCTGGACGGCTCCAGCGTGCACCCCGAGGCATACCCGGTGGTGCGGCGGATGGGGAAGACCGCGGGCGGCGAGGTCGCCTCGCTGATCGGCAACGCGGAGGCCCTGCGGTCGCTGCGCGCGGCGGACTTCGTGGACGACATGTTCGGGCTGCCGACCGTGACGGACATCCTCAAGGAGCTGGAGAAGCCGGGGCGCGACCCGCGTCCGGCGTTCCGTACGGCGACCTTCAAGGAGGGCGTCGAGAAGCTCGGGGACCTGGAGCCCGGCATGGTGCTGGAGGGCGTCGTGACCAACGTGGCCGCGTTCGGCGCGTTCGTCGACATCGGCGTCCACCAGGACGGTCTGGTGCACGTCTCGGCGCTGTCGAAGACGTTCGTGAAGGATCCGCGCGACGTCGTGAAGCCCGGGGACATCGTGAAGGTGAAGGTCATGGACGTCGACGTGCCGCGCAAGCGGATCTCACTGACGCTGCGGCTGGACGACGAGCCCGGCGCGGGCGGCGGTTCCGGCGGTGGGCAGCAGGGCCGCGGCGAGCGGGGCGCCCGCCCGCCGAAGCAGCGCCAGGGCCAGAACCAGGGCGGGCCGTCCGGTGGCGGTCAGGGCCGTCAGGGCGGCGGCCGGGACCGGCGCGGCGGCGGCGCGTCCCGGCAGGGTCAGGGAGCCCCGGCTCCCGCCAACAGCGCGATGGCGGACGCGTTGCGGCGCGCCGGGCTGACCGATCCGAAGCAGGGCGGCCGGGGGCGCTGAACCGACCGGATTCCGGGGGCGGGCCGCAGGCCGCGGCCCGCCCCCGAGCCGTGCTCAGGCTTCCTTGACCTGGCCGTCCGCCACCTCGATGCGACGGGTGGTCCTGACCGCCTCCAGCATCCGCCGGTCGTGCGTGACCAGCAGCAGGGTGCCCGTGTACGTCTCCAGGGCCGCCTCCAACTGCTCGATGGCGGGCAGGTCCAGGTGGTTCGTCGGCTCGTCGAGCACCAGGAGGTTGACGCCGCGGCCCTGGAGCAGGGCCAGGGCCGCACGGGTGCGCTCCCCCGGGGACAGGCTGGTCGCGGGACGCGTCACATGGTCGGCGCGGAGACCGAACTTGGCGAGCAGGGTGCGGACTTCGGCCGGTTCCGTGTCGGGCACGGCCGCGCAGAACGCGTCCAGCAGCGACTGCGCGCCCAGGAACAGCTTGCGGGCCTGGTCCACTTCCCCGACGACGACGCCCGAACCGAGCGTGGCGTTCCCGGAGTCCAGCGGCAGCCGCTCCAACAGGGCGGCCAGCAGGGTGGACTTGCCCGCGCCGTTGGCCCCGGTGATGGCGACCCGGTCCGCCCAGTCGATCTGGAGCGAGGCGGGGCCGAAGGAGAAGTCGCCGCGCACCACGCGGGCGTCGCGCAGCGTGGCGACCACGGATCCGGAGCGCGGCGCGGAGGCGATCTCCATGCGCAGTTCCCATTCCTTGCGCGGTTCGTCGACGACGTCGAGGCGTTCGATCATGCGCTGGGTCTGCCGGGCCTTCGCGGCCTGCTTCTCGCTGGCCTCGCTGCGCGCGTTGCGTCCGAGCTTGTCACCGTCGGTGGCCTTGCGGCGCGCGTTCTTGACGCCCTTGTCCATCCAGGAGCGCTGCATATGGCCGCGCGCTTCGAGGGACGCCTTCTTGTCGGCGTACTCCTCGTAGCCCTCCCGGGCGTGCCGGCGGGCTGTCTCGCGCTCCTCCAGGTAGGCCGCGTAGCCTCCGCCGTACAGGGTGATCTGCTGCTGGGCGAGATCCAGCTCCAGCACCTTGGTGACCGTGCGCATCAGGAACTCGCGGTCGTGGCTGATGACGACGGTGCCCGCGCGCAGGCCGGACACGAAGCGCTCCAGGCGCTCCAGTCCGTCGAGGTCGAGGTCGTTGGTGGGCTCGTCCAGCAGGAAGACGTCATAGCGGGAGAGGAGCAGCGAGGCGAGTCCCGCGCGGGCCGCCTGTCCGCCCGAGAGCGCGGTCATGGGGCGGTCGAGGCCCACGGTCAGCCCCAGCTCGGCGGCCACCTGCTCGGCCCGCTCCTCCAGGTCCGCGCCGCCGAGGGCGAGCCAGCGCTCCAGGGACTCGGAGTACGCGTCGTCCGCGCCCGGGGCCCCGGCGACCAGGGCCTCGGTCGCCTCGTCCATGGTGCGCTGGGCGTCGGCGACGCCGGTGCGGCGGGCCAGGAACGCGGCCACCGTCTCGCCGTCGCGGCGCTCGGGCTCCTGCGGGAGGTGGCCGACGGTGGCCGTGGGCGGGGAGAGCCTCAGCTCGCCCTCCTCCGGGCGGTCGAGACCGGCGAGCAGGCGGAGCAGGGAGGATTTGCCCGCGCCGTTGACTCCGACGAGACCGATCACGTCGCCGGGGGCGACGACGAGGTCGAGCCCGGCGAAGAGCGTGCGGTCGCCGTGTCCGGCGGCGAGGTTCTTGGCGACGAGAGTGGCAGTCATCAGGATGCCGATCCTAATCGGCTCCGGGCCGCCCCCGGTCCTCGGTGTCCCGGGCCCGCTCTCGGCGCCCTGCGCCCTGGGTCGGCGGCTTGCGGTGTTATCGACCTGCTCGGCATGGCCCCCGCGACCGGCCGACGGGATTCGACTACGCCCCGGAACCCACGCCGATGCCCTCGCCGCGGCCCGAGTGGCCGTGGTGGCGGTCCCGGACTGCGGGCACACCGTCATGCTGGACAATCCGGAGGGCTTCGCCCGTGCCGCCGCGGCGGCGCTCGCGGACCGAGGCCGGCCGTAGCGCCCCGCACGAGCGGCGCGGCGGCAGGCGCGGACGGGGGGCCGGGCCGAAGCACGAGCTGGTCCGCACCGACCGGGTGCGGCCCGGCCCGCCGCGCCCCCGGCTTCGCCCACCATCTCGTCGGCGTCCGTGCGGCGGCGGGCGCGTACCGATCGGACAGGAGTGACCGTGATGGCGGATGTGACCGTGCTGGCGGATGTGATCGTGGTGGGCGGCGGGGTCGTGGGGCTCACCACCGCCGTGACGCTGGCGGAGCGCGGGCTGCGGGTGCGGGTCTGGTCGCGCGACCCGGCCGGGGCGACGACCTCGGCGGTGGCGGGCGCGCTGTGGTGGCCGTACCGGATCGAGCCGGCGGGGCGGGTGGGCGACTGGGCGCTGGAGACGCTGGCGGTCTACGAGGAGCTCTCGGCCGTACCGGAGGAGACCGGCGTACGGCGGGTGGCGGGGCTGCACGGCGGGGAGCGGCTCGCGGCGCTGGGCGACTGGTCGGCCGGGCTGAAGGGCGCCCTGGAGGTGCCCGAGGGGCTGCGGGTGACGCTGCCGCTGCTGGACATGCCCGTCCATCTGGCGTGGTTGGAGCGGCGGCTCACGGCGGCGGGCGGCGCGGTGGAGCGGCGGGTGGTGACGGGGTTCGACGAGGCGGCGGCGGGCGGTGCGGTGGTGGTGAACTGCACGGGGCTCGGGGCGCGCGAGCTGGTGCCCGACGCCGGGGTGCGGCCGGTTCGCGGACAGCTGGTCGCGGTGGAGAACCCGGGGATCGAGGAGTGGTACACCGAGGCGGATCCGGCGTCGGCCGCGACGACGTACTTCTTCCCGCAGCCGGGCCGCCTGGTCCTGGGCGGTACGGCCGAGGCGGACGATCCGCGCACGGAACCCGACCCGGGCACGGCGCGGGAGATCATGGCGCGGTGTGCGCGGATCCGGCCGGAGATCGCCGGAGCCCGGGTGCTCGGGCACCGGGTGGGGCTGCGGCCGGCGCGGGAGGCCGGGGTACGGATCGAGGCGGAGGCGCTGCCCGGCGGCGGTCCGCTGGTGCACAACTACGGGCACGGCGGCGCGGGAGTGACCGTGGCCTGGGGGTGCGCGCGGGCCGCGGCGGCGCTGGTGGTCTGACCGGGGGCCCGGCGGGAACGGGTGCACGCCGACGGGCCTGCTCGGACCGGGCCTGCTAGAGCGGGACTGCTGGGAGCGGGACCGCCTGTAGTACGGGCCTGGCCGTGGGGGTCCGCGCCGGTGCACGGAGCCGGAGCGTCCGGAACACCGGCGTACGGAGCCCGGGCGTCCGGCCCCGGGCGCGGGGCGCCGAACGGGAGCCCGCGACCGGTCGTTCGGGTCGCGGGCTCCCGAGCGGATCGGCGGTCCCCCGGTCAGTCGGAGGGACGCTTCTCCGTGGCCGTGGAGCCCGATCCGGTGGGACCGGGCTTCCCGCTCTCGTCCGTGGTCGTCGTGGGCCCGGGGCCGATGCGGATCTCGAAGTCGCCGGCGTACTTGGCGTGTCCCTCGATCACCGCCGACTCGACCGCCTCCACACCGAACTCCTGCCGGACGATCTGCGGGTCCTTGCGGAGGTCCCGCATCAGGGCCACGCACATGCCGATCATCACGATGGTGAAGGGGGCGGCCACCAGGATGGTGAGGTTCTGGAGCCCTTGGAGCGCGTTCTCCTCGCCCTCACCGATGAGCAGCATGATCGCGGCGACGGCCCCGGTCACCACACCCCAGAAGATGACGACCCACTTGCCCGGCTCCAGGACGCCCCTCTGCGAGAGGGTGCCCATGACGATGGAGGCGGCGTCGGCTCCGGAGACGAAGAAGATGCCGACCAGGACCATCACCAGGATGCTCGTGAGCGTGGCGATCGGAAACTGCTGAAGGACGCCGAACAGCTGTGCCTCGGGGGTGTCGGCCCCGGCGAGCTTCCCGGCCTCGTCCAGCTTCATGGCCGAGCCGCCGAAGACGGCGAACCAGATGAGGCTGACCGTGCTGGGCACCAGGATGACGCCGCCGACGAACTGACGGATCGTGCGGCCGCGGCTGATGCGGGCGATGAACATGCCGACGAAGGGCGTCCAGGAGATCCACCAGGCCCAGTAGAAGACCGTCCAGCTGCCGAGCCAGTCGGCCACGTCACCGCCGCCGGTCGCCTCGGTGCGTCCGGCGAGCTGCCCCAGGTCGGTCACGTACGCACCGAGGGACGTGGGCACGAGGTCCAGCACGAAGATCGTGGGACCGGCGATGAAGACGAATACGACGAGAAGCAGCGCCAGGACCATGTTGATGTTGGACAGCCACTGGATGCCCCGCTCGACGCCGGAGATCGCGGAGGCGACGAAGGCGCCCGTCAGCACGGCGATGATGGCGACGAGAAGTCCGGTGCCGGCCTTCTCCAGCCAGTCCAGTTCCTGGATGCCGCTGCCGATCTGGAGCGCGCCGAGGCCCAGGGACGCCGCCGAGCCGAACAGGGTGGCGAAGATGGCCAGGATGTCGATGACCCGGCCGACCCCGCCGTACGCGTGACGCTTGCCGATCAGCGGTTCGAAGACCGCGCTGATCGTCTGCCGCCTGCGCATCCGGTAGGCGCTGTAGGCGATGGCCAGCCCGACCACCGCGTAGATGGCCCAGGGGTGCAGCGTCCAGTGGAAGAGCGTGGTCGCCATCGCCGTCTGCATGGCCTCGGCCGAGTCGGCGGGGTCGGTGCCCGGCGGCGGGTTCCGGAAGTGGGCGAGGGGTTCGCTCACGCCCCAGAACATCAGCCCGATGCCCATCCCCGCGCTGAACATCATCGCGACCCAGGAGATGGTCCGGAACTCCGGTTCCTCGCCCTCCTGGCCGAGGCAGATCTTGCCGTACCGGCTGACGGCCAGCCACAGTGCGAACACCACGAAGGTCGACGCGGCCAGTATGAAGGCCCAGCCGCCATTGTGGATCAGTCCGTTGAGGAGACTGCTGGACACGCTCTCCAAGGAGTCGGTGGCGGTCGCCCCCCACACGACGAAGGCGAGCGTGAAGAG
The DNA here is from genome assembly GCF_044756785.1 of Streptomyces sp. NPDC091649. Lineage (NCBI taxonomy): Bacteria > Bacillati > Actinomycetota > Actinomycetes > Kitasatosporales > Streptomycetaceae > Streptomyces > Streptomyces sp. NPDC091649. Next base: position 211,106 of record NZ_JBIVTR010000003.1, on the reverse strand, counting down.
CGCCGTGAATCCGAACACCACTCGGTCGGTGGTGGGGGTCCTAGTACTGACCGGATCGGGAGGGAGGTCCGCCGTGACCGACAGCCCTTCCCGCCCGCCCGTTGTCTGGTCGTCCTGGGACACGAATGACACCTTTCACCGAGTCTGAAAAACGCTCTGGTTAGGCAGTACCACACCTACCCAGGTTCTCGAAGGATCAACAAGCCGTATCGGCTTGACCCTTTGTGAGGTGATATGCCGCCCGGCGATCGAGGAGAAGAGGGATCAAGTTCCGGACAGGCTGCCGCAAGGGCACGTACACACCGTCGCCGTCCGCGCGGGACCGGACGCCGTGCAGGGCCAGCCGGTCCCTCACCCGGGCGTACCGGGCCGCGTCCAGCCGGTAGCCGCACGGCGGGTCCGCGAGGATCTCGGCGGGATCGGCCGGGTCGTTGTCGGCGCCGCCGAGATACACGGGCCCCCGGTCGGCGAGGCCGGTCAGGCGGGAGAGGGCGGTGGCCGTCCGGATCCGGTCGCGCTGCTCGTCGGTGAAGTAGAGGAGGCCGCGGAGCGCGGTCCGCTGGGAGTGCACGCGGCGCCGGTGGTTGAGCGCCGGGTCCGCCTTCTCCGCGGCGCTCAGCGCGTCGGCCCGGGACTCGACGAGCAGGCCGACAGCGTGCTTGAGACCGGAGGCGTTGCGCAGGATGCGTTCCTGGCCGTCGCCGGCGACCTGTTCGCCCGGTTCCCCGGTGGCCGGGTCGGTCCAGACGCCGTAGTGGCCGCTGCTGTAGCCGCCCGCCGTCGCGGCGCGGCGGACATAGCGCTCGGAGAGAACGCGTGAGACGCCGTGTACACGGTCGTCGACGTTGAGGTTCCGGGGCCACAGGGTGAACAGGTCCTTGTCGTAGTACGGCGGAGTCGCCCCGTACTCGTGCAGGTCGTAGATCACCTGCGGCCGTTCGTCGCGCACGACGGCGGCGACGGCGCGCGCCTCGGCGGTCTCCAGGGCGATGTGGTCGCGGTTGACGTCGATCCCGTCGGCGTTGGCGCGGGTTCCGGCGGCACGGCCGTCGGGATTGGCCGTGGGCAGTACCAGCAGGGTGGTGCGGGCCAGGAAGGCGCGGGTCGCACGGTCTTCGGCGAACGCCAGGTCGCGGACGGCGGTCAGACATGCCTCGCGTCCGGCGGGTTCGTCCCCGTGCTGACTGCAGATCAGCAGGACGGAGGTGGCGCCGGGGCGCTCGTGGCCGACGCGTACGAGCCGGAGGGGGCGGCCCTGCCCGGTGGTGCCGACGCGGTCCACCGTGACCCGGTCGCTCCCCCGGGCCACCGCGGCGAGGAAGGACCGCTCCTCCGCCTCGCCGGTCCAGCGGGCTCCCTCGCTTCGCTCGAACCCGGTGCGCGGCGGGCGGTGCGCGGCCTCCGCGGGGGCGATGGCGAACGGGAGGGCCAGCGCGGCGAGCGTCGCCGCCACCGCTGTGCCGCGCATCGCCCTCGCTCCACGGTGCCGGGCCCCGGACTCCGGCCGGGCACGGCCCGCGACCGGCGCCAGCCAGGGATGCGGGCTGAGCAGGTGGAGCACGCGAGCGACGCGAGGGGTCATCAGCGGGCTGCCTCCCGGGTCCGGTGGGGCGGACACCGTGGTGCCCGTCGACCTGTCGGCCATGTGCGGCGGACGTTACCCCGGTCAACTCCTGTGCAACAGGGGGCGGTCGGTGCCGGTTGCGATAAGAAACCGGCGGTGTGCGGGAGGAATGCCCCACGCGCCGGAGCAGTACGGCCGCGCCGCTCCCCGGCGGTCCCACGCCCTCGGCCCCGCGAGCGTCCTCGCCGGGGCCGGGCAGCCGCGGGACGACCGGCCGGCGGGCTCAGCCGTGCCGGACGCCCCCGGGCCTTCGTGCGGCCCGCACGGTGGCGCGGGCCGCCCGTGCCCGGGGCAGGTAGCGCAGCCGCTCCGGGAGTGCGGGAACGACCACGCGCAGGACCGCGCACATCCGGCGCAGCCGCTTCTCCTGGCCGGCGCTCCACGGCAGCCCGATGGCGGCACGGGCGTCGGGCGGCATGAGCCCGATGGTGACGAAGCGCCGGAAGCGGGCCAGCGGCGGCAGCAGCACCGGCCATACGGCCCGCAGCAGCGTACGGAGCGGCCACGGCCCCCGGTCCGGCGGCGGTACGGGCAGGTCGGTGGCGACCAGTTCACGGACGACGGCGGTCGCCTCGATCTCCTCGGCGAGCATCCGGTGGTAGTAGGGCCAGAACTCCTCGATGGTCCCCGGCATGTCCCGGTCGTGGATGCCCAGGACCCGGCCGACCTGGAGCCACTCGCGGTACAGGGCGCGCTCCTGGGCGGGGCTCATGGGCCGGATCAGATAGCGGGCCGCGTGCCGGTAGACGGGGAAGCCGGTGGCGTGCACCCAGGCGTAGTTCGCCGGCGCCAGGGCGTGGTAGCGGCGGCCCCGGGTGTCGGTGCCCTGGATGGTGCGGTGCAGGCGGCGCAGCCTGCGGCCCTCCTCGGCGGCCTCCGCGCCGCCGTAGACCCAGAGCTGGAGCGAGCGCAGCGAGCGTTCGCCGCGCCCCCACGGGTCCGTACGGAAGACGGAGTGCTCGTCGACGCCCGCCCCGACGGCCGGGTGCGCGACCTGGAGGGTGAGCGCGGCGGGCAGCATCAGCAGGGCGCGGATGTCTCCGGACAGGCTCCAGAGCACCCCGCCCGGCGCGGGCGGCTCGGGGTCGCGGCCGGGGTCCGGCGCCGGCTCGCCGGCACGGCCGGGCGGGCGCTGCCGCGTGCCGTCCGCAGGGCGCTCCTTCGCGGCGTCCTCCGCGCTGCTCATCCGATGCTCCCGCGCTTCCGGCGGGCCTGCCGTGCGCTGCCCGTCCCCTTCCCTCCATGGTCTCTCGCGTGTGGACGGGCGGTGGGGGCGGGGCCGGGGTCCGCCGGTGACGCCGCTCAGCGGACACCCCGCTGGCCGATCATGTCGGCCACCCGGAGGCGGGGTCCCACCGGCACGAACTGCGTCGCGCCCAGGGCGAAGTCGTTGTTCGCGCGTTCCCGGCGCCGGCGCCGGTAGGCGGCCTCGGGCTCCGGCCAGCGGCGGGAGAGGGCCGGCACGAAGCCGTCGCCCCAGCCGCCCAGGTCGTTGCGGACATGGACGATCAGCTTGGCGCCCTCGCCCTGCGGGGCGGTGGCGTCCCCCCGTACACAGACGATCTCCGACATGGCCCCACCGTGCGGTCCGCCACTGACACCGGGCCCGGGGTGGACGGCGCAGCCCCGGTGGCGGACACTTTCACAGCGATGGTGAGACACCAGCACTGTCCGACACGGGACGCGACGGCGGGGAGCAGAGATGGCGACGGGTACCGACGAGCCGACGCTGACGGTGGACGAGCTGGCGGCGCGCGCCGGGGTCACCGTGCGCACCGTGCGGTTCTACAGCACCCGGGGTCTGCTGCCGCCCCCGGTCATCGGGCCCCGCCGGGTCGGGCACTACGGTCCGGACCACCTCTCCCGGCTGGCGCTGATCGAGGAGCTCCAGCGGCAGGGCATGACGCTGGCCGCGATCGAACGCTATCTGGAACAGTTGCCGCCCGACCTGAGCGCCCACGACCTGGCGATCCACCGGGCCCTCGTCGCGTCCTGGGCTCCGGACGGGGCCGAGGACCTCTCCCGGGCCGAGCTTGAGCGGCGGGCCGGGCGGGCGCTGTCGGAGGCGGATGTCGAGCGGCTGGCCGCGATGGGGGTGCTGGTGCGGCCGGAGGACCCCGGTGGGGAGCACCGGGTGGATCCGGGGCTGCTGCGGCTCGGGGTGGAGCTGCTGGACGTGCCGATCGCGCACGAGACGATCCTGGCGGCGCGGACCGTTCTGCTGGAACACACCCGCTCGGCCGCGCAGGAGATGACCCGGCTGTTCCGGGACGAGGTGTGGAATCCCTACCGGGAGCGCGAGGGCGATCCGGAGCATGTGGCGGCGATGAAGTCGCTGTCCGCCGATATGCAGCCGATCGTGGTGCAGGCCCTGGTGACGGCGTTCCAGCGGTCGCTGAAGGAGGAGCTGCGGGCCGCGTTCACCGCCGAGTGACGGTGAACGCGGCGCACGGGAGCGTCAGTCGTGGAAGGTCTCGCCCTTCTCCGCCTTCTCCACCAGCAGCGCGGGCGGCAGGAAGCGGTCGCCGTAGCGCTCGGCGAGTTCCCGGGCGCGGGCCACGAAGCCGGGCAGGCCGCCCTCGTACCCGTTGATGTACTGGAGGACGCCGCCGGTCCACGGCGGGAAGCCGATGCCCATGATGGAGCCGATGTTCGCGTCGGCGACGGAGATGAGGACGTTCTCCTCCAGGCAGCGGACGCTGTCCAGGGCCTCGGAGAAGAGCATCCGCTCCTTCATGTCCTCGAAGGGCACGTCGGCGTCGGGCTTCGTGAAGTGCTCGCGCAGCCCGGGCCACAGGCGGGCCCGCTTGCCGTCCTCGTCGTAGTCGTAGAAGCCCGCGCCGCCGCTGCGTCCAGGGCGGCCGAACTCGTCGACCATGCGGTCGATGACCTCGTCGGAGGGGTGGCCGGGCCAGGCGCCGCCGGCCTCCTGAACCGCGCGCTTCGTCTCGTCGCGGATCCTGCGCGGCAGCGTCAGGGTCAGCTCGTCCATCAGGGAGAGCACCTTGGCCGGGTAGCCGGACTGGGCGGCGGCCTGCTCGATGGAAGCGGGCTCGACCCCCTCGCCGACCATGGCGACGCCCTCGTTGATGAACTGGCCGATGACGCGCGAGGTGAAGAAGCCGCGCGAGTCGTTGACGACGATCGGCGTCTTCTTGATGCGGCGCACCAGGTCGAAGGCGCGGGCGAGCGCCTCGTCGCCGGTCCGTTCGCCCTTGATGATCTCGACGAGCGGCATCTTGTCGACGGGTGAGAAGAAGTGCAGCCCGATGAAGTCGACGGGGCGCGAGACGCCTTCGGCCAGGACCGTGATCGGGAGGGTGGAGGTGTTGGAGCAGAGCAGCGCGTCCGGCTCGATGACGTCCTGGATCTCCTGGAACACCTTGTGCTTGAGGGCGGTGTCCTCGAAGACGGCCTCGATCACCGCGTCGCAGCCCGCCAGATCGGCCGCCTCGCCGGTGGGGGTGATCCGGGCCAGCAGTTCGTCGCGCTTCGCCTCGGTCGTGCGGCCCCGGGAGAGGGCCTTGGCGAGCAGCTTCTCGCTGTACGCCTTGCCCTTGGCGGCCGCCTCGGCGGAGACGTCCTTGAGGACGACCTCGATCCCGGCCTTGGCGCAGGAGTAGGCGATGCCGGCGCCCATCATCCCGGCACCGAGGACCGCGACCTTGCGGACGGGGCGTTCGGGGACGCCCTTGGGCCGGTTGGCGCCGGAGTTGACGGCCTGGAGGTCGAAGAAGAACGCCTGGATCATGTTCTTGGAGACCTGGCCGGTGACCAGCTCGGTGAAGTACCGGGCCTCGATGGTCAGGGCGGTCTCGAAGTCGACCTGGGAGCCCTCGACGGCCGCCGCGAGGATGTTGCGCGGCGCGGGCATCGGCGCGCCCCCGAGCTGCTTCCTCAGGTTGGCCGGGAAGGCGGGCAGGTTGGCGGCGAAGCGCGGGCTGGAGGGGGTGCCGCCGGGGATCTTGTAGCCCTTGACGTCCCAGGGCTGCTGGGACTCGGGGTGGGCGTCGATGAAGGCGCGGGCCTTGTCGATCATCTCCTCGCGGGTGGCGGCGACTTCGTGGACGAGGCCGTTCTCCAGGGCGCGCGACGGGGTGTACTGGGTGCCCTGGAGGAGCACCTTGAGCAGGGCGTCGGCGATGCCCATGAGGCGTACGGTCCGGGTGACGCCTCCGCCGGCCGGGAGCAGGCCGAGGGTGACCTCCGGCAGGCCGATGCGGGAGCCGGGCGCGTCGAGGGCGACGCGGTGGTGGGAGGCGAGCGCGATCTCGTAACCGCCGCCGAGGGCCGCGCCGTTGATGGCGGCGACGACGGGCTTGCCGAGGGTCTCGATGCGGCGCAGCGAGTGTTTGATCGCGTTGCCGGCGTCGAAGGCGTCCCGGGCGTTCCCGGGGCCGACCTTGATCATGTCCTTGAGGTCGCCGCCCGCGAAGAAGGTCTTCTTGGCGGAGGTGTAGATGATGCCGCGGATCGAGTCCTTCTCGGCCTCGGCGCGGTCCGCGACGGCCGCGATGGAGTCCTTGAACGCCTGGTTCATCGTGTTGGCCGACTGGTCGGGGTCGTCGAGGACGAGGGTGACGACGCCGGTCTCGTCCTGTTCCCAGCGGATGGTCGTGCTCTCGGTCATGTCGGTGTCTTCTCCGTAGGCAGAGGTGGCCGGGGCGGGACGGTCAGATGCGTTCGACGACGGTGGCGACGCCCATGCCGCCGCCGACGCAGAGGGTGACCAGGCCGAACCGCTGGTCGCGGCGCTCCAGTTCGTCGATGACCGTGCCCAGGATCATCGCGCCGGTCGCGCCGAGGGGGTGGCCGAGCGCGATGGCGCCGCCGTTGACGTTGACCTTGTCCAGGGAGATCCCCATGTCCTTGACGAAGCGCAGGACGACTCCGGCGAAGGCTTCGTTGATCTCGACCAGGTCGATGTCGTCGATGGTGAGTCCGGCCTTGGCGAGCGCCTTGCGGGTGGCGGGCGCGGGGCCGGTGAGCATGATGGTGGGCTCGGAGCCGGAGACGGCGGCGGAGACGATGCGGGCGCGAGGGGTGAGGCCGTAGCGCTCGCCGACCTCCTTCGAGCCGATGGCGACGAGGGCCGCGCCGTCCACGATGCCGGAGGAGTTGCCCGCGTGGTGGACGTGGTCGATCCTCTCGACCCAGTGGTACTTCTGGAGCGCCACCGCGTCGAAGCCGCCCATCTCGCCGATGCCCGCGAAGGAGGGCTTGAGCGCGGCGAGGGAGTCGGCGGTGGTGCCGGGGCGGGGGTGCTCGTCGTGGTCGAGGACGAGGAGGCCGTTGCGGTCCTTGACCGGGACGACCGAGCGGGCGAAGCGGCCTTCCTTCCAGGCCGCGGCGGCGCGTTCCTGGGAGAGGGCGGCGTACTCGTCGACGTCGCGGCGGCTGAAGCCCTCGATGGTGGCGATGAGGTCGGCGCCGATGCCCTGCGGGGCGAAGCCGGTCTCGAAGCTGGTCATCGGGTCCATCGCCCAGGCGCCGCCGTCGGAGCCCATCGGCACCCGGGACATCGACTCGACGCCGCCGGCCAGGACGAGGTCCTCCCAGCCCGACCGGACCTTGGCGGCGGCCAGGTTGACCGCCTCCAGGCCGGAGGCACAGAAGCGGTTCTCCTGGACCCCGGCGACGGAGTCGGGCAGGCCCGCCGCGATGGCGGCGATGCGGGCGATGTCGGAGCCCTGGTCGCCGAGGGGGCTGACCACGCCGAGGACGATGTCGTCGATGGCGGCCGGGTCGAGGTCCGGGAAGCGGCCCCGCATTTCGTGGATGAGGCCGACGACCAGGTCGATCGGCTTGGTGCCGTGCAGGGCGCCGTTGGCCTTGCCGCGGCCGCGGGGGGTGCGGATCGCGTCGTAGACGAATGCTTCGGTACTCAAGACAGCTGCCTTTCGAGGGTGGTTGTCGGCCCGGTACGGGGGCTCAGGCGAGCAGCGAGCGGCCGATGATCTCCTTCATGATCTCGGTCGTGCCGCCGTAGATGGTCTGGATGCGGCCGTCGGTGAACGCCTTGGCGACCTTGTACTCGTTCATGTAGCCGTAGCCTCCGTGGAGCTGGAGGCAGCGGTCGGCGACGCGCTTTTGCAGTTCGGTGGCCCACCACTTGGCCATGGAGGCGTGGACGGCGTCCAGGACGCCGTCGGAGTGGTCAACGATGCACCGGTCGAGGAAGGCTCGGGTGACGGCGCATTCGGTGGCCATCTCGGCGATCTCGAAGCGGATGTGCTGGAGCTTGGAGAGGGGGCGTCCGAATGCCTCCCGCTCCTTGACGTACCGGGTGGTGATCTCCAGCAGGTGTTCGGCGGCGGCGATTCCGGCGACCGCTATGCCCATGCGCTCCTGGGCCAGATTGGTCATGAGGTGGATGAACGCGCCGTCGAGTTCGCCGAGGAGGTTCTCCTTGGGGACGCGGACGTCGTTGAAGAACAGCTCGGCGGTGTCCTGGGACTTCTGGCCGATCTTGTCGAGGTTGCGGCCGCGCTCGAAGCCCTCCGCCCCGCGTTCGACGACGATCAGCGACAGGCCCTTGGCCCCGCCCCCGGGAGTGGTCTTCGCGACGACGACGACCAGATCGGCGAGGATGCCGTTGGAGATGAAGGTCTTGGAGCCGTTGAGCAGCCAGTGGTCGCCCTTGTCCTCGGCGGTGGTGCGGATGCCCTGGAGGTCGGAGCCCGCGCCCGGCTCGGTCATCGCAATCGCGGTGATGGTCTCGCCGGAGCAGAAGCCGGGGAGCCAGCGCCGCTTCTGCTCGTCGGTGGACAGACCGGTGAGGTAGGGGCCGATGATGTCGTTGTGCAGGCCGATCGCGAGTCCGGGGGCCCCGGCCCGGGTGAACTCCTCGGCGAGGACGGCGCTGTAGCGGAAGTCGTCGCTGCCGCCGCCTCCGTACTCCTCCGGGACGGCGAGGCCCAGCAGCCCGGCGCGCCCGGCGGCGAGCCATGCCTCGCGCGCGACGATGCCGTCCTGCTCCCACTGCTCGTAGTACGGAAGGACCTCCTTGGCCAGGAAGGCCCGGACGGTCTCGCGGAACGCTTCGTGCTCCTCGGTGAAGATCTGCCGCTGCACGGGGTCTCCTAGGGGGTGTCGGATGAGTCGCGCCGGAGCCCCGGTACGTCCCAGTCGGCGGCGACGGCGGCCGTGTCGGCGCCGGGCAGCGCGGGCCCGCCGCGCACGGAGACGGGGGTGGCCGAGAAGCGCGGGGCGGGGGCGGGCTGGGTGAGGCCGCCGTGCTCGACGAAGGTGGAGCGGGCGGCGAGGTGCGGGTGGTGCGGCGCCTCGCGGAGCGAGAGCACGGGGGCCACGCAGGCGTCGGTGCCGTCGAACACCTCGGTCCACTCGGCGCGCGTACGGGTCAGGAAGCGCTCGGTGACGGCGGCGCGCAGCTCGTCCCAGCGGGCGAGGTCCCAGCGGTCGGGGAAGGCGTCCGCGATGCCGAGGAGGGCGACGAACTCCGCGTAGAACTGGGGCTCCAGCGGGCCGACCGCCATGTGGCCGCCGTCGGACGTGGCGTAGGCGCCGTAGAACGGACAGCCGCCGTCCAGCAGGTTCGCGCCGCGCCGGTCCTGCCAGCTCCCGGCGGCCAGCATGCCGTGGATCATCGTGGCGAGGTGGGCGGCGCCGTCCACGATGGCGGCGTCGACGACCTGGCCCTCGCCGTGGGCGCGGGCGTGCTGGAGGGCGGCGAGGACGCCGACGACGAGGTAGAGCGAGCCGCCCGCGTAGTCACCGACCAGGTTGGCGGGGACGGTGGGCGGTTCGTCGGGCTTGCCGATCATGGACAGGGTGCCGGCGAGGGCGATGTAGGAGAGGTCGTGCCCGGCGCGGTCGGCGAGCGGCCCGTCCTGGCCCCAGCCGGTCATCCGGCCGTAGACGAGGGCCGGGTTGCGGGCGAGGCAGGCGTCGGGCCCGACGCCGAGGCGTTCGGCGACGCCGGGGCGGTAGCCCTCGACGAGGATGTCGGCGCGCTGGACGAGGTCCAGGACGCGGGCGGGCCCCTCGTCGCTCTTGAGGTCCAGAAGAACGGAGCGCTTGTTGCGGTTGGTGAGGTCGTACGCGGGGTCGATGCCCAGTCCGGCGCCGCCGGGCCGGTCGACGCGTACGACGTCGGCCCCGAGGTCCGCCAGCAGCATCGCGGCGAACGGTCCGGGGCCGATGCCCGCCAGTTCGACGACCCGGACACCGGTCAGCGGACCGTGGCCGGGCGTTGGACCATGCGCCATCTGTGAGCCCCCAAGTATGTGACACAACCGATGTAACATCAGTGATGCTAAGAAGGTGTCCGGCTCCGCACAACCCCTTGGGCCGAGCAAGCGCTTAGTTCTTCGCTCCGATCCTCTCGCATCCGCCCCGCCCGGCCGCACGCCCCCACCGCGCCCTCCGCTACCCTCTGCCTGCCACGTCGGCACCGGCTCCCAGCGGAGGTACTCGTGAACAGGCAGAACGACGCGACACGCCCCTGGGACCTCGTCCTCTTCGGCGCCACCGGCTTCGTGGGAGCGCTCACGGCCGAGTACCTGGCGGCCCACGCACCCGCCGGCCTCCGCTGGGCGGTGGCCGGACGCAACCGGGCCAAGCTGGAGAAACTGCGGGAGGGGCTCACCGCGATCACACCGCACTGCGCGGAACTGCCGCTGCTGGAGACCGACGCGGACGATCCCGGGGCGCTGGCCCCACTCGCCGCCTCCGCCCGGGTGGTGGCCACGACGGTGGGGCCGTACACCCGGTACGGCGACAAGCTCGTCGCCGCGTGCGCCGAGGCCGGGACGGACTACGCCGACCTCACCGGGGAGGCGGAGTTCATCGACCGGACGTACCTGGAGCACGACGCACGGGCCCGCGAGACGGGGGCGCGCCTCGTGCACGCCTGCGGCTTCGACTCCGTGCCGCACGACCTGGGGGCGTACTTCACCGTCAAGCAGCTGCCCGCCGATGTGCCGCTGGCCGTCGACGGCTTCGTCCGCACCGACGCGACCCTCTCCGGCGGTACGTTGGCCTCGGCGCTGACCGCGATGGGCCGGGGTCGGCAGATGCTGGCCGCCGCACGGGAACGCCGGCTGCACGAGCCGCGCCTGGTCGGCCGGCGCGTCCGCGTCCCGGCCGGGCCCCCGCACTTCAGCGGTTCCACCGGCGCGTGGGCGCTGCCGCTGCCGACGGTGGACCCGACGATCGTGGGCCGCTCCGCACGAGCACTGGAGCGGTACGGCCCCGACTTCCGCTACCGGCACTTCGCCTCGGTCACGACCCTGCCGATGGCCCTCGGCGCTCCGGTGGCGGTCGGCGCGCTGGTGGCCGCCGCGCAGGTGGAGGGCGTACGGGAGTGGCTGATGAGGCGTTACGAGGCGGGGCGGGGGCCGGACGAGGCACGCCGCGCGCGGAGCTGGTTCACCGTCCGCTTCGTCGGCGAGGGAGGCGGGCGGCGGGTCTTCACCGAGGTGTCCGGAGGCGACCCGGGTTACGGCGAGACGGCGAAGATCCTCGCCGAGTCGGCGCTGTGCCTGGCCCTGGACGAGCTGCCGGAGACCTCCGGGCAGGTGACCACGGCGGTGGCCATGGGTGACGCGCTCCTGGAACGGCTGACTGCGGCCGGGCTGCGGTTCCGGGTGGCGGCGGTGCGGTAGCGCACCTCCGGGGCCGGGGCCCCGCGCCGGCCTGGCCGCGGTTGCGGCGATGAGCCTAGAGCGCCCAGTTCACCAGCGTGTAGAGCATCGCTCCCAGCCAGACGAGTCCGACGCCGCCGCCGAGGAGGGCGCCCAGCACCGCACGGCGCTGAGCGGGATCGAGGGGCGCTGTGCGGATGACTGTGCGAGAGGTGTTCATACGTTTCAGCCTGCCCAGCCGGGCAGATTTACGCCATCCGTACGCGTACTCAGTTGCAGGACTGTTCCACGCCCCTCCCCGTCAGGCGGGCGGCGGCAGTTGTCCGCGCACCCACGCGGGGTCCGGATTGACGTGGGGCCGGTCCGCCACGACGACGGTCGGCACGGTCTCGTCGCCGCCGTTGGCCGCCCTCACCACGGCCGCTCCCGCCGGATCGCGCCAGATGTCGACCCAGTGCAGGCGGGAGGCGTCGCGGCCCAGGCGGAGGCGGAGCCGCAGGCAGAAGGTGCAGCCCGGCCGCCAGTAGACGACGGGGCGGCCGTCGGCCGCGCTGCGGCGGCGGGCCTCGGCGGCGGAGACCGGACGCGGAAAGACCAGGGGCGAGTTCAGGCCGGCGAACAGCACGAACGGCAGCAGGGTCACGGCCGCCATGACGGGGGCGCCCCTGAGGGCCGACCCCGTCGCGAGGACCGCACCGCTGAGCACCAACAGGGCCGGCAGCATCCACACACGTGTCATGACGACGCACGCTATCGTCGCGCGGGCCCGCCGATCGGGGGGGCCGGCCCGCCCGGAGCCGGTACGGCCCGCGTCAGGCGGTCGCTTCCCGCAGGGTCTGTCGGCACAGGGCGTCCGCCCGGCGGGTGCTCTCCGGCTGCCGGTAGCGGCCGGCGAGGCGGAGCGTGTGGGCGCAGGCGTTGTCCAGGCCGACGCGGTGGCCCACCGAGACGAACACCGGGTTGGTGTTCTCCTGGGTGCGCAGCGCCCGGCCCACCACCTCGTCGCCGTCCAGCAGCGGGGAGAAGTCACCGCGCCGGGGGCCGGGCGCCTCGTAGGTGAACGTGAACGGGTTCTTGCCGACGCCGATCGACGGCAGCCCGGTGAGCACACCCAGGTGGCTGGCGAGTCCGAAGCGGCGCGGGTGCGCCAGCCCGTAGCCGTCGCACACGAGGAGGCCGGGGTCGACCGTCAGCCCCTCCAGGGCCTCCAGCACCGTCGGCATCTCCCGGAACGCCAGCAGTCCGGGGACGTACGGGAAGGTGATCCCTCCGACGGCGGTGGCCTCGTCGACGGTCTCCAGCGTCACGGCGTCCAGCACGACCACCGCGGCGACGACGACGTCCTTCTCCTCGTCGTAGGCCACGTCCACCCCGGTGACCAGCCCCGTTCCGGGCTCCGGCCCCGCCTCGTCCAGGATCACCCGGTCCCGCAGCCGGTCCTGGATCGCCCGGCCCTCGGCTTCGTCGGCGGGGGTCTCGTGGGCGGGGGTGGAGGAGCTCGTCATGTCGGGAAGCTTATGCCGTGACGGGCCCGCGCCCGTCACGCGGTGTGCGGCGCGGCCCAAGGGCCCTCCCGTAGCCTGACGATCATGTTCGTACTCGAATTGACCTACACGGCTCCGGTGGAGCGCGCCGACGCGCTGATGGCGGAACACATCGCCTGGCTCGACGAGCAGTACGCGGCGGGCGTCTTCATCGCCTCGGGCCGCAAGAACCCCCGGGACGGCGGGGTGATCCTGGCCGTCGGGGAGGACCGGGCGGCCATCGAGGGGATCGCGGCAGCCGATCCCTTCGCCACGCACGGTGTCTGCGCCTACCGGATCACGGAGTTCATCGCCACCAGGACGGCGCCCGCACTGGCTCCGTACCGGCAGCGCTCGCCATGACGGGCGGATACTCGCAGGACCGATGACTTTTCGGGGCGGGGCCGGTCTGCACGGGTATGAAGACGTACACACTCAAGACGGCCGGCGCCGACCTCGTCCACGATGTCCGCGGCCCCCTGCCCACCGCTGACGGCCGCCCCCCGCTGTTCATGATCGGACAGCCCATGGACGCCACCGGGTTCGCCGCGCTCTCGGCGCGCTTCCCCGAACGGACCGTCATCACCTACGACCCGCGCGGTCTCGGCCGCAGCACCCGTACGGACGGGCGGGTGGATCACACGCCGGAGACCCAGGCCGATGACGTGCACGCCGTCATCGAGGCGCTCGGGGCCGGGCCGGTCGAGATGTTCGCGAGCAGTGGCGGAGCGGTCACCGCTCTCGCCCTCGTGGCGCGCCACCCCGGTGATGTGACCACCCTCGTCGCGCACGAGCCGCCGCTCATCACGCTCACCCCGGACGGCCCGGCGGCCGTCCGGGCGCGGGCCCGGGTCCGGGACGCTTACGAGAAGCGGGGGTGGGGGGCCGGGATGGCCGCGTTCGTCGCCATGACCTCGTGGGAGGGCGAGTTCACCGACGCGTACTTCGCACAGCCCGAGCCCGATCCCGCCGCGTTCGGCATGCCCACCGAGGACGACGGGACGCGCGGCGACCCGCTGCTGTCCGACCGGTCATGGGCGATCAGCGACTACCGGCCGGACGTCGACGCCCTCGCCGCCGCCGCCACCCGTGTGGTGATCGCCGTGGGCGAGGAGTCCCGGAGCGTGCAGACCGGTCGGACGTCCGTCGCGACCGCCGAACTGCTCGGGCAGCGGGTGTCCGTCTTCCCGAGCCATCACGGCGGCTTCCTCGACGGTGAGTTCGGCTATCCGGGAGAGCCGGACGCGTTCGGACACCGGCTGCGGGAAGTACTCGACGGCGCCGCGTAGGTCACGCCCCGTACGGTGGCGGTGGTGCCCGGCCGCCGCTACCGCGCCCGCACGCCGGAGGGTTCCCCGGAGGCCGCCATGGGCCCCCCGCGGAGCCCCAGCCGGGCCACCCGCCCCTTCTCGCCCGCCGCCCAGCAGCTCAGATCGGGCGTGCAGTCGACGGTGTCGTACGAACCGGAGTCGACGGTCCGCCAGGTGCGTCCGCCGTCCAGGGTGAGGTCGGTGCCCGTCGGGCCGACGGCCAGGGCGGCGGAGCGGCTGTGGGGCAGCCAGGTGACGCCGGAGCGGTAGGCGGGCGGCGGGGTGGCGGACGCCCGCCAGGTCCGGCCGCCGTCCCCGGTGACGGCGGCGGCCTCCGGGGAGACCTGGCCGGGCCGGTAGTCGCCGCCGACGGCGATGCCGTGTCCCCGGTCGCGGAAGGCGACGGCGAAGACCCCGCGGGCCGGGTCGCCCGCCGGAATCGTCGACGCGCTCGCCGTCCAGGTCAGGCCGCGGTCGCGGGAGCGCAGGACGCGAGCGGTCGCCGCTCCCCCCGTGGTGAGCCAGACGTCCTCGGGGCCGGAGCTGACCAGGCACTGGCCGCTCGCCGCGAAGCCGGCCTCGCCCGGCTGGGCGGCGGGCATCCCGGTATCGGGCAGGACCCGCCAGGAACGGCCGCCGTCCGCCGTGGACAGGACCCGGAACTTCCCGTCCACCGGATCGCCCGCCGCCAGGCCGTGCCGGCTGTCGAAGAAGGTCAGGCAGTTGTAGAAGGCGCGGGGATCGGTGTTGCGGAAGGACTCGGTCCAGGTCGCTCCGCCGTCGTCGGTGCGCAGGACCCGGGACGCCTCGCCCTCGCCGATGGCCAGGGCGACGGCCCGGCGGCCGTCGAACGCCTCGATGTCCCGCAGTTCCAGTCCGGCGGCGCCCGGCGGTGAAACGTCGCGCCAGGAGCGGCCGCCGTCGCCGGTGCGCAGGACCGTGCCCTTCGACCCGGCGACCCAGGCGGTGCTGCGGCTGACCGCGGCGAGCCCCCGGAAGCGGGCGTCGGCGCCGGTCGTGGTGAGCTTCCAGCCGGGCAGGAGTGCGCGGGCTCCCGCCTCGCGGGACACACCGTCCCCGTCCGGCGTCCCGGCCGGGGCTTCCGTCGGCGACGCGTGTGCGCCCGGTGCGACCAGAGCGGCGGCCAGGGCCGCGCCGCCGGTCATCAGTGCGATCAGCCGTCTCGTGTTCCCCATGGCCTTCATGGCGCTGGAAGCTAGCCCACGCGTTCGCGCCCGTCCAGGGTGCGTCGCCGCGAAGCGGGCAGGAGTGCGGGGGGCGCGGAGGGTCGGACGGGGCCGGCGGAAGCCGGTGACGCAGCTCACTCCGCGCGCCGGTGCACGAAACGAGGATTTCCGTCGTCTACTCCAGTGCCGGGAGCCGTTCACCCAGCCGCGAGAGGGAGCAGGTCTTGTCCAGCGTCATCGAGCAGTCCGTGCAGGCCCGCATGGTCGCGTCCGCACCGCGGATGGAAACCCTGCCCGCCACCCTTCAGTACGACCGCCAGTGCCCCTTCGCCGTACGCATGGCGTTCCCGGCCCCGGCGACCCTCGAAGGCACCGAGGTGTCCTGGGAGTTCTCCCGCGAGCTGCTGACCGCCGGAGTGGAGTCCCCCGCCGGGCAGGGGGACGTGCGCGTACGGCCGTTCGGATACGAGCGGACCGTCCTGGAGTTCCACGCCCCCGAGGGCATCGCCATGGTCCATGTGCGTACGGAGGAGCTGCGGCACTTCCTCCAGCGGGCGCAGGAGCTGGTTCCGGTGGGCGACGAGCACCGGTACCTGGACCTGGACCGGAGTCTGAGCGATCTGCTCGGCGGTCCCCGGCCGTAGCCCCGTGCTCTTCCTCCCGTCCGGGCGGCGGCGCGGGAACCGTCCACCGCGCGGGTCCGCCGGTCGTGCCGTGACCCGCCGGGCGAGCCCGTCGTTCGCCTGCCGGCGCCGCGCACGGCGACGACCCCACGCGGAAGGGCGGGACCGATGTCGCAGTCCGAACAGGCGTCTCCCGCTCCACCTGACGTCACGTCCTCCTCCGCCGGCGGACCCGCCCGGCCGGACACGGAGAAACCGGACGGCCGGGAGCGCGATGTCCGGGAGCCGGACAGCCGGGAGCAGGACGGCCCGGAGCCGGTGCCGCGCGGTCAGGCGCGCTGGGCGTGGCTGCTCAGCGACGCGGGCGAACCCCGCAACTGGATGCTCGTGCTGGCCCCGCTGCTGGGCCGGCACGCCGACGGCCGGCCCGGCCTCGCCTGGGGAGCATCGGCCGCGTTGTTCACGGCGGTACTGCCCACACTGTTCCTCCGCTTCGGTGAACGGCGCCGCTACTGGGGCGACCGGCGTGTGCGGCGCAGGCAGGACCGCCTGGCGGCGGCCCCCTGGGTGATGGCCTGCGTCCTCACGGGCACCGCGCTGCTGTACGTGGGTGACGCTCCGGCGGCCGTGACGGCGCTGGTGACGGCGATGGTCTGCGTCCTGCTGGTCCTGCTGGCTGTCACCTTCTTCTGGAAGGTGTCGGTGCACTCGGCTGTCGCCTCGGCGGCCCTCGTCGTCCTCGTGACGGTCTTCGGCCCCTGGACCCTCGTACTGGCGCCCCTGACGGCGCTGATCGGCTGGTCGCGCGTCCGGCTGCGCTGCCACACCGTCGGCCAGGTCGTCGTCGGCATGCTGATCGGCGCGGCGGTCGGCGCACCCGGGTACGCGCTCCTGGGGTGAGCCGGACGGAGCGGCTCGCCGGCCCGGATCCCGCTATCGCCCCGCGGCCGGCGGCGGCACGATCAGCGTGTGCGTCCGCGTCGGTGCCGCCGGCCCCGGCGCTGACAGCGGTCGCCGGTCACCTGGACCGCTCGACGCTCCACAGCGGCAGCTGCTCGAAGAAGCCGACCGCCTCCTCCCGCCAGCGCGGACGCCAGCCGGCGGCCACCGCGGACGCCTGCCGCGCGTAGCGGTGCATGTCCGCCCGCAGGTGGTCCGCCACGCCGCGGCGTTCGCCGATCTCGCGGACGGCGGCGATCGTCTCCGGTGTGCAGGAGGCGTCGCCGAGGGCGGCGTCCACCACGCGCCGCTCGGCGTCGTCGACGGCCGCGAGGAGGGCCCGGACGGTGTAGGTGTGCTTGCCGTCGCGGAGGTCGGTGCCGGTCGGCTTGCCCATGGTGTCCGCGTCCCCGAACAGGTCCAGATAGTCATCGCGCAGCTGCCCGCAGATCCCCACCAGCCGGGCGTACTCCCGCAGTTCCTTCTCGAAGAGCCGCGGCTGCTCGCCGGCTGCCAGCAGGCCGAGCTGCAGGGGGGCGAGGATCGAGTAGCGGGCGGACTTGTGGTCGGCCACGCTGTGCAGGACCTCCTCGTCCGGCGCGTCGGCGAAGTCGCGTTCCAGATCGATGATCTGGCCCACGAAGGTGTCGGCCGCCGCCCGGGTCTGCACCTCGATCATGGACTGCCGGACCCCGGTCGGCACCTTCGCGTCCAGCAGCACCCGCAACGACAGGGCCAGGGCCAGGTCTCCCGCGAGTACGGTCAGCCCCATGGCCGCGCGCGGATGGCCGGGGAACCGGTGCCGGTAGGCGTAGTAGGTGGACGGGCCCCCGCGCCGGACGGGGCTGTCGTCGATGAGGTCGTCGTGCACGAGGCCGTGGGTCTGGAGCAGCTCGATACTCAGCGCGGCGGCGTCCAGCCCCGCGAGGGGGCGGTCCGTCACCAGCCGCGCCGCTTCGTGCAGCAGCACGACGCGCATCCGCTTCCCGCCCCGCAGGGACAACTCCCGCAGCAGGCCGAGGCACTCGGGGGTGAAACGGCTGAAGGACGGCATGTCGAGAGCGGTGCCCACCGTGGCGAAGTACTCCTCGAACAGCGTGTTGAACCAACGCTCGTATCCGTCGACACGCTCAAGGAACTGCTGCTGGGTCATGACACCTGCTTCCTGCTCGGGGATCGGGCGGCGCCGGGTAGAGGTGCGACGATAACGGCCGGTTCCCGAGGTCCGCGCTCGGGGTCCGGCTCGCGGGCGGGGCCGGGCCCCCGGCCGGAGCCGGACGCACGCTCGGAGCCGGATCCGGACTCGCTCTCGGGTCTGACTCGCCCTCGCTGCCGCTGTCAGCAGGTGTACCGGGTGGCCTTGGCCGCCAGGCCCCGAAGAGCACGGTCCGCGGCCGGCGGGAAACCGGCTTCGTCCAGGACGCGCAGCACGTGCGTGTAGCGGTCCGTGATCATCCGTTCGGTCTCCTCCCGCGCCCCCGTCGCCCGCAGAATGTCCCGGATCTCCGCCGCTCCGCACTCCCCCAGGTCGGCACGGCCCACGAGGTGGCCGAGCCGTTCCCGCCGGCGCGGGTCGGCCGATCGCAGCCCCAGTGCCAGCAGGACGGTCCGCTTGCCCTCTCGCAGGTCGCCCAGGCCCGGCGCGCCGGATCCGTCCGGGCTGCCGAAGACGTCCAGCAGGTCGTCCCGCAGCTGAAACGCCTCTCCCAGCGGCAGCCCCAGCCTGCTGAAGGCGTCCATCACCGCCTCACCGGCTCCGGCCACGGCGGCCCCCAGCTGCAGAGGCCGCTCGATCGTCGCGGTGGCGGTCTTGTAGCGGACGATCCGCAGGGCCGCCTCGATGTCGTCAGCGCCCCGGCCGGTCCCCATGACGTCCAGGTACTGCCCGTACATCACCTCCTCCAGCATCGCGTCGTACAGTCCGTGCACCGACCGCTCCCGCCCCGGTTCCAGCCGGGCGGTGTGCAACAGCTCCTGGGCCCACATCAACGCGAGGTTCCCCACCAGCAGCGCGCCGCCCGCGCCGAGCCGCTCGGCCCGCACGCCCTCCCCGAGCCGGGCACGCATCACCCGGTGGACCGCGGGCCGGCCGCGGCGGCTGACCGAGTCGTCCATGATGTCGTCGTGGATGAGAGCGAACGCCACGAACAGTTCCAGCGACGCCGCCACCCGCACCGCCGACGCCGGGTCCCCGCGACCGCCGGCGGCGTGCCAGCCCACCACGCACAGCAGGGCCCGGATCCGCTTCCCGCCCGCCGCCAGAAAGTCGCGCACGGTCCGCACCACCTCCGGCGGGTGCCCCCGGACGGCCGCCGCCCGGTCCTTCTCCGCCAGGAAGTCCTCCAGCACCGCGTCGACCTGCTGCCGCACCACGCCCAGGTCGACCGCTTGCGCGTCGACCACACTCGACGTCACCGGCTCACCACCCCTCCCCGCGCGGGCGCCGGCCCGGGGAGGCGGGAGCGACGAGGTGAGCGCTGCGGCCGCGCGCCGGGACAGGGCATCGATGACGACGAGCGCCGCTGACCGGCCGGGTCACCCAGGTGTTCCGCATGACCGATCCAACGATCCACTCCGCTGAAGAGCACGCACATCGGCACCGCCGAACCGCTTCTTCGACATCGCGGGGAAAAGGCGACAGGAGCTGTCTGCTATTCCGCCTAGCGTCGCCCTCATGGATCGCTTCTCCGAGTACGGCGCGGAGCCGGACGCCCCCGGCTCCACGCACCGCGACATCGTCATCACCGGCGCGCGCGAGAACAATCTGCGCGACGTCTCCCTCCGGATCCCCAAGGGCCGGATCACCGTCTTCACCGGTGTATCCGGTTCCGGCAAGTCCTCGGTCGTCTTCGACACCATCGCCGTGGAGTCGCAGCGGCAGCTGCACGAGACCTTCACCGCGTTCCTCCGCAACCGGCTGCCCAAGCACGAGCGGCCGCACGTCGAGTCCGTCGAGGACCTGTCGGTGGCCATCGTGATCGACCAGAAGCCGCTGGGCGGGAACATCCGCTCCACGGTGGGCACGGCGACCGACATCTGGTCGGTGCTCCGCGTGCTCTTCTCCCGGTGCGGGACCCCGAGTGCGGGCGGGGCGACCGCCTATTCGTTCAACGATCCCGCCGGGATGTGCCCGGAGTGCGACGGGGTGGGGCGCACGGTCCACCTGGATCTCGACCGGGCGATCGACTGGTCGAAGTCGCTGAACGAGGGGGCGCTGCTGCTGCCCGGCCTGTCGGTCGGCAGTTGGGAGTGGAATCTCTACGGCGGGTCGGGGCGGTTCGACAACGACCTGCCGCTGGCCGAATTCGGCGAACAGGAGCGCCGACTGCTGCTGCACGGTTCGGGGTTCACCGTCCGCGTCGACATGCGGACGGCCTCGGCCGACATGAAGTTCGAGGGGGTCGTGACCCGCTTCGAGCGGCTGTACCTCAAGCGCGACACCACCTCGCTCTCCGAGAAGCGGCGTGAGGCCGCCGCCCGGTTCACCGTGGAACGGGTGTGCGGCGCCTGCGGCGGGGCGCGGCTGAACGCGGCGGCGCTCGCCACCCGGATCGACGGCCTCTCGCCCGCCGACTACGGGCGGATGGAGGTCGCCGACCTCGTCGGCGTCCTGGAACGAATCGGTGATCCCGTGGGCGGGCCCGTCGCGGCCGCCGCCCGGGAGCGGCTGGAGCGGCTGGTCGGCATCGGGCTCGGCTACCTGAGCCTGGACCGGGAGACCTCGACCCTGTCGGGCGGCGAGGGCCAGCGGCTCAAGATGGTGCGGCACCTGGGCAGCTCCCTCACCGGACTGACCTTCGTCTTCGACGAGCCGAGCGTCGGCCTGCACCCGCGCGACGTGGGACGGCTGGGCGATCTGTTGGTGCGGCTCCGGGACAAGGGCAACACGGTGCTGGTCGTCGAGCACGACCCGGATGTGATGGCCGTCGCCGACCACGTGGTCGACATGGGACCGGGGGCCGGTTCCGACGGCGGTCACATCGTCTTCGAGGGGTCCTTCGAGCGTCTGCGCGAGGCGGACACCCTCACCGGCCGGTCTCTGCGCCGGCGCGCCCCGCTCAAGGAGGCCGTCCGCACCCCCACCGGCCGGCTCCCGGTGTACGGAGCCGAGCTGCACAACCTCAAGGGCCTGGACGTGTCGTTTCCCGCCGGGGTGCTGACCGCGGTGACGGGGGTGGCGGGCTCCGGGAAGTCGACCCTCTTGTCACGGGTGTTCACGGACGCGTATCCGGAGGCGGTGGTGATCGACCAGAGCGCGATCACGGCCTCGTCGCGCTCCACCCCTGCCTCGTACATCGGCGCGCTGGACGCCATCCGCAGGGTGTTCGCCCGGGAGAACGGCGTGGCCGCGGGGCTTTTCAGCTTCAACTCCGCGGGGGCGTGTGCGATTTGCTCGGGGCGGGGGGCGATCTCGACGGACCTGGCCTTCATGGATCCGGTGACCACGACCTGCCCGGAGTGCGAGGGCCGCCGCTTCCATGACGACGTACTGAAGCACCGGGTCGGCGGCCGGTCGATCGTGGACGTCCTGGACATGACCGCGGCGGAGGCATCGCGGCTGTTCGAGGACCCGGTTCTGCTGCGGCGGCTGCGGACCCTCGACGCGGTCGGCCTCACCTACCTCACGCTGGGACAGTCGCTCTCCTCGCTCTCGGGCGGCGAGCGTCAGCGGATCAAGCTCGCGACACAGCTGCACCGCACCTCCAGCGTGTACGTGCTGGACGAGCCGACGACCGGACTGCACCTCGCGGACACGGGCACGCTGGTGGAGCTGCTGGACCGGCTGGTCGACGCGGGGAACACGGTGATCTGCGTGGAGCACAACCTGGAGGTGGTCAAGAGGGCCGACTGGGTGATCGACCTCGGCCCGGACGGCGGCAAGGGAGGCGGGGAGCTGGTCTTCGAGGGGACGCCCACCGGCCTGCTCGCGCACCCGACGTCCGTCACCGCCCGGTATCTGCGCCGGGATCCAGGGGTGCGGCCCCTCGTCTCCACGGGGTGACACGAGGCCCCGCGAGGGCCCCGGGGGAGGCCCTCGCGGACCGCCCCAGCTGGGGGGATGACCCTGTGTGACCGAGCATTCGCCGGGACGGGCTTGGATTTGGCCTTACGGTCGCCTTAACCTACGGTCACGTAACCTACGAGTCCGTAGGTATTTCTCCCGTCCCCAGGAGCTCCCCGTGACGATCACCTCTCCCCACCTCGGCAGTTCGAAGGCGTGGACCGACGCCCAACTGCTGTACGCGCTGGAAGAGGTGGTGGAGAAGGAACTCAACCGCCATCTCAAGGTCGCCAAGGACTGGATGCCGCACGAGTACGTGCCGTTCTCCGACGGGCGCAACTTCCCCGGGATCTTCGAGGACGGCGACGCCTGGTCGCCGGACCAGTCCAAGGTCACCGACATCGGCAAGATCGCCCTCGTGGTGAACCTGCTGACCGAGGACAACCTCCCCAGCTACCACCACGAGATCGCCTCCCTCTTCGGCCGCGACGGCGCGTGGGGCACCTGGGTGCACCGCTGGACCGCCGAGGAGGGCCGCCACGGCATCGTCATGCGCGACTACCTGCTCACCTCGCGCGCCGTGGACCCGGACAAACTGGAGCAGTTCCGCATGGCCCACATGGCGGAGGGCTTCGAATCCGACAACCGGCACTCGATGCTGCACTCCGTCGCGTACGTGGCCTTCCAGGAACTGGCCACCCGCGTCTCGCACCGCAACACCGGCCACCAGTCCGGCGACCCGGTCTGCGACCGGATGCTGGCCCGGATCGCGACCGACGAGAACCTCCACATGGTCTTCTACCGCAACCTCCTGGGCGCCGCCTTCGAGCTGGCCCCGGACCTGACCATGCAGGCCGTGCGCGACGTCGTCGTCAACTTCCGGATGCCCGGACACGGCATGCCCGGCTTCGAGCGCGCCGCCGCGCAGATGGCGATCGGCGAGATCTACAACATGCGCATCCACCACGACGACGTGATCCAGCCCGTGCTGCGCTACCTGAAGGTCATGGACATCGACGGGCTCGGCCCGGAGGGTGCGAAGGCCCAGGAGGAGCTCGGCCTGTACATGGGCGGGCTGGACAGCGAGGCGTCGAAGTTCGACGAGAAGCTGGCCGCCCGCAGGGCCCGCATGGCGGCGCGCGGCCGCGCCTGATCCCCGGGCCGCCGCTCCTCGACGCCGGCCTCGGCGTGCGCCACGTCGCGTGCCCGGAGCCGGCGAGGGAGCCGGCCGCCTCCGCGGGCGGGCCGCGGCGGGGCGCACCGCCTGTCGCGGCTCGTCATCCTGCCGCCGGGCCGATCGCCTCAGCGGTGTCGCGGTGCGTGGGTGCGTCCGGAGGCGTTCAGCCCCGGCCGCCTCCTTCTCTGCGCAGCCGGTCGCGCTCCTTTTCGGACAGCCCGCCCCAGACGCCGAAGCGCTCGTCGTTGGCGAGTGCGTACTCCAGGCAGGCCACACGCCCCTCGCAGGCGTTGCACAACTGCTTGGCCTCGCGGGTCGAACTGCCCGGGGCGGGAAAGAAGAACTCGGGCCCGGCCTGCGCGCACAACGCGGTCTCCTGCCAGGCGAGTGCGTCGTCGGTCACGGTGTTGATCAGCATGGGCCCCACGGTGCCCGGTGGCGATAAACGACCGATCAACGATTCATCAATCCCCGCGTCTACTGCCTCGGCTCGGGCGTCATGATCGCGAAGACCGCACCGTAGGGATCGGCGACGTTGGCCATCTTGCCGACCCCGGGCACCTCCATGGCCGTCAGGGTCTCCGTGCCGCCGAGCCGCGTCGCCCCGGCCACGGTGGCGTCGACGTCGGCCACCGTGAAATACGGCAGCCAGTGGGGGCCGCGGGTGGCCTCGGACGGCACGTCGCCCATCCGGACCAGGCCGCCGAACGACGCCTCCGAACCGGCGCCGGCCGGGTGGACCGTGGTGTAGGTGTAGTCGGTGCCCTCCACCTCCAGCTGGTCGGTTCCCCAGCCGAAGACGCTGCGGAAGAACGCCGCCGCCTCCGGGACGTCGGGGGTGTACAGCTCGGCCCAGAGGAACGAGCCGGGTTCCTGGACGACGCCGAAGCCGGGGTGCTCCTTCGGCTGCCAGACACCGAAGTACGCTCCGGCCGGGTCCCTGAAGCCGCCCATGCTGCCGAAGTCCAGGACGTCCATCGGCTCGAACGCGGCGGTGCCGCCCGCCCGCTCCACCGCCGCCGCGGTGGCGGCGACGTCGGACGACTGAAAGGAGACCGACCAGGCGCTCGGCGCTTCCGCCCCCGACACCGTCATCATCCCGCCGACGTACCGGCCGTCCAGGGTGAGCATCCCGTAACCGCCGACCTCGGGGCCGCCGGGGACCAGACCCCATCCGAACAGGCCCTGGTAGAAGGCGGTGGCCCCGTCCAGGTCGGGGGTGCCGAGATCGACCCAGTTGGGCGCTCCGTCGAGGAAGGTCGGGCTGATCATGGCGTGCTCCTCAGTCGGTCCGGATGGTCGCGCTGCTCGTGCTGCCGGTTTCATTCCTCTCGTTCCGAGTCTGGCACCGGGCCCCGAGCACCGCAGTGCGCGCGAGGCCGGCCGGGGCGGCCCGCCGGCCGGTGGAGCACGCCGGCCGTGCGGCCCAGGGTAGGCAGCGTGTGCGCGCCGGGGCGAAGCGTTGGCCCGGCGCGTCGCGTCGGCCGTCGGGGGGCGGGGCGGCCGGGCGGGGGCGGGGGCGGGGCGCCTCGGGGCGCTGGAACAGGCGGGTTCGGCACGGTCGGACAGGTCCCCAACGCGCACCGCCACGAACTCCGGCAGCTCCCCGGCGTCGGTGCGCGCACCGCCGACCAGGCGCCGGCCGACGGCACCCCGTGACCCGTGGCCGGGGCCCGGCCTCCGTCGGCGGGCCCGGCTCACGACGGATCAGTGCTGGTGCCCGGTCGGCCCCTTCGCCACCTCGTCCTGCTCCGCGCCCTTCTCCCCGGCGTTCCCGCTCCCGGTGCTCTTCTCCTCGGACTTCCGCTCCGCGCCGCCCGCCACGTGGTGGGGTTCGTAGCCCGGGATCGTGCCGTCCGGCTTCTTGATCAGCAGGAGCCCCGCCATCCCCATGTCGGAGTGGCTCTGGACATGGCAGTGGTACATCCACGCGCCCGCGCCCACCCGTTCGCCCGCGATGAACTGGAAGCCGAAGGAGTCGGCGGGCCCGCAGATCTTGTTGTCGATGACCCGGCTGGGGTCCTCCGGCCCGGTCAGCAGGCCGGTCCGGTTGTCGGCCCAGCGGTGACCGTGGATGTGGAAGGTGTGGTAGTACTCGCCGTGCGTGATCATCACGACTTCGAGCCGGTCCCCCACCGTGGCCTCGAAGTCCGGGCTCTCGTGGGCCGGCCTGTTGTTGATCGTCATGTCGTTGAAGACGATCGTGAGGGTCTTGTCCGGCAGGATGTCGCCCTTGCGGCGCACGATGACCGGCCCGTAGAGCCCCTGGCGGATGCCTCCCGTGCCGTGGTCCGTGCCGACGACGTGGTCGTGGTAGTGCCAGTAGCCGGCGCTTCCCGCCTCCCAGGTGCCGTCCTTGCGGCGGCCCGGGGCGTGGGTGCGCCAGGTGTACGTCCGGGTGCCGCCGGGCTCGACGTGGCTCCTGTTCATCCGGGTTCCGTCGCTGGCGATGTCGTAGTCGACGCCGTGGACGTGGAGACTCGCGTCGACGTCGGTGAGGTTCTCGAACTCGATGTGCAGCGTGTCGCCCTCATTGATCTCGATGAGGGGGCCGGGGACCGATGCCCTGCCCTTCGCGAAGCCGTAGCCGAGCGAGCCGTCCGCCGTCTTCTCGGCGTACATCTTCAGTCGGCGCACCACGCCGCCGGCCGGGGCCGTACGCGGCGGGAGCTCGGCGGAGCTTGCCTCCACCACCCCGAGCGACAACGATGTCACCCCGGTCGCGGCCGCCGCCGCGCCCCCGGCCAGCATCCGTCGGCTGAAGGTCCTTCGGTCCATGGCGAACTCCCCACTGCGATGAGCGATCTGACGAAACGGCGGAACGAACGGGACTACTGCGGAACGGACGGGACTGCGGAACGTGAGGACTGCGGAACGTGAGGGACCGCGGGACTCGGGGCTTCGGAAGGAGCGGACGACATCAGAGCTTCCCCGGAACGGGCCATACCGTAGCCGGGGCCTCCTCGTTTATCCACACCCAGGACAAAGTTCGTGCGATTGCCGCCATACCTATTGGCGGACCACGAAAAGAGGTCTAGCTTCGTGCGCTGTCACAGTGAATCAAGAGGTACTGACGAAGAGTGAGCAAGCCACAGTCACCGAGAGGTGCAGTGACCACAGAGGGGTGGGTGACCACATGCAGCGTGCATCACATCACCGGTCCAGATCACGACGCGGCCTCGCGGCGGCCGTGGCGGCCGGCGCACTGACCGTGTCCATGCTGGGCGGCGGCGGCCCGGCCAACGCGGACCCGTCGCCGGACCGGGCGCTGGTCGAGAAGATGGCGACAACGTTGTCCCTGCCGTCGCCGCCGGGCTCCGCGAGGCAGGTGAAGGTGCTCGTCTTCCACGCCTCGGCGGGCGACGAGGCTCCGTACACGAACGCCGGCATCGCGGCGATCGAGAAGATCGGGCTGAGCGGCCCGGAGTCCGCGCAATTCGCCACCGTGGCCACGGCCGACCCCCGGGTCTTCACCAACGGCAAGCGGCTCGGCTCCTTCCACGCGGTCGTCTTCCTCACCGGCGGCGGCGATGTCCTCGACCCGGAGCAGGAAGCGGGCCTGGAGGCGTACATGGAGGCCGGCGGCGGCTTCCTCGGCATCCACGACGCGGCGCGCACCGAGCCGTACTCGGACTGGTTCACCGGCCTGGTCGGAGCCCGTCCGGCGGCGGACAGCCCGGCTTCCGTGCAGCGGGCGACCGTCGAGATCGGGGACCGGGTCCACCCGGCCACCAAGAACCTGCCGCTGGAGTGGAAGCGCCCCGACAAGTGGCTGAACTGGACGGAGAACCCGTCCGGTGACGTGCACACCGTGGCGCGGGTGAGGGAGTTGACGTACAAGCCGGGCGCGAGTGCCAACGGCTGGGACCACCCGGTCTCCTGGTGCCGCGACTACGACGGCGGCCGGTCCTTCTACACGGCGATGGGCGGTACGGCGAACAGCTTCGCGGAGACCGACTTCCGCGACCATCTGCGCGGCGCGCTCGCCTGGACGAACCGGACCTCGCAGGCCGACTGCAAGGCGACCATCACCTCCAACTACACCGCCGAGCGCGTCACCCAGCCCAACCAGCCCGGGCAGAACGACCAGATCGGTGAACCGCACGGTCTGGTGACCTCGCCGGACGGGCGGGTCTTCTACATCGGGCGCGGCGGCGCCGACAGTTCCGTCCCGGTCGTCACCGACTGGAGCGACCCGGACATCGGCAAGGGCCGGGGCGAGATCCACGTCTACGACCCGAAGACGGGGAAGGTCACCCTGGCGGGTGCGCTGGACGTCTTCGGCAACAAGGGCGGCGGCGACGAACTGGTCAAGGTCGAGGAGGGCCTGCTCGGCATCGAGCTGGACCCGGACTTCGCGTCCAACGGGTGGGTCTACCTGCACTACACCCCGCACGCGAAGATCGACCGCGACAGGCGCATGGCGACCCGGCAGGTCTCCCGCTTCACCTTCGACTCCGCGACCGGCAAGCTGGACCTGGCCTCGGAGAAGGTGCTGCTCGGCTGGCCGGTGCAGATCCACAGCTGCTGCCACGCGGGCGGCGGCATGGCCTGGGACTCGCAGGACAACCTGTACATCGCGACCGGTGACAACAACTCCAGCGGATTCAGCGGCGGTTACTCCGGCAACAACCCGCAGCCGAACTACAAGGGCATCTCCTTCGCCGACGCGCGGCGCACCGCGGGCAACACGAACAACCTCAACGGGAAGATCCTGCGAATCCACCCGGAGGACGACGGCACGTACACCCTGCCCGAGGGCAACCTCTTCACCGGCGAGGAACCGGACGAGGGCGGCGGGAAGACCCGGGGCGAGATCTATGTGATGGGCGTGCGCAACCCGGCCCGGATCTCGGTCGACCCCGCGACGGACACGCTGTACGCGGGCTGGGTCGGCCCCGACGCGGGCTCCCCGTCCACCACCTGGGGCCCGGCGAAGTACGACACGTTCGCCGCGATCACCAAGGCGGGCAACCACGGCTGGCCGTACTGCATGGGCAACAACCAGCCCTACCGGGACCGCAATCTGCCGGACCCGGCCAAGCCGCTGGGCTGGTACGACTGCGACGCCCCGAGGAACGAGTCGCCGAACAACGACGGCCTGGTCAAGCTGCCGCCGGTGACCCCGAACACCATCTGGTACTCGCCGCAGGGCGGCGGGGTCGACTACCCGCGCGACGAGAACGGCGTGCCGAGCTACAAGTCGGAGGAGGGCAAGGAGCTCCTGCCCTGGCTCAAGGGCGGCGGGCAGGCCACGATGAACGGCCCGGTCTACCGCTACGACGCGCAGAGCGAGTCGACCGCCAAGTGGCCGGCCTACTGGGACGGCAAGTGGTTCGTCGGCGACTTCTACGACGCGACCCAGCCCCGGCACGCCGTGCTCACCGACCCGAGGACGGCCGGCAAGGGCGGACTGCCCACGCACGCCGAGTCGTTGAAGGAGATCATCCCGGTCGGGGCGGACGGCATCCGCAATCTGATGGACTGGAAGTTCGCGCCGGACGGTTCGCTGTACGTCCTGGACTACGGGCGCGGCTTCTTCACCTCCGACTCCAAGTCCGCGCTGTGGCGTGTGACGTACCAGGGCGGCGGCGCGACCCCGGCCGCCGGTGACCTCGTCGGAAAGGCGGCAGCGAAGTGAGACACCATCCGCACCCCGCACGCGGGCGGCACCGTCCGCCCAGCTTCTGGGTGGCCCTGCTGGCCTCCCTCCTGATGGTCCTCGGGCTGACCTCGACGGCCGCGTACGGCAAGGGGGACGACGCTCCCCCGGCGGCCGCCGCCGACCAGGTGCTGACCTGGACCGCGGGCGACCCGATCGACCGCTACCTGTCCGCGCCGAAGACGGCGGTGGCCGGCCGGGCGACCATCGTCTTCGAGAACAGCACGGCCACCGGCAACACGACGAGCATGCCGCACACCCTGACGTTCGGCGTGTCGGACCCGGAGTTCAACAACGACGTCCAGCTGAACATCCTGGCCAACCCGGGCGACGCCGAGGGCGGCAAGCACAGCGTGGAGGTCACGCTGTCGCCCGGCCGGTACTTCTACCACTGCACGATCCCCGGCCACGGGCAGATGCAGGGCATCCTGACCGTCACCGAGGGCGGCGGCGAGGACACCGAGGCCCCCGCGACCTCGGCGAAGGTCGACGGCGACAGGAACGGTGACGGCGCGTACATCGGCCAGGCCACGGTCAGCGTCGAAGCCGCCGACGAGGGCTCCGGCGTCGACACCGTCGAGTTCGCCCTCGGGGCGGACGGCGAGTGGCAGCCCTACACCGCGCCCGTCGTGGTGAACGAGGTCGGCGACCACACGGTCCGCTACCGGGCCACCGACAAGGCCGGCAACGCCGCGGCGGAGAAGTCCGTCGACTTCGCCGTCGCCGCCCCGCCGACCGACGACGAGACCCCGCCGGAGACCTCGGCGACCGTCTCGGGCGAGAAGGACGGCGCGGGCGCGTACCTGGGGATGGCCACGGTCACCGTGACCGCCTCCGACACCGGGTCGGGCGTCAACACCATCGAGTACGCGCTCGGCGCGGACGGCGCGTGGCAGCCCTACACCGCACCGGTGATGGTCCACGAGGTGGGCGAGCACACGGTCCGCTACCGGGCCACCGACCGGTCGGGCAACGTGGCCGGCGAGAAGTCCGTCGACTTCACCGTGGTCGAGCCGCCGTCCCAGGACCAGACGGCTCCGGAGACCTCGGTCGAGGTGGAGGGCGACAAGAACTCCGACGGGGCGTTCATCACCAGCGCCAAGGCCACCGTCTCCGCGACCGACGACGACTCGGGCGTGGACAAGGTCGAGTACTCCCTCGACGGCGGCCCCTACCTGGCGTACACCACGCCCGTGATCGTCGACCGGGTCGGATACCACTCCATCGCCCACCGGGCGACGGACAAGGCGGGCAACACCTCCGAGGCGAGGAAGGTGTCGTTCACCGTCGCCCAGGGCGGCGGGGTTCCCGCGCCGAACTGCGCGGAGTTCGACGAGCGGCACACCGTCTTCGTCGGCACGGTCGACACGGGCGTCCCCAACCGGATCACCCGCAACCGCTGCACGATCAACGAGCTGATCGAGGACGAGAAGGACTGGTCCTCCCACGCGCTGTTCCTCAAGCACGTGACGTCGGTGCTCGACCGGCTGAAGACCGACGGCGTCATCGACCTGCGTGAGCGCAGGGCGATCAACCGGGCCGCCAAGGAGTCGGGCATCGGGAAGCCGGGCCAGGTCGAGGGCTACACCAAGCTGTTCGACGGCACGGCGGCCTCGCTCGCCAAGTGGCGGCAGGTGGGCGGCGGGGCGTTCGGGCTGAACGAGGAGGAGGGCTCGATCACCAGCTCCACCACGGTGGACGGCATGGGGATGCTGTGGTTCCCGGCCCGCGCGTACGAGGACTTCTCGCTGAAGCTCCAGTGGCGGGACGACGCCCCGGGCACGGGCAACGCCAACGGCGGGGTCTTCGTCCGCTTCCCGCAGGTCCACGACCACCCGGAGGAGTCCCGTCCGGAGTGGGTCGCCATCAAGTACGGCCATGAGATCCAGGTCAACGACCGGCCGGACGGCGACATGTACAAGACCGGCTCGGTGTACGGCTTCGACCGGGTGGGTCTCGGCGGCGCCGGGGTCACTCCCAAGGGCACCTGGAACGACTACGAGATCAGGGTGGTGGACCAGCACTACGAGATCTACCGCAACGGTGTCCTGATCAACGAGTTCGACAACACCCGCGGCCAGCTCTTCGAGCCGCCGCGGGGCGACGACCCGGGCACCGACGGCCGGCGGTTCGCCTCCGGCTACATCGGGCTCCAGGTGCACGGGGTCTCGGACGTCATCTCGTACCGCGACATCCGGATCCAGGAGCTGTAGGGCCCCCGGTTCTTCCGCTCAGGTGGCCGCGGCCGCATGCTCCGGCGTGCGGGCGCGGCCGCCCGGGTGCCGGTGCCGCCACACCCAGAACACCGTGCAGGACACCAGCGCCCAGGCGCCGAGGACCAGGTACGGGAAGACGAACTGGTGGCCCTGGTAATAGACGGCGGTGTGCTGGGCGTTGACGGACGCGCCCGGCGGCAGCCAGCGGCCGATGTGCCCGAGCACCGAGGGCAGGAGCGGCCAGGACACCGCCCCGCCGGAGGAGGGGTTGCCCAGCAGCACCATGACGCCCCAGGTGGGGATCATCGCCCAGCGGCCCATCAGGGTGTTGAACATGGTGAAGACCATGCCGGAGGTGAACATCGTGAACGCCAGGATCAGCCACGACTGGACGAACGGCAGGTCCACCGCCCCGAGCCACCAGTCCACGGCCGCCGCGATGGCGAAGCCGCCGAGCAGGGCGTAGGCGGCGGTGAAGGCGATCCGCTCGGCCGGGTTCAGGCCGCGGGCGTGCACGCTGAGCTGGATCGCGCCGAGGAAGCCCATGATCACGGCGGCCAGCGAGATGTAGAACAGCGCCAGCCCGCGCGGGTCGCCTCTCTGGAGCGGCTTGACGTCGCGGACCGTGACCTCGACCCCGGTGGCGTCGCCCGCCTTCAGCCCCGCCTCGCCCAGCAGTTGGGCGACGGACGCCCCGGAGGCACCGGCCACGTCGAGCGCCACCCCGCCGTCGGTCGCGCGCACGATGGCGAACACCTTCTGCTCGTTCAGGGCACGGCGGGCGTCGGCGACGTCCGGGTAGTCGCGCAGTTCGAGGGAGGCGTCGAGCGCCTTCTCCATCCCCGCGACGAACGTCTCCCCGCGCTCCGCCTCCGGCCGGGTGACCAGGGCGGCGGGGATGTGGTGCGGGGTCGGGTCGGCCATCGCGTAGGTGTAGGAGCCGGCGAACAGACCGGCCGCGGCGGCGACGATCAGGACCAGCACGGTGGCGGGGAGGAACGGGCCGTGCTTGTACGCCTCCCAGCGCTCGCGGAGCGTCGAGGTCCGCCCGTGCGCGCCGTGCCGGACCCCGTCCTCGCTCACGCCGTCCCCCCGTCGTCGTCGTGGCGGGCGCGGCTGGGCTGGACGCGCTTGGGCTCGCCGGGCATCTTCGGGTACTCCGGCGGATAGGGCATGTCGCCGAGCCCCCGCTCCTTCTCGTCCCGGTCGGCCAGCTCCAGCAGTCCGTCGAGCCGGAACGCCTCCTGGTCCATGTCGGCGTGCACGTCGCCGAGTTCGGCGTAGCGCCTCGGGAGGGTCCGGATGTCGAAGTCGCGCGGTTCGGCGTCGTCGATCTCCTCCCAGCGCAGCGGCGCGGAGACCGGGGCGTGCGGGAAGGGGCGTACGGAGTAGGCGGAGGCGATGGTCCGGTCGCGGGCGGTCTGGTTGAAGTCGACGAAGATCCGTTCGCCGCGCTCCTCCTTCCACCAGGCGGTCGTGACCCGCTCGGGCATCCGCCGCTCCAGCTCGCGTCCGGCGGCGATGGCGGCACGCCGCACCTCGGTGAAGGTCCAGGCGGGCTCGATGGGGATGAAGACGTGGATGCCCCGGCCACCGGAGGTCTTGGGCCAGCCACGTACCCCGTGGTCCTCCAGGACGGTGCGCAACTCGTGGGCGGTGACGACGGCGTCGGCGTAGTCGGTGCCCGGCTGCGGGTCCAGGTCGATGCGCAGTTCGTCCGGGTGGTCGGTGTCCCCGCCGCGGACCGGCCAGGGGTGGAAGGTGAGGGTGCCGAGGTTGGCGGCCCAGATCACGGCGGCGACCTCGGTCGGGCAGATCTCGTCGGCGGGACGGCCGCTCGGGAACGCGACGCGGGCGGTGGGGACCCACTCGGGGAGGTTCTTCGGGGCGCGCTTCTGGTAGAAGAAGTCGCCCTCGACCCCGTCGACGAAGCGCTGGAGCGTGGTCGGCCGGTGGTTGAGGGCCCGCGTGATCCCCGGCCCCACGGCCAGGAAGTACTCGGCCACGTCTCTCTTGGTGTAGCCCTTCTCCGGGAAGTACACCTTGTCCGGGTTGGACAGCCTCACGGCCCGTCCGCCCGCGTCCAGCTCCACCGCTGCTCCCATGACGGCCACCGTAGGCCGGTCGCACATATGCCGCACATCGGGAGACATTCGCGGGCGCCCGGGCCAGAATCGGGCCATGGATCTGCCGGTGATGCCGCCCGTGAAGCCGATGCTCGCCAAGTCGGTGTCCGCGATCCCGCCGGGCATGAGCTACGAGGCGAAGTGGGACGGCTTCCGGGCGATCGTGTACCGGGACGGTGACGAGGTGGAGATCGGCAGCCGTACCGGGAAATCGCTGACCCGCTACTTCCCCGACCTGGTCACCTCCGTACGGGAGAACCTCCCGCCGCGCTGTGTGATCGACGGGGAGATCGTCATCGCCCACGAGGGGCGGCTCGA
Source organism: Streptomyces sp. NPDC091649 (assembly GCF_044756785.1). Taxonomy (NCBI): domain Bacteria; kingdom Bacillati; phylum Actinomycetota; class Actinomycetes; order Kitasatosporales; family Streptomycetaceae; genus Streptomyces; species Streptomyces sp. NPDC091649. Next base: position 177,794 of record NZ_JBIVTR010000003.1, on the reverse strand, counting down.
CTTCGAGCGGCTCAGCGAGCGCATTCATCCGGCCGACTCCCGGGTGCGGATGCTCGCCGAGCAGACCCCCGCGAGCCTGATCGCCTTCGACGTCCTGGCGGTGGACGACGCCTCGCTTCTCTCCGCCCGGCAGGCGGACCGGCGGGAGGTGCTGAGAACGGCGCTCTCGGACGCGTCCGCGCCTGTTCTCCTCGCCCCGTCCACCACGGACATCGAGGTCGCCCGGGGGTGGTTCGAGCGGTTCGAGGGGGCCGGGCTCGACGGGATCGTGGCGAAGCCGCTCGATCTCCCCTACCGGCCCGACGCCCGGGTGATGTACAAGATCAAGCACGAGCGGACCGCCGACGTCGTGGTGGCGGGCTACCGCGAGCACAAGAGCGGCCCGGTCGTCGGCTCGCTGCTGCTCGGCCTGTACGACGCCGACGGCGTGCTCCAGCACGTCGGTGTCTGCGCGGCCTTCCCGATGAAACGGCGCGCCGCCCTCGCCGAGGAACTGGCTTCACTGCGCTGCGCGTTCGCCGAGCACCCGTGGGGCGCCTGGGCGGACGCGGCGGCACACGAGCAGTCCCGGCTGCCGGGGACGCAGAACCGCTGGTCGGGCAAGAAGGACCAGTCGTGGGTGCCGCTGCGTCCGGAGCGGGTGTGCGAGGTGGCGTACGACCACATGGAGGGCGACCGGTTCCGGCACACCACGCAGTTCCGTCGATGGCGGCCGGACCGGTCCCCGGCCGGCTGTACGTACGCGCAGTTGGAGGAGGTCGTCTCCTACGACCTGTCCGAGGTGCTGTCAGGCGGCTGACTCCTGCCCGCCGGCCGGCGGGGCGCACGGCCCGTCCGGATCCGCGTCGCCGGCCGGGGGCGGGGGGCCGTCGGTGCAGCCGGGGCCGGTCTCGCCGGGGTCGGGCGCTGTGGTGGGCACGGTCGGGTCGGGGGTGGGGCTCGGGCCCGGCTCGGTGGGACCGGGGTCGGTGGGGCCCGGGTCGGTGGGAGCGGGGTCGGTGGGGCCCGGGTCGGTGGGACCGGGGCCGGTGGGGCCCGGGTCGGTGGGACCGGGGCCGGTGGGGCCCGGGTCGGTCGGGTCGGGAGTGGGTCCGGGGTCGGTGGGGCCGGGGTCCGTCGGGTCGGGAGTGGGTCCGGGGTCGGTGGGGCCGGGGTCCGTCGGGTCGGCAGTGGGGCCGGGGCCCGTCGGGTCGGGGCTCGGGTCCGGCGAACCGGGGTCGGTGGGGGGCGGCGTGGGGGGCTTGCTCGGCGGCCGGGTGGGCTGCGGTCCGATGACGACGCCTCCGTCCCCCTTGCCGGGACGTTCCGGCGCGCCGGGGCCGCCGACCGGGGCCTTCGGCGGGGTCTTCCCGCCCGGGCCCGGGCTGGCCGGGATGACGCCCCGGCCGTCGGCGACCGGGTGGCTGCCCTTGCGGTAGAACTCCAGCCAGGACAGCACCGTCCGCAGATAGGTGTCGGAGCGGTTGTAGCTGAGGATGGCCCGGTCCAGGTCGGCGCGGCGGGTCAGATCACGGGAGCCCGCGCAGAGGTAGTGCCCGGCGGCCAGCGCCGCGTCATGGATGTTGTTCGGGTCCCGGCGGCCGTCTCCGTTCCCGTCCGCGCCCCAGGCCGCCCAGGTGGAGGGGATGAACTGCATGGGCCCGACCGCCCGGTCGTAGGAGCGGTCCCCGTCGTACGCCCCGTCATCGGTGTCCCTGATCAGGGCGAAGCCCCTCCCGTCGAGCGCGGGGCCGAGGATCGGGGTGAGCGTCGTCCCGCGCGCGTCCACCCGTCCGCCGGACGCCTGGCCGGACTCGACCTTGCCGATCGCCGCGAGCAGTTGCCACGGCAGCCCGCACCCCGGGTCGCTGCGGCCCACCGCGCGCTCGGCCCGGCGGTAGGCGGCCAGCACGGTGGCCGGAATGCCCGCCTCGGACCAGGCACGGGCCACGACGGGATCGGGTTTCGTGCCGGGCTTCAGGGGCGCGGGAGGCTTCGGGGACCGCAGCGGCGGCAACTCGGTGTGGTACACGTCGTCGCCCGGCACGTCGCTCCACACGACGTCGTCCGACGCCGCCGCGTTCTCCTGCCGGGTCTCGGGCGGCGCGAACCCCGGGGCCTGGGACGCGGTGAGCGCGGTCATCGCGACGACGGCCGTGGCCGTGGTGCTGAGCCGGCGGCGCACGGTGCGGTTGAAGCTCATCTGGGCTCCCCTCTTCCCCGGCGTCCGGGGTTCTCTCCCGGGGCCCGGGTATCCGGGCTCCGGTCTCAGCGGGTGAACGTGTCGATGGCGGCGATCAGCCAGCTGTCCCCGCGGCGGACCGCGTCCACGGCGAACATGGCCGCCGCGTACGTCGTCTCCTCGTCCTTGCCGGTACGGGTGTTGCTCTGGTCGGCGAAGATCAGCAGCCGGGCACGGTCGCCGTCGAGGAACTCGACCCCGCTCCCGGTCACGGTGGTGGTCAGGACGAGCTTCTGCCGCGGAGCCTGCTCCCGTACGTCGGCGAGCATGTCCTTGTGCTGTTGCACGGCCCGGCCGGTCAGGTAGGTGCTCGCCGCACGGTCGGACCGGGCGGGCGAGGCGTAGTCGTACGAGAACACCGCGCCGACCGCCTCACTGATCCGGCCCTTCACCTCGCTCGTCCTGCCGATGTCGGTGAGAGCGGTGTTCTGCCGGGCCGGTTCGTCGCGCAGATCGTCGGCCGAGGCGAAGGCCCAGGCGGCGAAGGACCCCAGCAGCACGGTGAGGGCGCACAGGACGACGGGCAGCCCGACGCGGAGGCGGGATGCCGTACCGCGGAGGCGTGGTGCCGCGTCACGGGAGGCGTCGGGAGCGGTGCCGGGAGTGGCATCGGCGTCGGGGCCGGTGGTGGAGTCGGCGTCGGCCCCGGCGTCGTGGGTACGGCCGGGGTCGCCGACGGTTTCGGTGCCGGTGGCCGTGCGCGTTGCGCCCTGCGGTCCGATGTCGGTGGCGGTGGCGGCTTCCGGGGCGGAGGTCATCCCGGATTCCGGTTCCGTCCCGGCCTCCGCCGTACGCGGTGGCGCCGTGGCCAGCCGACGGCGGCGGTTGACGAGGTGGCGGGTCGTCGACATGGGCGAGGTCCTCTCCGGGATGTGCGGGGCGGGGCGGGGCGGGTGCGGAGTCGAGGTCAGCCGGCCGTGCCGCCGACGGGCGCCTGACCCAGCGCGCTGAGTTTCCATCCCTCGGACGTCCGGGTCAGGCTTCCGAGCAACCGGCTCTCCTTCACCGCGGGTTCGCCCTCCGGCGCGGTCACGGTGACCCGCAGCGCCACCATCACCCCGGCACGGCCCGCACGTTCGTCCAGTTCGGTCACCGCGCCGGAGAGGACCTCGGCCGTGCTCACCGTCTTCGCCTTGCCGATCTGCTCGGCGAACGCGTCGCGTCCGTCGATGAGTTGGGCATGCAGGTCGCCGGTGGTGGACTGCTCCCAGCTGTCGAGCCCCTTCTCCAGCGACCGGTGGTCCAGGGTGTTCATGTTCTGCACCGCCTGTTCGCCCGCCGCCAGCGCGTCGTCCCGCACCTGTGCGAAGGACGCCGCGTCGTCGTGCGCGGCCTCGTAGCGCAGCCAGCCGCCCCAGCCCGCCGCTCCGGCCGCGCAGACCGCCAGGGCGAGCGTGGCGATCACCAGCGGATTCCTCGTCCCCGCCCGTGTCGTGCCTTCCCGCGCCGTGCCCTCGTGTGCCGTGCCCTCTTGTGCCGTGCCCTCGCCGGCCGTGCTCTCTTGTGCCCTGCCCTGGCGTGCCGTCCACTGCCGTGCCATGTGCTGCCTCTCCCCTGCCTGCCCAACCGGACCGGTGCGCCATCGCCTCCGGCCCGCCGTCATGTGGTGCCGATCTCGACGATCCACCAGCGCCCGTCACGCAGTTCGGCGGTCACCGTGAGCTGAGCGGAGGCGGTGGTCGGGGTGCGGCCCCGCCGTTCGTAGACCTGGTCGAGGAAGACCAGGAGGTGGGCGCTGCTGCCGGTCAGCCGGGTCACCCCGGCCCGGACGACCTCGGTGGTGAGCGTCAGCTTCTGGTCGGCGGACTGCCGTTCGACCTGGCCGAACAGTGCCGCGTACTGCTGGAGCGCCTTGCCGGCCAGGACGTCCTTCGCCGCCGCCCTGGTGACGGCGGTGGCTCCGGGACCGTACGAGAAGATCTTCCCGAGCGCGCTGCTGACGTCGCCGGTGACGCGGGTGGTCGCCTCCGCGTCGGTGAGCGCGAGGTTCGTGGTGGCCGGGGTGTCACGCAGGTGGCGGCCCTCGACGTACAGGGCGCCCCCCGTGGCGATCATCGCGACCGCCAGGAGTGCGCCGAGAACGCGGGGCCAGCGGCGCCGCGAAACCTCCACGGCGCCCTCCGGGCCCCCCTCCGCCGTCGCCGTGTCCTCCGCGTCCGCCACGTCCCCCGCCGTGTCCTGGTTTCCAGGGGCGGGGTCGGGGCGGCCCTCCTCCGGGCCGGGGCCCGCGTCCGTGCCGAGGGGCGCGTCCGCCGCCTTCGTGTCCGGCGTGTCCGTCGTCGTGTACGGCGTGTCCGTCGTCGTGCTGTTCACGGTCGTCGCCCCTCCCCGTGGTCTCATCGGCCGCCGCCCGTCCCGATCGCCGTGAGCGCCTTGACCTTCCAGCCGTCGGCCGTACGGGCGAGGGTCGCCCCGAACCGCTTGCGCTGGGTGCCGGCCGCACCGGTGCGCGGGGTGACCTCGACGTCCACGGTGGCGATCAGCTCCGCCGTGCCCGTGCGCTCGTCCAATGCGGTCAGCGCGGCCGACGTGACCTTGCCGCGTGCCGTGTCTCCCGCGGCCGTCAGCGACTTCGCGTCCGCGTTCCGGGTCCGCTTCAGTTCGTCGTGCAGCGGCCCCGTGGAGGAGTCCAGCCAGGCCCGCAGGCCCGCTTCCACCCGCTTCGCGTTCTCGCCGTCCAGGCTGTTCAGCGTCGCCAGATGGCGTTTGCCCTCGGCCAGCGCCGTGTCGCGCGCCTTCGCGTACGACAGGGAGCGGTCGCCGCGCGCCTGCCCGTACGACCAGGCCCCCAGGCCGCAGACCAGGGCGGCGACGAGCAGCACGGCCCAGCCCACCGGGCGTCGGGTGCGGGGAGTCATGAGCCGCCTCCCAGGCCGAGCAGCCCGGCCATGCCCTCGGCCGGCGGCCGAGCGGTCGTCGCATCGCCGCCCACGGCCCCGGGCAGCTTCATCGATCCCGGTACGGCCGGTTTCGGCACCGGGCCGCCCTTGGGGGCGTTGGCGCTGCCCCGGACGTTGACGCCGGTGCCGGGCGCGGACGTACAGCGGGCGGCCGTGTTCACGGCGGGCCCGTCCGAGGTGTCGAGGCCGTTGCGGTAGACCGTGCCTCCGTAACCCGCGGTGCAGGGCAGCGGTTCGAAGAAGGTGACGGACATCCCGAACCGGGCGCCGTCCTCGTCGACCGCGCTCGCTCCGGCGGCGGCGACGGCGGGCAGCTTCACGAGGAGTTCCTCCAGACCGCGCTGACGGGTCACGGCGACCTCCGAAGTGGTGAGGAGGTTGGCGACGACGACGCCGAAGGCGGGATCGACATCGCGCAGCAGTCCGCTGATCTGGGTGGCGGCGTCCGGAGTGGTCGCGATGAGGCGGCGCAGGTCGGCGTCGGAACCCTTGAGTTCGGCGGCCAGTTCCTTGGCTCCGGAGGCGAAGCCCTTGAGCGCCTGCCCCTGTTCGGCCTGGGTGCGCAGGACTCGCTCGCCGTCGGCCATCAGCCGGGTGGTGACCGGCAGGGCCTTGTCGGCTGCCTCGACGAAGTCGCCCCCGGTGTCCAGCAGGACCTGGAGGTCGTCGCCGCGCCCTTCGAAGGCGGCGCCGAACTCCTCGACCACGGTCCGCAGGCTCTCCAGGTCCACCGAGCTCGCCAGGCTGTCGACGCTGGTGAGGACGTCGGTGGGGGGTGCCGGGATGGTGGTGTCGGCCTCGTCGATGACGGAGCCGTTGCCCAGGTAGGGCCCGTCCGCACGGGTGGGCCGCAGATCGACGTACTGCTCGCCGACCGCGGAGAGGTTCGCCACGACGGCGGTGAGGCTGTCCGGGATCGGCGGGGCGTCCTTCTCGATCCGCAGCTGGGCCTCGACGCCTTCGTCGGTCAGGTCGATGGGGCCGACACGACCCACGGAGACACCCCGGTAGGTGACGTTGGAGTGGGTGTACAGGCCGCCCGTCTGCGGGAGTTGCACCGTGACGGTGTAGTAGCTGCGCAGTCCCACGTAATGGCCGAGATCGGCGTACCGCACGCCCAGGTAGCCGAGGACGAGGACGGCGATGACGAGGAAGGCGAGGTTCTTCAGCCGGATGGCGAGGGTGATCACGGCGTCGCCTCCTTCGCGGGCTTCGGTGTCCCGGACACGGCCGGCTTCGGCGCCCCGGGCGCGGCGGTCTTCGGTGTGCCCGACACGGCGGGCAGCGGCAGCGGCAGCGCCCTGGCTGCCGCCCCCTCGCCCTCGGCCGGCGGCAGCGGGATTCCGGGGGCGTCCGGCGTGAGGGCCGGGATGATCTGCGTACCGGGCACGGCCGTCACGTCCAGGTAGACGTTGAGGTAGTCGCCCTTGACACCGCGCAGGACCTCGTCCGTGAAGGGGTAGGTGAGCAGCACCTGCAGCGAGTCGGGGAGGTCCTGGCCCGAGTCGGCGAGCGCCCTGAGGGTCGGGGCGAGCGCCTTGAGGTCGGCGATCATGTCGGCTTTGCTCCGGTTGATCGTGTCGACGGCCACGGTGGAGAGCGTGTCCAGGGAACGCAGCATGGTCAGCAGGGAGCCGCGCTGCTTCTCCAGGACCTTCAGTCCGGGGCTGAGCCCGGTCAGGACCGTGCCGACGTCCTGTTTGCGGGTGGCCAGGGTGGCCGCGAGCCGGTTGACGCCGTCCAGGGCCTTGGTGATGTCGCCCTTGTTCTCGTCCAGGTTGGTCACGAGCGTGTCGACCCGGTTGAGCATGGAGCGGATCTGCGGTTCCTGCCCGGAGAGCGCCTTGTTGAGTTCGGTGGTGATGGTCTTGAGCTGGTTGACGCCACCCCCGTTGAGGAGCATGGACAGGGCGCCGAAGACCTCTTCGACCTCCGGGTTCCGGTTGGTGCGGGAGTGCGGTATGCGGCCGCCGGCGGCGAGCGATCCTCGTGCGGTGCCCTTCGGGGGCGGGGCGAGCTGAATGAACTTCTCGCCGAGCAGGCTGGACTGTTCCAGTCGGGCGTAGGCGTTCGCGGGGAGTTGGATCTCCCCGTTGACCCGCATGGTGACCCGGGCCCGCCAGCCGTCCGGGGCGAGGGCGATCTTCGTGACGCGCCCCACGGACACGTCGTTGACCTTGACCGAGGACTGCGGGGCGAGGCTGAGGACGTCGCCGAACTCGGCGGTCACCTCGTACGGGCGGTCGCCGAGATCCGCTCCGCCCGGCAGGGGGATCTGTTCGATGCCGGTGAAGGAGGGAACGTCGGCGCGGACCGCGACCAGGGCGATCAGCGCTCCGGTGGCGAGCAGGGCCACACCTCCGACGGCGGCCCGTACGACGGGTCTGCGCCGGTCGTCGCCGTTCATCGTTCCGCCCCCTTCTTCGTGGCCGCTTCCCGGTCTCCGGACCCGTCTCCGGACCCGTCTCCGGACCCGTCTCCGGATTGCTTGCCCGACTGCTTCCCGGGTGTGCCGTAGACCGTTCCGACCTCCGGCAGCGGCAGGACGGGAAGGTCCTTGCGGCGGGTCGCGTCGACGGGGGCGAGGCCGGTGAGCCGGCCGGCGGCGGAGGCCGCCCCGGGGTCGACGAGCGGTCCGCCCATGGACAGTTCGTTGAGGTTGGTCCGCCCGTTGAGGGTGCGGTTGGCCGGGTCGTAGGCGTTGAGGACGTTGCCCGCGGCGAGCGGCAGGGTGTCCATCGCCTCGGCGAGCGAGGCCCGCTGGTCGACGAGCGCCTGGGTGACGGGCACCAGGGCCTCGACGTTCTTCTTGAGCGCGCCGCGGTTCTTGGCGATGAACGCCTTGACCTGGCCGAGGGCGGTGCCGAGTTCCTTGAGGGCCGCGCTGAGGTTCTTCTTGTCGTCGGCGAGGAAGGAGGTGACCGTGTTCAGCTGCTGTTCGGCACTGCGGACGTTGCCGTCGTTCTTCTTGAGCATGGTGGTGAAAGTCTGGAGGTGGGCCAGGGTGTCGAACAGGTCGCCGCTGCTCTTGTCGAGGGTCTTGGTGGCCTTGCCGAACTGCTCGATGGAGTCTCCGATGGCCTTTCCGTTGCCGTCGAGGTTCTTCGCCCCGGTGTCCAGGAGCCGGGCGAGCGCCCCGTCGGAGTTGGCTCCGTTCGGACCCAGCGCGGTGGAGAGTTCGGTGATGGAGGCGTACAGCTCGTCGACCTCGACGGGGGTGGCGTTGCGGGCCGCGGGCAGGACCGCGTCGTCGGCGAGCCGGGGGCCGCCGGCGTAGGCCGGGGCGAGCTGGACGTAGCGGTCGGCGACCAGGCTGGGGGCGACGACCACGGCGTGTGCGTCCTTGGGGACGTCGATGCCCCGGTCCAGGCGCAGGACGACCTTCACCTCCTTGCCGCGGGGCTCGACGGAGTCGACGGTGCCGACCTTGACGCCGAGGATCCGCAGGTCGGATCCGGCGTAGACACCGGTGGCGCGCTCGAAGTAGGCGGTGACGGTGGTCTTCCCGTCCTCCTCCAGGGCGCTCACTCCGGTGGCGGCCGCGACGGCGACGAGGGCGAGTCCGGCGGCGATGCCGGTGATGCGGGTGCGTCTCATGTCAGCGGCCCCCTTCCTGCCGCGGTGGCATGCATCCGGTCGCCGGGGGTGTGCCGGCGGGGAGGTAGCTCTTGGGCACGACGCCGCAGACGTAGTTGTCGAACCAGCGCCCGCTGCCCAGGGTGTTGCCGACGAGCCGGCTGTAGGAGCCGGTCATGGCGAGGACCTTGTCCAGGCTCTTGCGGTTCTTCACGAGCACGGCGGTGACCCGGCCGAGGGACTGGAGGGTCGGCCCGAGCTGCTTGTCGTTGTCCTCGACGAGTCCGGTGAGCTGGGTGCCCAGCTTCCGGGTGCCGGTGAGCAGCAGGTGGATGGAGTCGCGGCGGGCCTGGATCTCGCCGAGGAGCAGGTTTCCGTCCTCCAGGAGGGTTTCGAAGCTGCTCTTCTTCCCGGCGAGGGTCTCGGTGAGCTGTTTGCTGCTGCGGAGCAGGGTGGCGAGCTGGGCGTCGCGTTCGGAGACCGTACGGGAGAGGGCGGAGAGCCCGTCCGCGGCGCTGCGGACGTGGGGCGGGGAGTCCTTGAAGGTGGCGGAGATCGTCTCGAAGCTCTTCGCGAGCTGTTCGGTGTCGATCTCCCCGATGGTCTCCCCGAGTCCGTTGAACGCCTGGGTGACGTCGTACGGGGACGTGGTGCGGCTCGCGGTGATACGGGAGCCGGGGTCCTGCGGGGCGTCGCCCAGCGGGTCGACGGCGAGGTACTTCTCGCCGAGGAGGGTCTTGATGGCGATGCCCACGGTGGAGGAGTCGCCGATCCAGGCGTCCTTCACCCGGAAGTCGACCCGGACCTTCGCTCCGTCGAGGGAGACGCCGGTGACCTCGCCGACCTTCACTCCGGCGATCCGGACCTCGTCCCCGTCGGCGAGGCCGGCGGACTCGGTGAAGTCAGCGCTGTAGGAGGTGCCTCCCTGGACGAAGGGCAGTGAGTCGGCGCGCCAGCCGGCGAGGCCGACCAGGGCCAGGACGAGGAGCCCGGCGATGGCGACGGCGACCGGGTTGCGTTCCCGGATGGGGGTGATTCTCATGCCAGGCACCTCGGTTGGGTGATCGCGATACCGCCCGGCGGCTTGCTGCCGTCGTCGTGGGTGACGCCGCTGACCTTCGCTTCGCAGAGGTAGAGGTTGAGCCACGATCCGTAGGACGTCAGCCGGCTGATGGCCGCCATCTTGGCCGGGGTCTTCTGGAGGAAGTTCTCGATCTGAGGCGTGTCCTTCTCCAACTGACCACTGAGTCGACCGAGTTGGCGGATGTCGTCCTTGAGCGGCTTCCGGCCGTCCTGGAAGAGGTCGGCGGTGACGGTGGTGAGCGCGCCCATCGCCGTGACGGCCTCGCCGAGCGGCTTGCGGTCGCCGGAGAAGCCGGTGACCAGCTTCTGGAGGGTGACCACGAGGTCGTCGAAGCCCGCCTCCCGGTCGTTGACCGTCTTCAGGACGGTGTTGAGGTTCTTGATCACCTCGCCGATCACCTTGTCCTTCGCGGCGACGGTGGTGGTGAGCGAGCCGACGTGCCGCAGGATGCTGTCGACGGTGCCGCCCTCGCCCTGGAGGACCTGGACGATGGAGCCGGCGAGTTGGTTGACGTCGGGCGGGGACAGCCCTTCGAAGAGGGGCTGGAAGCCGTTGAAGAGCTGGGTGAGGTCGAGCGCCGGGGTGGTGCGGGAGAGCGGGATGGTGTCGCCCGGCGCGAAGGCCCGGCCGACGGGTCCCGGGCCCCGGTCGAGGTCGACGTACCGCTGGCCGACCATGTTGAGGTATTTGATGGACGCCGTCACCGAGGCGGGGAGGGCGCGCCCCTTGCGTACGGCGAAGGCGACCTCGGCGACCCGTCGGTCGGCGACCTTCACGGACTCGACCTGGCCGACCTTCACCCCGGCTATCCGGACGCTGTCGCCGGGGATGAGCCCGGTGGCGTCGGTGAACCGCGCCTTGTAGGCGGTGGTGTCCCCGACGCCCGTGTTGGCGATGGAGAGCCCGAGGACGGTGGTGGCCAGCACGGTCACGACGATGAAGACGAGGGACTTGGCGATCGGTCCAGCGAGCGAGCGGCGTTTCACTTGAGCTTCACCTCCGCACCGCGGAAGGCCGGGCCGATGAGCACGCTGCTCCAGTCGGGCAGGGACCCGGGCCGGACCTTCAGCGAGGGTGCGACCAGTTCGTTGACGAGCCGGGATTCCTGAGGGGAGTTGGGCAGTCCGAGCGCGGTGTCCGCGTCGTCGCCCCGGTCTGCCGGGGGTGCGGTGACGTCGGCGGCCCGGCGGGTGTCGGCGGTCGGGGCGTGCTTGCCGACGTACGGCACCGAGTAGCAGTGCGGTCCGCCGCCGGCCCCGTACACCGGCGTGTCCTTCCCGGGGACGTACTTGCCCTTGGAGGGGACGGCCTTGATCGACACGTGCAGCCCCGGTTCGTCGGTGCCCTTGCCGAGGGCCTTGTCCATGGCCGGAACGAAGCCGGCCATGGTGCGCAGGGTGCAGGGGAACGACTCGGCGTATTCGGCGAGGAGTTCGAGGGAGGGCCGGCCGGCGGCGGAGAGCCGGATGAGGTTGTCCTTGTTCTCCCGGAGGAAGGAGGTCGTGTCCTGCGCGGCGGCCGTGGTGGCGCCGTAGAGCCCGGCGAGCCGCGCCTCCTGGTCGGCGAGGGTGGAGCTGGTGACCGTGGCGTCGGTCAGAGCGTCGAGGACGTCCGGGGCGGCGTCCGCGTACAGCGTGCTCACCTTGACGAGTTCCTTGATGTCGGCGTTGAGGGTGGGGAGTTGGGGGTTGAACTTCTTCAGGTGGCCGTCGAGGGTGGTCAGCGTCTCGCCGAGGCGTTCCCCCCGCCCCTCCAGGGCCTGGGACACCGCGTTCAAGGTGGCGGAGAGCTTCTCGGGCTTCACGGCGGTCAGCAGCGGCAGGACGTTGTCCAGGACCTGTTCCAGCTCGATGGCGTTGCTGGAGCGGTCCTGCGGGATGACCGCCCCGGCCCGCAGGGTCGAGCCCGTCGGGATGCGCGGTGGGACGAGTGCGACGAACCGTGCGCCGAAGAGTGTGGTGGGGAGCATCTGCGCGGTGACGTCGGCGGGGACCTGTTCGAGCTTGTCCCGGTCGATGGCCAGGGTGAGGCTGGCGCCGTCGCCGTCGGTGGCGATGGAGCGGACCTGGCCGATGACGACGCCGCGCAGCTTCACATCGGCGTTGTCGTGCATCTCGTTGCCGACCGAGCCGGTGCGGACGGTGACGGTGGCGTCGTCGGTGAAGTCCTTCTCGTACACGGATACCGACACCCACACCAGGACGGCGGGCACCAGGAGGAAGGCGACTCCGGCCAGTCTCCGGCGGACCGTGCGTGTACTGGATCTGCCCATCAGCCTGCCACCTTCACCGTCGTCGTGGCGCCCCAGATGGCGAGCGAGAGGAAGAAGTCGGTGACGCTGATGATGACGATGGCGTTGCGCACCGACCGGCCGACCGCCACGCCCACGCCGGCCGGTCCGCCGGTGGCATGGAAGCCGTAGTAGCAGTGGGCGAGGATGACCAGCACGCTGAAGATCAGCACCTTGAGCACCGACAGCAGCACGTCCTGCGGGGAGAGGAAGAGGTTGAAGTAGTGGTCGTACGTCCCGGCCGACTGTCCGTTGAACAGGATGGTGATGTAGCGGGAGGCGACGTACGAGGAGAGCAGCCCGATCGCGTACAGCGGGATGATCGCGACGACTCCGGCGATGATCCGGGTGGTGACGAGGTAGGGCATGGACCGGACGCCCATCGCCTCCAGGGCGTCGACCTCCTCGTTGATCCGCATCGCGCCGAGCTGGGCGGTGAAGCCCGCGCCGACGGTGGCCGAGAGGGCCAGTCCGGCGACCAGGGGGGCGATCTCCCGGGTGTTGAAGTAGGCGGAGATGAACCCGGTGAAGGCCGAGGTGCCGATCTGGTTGAGGGCCGCGTAACCCTGGAGCCCGACGACGGTGCCGGTGAAGAGGGTCATGGCGATCATCACGCCGATGGTGCCGCCGATGACGCCGAGGCCGCCGCTGCCGAAGGTGACTTCGGCCAGCAGCCGCTGCACCTCACGCAGATAGCGGCGCAGGGTGCGCGGTATCCAGACGAGTGCCTTGACGTAGAAGGTGAGTTGGTCGCCCGATCGGTCGAGCCAGCTGAGCATCGCCATCGGTCAGCTCCCCTTCGCGGGGACGATCTGCAGATAGATCGCCGTGAGGACCATGTTCACGAAGAACAGCAGCATGAAGGTGATGACGACGGACTGGTTGACCGCGTCGCCGACGCCCTTGGGGCCGCCGCGCGGGTTGAGCCCTCGGTAGGCGGCGACGATGCCCGCGATGAAGCCGAAGATCAGGGCCTTGAACTCGCTGATGTAGAGGTCCGGCAGCTGGGCGAGGGCGGAGAAGCTGGCGAGGTACGCGCCCGGGGTGCCGTCCTGCATGATCACGTTGAAGAAGTAGCCGCCGAGCGTGCCGACCACGGAGATCAGGCCGTTGAGCAGGACGGCGACGAGCATGGTGGCGAGCACCCGGGGCACGACGAGGCGCTGGATGGGTGAGACGCCCATGACCTCCATCGCGTCGAGTTCCTCGCGGATCTTGCGCGATCCCAGGTCGGCGCAGATCGCGGATCCGGCGGCCCCGGAGATCAGCAGCGCCACGATGAGCGGGCTCGCCTGCTGGATCACGGCCAGCACGCTGGCGCCGCCGGTGAAGGACTGGGCGCCGAGCTGCTGGGTGAGGGAGCCGACCTGGAGGGCGATGACCGCGCCGAACGGGATGGAGACGAGGGCGGCGGGCAGGATCGTGACGCTCGCGACGAACCAGAACTGCTCGATGAACTCGCGCACCTGGAAGGGGCGGCGGAAGACGGCCCGGGCGACCGCGACGGCGAGGGCGAAGAGTTGCCCGGTCTCGCGGAGCGGGGCCAGCAGCCGGGAGGGCCGGCGCTGCTCGGGCGCGGCAGGGGCCTCGGGGCCGGCCTTCCCGGGCGGTTCGGGCGGCTCGGGCGGCCGCACCGGCATCGGAGCGGTCACGCGCGCGCACCCCCCGCGGCCGGGGCGTAGCTGGTGAGGATCGCCGTGCGGGCGGCCTCCGGCAACTGCCCCATCATCGACATGACCCGCTCCCGGCGACGCAGCGCGCCCTGGCGCACGGGCATCCCGGGCGAGGGCTCCAACTGGGGGACGACGGTGCGGGGTCCGGTGAACCACGGGGCGGTGTCGTCCCGCTGCTCGGCGGCGAGGGTGGCGGCGTCCTTCTCCTCGGACATGCCGATGGGCCCTTCGCGGCGTCCGGCGAGGAACTGGGAGACGACCGGGGTGTCGCTGGTGAGCAGTACCTCGCGCGGGCCGAAGGTGACGAGGTTGCGGCAGAACAGCATGCCCATGTTGTCGGGGACGGTCGCCGCGATGTCGAGGTTGTGGGTGACGATGAGCATCGTCGCGTCGATCTGTGCGTTCAGGTCGATGAGGAGCTGCGAGAGGTAGGCGGTGCGGACCGGGTCGAGCCCGGAGTCCGGCTCGTCGCAGAGGATGATCTGCGGGTCCAGGACCAGGGCCCGGGCGAGGCCGGCCCGCTTGCGCATACCGCCGGATATCTCGCCCGGCAGTTTTCCCTCGGCGCCGAGGAGCCCGACGATGTCGATGCGCTCCATGACGATGCGGCGGATCTCGGATTCCTTCTTGCGGGTGTGCTCGCGCAACGGGAAGGCGATGTTGTCGAAGAGCGACATCGAGCCGAAGAGGGCCCCGTCCTGGAACATGAGGCCGAAGAGCTTCCGGGTCTCCATGATGTCGCGCTCGGAGCTGTTCACCATGTCGACGCCGTTGATGAGGACGCGCCCCTGCTCGGGCTTCAGGAGTCCGATGATGGATTTCAGGAAGACGGTCTTTCCGGTGCCGGAAGGGCCGAGCATGACGCTCACTTCACCGGCGGGCAGGGTGAGGCTGACGTCCTGCCAGATGTTCTGCTTGCCGAAGGACTTCGTCAGGCCCTCGACGACTACCTCGATTCCCATCGACCCTCCCTCGATGTGGCGGTGAACGTGTTCATCGTTAGGCGCTCCGGCTCTGAGAAAGGCGATGGCGGCTCGTCACACATGCACCAGGGGGCGCACGTTATGTCCGCCGAAACCGCGGGGCAAGCCGTTGAACAGCGGAGATCGGCGAACGAGAAACCGAGATCGGATCAGTTGTCATTCGGTGACAAGGCCGGTTCCCGTCCTTGTCGAAATCTGCGCAAGCATCCGTACGTCGGCCCGGGGCGACCCGGGGCCGGAGCGGAGCGCACCCGGACCGAGCGTGCCCGGCGAGCTGGTGCGCAGCCGTTTTCGATCGGCACGTCTGGGACGCTACGGGCCGGTAACCTGACTTCGCAATACTGGGTACAGATTTTCCTCGGCGAGAATTCACGTGCTGCGGGGGATTATCAGCTGATGAGTAATCCGCTTCCCAAACCTGTCGAATGATGAGGAGGCGCGCCGCCGGTGGCCCGTTCCGGCAGGCAGGAAAAGAGCCCTTTCGGTCCCGGGGGACCGAGAGGGCTCTGGGGCTGGTCACGTGTCGCGGGACGGCCCGTGGCCGCGGGGACTCACCGCTCGGGGTCGGGCACCCTCGGCGGGCAGTCCGGCCCTTCCGGGTTCGTGGCCACGCACAGCGGCGCCTGGGTCATCTTGGTGTAGTTGTCGGCCTTCTCGCCCGGACTGGAGATGGCCGAGGTGAAGACCGGGTCGAGGTCCTCGCCCACACCGCATCCCTCGAACGGCGGGATGTGGGCGTATCCGGTCAGGGTTCCGCCGAACGCCACGAGGTAGCCGGCCGGCGGATAGCTCTGGCCGTAGCCCCTCAGCACCTGCTCGAAGGGCCGCTCCGTGCGGCAGTCGGGCCCCACGTCCAGCGGGACCCCGTTCACCTCGACGTCGGAGAGCCGCATGACGAGCTGGGCCCTGACGGTCGTCTCCTCCGGGTACGTCGGAGTGTTGGTGACCGTGTGGGTGTGGATCGCGGCCGGCGGGCCCACCTGCTCCAGCGTCATGGTGGCGGTCGTCGGCATGAACCCGAAGCTGAGGAACGTGGCCTTCGTCGGGGGGAGTTGCCGTCGCCCCTCGTGTTCGAAGTTCACCTCCGAGGTGACGTCGACGGTCGAGGCGCAGGAGTCGTTGATGTAGCGCTTGTTCAGCACCACCTTCATGAACGCCGGCCCCAGCGCCGCCGCACCGTCCAGCTTGGCGGCATTGGCGTAGCCGGCCGCGTAGGTTTCGGCGGTGGTCATCACCCACTCGGGCGGGATCTCGATCGGGCAGCTGCCCGGGGCGTCGTCGAGGGCTTCGCGCCGTTCGCCGGCGAGGGCGTCGATCTTCTCCCGCGCGGTGGGCGGCAGTCCCTCGGCCGGACGGGTGGGGGCCGGCGCCGGTGCGGGCTCGCTTTCTCCCGGCCGGGGCGCGGGAGCGGTGGGGTCCGTGTCGCCGCGGACGGTGATCGCGGCCAGTTCCGTCTCCTGTCCGGGAACGGGTTCGCAGGCGATGTCGAGCCCGGGGGGCGTGGTCGCCTCGCCGGCCTCGGTGAGCGAGGTCAGCGAGAGGGCGAGCGCGGCGGGGGCCAGGGTGGCGCGTCCGGGGCTGCCGAAGGAGACCGTCGGCACCTCCCCGGTCGCGGTCAGGGTCAGGTCGCCCTCGTCGGGCAGCGCGACGGCGGGTGCGGTCAGGTCCTGCCAGGAGGCGTCGGCGGACCGGTCGCCGACGGTGTTGCGGACGGTGAGCCGCGCGAGGGCCGACAGGGTGGCGGCGTCCAGGCCGGCGAACCGGGCGAGCGCCGTGGGTTGCAGCTTCACCTCGACGGAGACCTGGCCGGGGCGGACCTCCTCTCCCGTACGGGCCGAGGTGGGGAGCACCGCCGAGACGGCGACGTCCACGTCCTCGGGGCCGGAGGGGAACGGGCAGGCGTAGCGCAGGGCGACCTGTGAGGTCTGTTCCGCGGCGGCCGATTCGGCGCTGGGGACGAGTGCGGTGGCGACGACGAGCGCCCCGCCCACGGCCCAGTGGATCGGTCGTCTCGCCGCGGCGCGTGCATCGACGGTCATACGGATGTGTCCTTCCGGCGCCCCTGGAGGATGGGTGGCTGCGGACCTTGGGTCCGCTTCTCGGCGGTGGTCCCGCGCGAGCCGCGCACGGACGTCGGGCGTGCTGCGGCCGTACGCCGGGCGGTGCCCCGGCCGCGCTCGCGCCGGGCTCGGCCGTACGTCGGCCGGGAGGGAGGGCACACCCCCTACCGACGGGTACGGTACGCACGCCGACGACGCCTGGGAAGGGTCCCGTCGCCGAACGGATCACCGGCGCCCGGTCTTTGGCAGACGGTGACAACCGGCGGCCGTCCGCTTGTCGTCGGGTGCGCGAAAGGGGCCCGCACGGCGGCGGCCGGGTCGGGGCCGCGCGTGGCCGCCCCCGGGCTTCGGCCGGAGCCCGGGAGCGTTCCGCTCGTCGTCGTGCCCGGCCGTCGGGTACGCACGGCCGGGCACGACGCG